>JAAUZI010000027.1 GCA_014804645.1 Lachnospiraceae bacterium | reverse complement strand
CATTAAAATTCCAATTAACATTTATCAATGTATTTAACAAAATACTTTGACTCAACAACGAAAGGTAGGTACAACCATGAAAAGATTTATTTCCATTCTCGTTATCTTAGGCATCCTGATCACAGCCAGCACTTGTTCTTCCTCCATCACAGATCCATCTGCTGATAGTCCAGTTCTGCTTGCCTGCATAGAACCGCCTCACAATGAAGTACTTTGACATCATGGGCTAGTTCCGACACATTCTGTTTAAGATAATCTATTACAAATCGTGCACTTACATATTGGCGCTGGGATATACGGCCGTAGCAGGACTGCAGGAATTCATCCAGTATCTGTTGATGATATTTCGTCCGATCCATTTGTATCAGCATCCAGGCAATATCAAAATGAATTTCTGGAATAAAAAGTGTCTTGCCATATGCTGTCAGTTCTTTAATCGTATTGTCTGCCAACCGGAGCCCTTCCGTATAGCGTGCCTCCAAACCCAGATATTTGATTAAATTAAGCAGAATGGGAGCTCTTAGATACATACGCTCACGGCAATTCATAAACCTATCTTTTAGGAGTTCATCCAGTTCCTGCAACATACTGATTGCCAGTGAGCGCATGCCATTTTCCGCATATGCAATCGCCATATTGTTAATGATCATAATCTCCTGGTTATTAAGCAACAGCTGATGCAACTTTTTCTGTCCATAACTGGGTACGGTGATCTGCAATATCTGCTGTAAATCCTTAATATGCTCTTTCTTTATAACTCCCTGGTCAACACAGATTAGCCTCTCCAGCAGCAAGAATTGCTTATACATTCCTTCAACAGACTCCTTGCCAATCTTCTCTTCATATTGGCTCAATAAATTCTGCGCCTTTTCAAAGTCCCTCTGAGTGATACAATTCCGAATTTCATTTTGTAGATCAGCAATATCAAAATATGCATCCCCGACAAACAAATCATAACTGTCATCCCATTGTCCCAACCGCTGCATCAATGCGACAAATTTGGCATGGGATGGTTCCCTATTACCATTTTCAATTCTTGATAACCCTCCTGGCGTACAAATGCCATCTGCCAATTCCTCCTGTGTTATACCCAACGCTTTACGGCTGCGCTTAATCACTTCTCCCATTGTAAAAATTGCCATGGCTCATTCCTCCACCAGTAATATATAAAAATGCAATGCCATCTGCTTTTTGTGTGTCATACACTGATTGCATTATATCATTGTACATTATCAGCTGCAACTATTTATAGTTGCGTTTAATTATTGCTGTACTTTTTCCAGATTTCTCCGCATTGATTTTTCCTTGAATGAAAGTAAGCGACTAATTTCAGGGCGAATTCCATCTGCCACCAATAATTACTATAATTGTTAGTAGGAAATGCAAACATTTCACTCCATTTGTTTGCGAGAATGCAAGCATTTTAATCTACTATGGGGACCGACATTTATGAGAGCAAAACATATTTCTTCCGATGAACATTTTAAGTTTATCATGGAGTGTCGCCAGAGCGGTCTCTCCGATTATCAATGGTGCTAGGCAAATGATATCAATCCAAGTACTTTTTATAACTGGATCAGCCGTCTGCGCAAGAAAGGGATGGTCATTCCCTGTTCCGCAGCAACTGCGGAACAGACAGCCGCAGAATTGCAGGAAGTCGTAAAGGTGGAACTGATTCCTAACCGTATTAAGAAAAATTATCCGCAGTACTAGACATCTCTGCTACTTAAGCCATATGCTTTGTTCCATTGTCCCTCTCTGCCTTGTCACCTTCAAAAAATAAGATGCCATCAGACAACGCAGTTCCGATTCATTTTGGGGTTACCGCTCACATGGCTGCAAAAGTAGTATCGTTTCTTTTCGCAGAGAGTATATTTCTTTCATGCCAAGGGGCTGGCGGATATCTTCGCACATTTCCAGATACGGCTCCCAAATATGGCGCGTTACCGCTTTGACATGCTCTTTGCTTTCCGTGCATTGCGAAAGATAAGGACATCCCCCACAGACAGCCCCACAGCTTTTGTATTCTCGGTATCCATTCCTGTTCGTTGTACTATATGTCAGTACCTGATTATTCGGGCAGATGTAACAATCATAATACTCATCATAAACATACTCATATTTTCTGAAAATCCTTCTTTGGTCATCGGTCTTTTATACGGCAGCAGAGGATGGATCCCATCGTCTATCAGCAGTTTTGCTATCGCTGGCGTTTTATATCCTGCATCTGCTATCAGAGTTTCTATTCCGATGTCCTTTATCTTGTCATACAATACTTTGAAAGTCCTGCTGTCGTGGTGATTCCCGGGATGTACACTATGGCCCAGAATCCAGCCGTTCTTATCACAGGCAGTCTGTACCGCATAGGAAAATACATTTTTATGCTCACCCTTTCGGAACCATCCGCTTTCAGGATCAGAGGTGCTTTCCTTGATGGTTTTCTCTTCCCCACCCCCTGAACCAGTGGATGGCGGATCCACATTATCATCATCTTTTTCTTTCAGGGGATGTTTTCTATGGGTTTCGCGGTCTTCATTGATCTCCTTCTTCAAGATTTATTCAAATAACAGGGTTTCCTCATGGGCAATACGTTTCTGCATCTTCTTGTTTGCACGGGCTTTCACATGTGTAACATCCACAAAAACCTTTGTAGGGCCTATCAGCTCAAATTTATAACATTCCTGCAGTATATGGGAAAATATCTGTTCAAAGAGGTCTGTATCCCTGAATCTGCGGGTATAGTTCTTTCCAAAGGTGGAGAAATAGGGAACCTTATCCATCATTTCAAGACCGAGAAACCACCTGTAAGCGATATTAACTTCAATCTCTTTCACTGTCTGGCACATACTTCTGATTCCGTATAGGTACTGGATAAAAGGAATCTTTATCAATCATCCCGAGAAGATAATCCTGAGGAATCATGTCGTCCATACAGAACATCCGAATTTGTTCTCTTTTCTTATCGGCATTCTGAGTCATCATAGAAGTATACCACCTTTATTTGATACTTCAATTATGCCACAAAAGAGCCATAAAGTCCTGAAAACACACATTTTTAGGATCTTATGACGAGAAAAGTCCGAGGTGGATGCCTCGGACTTTGTCTACAGTCTGACGCTTTCAGATTTGATTTCTGAAAGCATTTTTTTGTCTCACCCTCCCGTCACCCCCGCCAACACATCAAACACCCGCCTCAGATTCAACCGTCCATATCCCCACTCTCTGCTGGGATAGCTGATCTCCGCCGACCGGACCGCCCCCTGGATAAAGTAGTTGCGCACTTCCTCCGTCTCCGCCAGCAGACTGTTGCCCTCCACCACGGCCCACTGCATGAACTGTGCGGCGGCTCCGGCGGTCAGCGCTGCGGACAGGCTGCTGCCGGTGCGCCGCCCGTAGATGGTGGAGATATTGACGCCGGGAGCCGCTATGTCCGGGCAGATCTGCCCCATTCTGGCAAAGCCCCTGCCGGATTCCAGGAAAAAGCTGTTGTTAGCGTCATTGTAGGTGGAGACGCTGATCACCCGGTCCGCCATGGACGGCTCCGTCAACGTGGTATAAGGGTCAGGGCTTAAGAAATAGCACTCTGCCGTCAGGAAATCCGTGATGGGCAGCCACAGGTGAAAATCGCCATTGTAAAGCTGCCCTGCCGCCGTCACCCGGAAATTCCAGATTCCCGCCGTGGGCTGGCTCACCCGGAACACAATCAGCTGCTCCCCGGTGTTGGCCTCCACCAATACGCTCTGTACCGTGATAACCGTCCTCTCATAGATAAAGCGATGGGTGGTCTCCGTCTCCACGCCCAGACGTATGGGCGGAATGGTCTCACCGCCCGGGGAACGTATGATCACATTGAACAGATCCGGCACACTGCCCCAAAACTCCATGATAAAGCCTCTGACACCCTCCGCCACCCGTATTTCCACGTCCTTATAGCTGTCTCTACGCCCCAGATCCGTAGGAATCTGCCCAAAGAAATGATGGGCTGCATTGCCCTCATTTCCTCCGGCCACCACCATGACCCGGCTGCGGTACCCGCCCATACAGCTCAAATATCTGGACAGAAAGCCGCTTCTGTTGTGGTCCCCCATATTGGTCCCTACCCCCAGACACATTACCACTGGCCTTTTAAATGCCTCCGCAAAGGAATCTGCATACCGTATGGCCAGCATGATATCCGCCTCCGTGTAGGCCGGCACATCATCCGGCAAGTAATAATATTGCCTCAGATAGTCCTTGCACTGTTTCAGCTTTACCACCAGAATATCCGCCTGAGGCGCCGCCCCAAGATACACAGTCCCATTTCCCAGATTGCTGCCCGCCGCCACCCCCGTCAGGGCGCTGCCATGCCCTTCGGTATCCCGGCTGGGGACGATGCTATAGGGGTCCTCCGCCTGCAGCGCCGCATTGATCTGCTCTCTGGTATATTCTGTGCCAAAATAAAGCCCCTGGGGAGCAGGACCGTCCTGTATGGTCTGATCCCATATCGCCAGTATCCTTGTGCTGCCATCCTCGTTGCGAAAAACGGGGGATGTGTAATCCACCCCCGTATCTATACAGCAGAAGATGCAGCCCCGCCCCGTGAGATTGAGCGGTTGTCTCTGCACCGACAGTATTCCGCTGGAGATCAGGGGTGTGGAATCAAAAGGCTCAGACAGCTGTGCCGCTCTCATCTCCCCTGTACCTGCGGACTTAAGTTCCATCAGCCCATACACCTTGGGAGTAAAACGGTATTGGTACGCTCCCCGCCAGCGC
This sequence comes from Lachnospiraceae bacterium, assembly GCA_014804645.1. Lineage (GTDB taxonomy): Bacteria > Bacillota > Clostridia > Lachnospirales > Lachnospiraceae > Acetatifactor. The sequence goes on along the minus strand of JAAUZI010000027.1, from coordinate 170,686 downwards.
TCCGCCGCCGTCAGCAGATTGTCGTATACCACCGAATAGCCCTCCCCCAGGGGGATATAGCATATATCCGGTGCCCGCGATAAAAGAATATCCACCGGAAAATCCACCACGATATCCACATAGTCTTCAGACAATATTTTTTCCTTGCAGTCCATTTAGCTCTCCGTCTTTGTTGCAATCCCTTATGGATAGTCTATGCGGTCTCCAGCATAAAAGTTCTCTGAATCGCCAGATTATTTCTATACACGATCCTACCCCAAAAAATCCCCGGCCAGGGACAAATCCCGCCGGGGACATACGCCAGCCGCTCAAGGCTGCGGATATTCTTTTAAATCTGTGGTATTGCCGCTCTCTGGCAGCATGTTGCTGCGGATATCAATGACAGGGCCTCCCTTGCCCTCGATGTACTCCCGGGTGATGGTGACCCGGCCGATGTTGTCATCCTTGGGAATCTCATACATGATATCCAGCATGAATTCCTCTATAATGGAGCGCAGGGCTCTGGCACCCGTATCCCGTTTCATGGCTTTCTCGGCAATGGCCTCCAGCGCCTCGTCGTTGAACTCCAGTTTTACCTCATCCAGTTCCAACAGTTTCTGGTACTGTTTCAGGATGGCATTGCGCGGCTCTTTCAGAATCTTGACCATCATCTCCTTGGTCAGTCCCTCCAGCGTGTAGATCACCGGCAATCTCCCGATAAATTCCGGAATCATGCCAAATTTCCGCAGATCCTCCACGGTCACATGAGACAGTATGTTTTTCTCCTTGTCAAACGCGTCCTTCAGCGTGGCGTTAAAGCCTATGGAGGCCGTCTTGGTCAGGCGCTCCTTGATAATATCGTCCAGATCTGGAAAGGCGCCGCCGCAGATAAACAGGATATTTCTGGTGTTCACAGTGGCCAGCGGAACCATGGCGTTTTTGCTGTTTGCCCCCACCGGCACCTCCACTTCCGCACCCTCCAGGAGCTTTAGCATCCCCTGCTGCACACTCTCGCCGCTCACATCCCGGGAGGTAGTGTTTTTCTTCTTGGCAATCTTGTCGATCTCATCTATGAAAACAATGCCTCTCTCCGCCTTCTCCACGTCATTGTCCGCCGCCGCCAACAGCTTGGAGATAACGCTCTCGATATCGTCTCCGATGTATCCGGCCTCGGTGAGGGAGGTGGCGTCCGCTATGGCCAGCGGCACATCCAGCAGCCTCGCCAGCGTCTTGACCAGGTAGGTCTTGCCGCAGCCGGTTGGCCCGATCATCAGCATATTGGACTTTTCTATTTCAATCTCGTCCATAGTACCTGTGGCAACCCTCTTATAATGATTGTAGACGGCCACGGAGATCACCTTTTTGGCGTGCTCCTGCCCCACCACATACTCATCCAGACTGGCCTTGATCTTGTGGGGTGCGGGAATATCCCTGATATTCAATACGGGCTGAGCGCTCTCCTGTTTCTTTTTCTTCTTTATCTTCTGCTTGTTGGGAATACCGCCCTCCCCCTGCAGGTCCGCTATGTTCACAAAGCGGATATTGGCCATGCCATTGCCCTTCAGCATGTTGTCCATATCCCTCTGGAACTGGGGATCGCTGAGCATCCCCTGATAATCAAACTGGCTCACCGCATCCATGGTCTTGTGCATACAGTCGTCACAGACGCAGATATTGTTGGGGAGTTTGAACATCTTTCCCGCCTTGCTCTCCGGCCTGCGGCAGACAAAGCATACGTCCTCATAGTCGCCGCTTTTGTCGGATTCCCCTTTTTGGCCGCTTTCACTGTCCTTCTTCTCCCCTGCGGACTCCTCTAACTCCTTCAATTCCTCTTCCTGATCGTACTTATCTGCCATCTCTACCTCTTTTCGCTCCAATCTTGCCTCAATTGCGTATTTGTAAAAATAAACCCGGAATACATTCTTCCGGGTTTATTATATCGAATATTCCATTACTGCACAAGTAAACTTTTTATAAAGGAATAGTTTGGCACGTCAGGGTCTTTCTCCCAAGATCAGGGTCAGCTCTATTTCCTCATAGCTGCCCTGCAGCAGACGTTTCACCACTACCGTCACCTCGGAACCAGGCCCGTAATACTGTATGATTTCCAGCAGGTCCTCGTTGGACTGAATCCTGTCTCCCTCAAAGCGAGTGATAATATCACCGCTCAGTATACCTCCGGCCTCCGCTGCGGAACCCTCCTCCACACTCGTGACCAGTATACCCTCGGGCACACCGTAGAGATACGCATATTCCTGCGTCACAGTCTGCAGACTGACACCCATATATCCGGTCTTGCCCTCAGCCACCTTGAATCGTGTCTCCTTGGTCATAAGGTTCTCGATAATGGGACGGGCTGCGGAGATAGGAATTGCAAAACCTATGCCCTCCACATATTCGTCGCCGATTTTGCTGGAATTGATACCGATTACTTCCCCGTTCATGTTCACCAGCGCACCGCCGGAATTGCCGGGATTGATAGCCGCGTCGGTCTGAATAAAGCTGCCGCCGGTCCCATCGCTGTAGGTCACTTCCCTGTCCAGGGCGCTGACCCAACCGCCGGACACGGACTGCCCATATCCCAGCGCATTGCCGATGGCTACCACCTGCTCCCCAAGCCGCAGGGCTTCGCTGTCCCCCAGCCGCGCCACCGCAATGGCGTCTATGGTCTCTTCCTTCAGGCTATCCATAGAAATGGCGATTACCGCCAGATCCATGTCCGCATCGCTGCCCTTGATCTGGGCCTCTGCGGTGCTGCCGTCAATAAATGTCACCGTCAGTTTGCTGGCGCCGTCCACCACATGATGATTGGTCACCAGAATCAGCTCCGTGTCACTCTGCGCCACAATAATGCCGGAACCGCTTCCCTGCCGTTCCTCAGAGTAGGTACGTCCCCAGAAACTGGACTTTTCCGTGTAGTCTTTCACGATAGACACCATGGCCGGCATGACTTCCTCCACCACATCGGACACATCCGAGCTGATGATGCGTGTACCGTCCGTCGTGGCCAATTTCACATCCGCCGTGGGGGCAACGGTAGGTTCCGCCATGCTCTGCACATTTCCCGCCTCCCGGGAGGGACCGCCAAAGCTCATGCCTGTGGCCTGCTGTACGGCATACAGACCCAGCCCGCCGAACAGCCCAAAGCAAAGCCCCATGCAGGCGCAGAGCAACAGTTTCTTGGCAAAACCGCCGGAATGTTTCTTTTTTTCAGGCTCCTGAGAAGTGTTCCCAAAATCTCTCTGGGGCGCACTGCCCGCCTGATAACTCTGATAGGTACCGGTGGTATGATTGCCGGTACGATCACCGGAATAGATTTCATTTTCGTACATAACAGTTCCTCCTAATTAGAGTTCCGCAAGTTCCCTATCAGCACACATATCCGGTGATGAATACCAGGCCGCCCGAGGCGTCCCGATATTCATCAGTGTGCAGTACGGGAACTTGCTGATTTAGCGTTCCTCTTATGCCATTTAGTATATCCGCCATTTGTGTTCAAATTGTGATGAAACTATTAAGCTCTTGTGAAAATCTATTTTTCATTTTTAATTTATTCCACTGTGACCGACTTGGCCAGATTGCGGGGTTTATCCACGTCGCAGCCCTTGCCCACCGCCACATAATAGCCGAAGAGCTGCAGCGGAATAATCGCCAGTGAATTGGAAAAATAAGGGTTGGTCTCCGGCAGATAGACACAGTAGTCGCTGGCCTTTTCCATGGCCTTATTCTCCTCGTTGGTCACTGCCATGACAAAGGCGCCTCTGGCCTTGACCTCCACGATATTGCTGATAGTCTTCTGATATAATGCCGGCTGGGTGGACACGGCCACCACCAGCGTGCCATCCTCGATCAGAGAGATGGTCCCGTGCTTGAGTTCTCCCGCCGCATATGCCTCCGAATGCACGTATGATATCTCCTTCAGTTTCAGCGATCCCTCCAGAGAGATTGCGTAGTCGATGCCTCTGCCAATGAAAAAGATATCCTTGGCTCCCACATAGCGGTTGGCGAAACGCTGTATTTTTTCCTTCTGTCCCAAAAGCAATTCAATCTGATCGGGCAGTCTGCGCAGGTCACGGATCAATTCCGCGGCGGCTGCATCGTCGATGGTCCCCCGCACCTGGGCAAGCTTGACAGCCAGCATGTAGAGCGCCACCAGCTGAGCGCTGTATGCCTTGGTGGTGGCCACGGCGATCTCCGGTCCCGCCCATGTGTACAGACAGGCATCCGCCTCTCTGGCGATGGAGCTGCCCACCACATTCACAATTCCCAGCACCTTGTAGCCTCTGTCCCGGGATTCCCTCAGGGCTGCCAGGGTGTCCGCCGTCTCGCCGGACTGGCTTATGACGATGACCAGGCTGCCCTCCTCCATAATAGGGTTCCGATATCTGAATTCGCTGGCCACATCCACCTCCACCGGAATACGTGCCAGACCCTCAATCACATATTTCCCCGTGACTCCCGCGTGATAGGCGGATCCGCAGGCCACAATATGAAGTCTCTTCACAGCAGCCAGCTCCTCGTCCGTCATATGCAGCTCTTCAATCACTATCCTGTCGTCCTGCAGGCGGGGCGAGATGGTGTCGGTGATGGTCTTGGGCTGCTCATACATCTCCTTCAGCATGAAATGTTCGTATCCGGCCTTTTCCGCCGCATTGGCGTCCCAGTCAATGGTAACGGGTTCCTTGGTAATCTCTTCCTCATCCACAGAGTAGAATTGCATACCATCCTTACCCAGTTTTACGACCTCCTGATTTTCCACATAATATACAGTGCGGGTGTATTTCAAGATGGCGGGGACGTCGGAAGCGATGAAACAGCCATCGGAACCGGCACCTACAATCAGCGGACAGTCCTTTCTCACGGCATATATCTCATCCGGGTGCTCCGCAAACAGAATTCCCAGAGCATAGGAGCCTTCCACACGGTGCAGCACCTTCGTGATGGCCTCCAGGGGATTGCCCTTGTAATAGTAATCCAACAGATGCGCCAAAACCTCCGTGTCCGTCTCCGACAGGAACGTGTATCCCCTGTCCGTCAGTTTCTTCTTCAGCGGAATATAGTTCTCAATAATGCCGTTATGTACCACGGCAATGGTCTCCGATGTATTCATATGAGGATGGGAGTTGGTATCGCTTGGAGCGCCATGAGTGGCCCATCTGGTATGGCCTATGCCCATATAGCCTTTCATGGTCTCGCCGCCGTGGGTCAGGTTCTCCAGTACACTCAGGCGGCCCACAGCCTTTCGCATCTCGATATTTTCCCCGTCGTATATAGCTATGCCCGCAGAGTCATATCCTCTGTATTCCAGCTTTGCAAGACCGTCCAGAATGATGGGCGCTGCCTGCCTGCTGCCGATATATCCTACAATTCCACACATGCTTTAATCCTCCTACTCCTGTTCCGTCCTGCCGTAGCCCCGGGAGGCATCGATTCCGGCCACGTCCCTTCGCCTGTCCTCATGCGCCCAGTACTCCCTGTTGGACGTGCAGCCAAGCACCAGTCTCCGAGGCAGTTTCTTGTAGTGCTTTCCCAGCCAGTATCCCGCGTATTTAAAGCCGCTCTGCCAAAATAGCCCCGGTATCTTCCACCCCTGTTTCTGACTGCGCAGCCACCTCGCCGCCATCCTGACGCTGCGGATACCCTCCCCCTCCGACGGCACGGCCCGAAATACCTCCGGGTGGTCCGCCTGGGACACCCCAATATCAAAATTCCGGTGAAAATACTGTCCGCAGGTATAGTTATGGGAGTGAGTCACCCGGGCCTGCGCCACATAGGCAATCCGATATCCCGCCTGTATCGCTTTGGCCGCATAGAGCATATCCTCGTTGAAAATGGCATGCCGGACAAATCCCCCCAGTTTATCATAAACATCCCGCCGGTATGCACAGCACACATTGGAGCAAAAATAAGTCTTGATCCCCAGTTCGGACAGATCCTCCAGAGATTTTATCCGGGAATCTTCGGGATAATTATAGCTGCGCATATATCTCTCCACCGGCCCCGCATCCTCCGCAGGGAGCTGCCTGGCATACGCCGCCGCCACATCCTCTGCCAGAAACGCCGCCAGGTTTTCGATGAGCCGCGAATCCTCCGGCATGGCGTCCTGCGTCATCATGACAAATATCTCCGCATCAGATTTTCCCACGCCTTGTGCCCTTGTGCGGCCATGGTCAAACTCTTTTTTCGACAGATGAGAAACCACTACCTGCCGGTGCTGTTCCAGAAATTTTGTGCCGTAAATCAGCTGCTCAAAATATTTTTCCTCTGTATTCATAACTATGATACGCCGGACGGGCAACGTTTGTGTTTCCAGCCTCTCTATCAGCTTGAAAAACGAACTGTCCGGCTTATATACGGGAATGATGACATCCACCACCATACTGCGTTTCCTCTCCTGCTCCCGCGCTGTTTCACAGACACGGTCCACACAACGAAAGAGGGAGCCTGCGTCAGCTCCCCCGCTTATATCACTGATTCAGATACGGACTGGTATCGGACTTGATAGTGTCACTATATTTTTTCACTTCCTGCGTTACCTGGTAATCCTCGTCTCCAAACAAAAACTTGTGCAGCCAGACCACATTGGATTCCAGATCTACCGGAACCACACAGCTCCCGCTGGCGCCTATAGTGCCGGTTGTGCGCATGCTTTCCGTCGGGAAACCGCCCTCATCTACAATATGATAGCTGCTGATACTGTTGATCATGGTTAGAATGTCATCCGACTTAATAGAAGTATATACGTTTTCCATGACCTTTGTAAAGAGGTTTGCCAGAGTATTCAGATCAGCTTTCTTAGCCTGGGTCTCTATGGCCTGCACCACTGCCCTCTGACGCTCCGTGCGCTTGAAATCATTTCCTCTGGTGTAGCGGATGCGGCAGTATGCCGCCGCCTGCAGACCATCCAGCAGCTGGTATCCCGTCTCCGTCACCGGCTTGTAGTCCTCCATATCCCTGTTCGGCATGGTATCTCTGATAATGCTGGCCTGATAGTTGTTCAGGTGTGTGATCTCCTCCTCGCTCTCTATGTCGATCCAAATACCGCCCAGACCATCCACTACGTCAATGACCGCCTGATAATTCACTGCCACAAAATCCTTGATGTCCAAATCTAGGTTTGTGTTCAGCATGGCAATAGCCTGTTCCGCCCCTCCGAGGTGGTAAGCCTGATTGGCCTTCTTGTAACGATCGTTTCCAATATTCAGGTATGTGTCACGATACACGGACACCAGCTTGATCTCCCCCGTTTCCAGATTGATGGAAGCGATCATCATACTGTCGCTGTGGCTGCTCTTATACAACATGGAAGAGTTTGTAGCGTCCACGCCGAACAGCGCTATGTTCCAGTAGTTCTTCATAGCGGGATCCTCTTTCACCGTTTCGTTTACTATAAAACTATCTGGAGGAGTGATTTGTGAACCATCATCCGGGTCCTGCGCCACCGGATCAAAAATATAGGGTCCTGCACTGCCGCTCTCCGGATCTGTCACCTGGAAAACCTTTACTACCACCAGCAGCATTATCAGTATCACCAAAATCTCCACCGCAAAAATAATCATGCGCGATATCCTTTTGGACTTTTGGGATTTTCCCTTTGTTTTGTTTGCTTTTGTCGCCATCTCTCTCCTGTCCTTCCCTAATGTGTCTCCATATTCCTAATAGGCATTTTTGTTGACAAAGCCTGTAAAAAACGTCATAAAGACAATCTTTATGTCAAAACCTATGGTCCAGTTTTCAATATAATAAATGTCGCAGTCAATACGTTTTTTGATAGAGGTATCCCCCCGGTAGCCGTTGACCTGGGCCCATCCGGTAAGTCCGGGACGCACCTGATGCTTGACCATATATCGGGGAATCTCCTCCCGAAATCTCTCCACAAAAAGCGGCCGCTCGGGTCTGGGACCCACCAGACTCATATCCCCCTTCAGAATATTGAACAGCTGGGGCAGTTCATCCAGGCTGGTTCTGCGCAGAAACTTGCCTATTCCGGTGACTCTGGGATCATCCCGCACCGTCCAGGCTTTCTTCTCCTCCTCCGCAGACTGCTGCTCCATACTGCGGAATTTGTACATATAGAAAGGCTTGCTGTGCAGCCCCACCCGTTCCTGTTTAAATATAATGGGACCCGGACTGCTTATCTTGACCAGAGCTGCCAGTATCAGCATCAGGGGCGAAAGTATGACAATGCCGCAGGCTGAGCCCATAATATCCATGGCCCGCTTGATCACCTTGTTGCTGTTGCTGGACAGGGGTACATAGCGGATATTGATTACCGGCAGTCCCATCAGATCCTCCGTATAGGGTCTGGTGGGGATCACACTGTTGTAATCCGGAATAAACTTGGTGTGCACACCGGATTTCTCACAGATATTTACCACATGCTCCAGATTGTCATAATCCTTCAGGGCCAGGGCAATAGCAACCTCGTCCAGCTCGTGATGCGGCAGAATAACTTCCAGGTTATCCAGCCTGCCCAGCACCTTGATTCCCTTGTACAGGGTGCCGCTTGGAATCGTGTCGTCCAAAATCCCGGCAATCTTGTAGCCCCACTGGGGATTCCACAAAAGCCGGTCAATATACTGCTCCGCAGCGCGGGAATAACCCACCACAAGCACATGCTTTAGATTGTAGCCTTTCTTGCGAATAGTCCAGAGCATCTTTCGCAGTACGATCCGGCTCAGACAGGTGATGAAAATATTCAGCATGTAGAAAATACCCATCATCAATCGGGAATAATTGATCTCACGGATCACTACATACAGAACAATGATATAAAAGGCCATGCCCAGCGTGTTGGCCTGAATGATTGCCAAAAGCTCATGCCGCCGCTTTCCCGTGCGTTTCGGGCCATACACGTTGCAGAGAAAATACAGGATCACATACCCGGGTACCAGGAACAGCAGCACCATGAAATAATCCCGCACCGGCAGAACGCCTACCTCAGGGGACAGGGCATCGATTATATAAAATTTGATAAAGTAGGCCAGTGCATAGGAAACCACTGTAATCATGACATCCATCAGCACATGCAGTCTGTTAAAAACCTTCTGGTTATCTTTAATCATACGGCATCACTCCGTCAGGCCCTCAAGTCTCTCTGATCTTACTTTATTCTACATGAATCCCGACGCAGAAACAACTTAAGATTTTATGAAGATTCGGACCAGATCCAGCCAGAGTGTCCCCTGAATACAGCAGTAATTCCATAGATTGCGCCATTTGAAACGCACTTTATGCTCTTTCCCCGCACTGCCAAAGCATCTGGCGATCCCTTCCGCGTATCCTTTCACATATAGCATACCCATTTTTTTCTTTGCAAAAAAGGCAGTTTTTATACAAAAGCCAATAAAAAGGAAAGGAAAATTCAGGAAAAGTTGAAAGAGCGGCATATTTTTGCCGATCATATACGCATTGTTGGCGGAGGAGAGCTTTACCTTAAAGGCATTGTAGCGGGAGCCTGAGGCAGCGCTCCCCGCATGCAGCACCATAGCACGGGGCTCGTACACATTACGCCAGCCGTGTATTCTGGCGCGATAGCCGATGTCTATGTCCTCCAGATACGCAAAATGGTTCTCGTCAAAGCCTCCCAGAGCCAGCACAGCCTCGCGGCGGTACAGGGAAGCGCCGCCGCAAGCCGCAAAAATGTGAACCGGCTTCTGATAGCGCCGGGCGAGCTGTCCCTTGCCCCGGGCAAAAGCCCAGCCCAGAGCATTGTAGCGGTCCCCCGCATCGTCAATGCGGGACTCGTCCTGCATATTCAGCATCATGGGGCTGACGGAAAAAATGCGTGAATCGGATTCCATGCGCTCAAGCAGCGCTGCGACAAAGCCCGGTTTCACTATGGTGTCGTTGTTCATCAGCAGCACATAGGGAGTGTCCGCCGCCCGGATTCCCACGTTGACGGCATGGCAGAACCCGGTGTTCTCGGAAAGTTCCAGAATATTTACCTCAGGATACTCCCGCCGCACAATCTCCGGAACGCCGTCCGCGGAACCGTTGTCCACAACCAGAGTCTTAAAGAGTGGAGGGGCCGTCTGCTGCTCCCGCAGACTGTCAAGGCAGGGCCGTATATAGTCTTTCCCCTTATAGTTGGGAATTATCACTGTTATTTTCATGGTTTCCTCGTTCCTGCATATCGCACACCAGCTGGGGGTCCCAGAGCAGAATATACCCGGCCTCCCTCAAGGCCCGGCTCAGTTTCAGGCCCATGCCCGCATAGTCGCTGTCAGGCGGCAGACTCTGCCAGCGGTACATACCGGTGTTTTCGTCTTCCTCATATTCCAGCCCGACGATCTGAGAGAACAGCTCCCGGCACTGCTCACTCAGTTTCAGACAGCGCAGATCCAGGGCCTGGGCTTGCTGCACCAGTATGGCCCGGTTCAGATAGCCGCTGTAGCCGTCCTTCAGCCCCAGATGCTGCACCTCTCCTGTCTCATCCATCATGCCCCCCGCGATCCTGCGGGCCTTGCCCAGCACTCTGCCGCCCAGAGCGCCTATCTCCCGCCGCTGCTCTAAAATCGGCGGATCGTATTCTGTCCGAGAAAATCCCATGTGCTGGGTCATGGACACCTTAGCTCTCCAGCCTCGACTGTCCACGAAGTCCTGGGAGGCTTTCACTCCCGCCTCATAGGCATAGAGCTTGCTCTCCGGGTTGGCCGCCGTGGAGGCGCTGTGGCAGCGCCAGTGGTACAGTACCCTGGGAATATGCAGAATGGCCCCGGGAGTGCGCCAGAGACCGGCCGCCGCCCGCAGCACCAGATCATGGTCCTGGGCGCCGTCATACTCCGCCCGGAATCCCAGCTGCTTTATCAAACCGGTCTCCATCACCAACAGGTGGCAGATATAATTGTTGGTCAGCAGCAGGTCCAGGTTAAAATCCGGCTTGAGATTGGGTTCATAAAACTCCTTTGCGTCCTCATCACATTTATCTTCGTCCGAGTACAGCATTTCGGGCAAACTGCCGTCACGCTTTCCACGCGCTATCGCCGCCGCCATCTCATACAGAGCATCCGGCGTCAGCATATCGTCATGGTCCAGCAGAGCCACATAGTCCCCCGTGGCCCACTGCAGTGTCTCGTTGGTATTGTCCGCAATGCTGCGGTTGCCGGAAAGACGGTTATAGCAGATACGATCATCGCTGTAGGAGGCCGCCAGCTCCCCCAGGGTATTATCCTCCCCTGCGTCCCCAATCACCAGCTGCCAGTGAGGATACGTCTGCCCCAGAACGGACTCAATCAGCTCCCGAAAATAGCGCTCCGGCGTATGGTAGGCGGGAACCACTATGCTGAAAGTCACCGGTTCCTCCCAGTTCTGCCGGCGCTGCCGTTCCAGCTCCTGCTCCGCCACGGGAACATAGGCATACGCCTTCCGCGGAGACTGAGGCAAATGTTCTCGGATTGTAATCAGTGTCTCCCGCAGCCCGTTGCGTTTCAGATACGATATGGTTTTTCGCAGATTATGGATACTTAATTTGCCCATATATTTTATTCCCTTCGTAATTAGAGTTCCGCATATTCCCTACAATCACACATGGCCGGTGAAACATATCTGGCCGTCAAGGCGTCCCGATATGTTTCAGTGCGCTTTCCGGGAATATGCTGTTTAGAGTTCCGCATATTCCCGGGATTGCTGTTTAGTGTTCCCCAGATTCCCTCTCCGCACACAGCCGTTGAAACACAGAAGTCGCCCCTTGCGGGGCGGCTCCTGAAAAAGGAATATGCTTTATAAGATTGCTTTCAAATCCTCTGTCAATTTCTCCACTCTGGCCTGGGCATCCTCTAGGCTGTTGCCCACAACGCCCATATAGAACTTGATTTTCGGCTCTGTGCCGGAAGGTCTTGCGCAGCACCAGCAGTTGTTCGGCAGTTCAAAATACAGCACATTGGACTTGGGCAGGCCGGTCTCCGACACGGCTCCGGTCTCCATGTCAATGATCTTGTTCTCCTGATAGTCGCGGAATTTCAGCACTTTGGCGTCACCGATGGTCTTGGGCGGATTGGTGCGCAGCTTATCCATCAGGGCGGCAATCTCCTTGGCGCCGCTGACACCCTTCATCGTGATGGTGTACTGAGTCTCCTTGAAATAGCCATACTTCTCGTACATCTGCAGCATCATATCCCACAGAGTCATGCCATGTTTCTTGCAGTAGGCGGCCACCTCGCACAGGCACATTACGGCCACGCAGGCGTCCTTGTCTCTGGCGTGGGTTCCGGCCAGACAGCCGTAGCTCTCCTCCAGGCCGAACACATAGTTGTTGGAGCCTGTCTGCTCAAACAGCTTGATCTGCTCTCCGATAAACTTAAATCCAGTCAGCACCTCGATGAGTTTCACATTGTAGCTCTCGGTGATGGGGAAGGTCATATTGGTGGTCACGATGGTGGTCACCATGGCCGGATTCTCAGGCATAGTGCCGCTTGCTGTCCTCTCCCGCAGAATATACTCGGCGATCAGCATACCGGACATATTGCCAGTGAACGCCACATACTCGCCGGTCTTGGCATCTTTTGCGTACACGCCCAGACGGTCTGCATCCGGGTCCGTAGCCAGCACGATATCCGCATCCTTCTCCTTTGCCAGACGCAGCGCATAGGTAAACGCCTTGGGGTCCTCGGGATTGGGGTAATCCAATGTGGTAAACTTGGGATCGGGATTCTCTTGCTCAGGAACCACATACACATTCTTAAAGCCCAGCTCGGACAACACTCTTCTCACGGGCAGATTGCCGGTGCCGCACAGAGGAGTGTATACAATCTTGATATCATCCGCCACTTCCTTGATGATCTCCGGATGGATGATCTGCTTTTTCAATTCCACCATGTAGGCGTCGTCGATCTCTTTGCCGATGGTCTGATACAGGCCCGCAGCCTCCGCCTCGGCTTTGCCCATGGTCTTCACAGTATGATAATCCTTGATAGCCTGCACCTCACCGATAATCTCCTTATCCTTGGGAGCGGTGATCTGTGCGCCGTCCTCCCAGTACACCTTGTAGCCGTTGTACTCCGGGGGATTGTGGCTGGCCGTCACCACGATACCTGAGGTACATCCCAGGGTGCGCAGCGCGAAGGACAGCTCCGGTGTGGGACGCAGGGACTCAAACACATAGGCCTTGATGCCGTTGGCTGCCAGACACAATGCAGCCTCGTCCGCAAAATCAGGGGACATGAAACGGGAATCGTAGGCGATGGCTACACCCTTTTTCTGTGCGCCCTGCTTGATGATATAGTTAGCCAGGCCCTGTGTGGCCTTTCTCACGGTATAAATGTTCATACGGTTCGTACCTGCGCCGATAACCCCACGTAATCCGCCGGTACCAAACTCCAGCTCCCTGTAGAAACGGTCCTCGATCTCCGTCTCGTTTCCACTGATGGCCTCCAGTTCCTTCTTGGTGTCCTGGTCGAAATAGTCGTCCTCCAGCCAGAACCGATACTCGTCCATATAGCTCATTGCATATCCTCCTCCAATTCTCTATAGTGCTCTGCCATTGCGTACATGTGTCATACCGCCCGGCCAGCACTGTTAGAGGTATTATAACACAGTTTTTTCCATTTTTACAGTACTATTTTCACCGGTCTCCTACAGCGCCGTTGACCTGTACTCGATGGAGATAATGCTGTCGTCCTGCAGGATAAAACACAGTTTCATGTCGTCCTTTTCATATACCAGCATCCCACTCTCCTGAGCGCCTTCTCCGTATGTCTCCTGCAGTTTCTCCAAGGAATCACCGATGCATATACCCTCGGCAGTGGTCACGGAATCGTCTTTCAAAATCACTGCGGACACCAGATCTTTGTCCTGTGCGGGGTAGGTGTCGATCTCAAAGCTGCTGTAGGTGTATATCTTATCGAGGCCCTCGAACGCACAGCTGGCGGCCTCAAAGTAGGATGACGGTTCACCCAATGCCTGTAGGATGGGGGCCATATCCGCATCCACCTCCACCGTCACGCCGCCTGCCACGAACACATAACCTTTGGATATGACTGTCTCCGTCTGCTGTTCCGGAGCCTGAACGCTCTCCTGCTGCATGGTCGATTCCTCGGCTCTGCTGCCGGTAGTCACATTCACCACATTCCCGCTGATCACCTTTTCACTGTCCCCGCATCCCGCCAATGCCAGCAGACTGAGCGCCATAAATGCTGCCAATATTCTTTTATACATATCCTTCTCCTCCTAACTCAATCAAACTGGTACAGAAAAGCCGCCACATCACAGACATATTTCCTGCATGGCATAGGCCGGGGCGGATCCTGATCCGGCAATTTTCCTGCCAGCATGTCCTGCGCTCCCTTTAAAATCCCCGGAATAATATCTGCTGTCAGCGGATAACTCCCATGGGATGGCCAAATGGAATCAAATGCATCTGCCATAGCTATCATTTTTTTGAGACTGTTCTGAAACGCCTGCATATTGCGTCCCGCCCCAAACATAAAAATATCTCCATTCTGAATCGAGTCACCCGAAATGAGCATACGCTTTTCACGCTCCAACAGCATAATGCTCCCGGGCGTATGCCCTGGCGTTAAAATCACTTCAAACTTCCAGTATCCCAAATCAATAATATCGCCTTCCCACAGCGGGCACACATCCTCCATACAACAGTCCTTCGGCAGTGCGTTTTTATAGTGATCCATCTCTGCCGGATGCATATATACAGGTTTAAAGTCTGCATTGCGTCCCGTGTGGTCTTTATCGGTGTGGGTGTTCACTAAAAATATGGGTAAATCCGTCAGTCCTTCAGCCAATTCCCGAATCTGCAGCGTGCCAAATCCTGTATCAATCAGCATAGCTCTTTTGTCCCCCTCAAATAAAAAGGAGCGGACGCCATTTTCCTCAAAAATCCAGAAGTGATCTGAAATCTTTACTATATCGCTCATTCACTGCCTCCATAAATTTGATTTGCAATTCAATATTTTTTATTTAGCCAGATTCTCATACTGCCGCTCTTTTTCCCGTTCATAAGCCGTCAACTTTTCCTCCCATATTCCGGCGAGGCGCTCCTCGTCCCGGCGGTCCGCCAGACCCGTTTCCTCCCGCAGCACTTCACCCAGATACTCTGTGATCTTTTCCGCGCCGGACAGGTTCAGATGCAAGCCCGCATCGTAGGTATCCGTGGAAAAGTCCAGCCCTGTCTCCTCGACAAGCTCCAGGAAATTGATATACAGCAGATCATTTTCCGCCGCATAGTCCTCAATCTGCTCCTCCCACTGGTCATACCAGTAGGGATAGAGACTGGGGGCCTTTACCAGGATTAGCCGGATATCGTTCTCCTGGCACAGAGCGGTTATTTTGTTCAGATAATCCCAGGCGTTTTCCCCGAAACGATAATCTGCCAAAATCCTGCCCTCCGGCACGTTCTCCGCCGGTTTCACGTCCACCCGCATATAGTAGCCATTGTGGGAAACCCTGGGGGTATTGAACATATATTCCACATCCTCCGTTCCCAGCTCGCTCCATCTGGAGTGATAGCGCAGCAGGGGAAAGACATAGTCCAGAAAATTCTCCTCCTCTGTCATGGAGGCCCGAATGGAGTCCACCTTGGAGCGGGACCATCTCATACCCTCCAGCGTCATCCGGTTGTAGGCCTCCCGCTGTGGCTCGTTGTACTGCATGGACAGCACATTGAAAATCACCACCTGCGGTTTCTCATAGCGCAGCGTATCCTCCAGCAGATAGTAGGACTGCCAGATCAGCTGCTGGGCGCTGCCACGGATATAACTGTTGATACCAAAGTCCCGCCACAGCACCGCCGGGGAGAAATTCTCGTAGACCTCGCAGTCCCCGATGAAGATCACATCATGATCCTTTTCCTCTGCGTAGTACTCCGCTATCAGCGCGCCTTCCACCACGTCCGCAGCGTATTTGGGCATCAGCAGCCTCTGCAGAAAGCACAGGCTTACCAGCACGATGGCGGCGCTGCCCACAAACTTCCAAACTTTTTTCACACTATCTCCCATCTGCCGCTCTGCGGCATCTCAAATCCGAATAAATCAAAACTGATTATAGATAAACTGGCTGGCGTCATACCCGATGCCGTAGGCTCCAGCCAACAGCACGATCAAAAACAGTCCATACCAGATCAGGAACCGAACCGGATAGGGCCTGGCGGCGATACTGTCTCTGACGCTGCCTTTCCTCTGCAGCAGGCTCACTGCCACCAGCAGCATCAGGCCTGCCAGCAGAATCCCATAGTCCACAACACTCAGGCCCAGGGCCAGCAGGGAGCCATCCCAAAGGATATGCCAGTTCCATTCCGTAAACAACGTGCCGAACATCTGAAAGGTCAGGGGCACATTGCGGTAACAGTCAAAGGTGCGCAGACAGCTCATGATCAGAATGGTGCGCAGCACCTGAAACAGCTTGAACCACCCTCTTCCCTGCACATCAAAACGCCTGTGAAAACGGGCATACAGCGGCTCCAGCTCCTGAGAGATCATGAGGACGACCCAGTTGCCCAGGCCCCACACGATAAAATTCCAACTGGCGCCGTGCCAGATACCGGTGGCAAACCAGACTGCGAAGGAGGAGAGATAGATCGGCACTCTCTTGCCGATGTTCTCCCCCAGGCGCGCCCTTGCGAACCTGGAGAGTTTCAGCATGGGCTTGCAGACGGATATGGGGTAGAAGATATAGTCCGTGAACCAGGTTCCCATGGTGATATGCCATCTGCGCCAGTATTCCTTTACAGACTTGGAAAAATAGGGGCGGTTGAAGTTCTCCTTCACCGTGATTCCCAGCGCCTGGGCAATGCCGATGGTGATGTCAATGCCCCCGGTGAAGTCCGCATACAGCTCCAGGGCATAAAAGAGCATACCCACGAACACATAGGCTCCCCGGTAGGTTCCCGCATCTCGGATAATAGTGTTGACTCCTGTCAAAATCCGGTCGGCAATCACCAGCTTTTTAAAATATCCCCACAGAATTCTCTCCAGCCCATAGCAAAACCTCTTTGCCTCAAAGGCATGTTCTTCGTACAGGCTCTGGGCCAGATCGCCGAAACGGCTGATGGGCCCCTGGATCAACTGGGGAAAAAAGGACACAAACAGTGCCAGCCGGAAGGGATTTTTCTCGGCGGCCACCGTGCCCCTGTAGACGTCAATCAGGTATCCCAGGGCCTGGAAGGTGTAAAAGGAAATGCCCATGGGCAGCGCAATATCCCAGAAATCCAGCTGGGTAGCGCTGCCCGCCACACGCAGCAGGCCGTTGATATTGGAGATGGCAAAATTGGTGTATTTGACCACTGCCAGAATGCCCAAGTTAAGCAGCAGACAGACCAGCATCCATGTGCGTTGCCTGCCCTTCATTTTCTCCTTGTATGCCTTTTTCTCCTCCCCGGAGAGCTGCTCCTTATTGGCCTTTATGTACGCTTTCTGCCGCTGCCCCGTCTCTTCTATCCGGAGGGCGGCAAAATAGGTTGTCACCGTAGTGGTCAGGATATACAACAGCCAGGACGGTCCCGCGATAAAATAGAACAGATAGGAGGCAAACAGGAGAAGTCCCCACTGCATGCGTCTGGGAATCAGGTAATACAGCAGAAACAGCAGTGCAATAAAGCCTAAAAAGGCATAGGATGTAAAGAGCATGGTTTCTTATTCCTCGTCTTCCAGTTCCTGGATCAATGCATAGAGAGCCTCCGCAGAATTAAAGTTCTGGGGAGTGATCTTCTCTGCAGTGATGGTCACGTCAAAGCAGTCGTTGATCTCCGCAATAATGGACACGATATCAAAGGAGTCCAGTATCTTGTCGTCAATCAGGGTATCGCAGGTCTCAAAATCCACCTCGGGGTGCAAATCTCTCAAAATTTCCAGCAGTTCTTCCATATTTACCTCTTTCCTGCATATCGCAAGCTGTGCTTGCGATACTGCGTTAATCAGTATTTGAAACGTAAGTTTCAAACTTATTCTCCTTCTTAATTTAGGGTTCAGCATATTTTCTTCAGAGCTACACGGTCTATTTTGCCGTTTGCCGTCAAAGGCATCTGCTCCAGCCGTACCATGCGGTTGGGAATCATGTATCTGGGGAGTCTGCCGCGCAGCTCTGCCGACAGCTCTTTGTCCTCTATGGTTCCCACATAGTACAGCACGATTTTGCCCTTTGCGTCGTCGTAGATGCAGCCGGAGAGCTTGACTCCCTCCACCATGTTGGCGCTTACCTCGATCTCCCCCAGCTCGATACGGTGTCCCATGTGCTTGATCTGGTAGTCCTTGCGGGAGACAAACATCAGCTCCCCGCGCTCATTGTAACGCCCCAGATCCCCAGTGCGGTAGATCAGCTCCGGGTAGGCGGTATTCAGCGGATTCTGTACAAACACCTCACGTGTCTTCTCAAAGTTGTTGTAATAGCCCAGGGTCAGAGAGGTGCCCCGAATGCAGATTTCCCCGATTTCACCCTGTCCGGCTCTCTGATTCTGTTCGTTTAAAAGGATGATTTCCGTGTTGGAAAAAGGCCCTCCTATGGGAATCGCCTCATCTAGTTCAAAATCCCGCTCCACCTTGTAATAGCAACACATGCCAGTACCCTCTGTAGGGCCGTAGAGATTCACGAACTTTGCCTGGGGCAGCGCCGCCCTCCAAGCCTTGAACTGCTTGATGGGAAAGACCTCGCTGCCAAAGGCGACGGTCCGCAGATATTTCGGCGTCACCGTCTTAAAGGTTCCAAAGGCGGATATCATGGTCAACGCGGACACCACCCAGCAGATGGTGTTGATCTGATGCTCGTTGATAAACTCCACCAGCTTGACTGGCAGCATGAACAGCTCCCTGGGGATCAGATAGGTGGTGGCGCCGTATTTCAGCGTGGGGTACAGCTCTTTCAGGCATGCGTCAAAGTACAGCGGCGTCTGGTTGCCAAACACCGTGTCTTCGTCAAACTCCAGCACTGCGGAAAGCTGCTCGATATAGTCAATGACGGAGCGGTGGCAGGCTGCCACTCCCTTGGGCACTCCCGTGGAGCCGGAGGTAAAAACGATATAAATGGGGTCCGTATCAATAGCCCTGCTGCGGATTTCCCGCAGGGCATCGTCATCCACCGCCGTCCGGCAGATGTCATCATAGAGAACCACCTTTCCACCAAAATCAAGCTGCTCTGCGGTTTCCCGTGTAAGAGCGTCACAGATCAGGACCTCCGCCTGCACATTCTCAAGTATGAGCTGAATCCGGCTCACCGGCATCTCCTCGTCTATGGGCACATAGAAGTCCCCCGCCGTAATCACGCCGAAAAACGCAGCAATCTCCTTTGGGTGCTTGTTCATAAACACCACCACGGGCTTGTGATAAACCCCCTGGTCGTGCAGAAATGTACCCACAGCCCGGCTCTGCTGATAGACCTGGGCGAAGGTCAGCGCCTCCGTTCCATTGGAAAAAGCTGTCTTTTCCGGTTGTCGGACTACAATATTATCCAGATAATCCAGTACATGATTCTGCATGGCTGATTCTCACTCCCTCCGTAATCAGACATTCATATTCTTTCTTCAGACGGCCGCAGCACAGGACAGCCTTTCTTGCCAGTACCTCCAGCACGTCCAAGAAACCTGCGCCCAAGACATGATCTCTCTTAATCAGAGACAACTCCGTGCATGCCAGCAGAATGACCTGGGCCTCCTGGGCGAAAAGCCGCTCCGACACGGCCTCAAACAGCGGAAATTCCACAGGTTTTCCCGCCTTGACATTGCGATAGATCAAATGCATCACCGCCCGCTGGTCCTGCTCCTGAGGCGTGATACAGCTTATGTCATGCTGCGCCAGACATCGCTGAAACAGTCTGCTGGACAATGTACCGTCCGTGGCCAGAAGTCCCACACGGACAATTCCCGCCTGTTTCAGATAAAACGCAGTCTCCTCGATGGCATTTAATATCGGCACCCCAATCTCTGTCTCAAGCTGCTCCTGAAAATAATGTGCCGTGATACAGGGGATTGCAAGCAGCTCCGCTCCCTGGGCGGCCAATCCCTTTCCCGCCTGAACCATCTGCGGCATGGGATTGTCGCCGCTCTGGCCCAGAATATATCTGGTGCGGTCCGGAATCTGGGGCTTGCTGTGCAAAATTACTTCTATATGCTCCTGATCCGTCTTCGCCTCGCTCATCTGGATAATCAGTTGTAAAAAATATGCCGACGCCATGGGACCAAGGCCGCCAAGCACACCTAATTTCTTCATATAGATATTTTCCTCTTCCGATATAGCGATACTCACTAACGAATAGATTTTCCTTTCCGCCTGGACTCAATTGATCTCAGGGTACAGCGTGCGGTCGTAATTGTGACAGTTATAGTGCAATGCGGAATATGCCATCAGCTCCGCGTCCGTCCACATAAAAAACACCGGGTGGTCTGTCCTGGGTGTGGTGTCAAAGTGATACCAGCCATCGCCGACGTCCACCAAATTCCAGTAATGCTCGCTTTTGGTGGGAATCTTGGCAATGTCCATATTTTTAATGCCTGCTCTGGTCAGCAGGGCCTTGGCGGTACTTGCGTACACATAGCAGTCTCCCTGCCTCTTAGCCAGGCCCTCATAGGCCGCCCGAACCCAGTCTCCTTTCTCGGAATGGTTGATATATCCCACATTCCGCCGGATATAATTATAGATCGCCAACGCTTTATCCCAGTCCGTCATCTCTGGAGTGATAATGGACGCCAACACTGCGTCCGCCATGATGTTTACTTCATCGATGGTATATACCCTGTCAATAACCGTAAGCTGCACGGTCACGCTGGCAGTGTTGCCCGCCGCGTCCACTGCAGTGTAGACAACAGGATAGACACCAACCTCCTCTAAATTAACACTGCTGTTGTCCACTGTCAACTGCAAACCTTCCGAACAGTTATCCTCCACCGTCACATTTTTGCGGTAGGAAACGCCGCTCCCCTTATAGATCAATATATCTCTGGTGCCTCGTATCACTGGCGGCTCCGTATCCTCATGCAAAATGAGCTGCGCCGTTTTTACGGTCTCATTGCCGCCTGCGTCCGTAAAGACGATCTCCACCTGCTGAGTGCCGATAAGCGTCAGGTCGGGTTCCTTCCGAAAAGACACCGTCACCTCGGTGGCATCCTCCACCTCTGTGATAAACTCCTCCACCTCTCTGGGCAACGCCGCGAAACCCTCCACATCCTGTACCTGAGCCTTCGGTGGGATCGTATCCCGAATATGTAAAACAGAAGTATATTTCTCGCCGTCTACCTGTATGACCACCTCATGGTCCCCCGGCACATGATAGTCAAAATCGGCTACCCTGGTGACAAAAGTCCCCTGCGCATCTCCCAATAGGAAACTGCCCACGACAGGAGGTTCCTGTCCGGCTTCTATCGTAAGCTCCTCCACCACAGGGAAGAGGAACAGTTCCGACTCCACCACCGTTTGATTGCCGCCCCTGTCCGTCAGAGCCACTTGTACCACCTGGCTGCCCGCCCGGGAAAAATCCGGTTTCCCCACAAAGGAGACTTTCACCGCCGTGGCGTCCGTAATGTTTTCCACAAAGTCATCCGGCCCGCAGCTCTCTCCCATCTCCATTTGCATAGGAACGGCCTGACCGGTGGGGGCTATTGTATCCTCAACAATCAGGGTACAGCTGTGGGTGAACCACCCGCTTTTTACCCGCACCTGATACTCTCCCGGCTCCACGGTGGAAAAGGGCTGACTGTCCTGAGTAAAAAAGGCACTGTCGTCCGGCTTTTTTAAAAAATCAGAGGGGATGACTGCAACGCCCGCCTCCACCCTGCACAGCTTATAGGCCAGACTGTCCACATAGAACCAGCCGCCCACTGTCAGAGCGATAAGCAGCAGAACGGCCACCCCCGCTAAAATCATTCCTCTTCTATTGCTCTTTTTATTCTTTTTGTCTGTTCCCAATTCACATACTTCCTGCATATCGCCTTCTGTCCTCTTGACACAAGATTGTACCTGCGGATACGATTTCCTATTTCCACACTCCGGTTATCGTATCACCAATAGAATGTTTTGTCAATTCTTTAGAAGTCCTCCTCCTCCGCCGGATGCCATGCCTTTCCAAATTTGACATCCCTGAACAGGGCAGCCAGGCCGGTGATCTGTTTCAGCCGCAGAATCTCGTCCTTGTCCATACCCAGGTGTTTGGCGATCCATGCGTCGGAGCGGCCCAGCTCATGCAGTTCCTTCACAATACTGCTCATCAGCTCCACATTGTGGGTTCCTCTCGCACGGTTATGGCGCACCGTGCTGGCCATCCGCTGATCTATCGGCTTATCTATGACGGACACCGGCAACATGCCCCCCTCCCGCTCATAAATGTCGGGATGCTCCAGCATGACTCTGTAACGATGAAACCCGTCCACAATCACATAGGTATCCTCGTCCTTCGCATAATAGCACACAACGGGCATGGTGTAGCCATCCTCCTTGATGCTCTCATACAAGAGTTTCATCTCTGGCGGAGCCACCTTGTTGGGATTGTAGGTGTTGGCTTTCACCTTGTCTATGGGAACCGATATTACCTGATACACAGGACTTTTATACTCCATAATTACCTCTTTCCCGCATATCACAAGCTGCGCTTGCGATACTGCACAAATACGTATATGAAACAAAGTTTCATACTTCTCCTCACTCTATCTCCTCAAGGCTCTGATACTTGCGGCGTATGGCGTCTATATGTCTCTGCTGCTCTCTGGTCAGCCCAAACCCCATAAACCGGCAGTTGTGATCGTTTTTCAGAATACAGAAACACATGCGTTTCCAGCTGGGTATATCCTTGGTGGTCTTTATATCATCCGTGTCGTCCGGAATCCGCCCCACAAAAATGATTCGGGATTTCTTGTTCAGAGTATAATTGGACACACCGTTTCGCCGAATGGCGTAGCCGTGGTCCATCAGCTCCTGTATCGTGTCCTCATCCAGCCCTCCCCCGGTCTTGTGCCAGAATATGATGGAGCTGTTAAACTTTTTGACATAATTGTTCCGCAGTCTCTTGGGCAGAGTGTCCAGCAGAAAACGGGTGTAGGACTCCCATGTGTGCCCCTCCGGCAGGGTGACATTGCGGTATCCCATAGCCCTGGTCTTTCCATAGATACAGGCAAAATTTGCCCCCCTTACCCGGCCCACCAGCTTTACCCAGATCTCCGGGTCTATGACCCGGTACAGATTCAGAGAGTCCTTGGAATAATCGTTAAACGGGGAGGCCACGCGCATCTGCGACACCTTCAGCCCCGCCATGTAGTACAGGTCGTACAGGCGATTATAGTCATAGTCAAAGAGATAATTGGCATGCCACACATCACTTTGAGACCAGTCGTAGAGAGGGGAGGCACACCACACATCCTTGAACTGTCTGCTGATCCAGCACTCCCCGTTATACCCGTACCTCTTATTCAGGAATCCGCTGTATCTCTGCAGGGATTCCTCCGCTCGCATCCCCAACAGACACACGGTCTTTCCATCCCCATGGGATTCCCTGTACCATCTGCCAAACTGCTTAGCCAAGTCCTCCTGATGCATTCGATAACGGTAGGTGGAGATGGGATTGTTGTCCAGGTTGATCACATACTCCCGATCCGGCATCTCCCTGACCCAGCTTTCCCTCTTGGTGTCATCCCATGGATACCAGTACATCTCATAGCTGCTGAGAGCCGTCCGGGTTGCCATGGGCAGACATACCCAATAAATGTCGGTCTCCTCCTTAATCCGCTCAAAAGTCCGCTCAATATACTCTGTGGTCACAGTGTACTGGGCCTCGAAATCCTGGTGAAACACGCCGATTTTCTTGTGAGGATAGTATTTTTTCCTATAATCCAGCACCAGATTCAGCAGCAATCCGCTGTCCTTCCCCCCGGAGAAGGAGATATAAATATTTTCAAATTCCTCAAAGACATATTTCAAACGCTGCTGAAGACTCTCATATACATCGCATTCCTCGTATTCCCTTAACATCTCATCCTCTTTTTTCTCAAAAATAGCCCAAATTGAGGAGAATAATTTCCATTATTTTCCAGATACTAAAAAACTTTAACATAAAAGCAGACAAATTTCAACAAAAAAACAGGGGTTCGGTTCCATTCCCGAATCCCTGCTTTTGTTCGATTATTTTCTGTGATGCCCTCCATGATGTCCGCCGTGGCTGTCACTTCCTCCGCTTCCACTGCCTGTATTGCCGCCCCCGTGGTTCTCCCGGTGCTCCGTCTCTTCATACTGCCTGCAGCCCTCGATCCGATCCTGGATCTCGCCCATGGACATCCCGTGACAATCCTCCACAGTGACGCTTTGGTCATACTCCGTCAGCTCCAGATAGGCCCTGTATTTGCCAAAGGACATTTCATGTCGGTGGGCCTCCTCCATACAGTAGCTGTCACTGGTGTAGGTCAGCACCCGGTAGGACTCCCCTGTGTCGATGGAATCCAGCCCCTCCCATATGGTTTCCGGGCTGTCGGAGATAACGGTGAACACCAGCGTTGCATTATCCACAAGATACCCACGGCATATCTCATCGTCCAGAAGGCTGCGCACCGCCTCCATATAGGGCTTGTTTTTCAGGGAGAGATGCTGCAGCACCACCTGCCCGTTCTCATTGTACGCCTCTGCCGCCACCACTCTGCCATAGCGGTTGATCCCCAGCTCTATGGACGGGTTTACGTCCATGCTGATATAGGAGGTCGGCGTATCATACAGGATGTGCCATCCTACCATAAACATAAGGAGCAGGCATGTTGCCGCTGCCAGCGCGTAAGACGACCCTCTGCGCCATATCGGGCGGCTGCGTCTACCGCGCTGCACCTCCAGATATCGCAGTGTATCAGCCTTCAGCTCCCGGGAGGCTCTGATTCCTTCCATACTCTTACGAATCCTGTTCATGCCCACTCACCTCCCAACTTTTCTCGCAATATACCTTTGGCTCTGGACAGCCAGGTATAGACTGTATTCTCTTTTTTTCCCAGGATTCCGGCGATCTCCACCGCGGAATACCCTTCATAATAGAACAGATAGATTACCTCCCGGTATCTCTCCGGCAGCTGCAGCACAGCCTCCAGCACCTCCCGGGAAGTCTCGTCCGGCACGTTGCTTTCCTCCAGCACGGACTCCAGCGGAACCCACCTTCTACGTGACAGGCTGCGCAGAAGGTCCGTGCAGGCGTTGATCGTCACCCGCACAAACCAGGCCTTCTCATGCTCGTCGTTTTCGAAGGAACCTTTGTAAAGCATATATTTCATAAACACGTTCTGGAACACATCCTCCGTGTCATGCTGATTTTTGAGATGCACAAGGCATATCCTTCGCACCATGTCCGCATGTGTCTCCACCGCGCGGCTTACATCTTCCGGGTTTCTCAAGGCTTTCCCCTTTCCTGGTTCGACTTTCCGCAAAAGGGGAGTCCGAGCTGAGCCAGACTCCCTTCTTTTAACATACTAATCCCCATGCATATCGCAGACACAGTCTTCGATATTGCTCGAATAGAAAATTGAAAAATCTTTGATTTTTCAATCTAACTCCCATCTGCCCGCCGTCTCCTCAGCGGTGGCAGCCCGATCTGTGGGACCGCCCGTGGTGGCCTCTGCCATTGTTGACACAGCTGCCGCCGTACATGCAGACGCCATACTCGTCACAGCAGTCGTCTCCTATGCACACGCCGTCCTGATAGCACTCCGCATACTCCATGGTGCAGGTGTTTTTGGAGTGATGCCCGCATCTTGCATAAGCTACCTCCGATACACTTCCCACCAGCATGGCCGCCGTCAGCAGCGTCGCCGACACTTTAATAATTCCCTTCATAATCATGCCCTCCTGTCTCGAATTTCCTTTACACAGCTTATGAACTCGGTATAAGCTGTTTTGCGTTTCATAAGGAATACGTCTCTCCGGACACGATCCTTTCACAATCCCCATTATTTTTTCAAAAAACTATCTGGTCTCATCCAGATACAGCTGTACCCGACGCTGGATAATGCCCGCCACATCCTCGGCCTCCTTGCTGCCTTCAAAGAAAGGAGCAGTCTCCTCACGCACAATTTGCACGATCTGCTGCGGGATATAGGGAACCGGCTCGCAGCTTTCCACAAAGGCCAGATATTCCTCCATGTATGTAGTGCCGTCGGGTTTCAGCGCTATCTCCTGAATCTCCCTGTTTTCCAAGTCGCTGGAGCGCAGCATGAAATAGCGTTTGTGCCACTCGTCATAAACCACACAATCCCTGATTACATCCATCCGGACGCAGCCTCCGTCAGTCTTAAACTGATTGTCATAGCTTAGCAGCAGGGAGAAAAATTTACCGATCTCCTCCCGGTATTTTGTCTGGGCATTGACTACCAGATAACCGTAGGAATAGCTGTCCACATAATTGCCGCTGCCGCTCTCTGTCGGATAGCCCACAATATGGCCGTATTCTCCAAGATGCTCTACGGCAGAGGAGTATGCGTCAACGCCGCCAAAGAGATGAAGGGTTTCCGCCACCACCTCCCCCTCCTGCATCAGCCTGTAGCGCTCGTCCAAACTGAGCTGGTCTTCCCACTTTTTCTCAGATGGCCTTTCATCCCCATACTTTCGGCACAGCTCTAGGAGACGAATAAACTCCCGGCTGTCAAATCGGCATGTTCCCTGCTCCACATCCAGGATGGAGGAATCACCCAGAAAGAGGAACCTGTATAAAAGCGTATACCCATCGTGCCGGACGCCTACCTGATGAAATGGACACTCCCAGTCATCCCCTGTCTCCAATATGTCAATTAATTCTTCCAGATTCCAGCCATCCTCCCCCCAGACCTGAACGGGCGTTGCCAATGTCTCGAAATGCACCTCCGGCACAAGTCCCACCAGCTGTCCGTTCACCGTACCCAGCTCCAGAACTCCGGGGATCAACACATCCTTCGTCTCCTGGGGGATCATGTCGGACAGATCCAAAAGTACTCCTTTCTCCTGCAGAAGAATCATGTCCTCCGGCCATACATACAGGATATCCGGCCCCTTCCCTGCCACCAGCTCCGCCATGATCCGGTTTCTGTAATCCTCCTCATAGTCTTCCCTGCTCTCCATTTCCAGGGAAATGGAGATCTCCCCGCCGTTTTGGGTGAAGGTTGCCGCCTGCCGCTGGATATAGCTTATGCCCCCTCTCTGCAGACAGGACAGCCGAATCTGCTCCTTGTCTGTCACTTCTTCCGCAGTCAAAACATAGATCGTGCCCTTTCCCTGCCGCATCCGGCAGAGCAAAATATCTCCTGTCTCATCTTTTATCAGCCCGCTTGCCTCCGCGGCGGTTTCCACCCCGTTCTCATGCATCAGGAACAATTCTTCCCGGGTGCCGCCTTCCACATCCCAGCGCACCAGACTGTTTCCTCCCAGATAGTACAGCACTCCCTCCCCGTCGGCCAGCAGGCTGTTCACAAAGTCGTCCTGCAGGACTCCCAGAGGGCTTTCCGCTCCGTCCTCCTCCTGAAACCAGGTCAGGACAGACTTACGCTCCACAGTATCATTGCGGCAGAGAATGACCCTGCCGTCAGAAAGACCAAAAGATTTCAAATCGTCAAATGAATCCAAATTCCAGGGATATGTCTCCTCCGGAAAAGGCTCCGTAATCTCCAGGATATTGCCCTCCAGGTCTGCCTTTACCTGGAAAAAACCATCCGCCCCGGCATCCCTCATTTTCAGGGACAGTTTCATATCCGCCGTGAGGTCGGCGGAAAAGATGAAACTATCCTCATGCCCCGTAATCTGCGGCGTAACCACATGCTGCCTGACCTTATCCTTATCCGTGTCATAGACCTGCACACAGAGCCGGGTGGTATCCTCCGTCTCCGAACGCTCCACCCTGAGCATATATATTTCTTTTCCTATAAACCTATACTGTACACTGCCGCTCGCGTAACCCTCTTCCGGCTCCTCAAAATGCATGGTTTGCACAGCCTTCACGGACAGAGAATTCCCCCTGGACATGTCCCCCGCCAAATGCGTTTCCTGCCCTGTGCCGGGCCTGTCGTCCACCGCGGCATCCCCGTTTCCCCTCTCGCCGCATCCCATCAGTAACAGACCGCAGAGCGCCAGCACTAAAAAGGTCCTCTTCATGCCATTATTCCTCCTTACCCGGGATTTGTCATCACTTACCCCTTTCCCGGCAAAAAAAGAATAGCACAACCATCTATGACCCTTCAATATAATTAAAGATTTCTTCTAATAACCTTAAACGAATCTTAAACTTACTTTACTCTATCGAACCGAATCCGGCAGTTTCAGGGAATAGTCGCTCCTCTCCAGCGTAAAATTGGGATTGTAGTAGGGGTCTCCCTGATCCAGCAGTGTTTTCCATCTTTCCCGGAACCGGGCGGCCTCCTCATTGTACCGGACCGCATTCTCCCCGTGAAGATCGTCTCCCCGGGATTCCGATTCATAGTGATACAGCTCCGCAAAGGGCGTAAATATGTTCAGCTTTCCAAGCTCTCTCAGACGCAGGCAGAAATCCACATCATTCAGGGATACCGCGAGGCTCTCCTCCAATCCTCCCACCTGCTCATAAAGGCTCTTTCTGACCATCAGGCATGCCCCTGTGACGGCGGACACATTCTGCGCATAGCAAAGCCGCCCCATATAGCCCAGATCCTGAAAATTATGTTTATAATGAGTATGTCCGGCAGTGCCGTGAGCACCCATGCCGACCACCACGCCCGCGTGCTGGATGGTATGATCCCCATAATACAGCTTGGCGCCCACAGCGCCCACGTCCTGGCGCTGGGCGTACATCAGCAGCTCCTCCATCCAATCAAAGGTAATCACCTGGGTATCGTTATTCAACAGCAGCACATAGTCGCCTGTGGCATATGTCACTCCCAGATTGTTGATCCGGGAGTAATTGAACTCGCCGTCATAGACCACGATTCTCACTCTATCTCCCGCCGCGCCGGACTCCTCCGATTCCATGACGCCTCGGTCATAGGGCTTGTCCGTGGATACCTTACCCTTATGCTCCTCCAGCGCCCTGTCGTAATCGTAGCCCAAAAGCCGAGTATAGTAATCCTTAATCTCCCGGGAAGTGCTGCCGTTCTCCACAATCACCAGCTCATAGTTGTCATAGGTGGAACGATCCATGATGGAATCTATGCAGCGTTTCAAGTCCTCCCTGTGATCCCTGTTGGGAATGATAACAGATATCCTGGGATTGTCCACCACCTGATAACGTATGCGGAATATTGTGGGAAAGGCCCGGGTACTGCTGATCTGAAAATTCTGAAAACCATGCTTTTCCAGATGATCGGCCACGGCTCTCTTGGCCGCCTCCACCGCATAGGGCTTGGCCTCAATGTCCGCCGCCACACTGCCCTCATGGCTGCGCCAATAATATAGGAGCCTGGGAATATGACAAACCTTCTTTGCCCGGTCCGTCAGGCGCAGAATCATGTCATGGTCCTGGCTGCCATCCAGACTGGTGCGGAACAGTTCCGTGTCCTCCTCCAGCAGACGCCTGGAAAAAACGCTAAAATGACAGATGTAATTGTTTCCGCGCAACGTGTCCGGCGCGTAGTCCGGCTTAAAATGCATATTTACCAAATTGTCCGGACTGCCATCCCGGAAGGTGGCCTCGTCACAGTAGAGAAAATCCGCTCCCGTCTCGTTGATCGCTTTCACATACTCATACAGAGCACAGGGATGCAATATGTCGTCGTGGTCAAACAGACCGATATACTCCCCTGTCGCCAGCCGGTAACACTGATTCGTGTTTCCCGCTATACCTTCGTTCCGGGCCAGTTTCCGATAAACGATCCTGCCTCCCGCCAAGGCTGCGTACTCCTGACAGATCTGCCCCACATAGCTATGCTCCTCATCCGATCCGTCCCCCAGACACAGTTCCCAATTCTCATATGTCTGATTAATTACAGACGTTATCATATCTCGCAGAAATTCCTCGGGCGTATTCCACAGAGGTACCAGAATACTGAACCGGATCATCTGCGGAAAAACGGCCTCCCGCTGGGCGGCAATAATCGTTTGGTCCGGAAAGCTGGCGGTGCCAAACTGCAGACTGGCCTGCCGCTCCCTCTTTTTATATTTCAGTTTTTTAATCAGGTCCCGGGGATGCAGCACGCGCCTTACTCTGGAAGCCTGCCGGATAAAAAAATGAATGGCCTTGCGAAAGGGCTTGCTCATTTTCCAAAAGGCGCTGTTGTGGATATGGTCCAGCCGGGCCTGCAGCACATCCCTCTCCTCCTCCACCTGAGATAATCTGTCCGCCAGGTAAGCGCAGCGCTCCTTCTCTTTCTCATACGCATTCTTGTAATCCATACCTGTTATGCATTCCTTTCTGCGTGGCTGTCTGTATCCAGTCCCTCCACCGACTCAAAAATTCCGTTTCTGACCCGCACCCATTGCTCCGTCCACACGGTCAGACTACGGCGGCCAATCCGGCTGCGAGCCTGCATGCCGATGCGATAGCTGCCGTCCGGTAATACGCCCTGCTCCGGCAAAACCCGGAATCCACACATTGCCACATTGGGCTGCTCCTGCATTCCGTACTCGGCCTTCCCACTGTACTTCATCTCCAATCGGACCATATGTGCACCGGCTGTCTCCCTCTGTTCCCGCAGGAGCAGCCATCTCTCATAACATGCGTTATTTTCCCATTTCACCACGGCGCAACCCTGCAGGCAGAGGCCGTCCTGCGATTTGGAGTCCCGCCGTCCGATAGCCTGGGAAAGCTGCACCTCGCAGATCAGATTCTCCGGCTCCTGCTCCGGACACTCTGCCTGCCACCGCAGCCGGGATATCGTCTGCGGATCGGTCCGAATGTCGAGATAATTCTCATAGATATGCGTATCACCCAATTCCATGCACAGCGGCTCCGGATAATAGGGATCACAGTTTAGATATTGAGGGTGTCTTTCGTACAAAGTCTGACGCTCCCGGCGCAGACGCAGCATCTTCTCCCTGGTCAGATCATTGCCCCGGCTCAGAGATTCATGGTGATACGCGTGAAAAGTGTTCACCACCATATTGTGCCAGCCGTTCTCCCGCAGCCGAAAACACAGCTCCACGTCATTGTAAGCCACCTGTAGATCCTCTGGAAAGCCTCCCGCCTGCCAAAACCGCTCCCGCTCTACCATCAGACAGGCTCCCGTGACGCCGATCACATTGCGGTCCAAACTGCCGTAGCCATGGTCCTCCTCCTGGCCGTCCTGGGTAAACTGCAGCTTATGCACCGGTCCTCCGGGCAGATTGGCAATGCCCACATGCTGAATCTTGGTGGAGTCCGGATAGTAGAGTTTCAGTCCCACCGCCCCCACATAGGGCCGCAGCGCCCGGTCAGCCATGGCCTCCAGCCACTCGTCCTCGCAGACAGTGATGTCGTCATTGAGAAAGAGCAGTACATCCCCCGTGGCCTCCTGTGCGCCTCTGTTGCACATTTTTGAGAAATTGAAGGTCATAGGCTCATAGATATATTTCATCCCGCGTGTTATTTTTTCTATTTCCGCTCTGTTTTCGGGACTGCTCCCGTTATCCACCACCAGAATCTCCAGCTGGCAGCACCGTGTTTCTTCCCCGGACATCCCGCTTTCCCCGCCGGTGGTCTCCCGACTATTTTGCAGAGATTTCAGGCACTGCTCCAGCACACGGGGATTGTCCTTGGAGGGGATGACGACGGATACCGTGGGTGTCTGCCGCTCCCGGGACGGCCACTTAAGCCTGTCCTCCCGGAGGTACTGGCCGCATACACCCTTCCTGGCCGCCTCATAATTCATGTGGAACAGTACTTTGGGAAGATGCGCTATGGCACCGCATCCACACTCAAATCCCCCTGCCAGCTTGAGCAGCCGGTGAACCAGCAGGCGCACCTGCGACGTTCCGTCAAAGTACAGTATTCCCTCACTGTCTTCTGGCCACATTCCGTCGGGCAGCTGCCCAGCCAGTTCCCGGCGCACCGCAATCACGCTGCCCAGATAGAAGGCTGACAGCCAGGTATCGGGGGACCACTGGGGCCTGAAACAGGGGCTGCACCGATGCTCCCCTGTGACGTCCAAGGCATCCTCATCTCCGTATAGCAGCTGTACCTCGGGATGTTCCCGAAAATAGTCCGCAATCCATGAGAAAGCCCTTGGGTCCACATATCCGTCCCTCTGCCGTATCAGCCAGATTCCCCGCTCCCGCAGCAGCTGGTTTCCCTGCTCCTGCCGGGCGGACGAATCCCGGCCTTCCCGCAGCTGCAGCCACTCCTCGTAGGTTATCCGGCGCTTTGCTCCAGCCAGTCTGTCCGCATACTGTCTATTCAGTTGTCTTTCCAGAAAGCTGCGCAGCTTAGTCTTGATACCCAATCCCATGTTTCCTTCCCGTTTTGCCGATTATCACACTTTCCTTACTATGCATATCACAAGCTGCGCTTGTGATACTGCACAAATACGTATATGAAACGAAATTTCATACTTTCCTCTACATGCATATTGCAGGCCTGCCTGCAATACTGCACAAATCGGTATATGAAAGTTTACTTTCATACTTGCACTCAGAGCCACTTTTTCATTGCTCCTGCCAAATCCTCGGCCATCTGCAGCGGTATCCGCTTATATTCCAATCGTATATATAGGATATTCTCCGCCCCTGGCGAAAGACGGTCAATATCGATGCTGATATTGGGGTCTGTGGTGGGAAAAACCACCGTCAGATACATGCTGCCGTCCTCCGCCTTGGACCGAATTTGCTTTCCGTTGATTGCCAGCAGTTTCGGTGTGTTCAGCGGCACCCTCTCTCCGTTGAAACGCAGTTCCATGATCTTGCAGATTCCACAGTCCATCGCCGGATCAATCCTCATCTTCCGCACATTGTCGTGGAACAGCAGCTCCAGCTCCAGATGGCCCTCCGCGTCATAGGTCTGCTCCAGGAAACGGGAACTATTCTCCGTATATCCCTCCCCTGAATCCTCATAGACCTGTATCCGGGTGAGATTCTCCTGGGTCTCCTGCCTTTGAATCAGCTCCTCGGGAAAGCGCAGCTTGTTGCCGATTTTTTCCCGCAGCGCCGCCATGGACGCGGATTTTCCCTCCACATACCGCTGGAATTTC
This sequence comes from Lachnospiraceae bacterium, assembly GCA_014804645.1. Lineage (GTDB taxonomy): Bacteria > Bacillota > Clostridia > Lachnospirales > Lachnospiraceae > Acetatifactor. The sequence continues at coordinate 137,724 of JAAUZI010000027.1, read as the reverse complement.
GTCTCTTTTTCCCGGTACTCCTGGGCCTGCTCCTCCGTGATTTCCAGAGTTTTCAGCACACGGTCCAGATCCAGCCTGTTCCGTCTCTCATTTTCAAGCAGATAGCAGTAGACCGCTCTGAAGGCCAGCTCTCTGATCTCCACCGCCCTGTCAAAGGTCCATTCGTAGTCGATCAGCGTCCAGCTGTCCCCGTCCACCAGCAGATTGGAAAACACCAAGTCAAAATCTGTCACCGGATAATCCTCACGGTAGCTGATCAGCTCCACATACCGCTCGAAGTAGCGCCAGAATTCCTCCTGTTCACCCCTTTCCAGGCATTCATCCAACAGTTCCGCCAAGGGTCTGCCCGCCACATACTCAAACTCCGCATAGCAGTCCTCCCCCCGTTCCACCAGTGTACATTTGTTGACGGACAGACCGCTGCCCTCATATCGCTCACTCAGCTTTTCATAGGCCCATGCCATTCTGCGCACATGCTCTCCGGCCTCCTGGGTCAGAGGGTATTTGCGCACCACCTTTTTACCCTGGGCGTTCTGGCATATCTCCGTCCTGATACGGAATTCTCTGGCCCGGTCATTGGAATATTTCACATACTGCACAGGCACCGGGGCACCGATCACAGCCATATAGGAATTGGCGAACACAGAGAATAAATCCTCCTCCACAATCCCGTCAAAAGCCAGCTTTTCATCAAAAAGCACCATCCGGTCCCGGTCGTAGTTCCGCAGATTGTTGGACAGCTCTCCCCTGCCTGGCTGTCGGCGGTCGGAAAATACGGTTGTCATAAACTTATAGTCGGGATAGGGATAGTAAAAGCTGTATTCCTCTATGCCGCAGCTCGCAAAGATCTTCTCCAGCCCCTGCCTTGAAAATGTCCTGGCGTTTCCACCATCCTGGTAGTTTTCAATGCCCGCAAAATAATTCCCCACATGATCTTCCTTGCACCCGGCAAAATATTTCAGTCCATATTTGTTCTCAATGGCGATCAGTATCCGCCCTCCCGGCGCAAGATGCCCTGCCAGTATCCGCAAAAACTCCTCATAGGGTTGTTCACCGCCTATATAACCTCTGCCGTACTCAAATACTCCGATCAGACAGATATAGTTGTAATCTCTTGGGAGCTGTGGCTCGATATCCTGAAAATTGCCCACATGAATGGTTATGTTGTCGCAGTCGCTGTGCCTGTAGGCGTTGATCATACTGCGCTTTTTAGACAGGTCTACACAGGTGACGCTGGCTGCTTTTCTGGCCAGCGCGCCGGTGATGGCTCCGCAGCCGCTGCCCACCTCCAGCACCTTGTCCTCAGAACTCATGGGCACAAAATCCACGATATTTTCCCGCAGAGGAGACAGATGGTATAACAGGGGCCAGCTCTTTCGCTGCTCAATGAGCTGTCCGTATTCCACCTGTGAATATTTCCGGGCAATGTCCAACAGCTCGTCCTCCACCGCACCGTCACAGTAGAGGTCCTCCCCCGGATATTTGCTTAAGTCCAGCGTAATCTTCCCTATTTGTTCCGTCATACTCCCCTCATTCCTGCATGTCATAGGTCATGCCTGTGATTCTGCGTTTCCCCTATATCTTTTACTGATATCCGGGAGTTCATATCATAGTATCCCACTGTATTTTTATCTGATACAACAGTGATGTTCAGCGCATCATAAAGTCGGTGATACACCTGGAACCGGTCTCCCTCGTAGCCGGTCAGTCCCAGCGAGAGCAGATACTCTCCCCCTTGCAGATTCATTTCCTGAGTGAAGGTGATCTCCTTCACCTGGCCCGGCTCTCCGCTGTCCAGATACGCTTTTTCCACCATGGTGTTGGTACCTGTGATCTCCACCCCGATCACATTTTTTACAGAGTAGGCAAAAATGGGAGAAGGAATATGTTCATAGAAAGCCACCTTCATATGGATGGAAAAAGTGGAACCTTTCATGATAGCGTTGGCCCGCATTCCCCGCTCGTCCGTGATATACACTTCCTGAATCTCCGCCTGATGGGTGCCATACTCAAGCAGTTCGGGATTCTGTCCCGGGTCGCCGCCGGTTCCATGCTTTCCGTCGTCTCCCTCCTCATATTGTCCCACCAGCACCTGCTTATAGGCGTCTATCATCTTTTTTGGAGTCCCCTCACCCAGCAGTACACCCTGGTTCAACAGATATACTCTGTCGCAGTACTTGCTGACGCTGCTCAGGTCGTGGCTGACAAACACAATGGTCCTGCCTTTTTTCTTAAACTCCTCAAACTTCCGGTAACATTTCGCCTGGAAAAACACGTCTCCCACGGACAGTGCCTCGTCCACAATCAAAATCTCCGGGTCAATATTTATAGCCACCGCAAAAGCCAGCCGCACGAACATGCCGCTGGAGTAGGTTTTCACCGGCTGATACACATAGTCCCCAATGTCCGCAAACTCCAGGATTTCCGGCAGCTTTTTCTCAATTTCCTCCTCTGAAAAGCCAATCATAGTGCCGTTGAGATACACGTTTTCAATACCGTTATACTCCATATCAAAGCCTGCGCCCAGCTCCAGCAGGGCGGAAATGCGCCCGTTCACCTGCACATGACCGGAAGTAGGATTCAATACCCCGGTGATAATCTTCAGAATCGTGGATTTTCCGGAACCGTTGGTACCGATAATGCCCACCGTCTCTCCCTGATGAATGGACATGTTCACGTCCCGCAGCGCATAATGCTCCCGGTACTGCTTTTTGGTCAGCCGCAGGGCCTCCTTAAAACGGTCCGAAGGCTTATCATACAGCTTATATACTTTATTTAGGTTTTTGACCTCTATGGCCACCTCTCTGGCATTCTTCTCTTCCATGCTTACCTCTACCCTGTATACCGCAGACCAGGCCTGCGATACTGCGTTAATGTCCCATCCGTCAGATCACGTCCGCAAAATGCACCTTCAGTTTCTTAAAGATTGCGGCCCCCAGCAAAAACAGCGCCACCGTTATTCCCCAGAAATACAGCGTTCCTGGGATGTCTTCAAAAAACCAGTGGTGTCCATACACGGACTCCCGATAACCATTTACGATATATACCAGGGGATTGAGTTTCAACAGCGTCACCACCACCGGATTGTGAATTGCGTCCAAACTCCACAGAATGGGAGTTGCCCATATGCCAATCTGCAGACAGATAGCAATGATCTGAGACAAATCCCTGAAGAAGATCACTACAGCGCAGGTGGTGTAGGACATGGCCAGCACCAGCAGGAACAAGCACACGGCATAATAGACCACCTGCAGCAGATATAGGCTGGGATAGTAACCATATATACAGCCCAGCAAAATAGCCAGCCCCAGAAAGAACAAATGGCTGAAGGTAGCGGCTATGACCTTGATAACAGGCAATATGCTGATCTTGAACACTACCTTTTTCACCAGATAGCTGTACTCGATAAGCGACATGGTCCCCTGACTCAAGGCCTCACTGAAAAAGAACCAGGGCACCAATCCCGCCGTGATAAACAATGCAAAGGGAACCTCCACACCGCTGCGCAGTTCTATTGCCTTGGTGCCAAAGATTTTGTCAAACACCAGATAATACATGAGTACCGTCACAAGCGGCTGGGCAAAGCCCCATACCACTCCCATGTAGGACCCGGCATATCGCTTTTTGAAATCATTCTTGGACAGTTTCCAGATCAGCTTTCTGTTCTGCCACAGTTCCATAGGCAGCTGCACCAGCCTTGAAACAAAAGTTCTCTTTTTTTCCATAAAGCTATTCCTGTTACCTTCCGTATTCTTCCAGATAGGCAGATAGTCCACCCCACTTGGTATCCCTCTCCGAAAATATCAGCTCCATTCCCTCGGGAATAGGCCACTGCACTCCGATCTCGGGATCGTTATACATAAGGCCTCCCTCATCGCCGGGATGGTAAAATTCGGAACATTTATAGCAGAATTCCGCATAATCCGAAAGCACCAGAAATCCATGGGCAAATCCCTTGGGGACAAAGAACTGTTTCATGTTCTCCTCCGTGAGCAGTACCCCGTGCCAGTGTCCAAAGGTGGGGGAGCCTTTGCGCAAATCTACCGCTACATCAAAAACCTCGCCCTTTATCACCCGCACCAGCTTGTCCTGAGGATACTGAATCTGGAAATGCAGCCCCCGCAGTACCCCCTTCTTAGACGCCGACTGGTTATCCTGAACAAACTCCACATCGATGCCTGCCGCCTTATAGTCGTTATAATTGTAAGTCTCTACAAAGTAGCCCCTGGCATCTCCAAAAACGGTAGGGGTAATCACCTTCAGCCCCTCGATTCCACATGTTTCCACTGTAATTTTTCCCATGGTATTTATCTCCTATTTTGAGTTCCGCATGTTCCCGCACAGCATACAAATCTGGTGATGAATATTCGGCCGCTTAGGCGTCCAAATATCCATCAGCGTGCTTTGCGGAAACATGCTGTTGTTTAATTATTTTTAATTGTTTTTAATTCCGCATCCGTGCTATCTGCCCATATAACTGATATTCATATCCACGTTGCCCTCAATTCCGTCAATGCTTCCCTTGGAGGTGTACTGCCACATGTGATAATAGCCGTCATACAGAGGTGTTTTGCGGTATTCCGCCAGCCAGATACAGTAGTTTTCCAGCCTGCTCGCCTCCACTCTGTTGTAGTACCAGTTCCTGCTGGCGTACACGCCGGACTCACGGCCCGCATTCTCCACCGTGCGGCAGAATGCGTCGCACACCAGCGTTCGCATTTCCACGGTCAGACCGTCCGCGCGTCCATTGCCTCCGGCGCCCTCCGTGTCAATGAATATCGGGTAGTCCAAATTGTACTCCTTCACTAACTCCAGCACCATGGAGGCCTCCTCCACCGCTTCTACCTCATTGACCGCCTGAGTGAAAAAGTAGACTCCCACCTTCACACCCGCCATGGTTGCCGCTTTTATATTGGCCTCGAAATAAGGGTCCACCACCAGGCTGCCCGTAGTGGAACCCCGGTAGCCCGCGCGGATAATGGCAAAATCCACTCCCGCCGCCTTGACCTTCTCCCACTCGATCTCCCGGTTCCACTTGGACACATCTATACCCACCGTGGAGTTGGAAGTGGGCGTCTGGAGCTTTTTGATCTCCGTCTTATCGCTGTCCTCGTCCGCATTCTGAACGCCTGTATCCTCCGCCTCTACGTCAATGTCATCCTCGGTCTTCATCAGCAGAGAAATATCTTCGATAAACACATATTCCACCTTGTCCTTGACCTGCACTCTGGTGGGATTGGCCGGTACCTTATAGCCCTCGATCTCCTGCAGACTCACATAGTATTCCCCTGAGTTGAGATCTCCAATATACAAAATGCCGTCCTGGTCCAGATCCTTGTACTCTCCCTGCCCTTCCAGCTCCACCAGAAAGCTCTGTCCCGTCACAGGCTCACCCTCGAAATTCACCACCTGTATTCTCAGGTCCCGCTCCACAGAAGTGACCATCAGAGAAAGCCTGCGCTGCTCCTCCAATTTCTGTTCCAGCCAGATATTTTCCTCCGGGTCAAAAAAGGTGGCATCCCGCAGAAAGCCGGACAGGTCGTTGCCAATCCGCTGTCCATATTCATCGTATGTTATCTCCTGCGTCTGGGTTCTGGGAGTGGCCTGAGGCAGTTCGGCCTGTGTTCCTCCCGGAGTCTGTGATTCCTGGTTGGCGTAGAGCACCAGCAGCGCCACCAGCAGAATCACCCCCATTGAACCCAGAATGCAGTATCGTCTCAACTTAGAGTCCATTAGCTACCTCTACCAGATATTGTCCATAATTTGTCTTCATCAACGGCTCCGCCAGCTCCAGCAGCTGCTGCCTGTCGATAAAGCCTCTCTTGTAAGCGATCTCCTCAATACAGGAAATATACAATCCCTGCCGTTTCTGAAATGCCGCGACAAAATCCGCTGCATCCAGCAGTGCGTCATGATTTCCTGTATCCAGCCAGGCAAAACCGCGCCCCAACGTCTCCACCATCAGCGTTCCTCTGCTCAAGTACTCGTTGTTAATACTGGTAATTTCAATCTCTCCCCGTGCGGAGGGTTTCACGTTCTTGGCGATCTCCACCACGTCGTTGTCATAAAAATACAGTCCCGGCACCGCATAGTTGCTCTTGGGATTCTCCGGTTTCTCCTCTATGGACAGAGCCTTTCCGCTTGCGTCAAACTCCACCACACCGTACTCCCTGGGATCGCGCACATAGTATCCGAAAATAGTGGCACCCTTCTCTCTGGACGCCACATCCCGCAACACCCGCGAAAAGCTCTGCCCGTAAAAAATATTGTCCCCCAGCACCAGGGCCACCCTGTCGCTGCCGATAAATGTCTCCCCGATAATAAAGGCGTCGGCCAGCCCTCTGGGAGTCTCCTGAACCGCGTAGCTGATCTTCATACCCAGCTGGTGCCCGTCTCCCAAAAGCTCCTCAAAGACGGGCAGATCTCTGGGGGTGGAAATGATAAGCACCTCCCGGATACCCGCCAGCATCAATGTAGACAGGGGATAATAGATCATGGGCTTGTCGTACACCGGCATAATCTGCTTGCTGATTGCTTTCGTCAACGGATATAGTCTGGTGCCGGAACCTCCGGCTAAGATAATTCCTTTCATCGTGATTTCTCCTTGTATAAGTTATGCTATTTCAAAACGCACCGAAGGGATTGCCGTAGCTTTGCGGCAATCCCCTGTTCGGAATCATTTATTTCTCGTACATTTCCGTATAGTATTTCTGGTAGTCGCCGCTGGTCACGTTCTTCATCCACTCCTCATGCTCAAAGAACCATGCTATGGTCTTTCTGATTCCCTCCTTGAACATGGTTTCCGGATACCAGCCGATCTCGGCCTTGATCTTGTCGGGGGCTATGGCGTATCGTCTGTCATGTCCTTTCCGGTCCTCCACATAGGTTATCAAATCCGTACTCACCAGACTCTTGCGGGGATCCCCCTCCGGCAGCATCTCCTGCAGAGTCTCGATAATGATATTGATAATTTCTATGTTCTGCTTTTCATTGTGACCGCCAATATTGTAAGTCTCAAACAGTCTGCCCTGCTCCTGCACCATGTCGATGGCTTTAGCGTGATCTTCAACAAAAAGCCAATCGCGCACGTTCTTGCCGTCTCCGTACACCGGCAGTTTCTTGCCCTGCAGCGCATTGTTGATAATCAGAGGAATCAGTTTCTCAGGGAACTGGTAAGGGCCATAGTTGTTGGAACAGTTGGTGATATTGGCCGGAAAATGATAGGTGTCCATGTAGGCCTTCACCAGCATGTCCGAACTGGCCTTGCTGGCAGAATAAGGACTGTGGGGATCATAGGGTGTGGTCTCATAGAAAAAGGCATTGTCGTCGTCGGGAAGGGACCCGTACACCTCGTCCGTGGACACATGCAGGAATTTTTTCCCCTCCTTAAAGGTTCCGTCAGACTGCTCCCATGCCTCCTTGGCGCAATTCAACATCACCGCTGTGCCCAGCACATTGGTCTGAACAAAGACCTCAGGATTGCGGATGCTGCGGTCCACATGGCTCTCCGCGGCGAAATGCACCACTCTGTCGATATCATTCTCGGCGAAAATTTTACGGATCGCCTCCTTGTCACAGATATCGGCCTTAACAAAGGTATAGTTCTCCCTCTCTTCCACGTCCTTTAGGTTCTCCAGATTGCCCGCGTAAGTCAGGGCATCCACATTGATGATACGGATTGCGTTGTCATACTTTTTAAACATGTAATGAATGTAGTTTGACCCGATAAATCCGGCGCCTCCTGTTACTAAATAAGTTCTCATCGTTCTTCCTTTCCGCCAATACCCGCGCATTTTGTAAAGGTAATTAAAATATTATAGCATACTTTTCCATTTTGTACAACTGCCGCGCTCTCTGTCTTTCATGCCCGCCTGAAAAATGCCGTCCTTCAGGCATTTTTCAAGTGTGAGATTAGAAGTTCTTTGCGAAACAGCCTTTGCTGTGAGCTGGACTTGCCCAGCAAGTCCTAGAACTTCTTCTCACACTAGTATCCCAGATAGCTGAGATTTAAATCCACATCGCCGCTGATACCACTGACTCTTCCGGTGGACTTGTACTGCCACATCTCATACCGCCCGGTGTAGGTGGGAGTAGAAGCATACTGGGCAAGCCAAATCTTATACGCGCCCAGCTGCCCGGGATCGATCTTTTCGTTGAGCCAGGTCTTGTTGGCATAGATACCCGCCGTATAACCCCCATTCTGTATGGTCTGGCAGAACGCCTTGCACACCTCCGTGCGGGTCTCCCTGCTGATCCCGTCCGCCCGACCGCCGCTGGACTCCACATCCAGGAACACCGGATAGGATATCCGATAATTTTTGATCAAATCCAGCACCATGGACGCCTCCTCCACGGCCTCAACCCGATCCACGGCCTGGGTGAAAAAGTATACTCCCACCTTCAGACCCGCGTCCGTCGCTCCTTTGATATTGGTGTGGAACATGGGGTCCACAATCAGGCCGCCCAGGGAGGAACCCCGGTATCCACAGCGGATAATCACGTAGGAAACGCCGGAATTCTTTACCGCGTTCCAGTCGATCACACCGTTGTGTTTTGACACATCAATGCCCATGACTCCCGCACCGGTCAACAGAGCGCCGTCGCTGGCAAAATTGTACTTCACTCCCTGTATAACCTGCTCGCCGGTAACTGCATTGCCATTTATGTCAAAATACTTTACCGCACCGCCTATGGTCTGCCATCCTGTATATCTGGCCTCCCCCTTCTTAAAGAACCTGTCAAAGGTATAGTAATCCGCATAATATGCCTGACGGTAAGTGTTGTTCTCCTGCACATACAGCTCGTTGCCGTCCTTATCCTTCAGCAGCGACGTCCTGTTCTCGCGGGGATTCTGCTTTACAGTGACCGTGCAGACTGCGGATATCGTGTTGCCGTTCTCGGTATATTTTACCGTGATATTGGCGGTTCCTGCCCCCAGGCCGGTCACCGTCACCGTTCTGCCTGAAATCTCCGCCTTCGCCACATTGCCGTCAGAGGACTCCACTGTCAGCACGTCCGTGTCCAGTCCGTTTTCCAGAGTTGCTGTGAGATTTATGGCTGCGCCTGTGTAAACCAGCTCCGTGGCCTTATCCAGTTTCAGATTCTTGACGGCAGTTACCGTCACGCTGCAAGAGGCCGTCAGACCGCCCACTGCACCGCCTGCGCCGTCCACACCGCTGGCCACATAGGAGATCAGCACCGGCTGCTGCGTGGCCGCCACGGCCGTCACCGTGCCGTTGCCATCCACCGTAACCGCTGATGAATTACTGCTGGTCCAGGTAATGCTCTGGATCGTCACGCCCTCGCAGGAGGCGCTAACCTTGAAACTCTCTCCCACCTTCAACGTCTTGCTGGAAGGTTCAATCCTGCCCACATAAACCGGCATGGGGGTGGGCGACGCTGTGGGAGCAGGCGAAGCAGTCGGCTGCGCAGTGGGAGCCGGTGTAGCCGGTGCCTCCGTGGGGGCCGGGGTAGCCGGTGCCTCCGTGGGGGCCGGGGTAGCCGGTGCCTCCGTAGGGGCCGGAGTAGCTGGCGGTTCCGTGGGGGCTGGGGTAGCCGGTGCCTCCGTAGGGGCTGGTGTGGCTGGTGTCTCCGTGGAAACAGGTGGTTCTGTGGATGGCAGCTCCCCCGTTTCCGAATTGTCCTGAGACAATCTCACGAAGCCGCTGCTTGCCGCCAGCGTCATCGGGTCAGGAATATTGCTCTTTGCCACCTCCGCATAGGTAATCATGGTGCTGGTACTCTCCACCCAAGCCACCGTATCCTGAAGATAGCTCTCCACAATGGTCTCGTTGATCTTGGTATCTTCCTTCGCCACGTTTATCTGAGATTCCGTCTTGACCTCGTCCGACACGTCAACCTTTTTATACTCTATCTCCTTCTTGACTTCTGTTTTCTGCTCCGTGGTTATCAGGCCATAGCTCTTGTATTTTTCATCCGAAAGAGTGTTCATCACCAGCCTGTACTGACCGGGAGTCAGATTTTTTTTGTAGATAATACCGTCCATGTCGTCGTCCGACCACATGACCGCCACGCCGTTCGGATCTGTGATCGTAATGCTGAACGGCACATTGCTGATCAGCTTACCCGTCTCTTTATTGACAAACTTGATCTTTAAGTCCTTCTCAATAGAGCTGAAATTCATCTGCACATTGATATCCGGCCGATACTCCTGCTCATCATAGCTCTCTGGCGGCTGTGTGGGCACAGGCTCGGGCGTTGCCTGCGCAAGCTGTGTGGCAATATAAGTCTGTTGAGCGTTGGCCACAGCCTGCAGGCCCTGACCTCCTATCAGATTTACACCGGCCAGCTGCGCGCCTACCTGCTGATAGGACTCTGCCTGCGAACTGCGCAGCCTTAAACCCACAAAAACTGCTCCTGTGACTATTGCCATCAACAACACAGCGACCCCGGCAATCAAAATGAATCGGTCCAGAATCCTGTCCCCCGCATCGTCTGTGTCATCCCTCTCACTCTTTTTCCGTGAGGACATGGTCATGTCCGGCTCCTCATATGCCTCCTCATCCTCATAATACTCCTGCTCATACTCCTCATCATACGCTGGCTCATACTCTTCCGGCTCATATCCCTCTGTATCCTCGTTCTCGGTTTCCTCTATTCCTTCATACTCCTCGGATTCATATTCCTCTGTCTCTGCATACTCTCCGGTTTCATACTTTACCGACTCCTCATATTCTTCGGTTTCATATTCCTCCGGCTCCTCGTACTCAGACTCCTCTACATCCTCGTATTCTTCGGTTTCATACTCCTCCGGCTCCTCGTACTCAGACTCCTCTGCCTCTTCGTATTCTTCGGTTTCATACTCCTCCGGCTCCTCGTACTCAGACTCCTCTGCCTCTTCGTATTCTTCGGTTTCGTACTCCTCCGATTCCTCGTACTCAGACTCCTCTACCTCTTCGTATTCTTCGGTTTCATACTCCTCCGATTCCTCGTACTCAGACTCCTCTACCTCTTCATATTCTTCAGTTTCGTACTCGTCTTCCGGATAGTCTTCCTCATATTCTCCTACCGGCTCGCCGTCATAGGTTTCACCGTCATACTCCTCGTAGACTGCCTCCTCATACTCCAGCTCATCCAGTTCGTTCTGAAATTCCTCTATGATCTCTTCCGTGGTTTTCATCGGTCTGCCAAAGCGTCCCCGTGGTTTTCTCATGTCAACTCCCATCTACCCGCTTCGGCGGGCACTCCAGTCGGGACCGGGAATCCTCCCTCTGCCGTCTCACCGTCCCGAAATCCCTTTATTCCTTCCCTGCAGGGCATTTTCTGTTGTACAGTATAACATTGAAACAGTCATCCGTTCAAGGAAAAAAGAAATATTCATAAAATCTTAATTTCTCCACAGAATAAGGCCTAAATTGAAAAACAGTCCTATTTGATTATGGACAATCCATTGGGATAATAGTAGAATAGGAGGCAGAAAGCGAGGTATGTCATGCACCAGAAACCAACCACACACCGAAAATCCAATATTCCGAACATAGATGTCATTGACCTGGACAACATCCCCGCCGATTCTCCCGTGGACGAAGAGATGTGGGAGACGGAGAACCTGCCCGAGGACTGTGAAGAGGATGAGACAATTGGAGAGGAAACTTTTCAGGACGAATCAGAAGACACGCCCCGGCGGTCCGGGCGCTTTTTTCCCCATATCATCTGGCATATCGCCTTTGTTCTGGCGCTGGCGCTCTGTGTAGGACTGGTGATTTTCCGATTTTCCAACTGGGGAACCCGTGTTCCATCCTTCTTCGATCCCAACGCAGATTATGATGACAGCGACCTCATCGAGGTGCTGGACAATATGATAAATGTTCCGGCGGACCAGCGGCAGGATACCGATGGCATACGCACGGTGGTGGTGCTGGGAAACTCCCCTTTTTCCGACGAGCGCAACTCCGCTGACGGTGTTATCAGCCTGGTCGGCCAGATGACAGACGCCACCATTTACAACTGCTCGGTGGCAGACTCCCACCTGGCCGCCTCCCAGGAAACTTTTCTGGCAAGCGAAGACCCTATGGACGCCTTTAACCTGTACTGGCTTAGTACCCTGATCACGCTGCAAAACACAGTGATATACGAAAGCGCCTTTGAGGCCATGGGGGACGCCGTACCTGCGGACGCCCGCTATGCTTACGACACGCTCTCCACCCTGGATTTTCAGAATGTGGACGTGCTGGCCATCATGTACGACGCATCTGATTACCTGGAGGAAAGACCCCTGTATAACGTAATGAATACCACGGATATTCAAACATATGCCGGCAATATGGACGCCAGCCTGGAACTGCTCTGCAATGCCTTTCCCCATCTGCGGATCATTGTCATGTCCCCCACCTACGCCTACTATGTGGACGAAAACGGGGATTATATCAGCAGCGATATTCACAAGTCCACCGGTTTCTCCCTGTCCACCTATGCGGGCAATCTGGAACGCATTGCCTATCTCCATTCGGTGTCCTACCTGGACAACATTTATGGTACAGTCAATGAGCTGAATGCCGATGACTATCTGGAAGACCACCTGCATCTGAATACCGCAGGCCGCCAGAGACTGGCGGAGCGCTTTGTCTATGCCCTGGAGTATTTTGACTAACCTCGAATTTTCATCCAGAAACGGTGCAGCCTCCGCACGGCTCTGGGCGCTGCGGTCAGCGTCAGCAGATACAGCTTGTTTTTTCCGGTCAGATAGGGCGAGCGAACCGTGTCCCACACATGTCTATGCAAAAATCGCACGATAGCTCTGTACTGCTCATTGCCGCGCCGCATCTGCCCTATGGGGATATGCAGCAGATAATCCAAACGCTGATAAAGGCCAAATCGTACCGTCACCGGACGCAGCTGCGGATATTTCTCCTCCGCCAGCTTGAGCACCATGTCCGCATTGTTCACATTGTCCGCAAACACTCTGGAAAAATCATTCTCTCCCTTTTTTCTGGTATTGCTGCCCAGCCGATAGAACACGTGATAACCGCACACCGGCAGGGACACCACGCCCTCCGTTCTCTGCAGCAGCCGTATCATCAGATGAAAATCCTCGTTCAACTGCTTTTCCGGGAAACGATCCTCCCCCAACAGCCGCCGGGGCACCAGTTTCGTGCAAAAAGAGCAATCCCCCTTATGCAGCAGCAGCTCCTGCAAAAAATCCACGGCGGAATATGTCTGCTCCCGCTCCGGGATCTCGCAGATGCTGGGCAGCTGCCGCCCCTGCTCATCCACTTCGTCGCGGCCCACCTGTACCAGCCAGTCCTCTCTCCCTTCGGCCGCCAGATACAGCTGCATATACATATCCGGTTCCACATAGTCGTCACTGTCCACAAAGCCCAGGAATTCTCCTCTTGCCGCCTCTATTCCCAGATTGCGGGCCGAGGACGTCCCCCCGTTTTCCTTGTGCAGTACGCGGATTCGCCCATCCTGCGCCGCCAGCCGATCACAGAGCTGTCCCGTGCCATCCGTGGAGCCGTCGTCCACCAGCAGAATCTCCAGATTCCCATAGGACTGCTCCCGCAGGGACTGTACGCATCTGGGCAGACAGTCCATGATATTGTAAACCGGCACAATCACGCTGATCAGCGGCGTCTGTGCCGTCTCTCTGTATTCTCCTGTATCCATATGTCTCCCTCATGTCCTACAGACAGATCAAATCCCTGCTCAAAGGACCCGACCCGAACTCCGGCAGCTCCCGTCCCTCCAGCTCCGCCTCAATACAGGCGTACAGCCGCTGTGCCGCAATCTCAGGATTCCACAGGGTCCGCACCGTCTCATAGGCCGCCGTTCCCAGGCAGCGCCGCAGACCAGCGTCCCCCGCAAGTTTCAGGGCAAGCTCCGCCGCCTGCTCAGGTTTTCCATGGTCGAACAGATAGCCGTTCTCCCCATGGGTTATCAGGTAGGGCGCCGCTCCCATGCCCTTTCCGGCAATCAGGGCGCAGCCGCTGTTCATGGCCTCGTTGACCACAGCCCCCCAGCCCTCCTGTCTGTCGCTGGTGGCCAGAAAAATATGAGCCTTCTCCATGTATTCCCGGGTTTTTTCGGGATTGCAGTACCCCGGAAATGACACCTGCTGCTCAACCCCCAGCGTATCAGCCAGCTCCCGCATCTCCTCCAGCATCTCTCCGCCGCCGATCATATCCAGCTGAAAATCTATCCCCTGCTCCCGCAGCGCCGCCGCCACACGCAGCGCCGTCTCCGGGTGTTTCCAGTCAATCATGCGGGCCGCCCACAGCACCCGCAGCTTTCCGGGGGATACTCGGTCCTTTTCCGCCATCAGGCTCTTCATCTCCTGCTGCCGAAACGCCGGGAAATATCCGTATCGGAACCGCTTTCCTCCATAGGCTCCCACCAGCCGGAAATCCCCCGCCACATAGGCCCCGGCGCAGAGCAGGTATACCCGCTTTCTCCGGTACCGGGTATGGTCATGGTATTTTTTTAAAAGTCCTTTGGGACTGATCCATTTGTACCGACCGGTCTTGTACAGTGGCTCGCTGTAGCGCCATACGGGACTGCCCGCCTCGAGTCTGGCCCGGATATACCGCTCGTCCTCGCAGCCTCCGAAAATCACCGCGTCCGCCCGGTCTATCAGCTCCTGGCAGCCTTCCTCATCCTCCCAGAAATTGTGGACAAAATCCGCCTCTCTCGACATCTCTCCCCAGCCCATAGCCACACGCTCGCGCTCCATAGGCTCCGTCTGCACAAAGGCATAACTGCCCCCTTCAGCCCGGCACAGGCGGTCAAGTTCCAGACTCACCGGCATCTGATGATGATTTATATAGTTGGATACAAAAACAAGTTTCATACTTACTTCTTCCCTGCATATTGCAAGCCTAGCTTGCAATATTGCCTCAATCAGTATTTGGAACATCAGTTCCAAACTTACCTCTACATGCATATCGCAAGCTGCGCTTGCGATATTGCGCAAATCCGTATATGAAACGTCAGTTTCATACTTACTGTCCGTCCTCTGCCGCCAACTCCCGATATAGCTCCAACAGCTGGCTTAGGTTCGTGCTGCCGTCGTGGGTCTGCCGGGCATGGGCCATAGCCTTCTGTGTCCGCTGCAGCACCCGCTCCCTCAGTCCGAATACCTCCAACACATTTTGACTCAGCGCACCACTGATTCTCTCTCTCTGTCCGCTGTCCTCCCCCGAGTAGCCCGGGAACAGCCATCCCTCGTCCGGCGCGATCATGCTGTCGATTCCGCCCACTACTCCCGCCACCACGGGAACACCCAAAAGCATGGCCTCCCCCAGAGAGTTGGGAGAGTTTTCAATGGAGGAAACACAGACATAGGCATTGCAGCGCAAGTACTGCTCTTTCATCTGCTCCCCCGTCTGGCTGCCCAGGAAAGTCACATGTTCCGTCAGACCATGTTCCTTTATCTGTCTCTCCAGATATCTTCCGTAGGCGGAGATTCGCAGCCATGCAGTGGGACCCTTGCGCAGCAGACAATTCCCCGCCACATAGAGGTGAGCG
The DNA here is from genome assembly GCA_014804645.1 of Lachnospiraceae bacterium. Taxonomy (GTDB): domain Bacteria; phylum Bacillota; class Clostridia; order Lachnospirales; family Lachnospiraceae; genus Acetatifactor. The sequence goes on along the minus strand of JAAUZI010000027.1, from coordinate 122,241 downwards.
TCCGGGTACTGCTCCACAATGGCCGGCATGGCGTCCAGCATATAGTGCAGTCCCTTGATGGGATAGTCGCCTTGACTCATAAAAATACTGTGGATTCGGCAGTTCTCATAACGCCACTCCCCCCGGTAAAAACAGGGGCGCAAGGTTTCCTGCAGCAGGTGATACCGGGCTGCAGGATTCCATGCAGCAGTCCAGTGCCTGTCCCAGTCTGTGCGCCCTGCCACATGCCCCGTGAGCCGCACTGCCTCCTGCTCCCATTTTCCCCGGCTGCGGAATTTCTCCTGCTGCCGGAGCAGATTGTCCCTCTTCAGCCAATCCCGAAAAGTGATTGTATGCCATATTTCACGGGGAGTATTGGCCATATAGGCGTCCGCATACACTGCACACAGTCCCTGTATACCGATCACCGTACTGTCGGGACGGCCATAGGACCGCACTGCCGCCAGAGTATGAGGATACTCCGTGCCGAAACAATGCAGCAGCTGGGGTTTGAAATCCTGCAGGATTTCCTGCATATCGCGCTCCAGCGCCGGGTCATACACCTCCGGCTTACCTGTGTTCTCCCGAAAGCCATAGTAGTGAACTCCCTCTGTCTCCCCCTTCAGCAGCTCCTCCCCCGGCCCTATGGGGAACGCCACTCCCAGCTCCACCTGCGGGCTTTCCGCCAGCAGAGTGTCCATCAGCCCCGCAAGCCACCCCTCCTTATTGCTGCACTCCCGCTGCAAGGCCCGTGCAATCACCGGCAACATAATATTACATACCCACAATACTCTCATTCTTACTCCTCATGTCCGTTTCGGCGGACCCGAAATCAACAGTTAAATTGCCCCTACAGGCCGATGTACACGCTGGTATCCTGATAGATAGCATAGCCGTCTATATGGTCTATCAGAAAAAAACCGTACTGCTCAGGGTCACCGGTAATCATTTTATTCTCAGGCACAATTACAAAATGGCTGGAGTAAGTCTGAGCCAGCGGCAGGATCACATCCATGTCCAGCACCTCCGCCTCCATGGCGTCATACAGCGGATTTTCCATATTCCACCGACTCACCAGCATTTCCCTTCCGTAAGGCATACACACCAGAGGAGTGTACTGGCGCACATAGGAGAGCATCTCCTTGGGAAATACCGCCATAACCTCCCGTCCCTCCACCTGGATGGCGTCACAGATATCCACCACAGCCTGGGGCATATGGTATAAATTTTCCGCTCTCTGAAAGTGGGGACTGGCATATACGCAGCTGCCACTGACCGTCACCAGCACCGCCGAGAGCAGCGCGAACCAATATTTTTTCCGGCCTTTTATCCGCCCATAGATACTCACCGTCGCGTAGGCTATCGCGATCGTCACCGGCAGCAGCCAGAGAATCCGGTAATAAATCTCATCTCCCACGCCTGCGTATATCAAGCGGGCAAAGAGGGGATTGAAATACAGAATAAGCAGCACCAGAGGCACATAGAGAAACAGAACCCGCATGCGCCTGTCCTTCTCCGCAAACCACAGATATATCAGAACCAGCAGATACCATCCCATAATCAGTCCTGTTCCCATAAACCCCTGAAACAATGACCTAATCATATCCCACACAACAATCCGCCTCCTCTCCGCAGCATAATTTTCCCTTTGCTACCCGCAATTGCGCGCGTCCGAGCGCACATCTTTTACACCATGAAATACAGCACTGCATAAGCCAGCGCCGGTACACAGCAGAGCGCCGTCTTCACTGCCAGCCCCAGTTTTCGGTATGTCAGGGCGCTACACAGGCCGGTGACCCCCAGCAGCACACACATGAGCACAGTCCCCAGTGTGGTGCAAAGACAGGACGCCGTCACAGTGGCCCCCAGCAGCAGCCAAAGCATTCGGGGAATTCTTTGTCGCTTTTCCGTCCGGTCCAAAATCATCAAAAACAGCAGAAACACCATTGGTATTACAATGCTGCCCAGCGCTGCCTTGCCCTGGCGGCTGCGGGCCAGCATAAAGTTTTCCACTGTATAGAGCGAGTAATTGCCGAAGATTGTCAAAAGGGCGGTAAAGCTGAGAAACAACGGCAGTTTCTCCCTCTTTTTAGCAAAGAGCAGCCCTCCGATTCGATAGAAAATCACGTAGGTGGTGGAAATCAGAAACAGCGGCAGGACCACATGGGCAACGCTGACTGTGGGAAGACCCGATATTCTTGCCAGAAAGGCAATCCACACGGGAAAGGGCGCCAAACCATGGCGCAGATCCATCCCGGTAGCTCCCATGGAATAGGGCATGAGCCTGTACATTGTATTACTGCTTTCCGTCAGGGTAGACACCGCCACATAGTAGGCATCGTCGCCGTCCCCATAGTTCATCGCCACTGCCAACACCAGCTGCAACGCCGCCAGAGCCAGAAATATCCCCCAGTATATCCGATTTGCCCTGCTTCCGCTCTCCTCTCCTCTGACCAGAGACATCCGGGCGCCGCTCTTGCGGGAACGAATCAGCAAAAAGGCTCCTCCCGCCGCCAGAGCCAGCGAGGAAAGACCAAAAATTTTCACCAGCACCGCAAAACTTTGAGAGATCTGCAGCAGCACCAACGGCACTGCCTCCAGCTGAAACAGCGCCCAGGAGATCATGTAACCGCTGACCCACATAAAAGAAAGAGAACATTTTCGATGTTCCAAAAAGAATGCCGGGATTGCCCCCGTCAGTAGGGGAATTCCCGCAAGCCATATACACAGTATGAGACAGCCAGCTACCGTTGCCATTTCTCCCTCCTTATAAAGAGTCCCGCATGTTCCCTGCAAGCACACAGTCCGGTGATGAATATCAGGCCGCTTCAGGCGTACTGATATCCATCAGTGTTCTTTCCGTGAACATGCTGTTTTAGAGTCCCGCATGTTCCCTGCAAGCTGTGAGAGCACAGCCGTATACCAGAGAATCGTCACCCACAGGGTTTTCTTATAATCCATGATCCCGCTGCCCTCCGCCACAAAACACAGTATCATCCACTCCAGGCCCGCCAGCGCGGGGAACCAGCGCCGCAAAAACTCCCGTACTCTGGCCCATATGCTGCTTTTCCCGGAAAAGCCATGCTCTGCCAGGCCACACACCATAAGCACCGCCGTCAGCCCCAGCATCACCCACCACCATCTGCTGCCGAAGGTCACATAGCACCGGGTCAGCAAAGGCGCGCGATTCTTCATATACTCATAATTGATTCCGCTGTGAGAATCATAGGCTCTCCCCCGGAGCTGCATGGCAAGAATGGGGGGCGTGGCGTGATAGGCCGCCATGTCCCATATCACATTTTTCACATCCACCCGCAGATTTCTCTTCAGGCAGATTTCCGCAAGTTCCCACAGCAGAGAGGTGGTCTCCTCCGGCCCGTACTGCTCCTCCAGCCTGGGAATCAACGATACCTCCACACCGTCCGCATAGTAGGATACCTTGCGCGCCGTGTCCAGTCCGATCTCATCGTGCAGCGGCTGGGGGATGACATCATAGTCATTTTGAAAATAGGGCCAGCCTGTACGGCTCAGGAAATTAGCCGCCAGCTCCCGATTCCATGCGGCGGGATTCCAGCCGCAGTTCACAGTCACGCAGCACAGTACTATCGCCAGTCCTGCCAGGCCACAGAGCAGCCGCCCCTTCGCGCCCTCCCTTTTTCCTGTCCGCCACAGAATGGCCGCAAGTAATGGCATGGAAAACCAAGCGTACACCGGCACAATCAACAACAGCAGCAGCCACCCAAACAGCATGACCACAGCCGTTTTTGCCGATCCTCTATTCTGTTCCCGGCGCTCTCCGCAGAGTTTTCTCCACAGGGCAGTCTCTGTCAGCAGCAGTGAAGTCCCCAGAGACCAGGGCAGAACTGCCAGATGACATTGCAGGGCCTGGGGAATGGAGGTCAGTGCCAGGGCTCCCAGTATACGCAGCGCCTTTTGGTTTTTTTCCACAAAGCAGGACATCAGCCCGTAGGCCGCTGCGACGGCCGCCGCCAACTGCAGTGCGTACAAAATCCACAGGTGGGAGGATAAAAGCGCCGCTAGGCCCCTGTACAACACACCGCTGTAGATTTTCCCCGCCATGCCCTCTCCCACGAGGAGCCATCTGCTCTCCTGAAAGGTCTGCAATCCACCCATATTTTTGATAAGCCAGGCCAAACCCAGCAGGATTTGGACACTCATGCCGCAGACGAGAACCGCCCGCAGTATGCCCCGTATATGCATTCCCATTCGCCGCATATATCTACCTTTCCGCCTTAAAACACAGTCCCACTCCGACGCAGGCAGGTCTACTCATAAAAATGTCTCACATGTCCGCAGATGTCATCTACCTGCTCCAGCGTCAGCCTATAAAACATGGGGAGCCTCAACAACCGCTCGCTCTCCCGGGTAGTGTACCGATCCTCCCCGTTAAAGCGTCCAAACTTCAGCCCTGCGGGCGATGTGTGCAGCGGTATATAGTGAAATACACTGTGCACTCCATGCTCTTTCAGATAGTCGATCAGCGCCGTCCGCTCCTCGATATCCGCCGTTTTGATATAGAACATATGGGCGTTGTGTACACAGCCCTCCGGCACCACCGGCAGTTCGATCCGGCCCGCTTCAGCCAGAGGAGACAGGTTCTCATAGTACCGCTCCCAGCAGGCCATGCGGGCTGCCGTGATCTCCTCCGCCAGCTCCAGCTGGGCATACAGATAAGCGGCGTTCATATCGCTGGGCAAGTAGGAGGAACCAAAGTTGATCCAGGTGTATTTGTCGATCTGACCTCTGTAGTATTTGCTGCGGTTGGTACCCTTTTCCCGGATGATCTCCGCATCCTCAATGTTCTCCGCATCTCGAATCAGCAGCGCTCCGCCCTCGCCCATGCTGAAATTCTTGGTCTCATGAAAGCTGAAACACCCATATTCGCCAAAGGTTCCCAGCGCTTTTCCCTTATAGGAGGACATGATTCCCTGGGCCGCATCCTCAATCACCGCCAGATGATACTTGTCCGCCAGCTCCATGATCTTGTCCATCTCACAGGCCACACCTGCGTAATGCACCGGCACGATGGCCCTGGTCTTGTCCGTGATGGCCGCCTCTATCAAGTTCTCATCTATGTTCATAGTGTCCGGCCGGATATCCACAAACACCGGGGTTGCTCCCCGCAGTACGAAAGCGTCCGCCGTGGACACAAAGGTGTAGGAGGGCATGATCGCCTCGTCCCCCTCCTTGATTCCGCTCAGTAGCGCTGCCATCTCCGTGGCGTGGGTGCAGGAGGTGGTCATCAGACATTTTGCGGCGTGAGTTCTGTCCTCTATCCATTGGCTGCACTTTTTTGTGTAAATTCCATCGCCGCAAATTTTCTGGTTCTCCACGCACTCCCTTATATATTCCATTTCCCTGCCCGTATAGGGCGGCACATTGAATGTAATCATTTTGTACTCCTCCCGATTTTTTCTATTAGACTAAACAGAGCGCCCCGCGCCATATCCACCAGTATACCCACGGCGAACACCGCCAGCACAGAGCAGATAGCCCGCGGTGCCAGCGCCCAGGGACTGCTCTGCGTACCGGCTCCCAGCCAGCGAGGCCAGAGTGTGCGCAGCTCCACATGCTCATGCAGCAGATACACGCCCAGCGTATAGGGGGCCACCCGCAGAATCACCTTTCCAATAAACTTTTCTCCCGACAGTTTCCACTGAGAAAACGTATAAAACAGGGAGATGGCAGCAAACAGATTCAGGATATGGTTGTAGTCGTAGGGCGCGTGGATAAAATGGCCCAGCCGACCGGTCTTCAGATAAAACAGCCTCACTCCCAAAGTCAGCCCGTAAATCAACGCACAGCTGCCCAGATAATACAATGCCGCTCGTCTGCCCTTTTGCAGAAAAGGAATTCCGTACAGGCGCATATAGGCCGCCGTCAGAAACACGCAAATAAACCACAGGCCGTCATACCCCAGATTGTCCACCTCCAGCTGCACCGGCAGCACGGACTTGCTGACAGAGAAAAAGAGCAGCAGCAGCACAATGGTATTTCTCAACTGCTTTTGGCTAAGCGCCCTGGCTCCCGCCGCCAGCACCGGAGAGAGCAGATACATGATCAGATAGGCAGTGATAAACCAGTAGTGCGCCATCTGACCGGGCAGCGCATATTGAAGCAGTCGGTACACCGTCACCTGCTCCGGCCGTAGTATCCCTGCCGCCAGCAGCACCGGGGGAATCAGCAGACTGTAAAACAGTACCTGACAGACCAGCTGCACCAGCCTCTTAAGCTTAAAGCCAGAATCCACCAGGAAGTAGCCGCTGATGAGCATATAGACATTCACCGCCACAATGGAAAATGCCTCCAAGAGCCAGGCGATGTAGGAGCTGGCGTCAAATTCCTCCGTCAGGGAGGTCAGCAGCTCTCCCTTGGACAGATAGTGCAGCATCACCACCATCATCATGGCCAGAATGCGCAGCAGTTCAATACTCGCGATTCTTTTTTTCATCGGCTCTGCGCCTCCTTCCCACGCACATTATCAGTCATATGGCTGATAATATACCGGGGGCGCCCCTTGACCTCCTCGTAGATCCGGGCAATGTAATGTCCGATTATTCCCAGACTCAGCATTATAAAGCCGCCGATAATCAAAATCAGCAGGATCACGGTGGTAAAGCCTTCCACCGCCGTGCCGGTCAGATATTTCACCAGAGTCTGCACCGCCAGCACCAGGCTGAACAGAATGGAGACCAGGCCCAGCACCGTCACCAGCTGCAGGGGCAAAGTGCTGAAGGAGGTGGCATTGGCGATGGCATAGCGCATCAAACTGAAAAAGGACCATTTGCTCTCCCCGTAGATTCTCTCCTGCACCTCGTACTCCACGCTGACGGTCTTAAAGCCCGCCCAGAAAGTCAACGCCCGGAAAAAAGTGTTCTTCTCCGGCAATTCCAGCAGCACGTCCACCACCTTGCGGTCCAGCAGTTTATAGTCCGAGGAGGCGTTCATGTCCATCTTGATCAGAGCGCTCATAATTCTGTAAAAGGCCCCTGCAAAGCACTTGTGCAGAAAACTCTCCCGGCCCCGGCTGGTCTTGATTCCCTCCACCACCTCGTAGCCCGCATTCCACAGTTTCCACATCTGCACAATCACCTGAGGAGGGTGCTGCAAATCACAGTCCATGACCACCACCGCATCCCCGGACGCCAGCTGCAGTCCCGCAAAGATACTGGCCTCCTTGCCAAAATTCCGGGAGAACTGCGCTCCCCTGACCCGGGGGTTCTGCTCCGCCGCCTTCAGGATCTCCTGATAGGTGCCGTCCTTGGAGCCGTCGCTGACAAAGATCAGTTCGTAGTCTATTTGCTCCTGCTGCAGCAGCTCAGACAGTACCTGAGTGGTGTGGGCGATATTCTGTTCTTCGTTGTATGAGGGGAGTACAATAGACAATAGCGCCATACCTCGCCCTCCTTTCTCGTATTTATACTCACTAACGATTAGTTTTTCCTTTCCGCACAGTGCATGTTGCCCGATTATGCAACACGTGCTGTGCGGAAATTGGAAAATCTTAACGTTAGTCAGTATAGATTCCATACTGATTGCAAAACCATCTCTCGCCGGTACCGCTTATTCCCTGTTTTCGGTCTTGATATATAGGACGCCATCTATAATTCGAATGGAATCCGCCCCGGGAAAGCTCTCCATCTCCCGGTAGGTTTCGCTGTAATACATCTCCTCCATGGCCTTCGGGGGCAGAATGTTCAGCGTCGCACCCAGATAGTTCTGAATAAATGCCTGATAGTTGGCGCCGGTGTACAGTAAACTGTCGCCTCCCATACCAATCATACCCGCCGTTACATCCTCTGTCAGGTCCGTCACCGGATAGGAGCGGTCACCCACCACACCGATCATGGCGATGGGAATGCCCTGGTAGTAACCCGGCGTCTGCTCGATCCGGTCCAGCAGCCGGACACAGTAGGCATAGGTTTTCTCATACTTTTTCTCCAGGTTGGAGTATGCAATCTGATCTGTCACTCCATAGTTGAACAGCAAAACCAGGCCACAGACCAGCCCCAGCCAGGCCGCCCAGGGCATTTTCTCGCTGTACTTGCTGACAGCCGCCACCATGCAGACCGGCAGTAGTACCCATTGATACCGCATCAGCAGATGATAGGTCACATCCGGCGAGATAATCAGAATCAGATTCATCGCAATGGGCAGTCCCACTGCGGTTACTGCTATTATAACGAAAAACCATACGCTCTTCCACCACTTTTTTTGCAGACACAGACAAACCAGCACCACAGCGCTGCCGATTCCCAGCAGAATCATAGCTCCCCAGGAAAATGGATTGTTCATAAACACATTTCCCTTCAGCGTGAATGCCAGGAAATCCCGGTACATCTGCGCCACAGTGCTCCCGATCCCCGCCCGCGGTGCGTTTCCCATGTCGCTGATCCCCTGATAGGAGGCCAGCTCCTTTCTCTGAATGAGCAGCAAAAGCCGCAGAATCCCATAATAAGCGGCCATGCCGATTCCGCCCATATAGACATAGCGCAGAATCCTTTTGCCCTTTTCCCGAATATCTCCCTCTGACGCCGCAATCATAAATACGCCGTACAGGCACAGCAGCACTGCAAAGGGCAGATAGGACTGATAGATGCCCAGGCTGCAGGCCAGACACAGGGCGCCTGGCAGAAAACCCAGCCGGTATTTTTTGGTGAGCAGCACTGCCAGCACCGTCAGCAGCACCGCCAGCATATAACCATCCATAGTGAACACATAGGCAAAGGTGGAGGCCAGGGAGGGGAAGGCAACCAGCAGGCCGCCGATCAGCACCACGGCCCAGTTCTGCCGCACCTCCAAAAATTCCGTCAGCAGCGCCGACGTGATCCCCAGATACAGCATTGCCAGCAGACCGATGAGCCAGGGCAGCGTATAGTAGGAGGAGATACCACAGGCCACCGTCAAAAACCACCTGCCGGAGGTGATCATATTCTGGTCAAAATACATGCTGGCAAGCCCGTCATGATTGGGAATGTCCCGCAGCATAATGGGCATGTGTATCAGTATTCCCAGCAGAAAGGAGCTGAAAAACGCCAGTTTCCACTCCCGCTTACAGTGCTTTCGTATGCAGTTCCAGGTTTCCGTAGGATTTTTCAATATTGTATTCCCCCGATAGTTGTGTCCGGGCAGTGCCCTTCGCACCGCAGCAGCTCCGCCAAAGTCTCCGCTATTTTCTGACGCCCTCTTTCGTTGGGATGTATCCCGTCGTCCGTGTACAGCAGCCAGTCCATATACTCCTCATGGGGATAATACTCGTGGTATATATCCACAAATTCCACCCCACACTCCTGGGCGACTCTGCGCTGTGCCTCCACATAGTCCTCCATATAGCCGCCGCCGAAATCGCTGGTCTCACAAGTGTCGTCTGTAATTCCCTGGGTGTTCACAAGCCAGCAGTATGTCGGACTTATAAAAATAATCCGCATCTGCGGGAAACTCTGCTGCAGATATCGTATTCCCAACCGCATGGCTCCCTCCATGGTATAGGGATCCTCCGGGTCTTCCTCATTTCTGATAGGGCTGCCGGTGGTGTAATCGTTCATTCCGTAGCTGATTATCACTGTCTGAACCGAAGAAAAATCCAATACGTCCAGTTCATCCACTATCTCACCAAAGTCTCTGGTGGCATAATCTTTGGTGCGGATGGTCTGCTGCAGTCCAAGGTCCTGCGCCGAGATGGCTCTGGCAATCTGAGAAAAGGAAAGCCCGTCCCAGTAATAGGCGTCCCTGTTCTCCCGGTTCTGCTGGCTCATAGTGGTGCCGCCGAAAGCGCCGTTAGCCACCGTCACGTCCAGCTGCCTGGCAACCAGCGCCGGGATCGAGGTCTCGTCCCTGTATTGCCCTACAATACTGTCCCCCAGAAACAGCACCTCCGCCTGGGTATTCGCCTCTCGCCCGGAGTCCAGCAGATATGGCAGCAGCGCCAGCAGCAGAAAAGCGCCACATATTCCATATATTATCTTTTCTCTTTTTCTGCCCTTACGCCTCTCTGCCGTCAACTTTTTCACCTCTGACCTTCTCTGTCAAAATCCCCGGCCGCCTCCAATGCCGCCGCCAGCCTCTTTGCTCCCGCACCGTCCACCACCGCCCTGGCCCTGCGGGATATGCGGCGCCGCAGCTCCATATCCGCTGCCGCCTGCCGGGTCAGACTGCCGATACACTCCAGCGTAGCCTCCGGGTCACAGTGAAACTTCCCGGCATTTAAACCGATCCCCTGCCGCCTGGCATACGCCGTCAACGCCTCCTGGTTCTCAGCGTAGGAGAAACAGACGAAGGGCACTCCCAGAGCGCACAGCTCGTAGATTGTGGTGCCCCCGGCGGTGACAGCTAGGTCACACCGCAGCATCAGCCCCGCCATCTCTGTCACCTGCCGGTGTACCGTCACCCGGGGATGCGAGACCGCATATCCGTCCAGCCACTCTCCATGCGGGTTGTAGGGGCCGGATATCACATGGACTTTGCAGTCCATACCCTCTATTGTCTCCAGAATTCTCCCCGCAATATTCTCCCTGTCGCCGCCCCCAGTCGTAATCAGCAGCTCTTTCACCTGCCCGCGCACCCGATAGTCTTGCTGCGCAAACTGGCGGCGCAGGGGCACATAGGCGGCGCCGATATAGAGCCGGGAGGATTGCCCGTAAACCTTACGGTAGTCCTCCTCCCCGGCAAAGGCATTGTAATTGATGATACCGTCCACCTGCCAGGCGTTGCCCGGCACGTCCTCCAGAAGATACACGCTGCCGTAGGTCCGCAGCGCTTGCAGATACTCGGCGCTGACATAATAGCTGTCCACCAGAAATATCTTTCCTCCGCTCCCCGCCGCCTTCTCCAAAAGCGGCAGCTCCGACAGCATATCGCGGTAATCCGTTCCCAGCACCAAAACCTCATAGCCTCTGGACCGGACATGAACTGCGGAAACCTCGTCCGCACACCAGAAAATTACCCGCGCTCTCTCCCGGATTTCCTCCGCGATGGTCAGGCAGCGCATCAAATGTCCCGCACCAATGTCGGCATTTCCGTCCGCGCGTATCACAATATCGGCCCTTTTTTCCGCCGCCATAATCTCTCCCATGCCCATCAATCCCCTGCCAACTCCCATGTCATGGGAGTGCCCAGCTTGGCGTCCCGGGTGATTTTCCTGCCCAGCAGCTGCTCATAATATTTGGTGTGCAGCCCGTCAGCCGGTCTCACGGAGCGCAGATTCTCCGGGGTGAACACCTCCCCCGCCTTCATGTCCTTTGCAATAAACAGGGAACGGCTGTGCTCCCTCTCCCGAACCTGTTTCTCTGACAGATCGTAGGTGGCTCTTCCCAGCGCCTTTTCCACGATCCGAATATTGTCCACCATCTCTTTAAACTCCTGCGGTTCCATGGAGAATGCGGCGTCCACCCCGCCGTCGCTCCTGCGCAGAGTCATATGCTTTTCCACCATCCTCGCCCCCAGGGCCACCGCTCCGACAGCCACCGCCGATCCCATGGTGTGATCTGACAGTCCTGTCAGACAGTTGAAAGTCTCCCTCATGTTGGGTATGGTGCGCAGATTCACGTCCTCATAGGGAGTGGGATAGGCTGAGCAGCATTTCAGCAGAATTACCTGCTCGTTCCCCTCCTCCCGACAAGTCTGCAGTGCCAGCTCTATATCCGCCAGCCGGGCTATGCCCGTGGCCAGAATCACCGGTTTACCCAGTCTGGCAATCTTGCGTATCAGCGGAATGTCCGTGATCTCAAAGGACGCAACCTTGTACGCCGGCACCTGCATTTCCTCCAGAAAATCCACACTGGAAAAATCAAAGGGCGAGGAAAAAAGGAGCAGTCCCATGTCCTCCGCCAGCTTTTTAAGTCGTGGCTGCCACTCCCATGGAGTGTATGCCTTCTCATACAGCTTGTGCAGCGTGATACCGTCCCACAGCGTCCCCTGTGTGATCCGAAAACAGGGATCATCGCAGTCCAGCGTGATAGTGTCCGCCGTGTAGGTCTGAATCTTCACAGCGTCCGCCCCCGCCTCCTTTGCCGCCCTGAGAATCTCCACCGCCCGGTCAAAATCCATATTATGGTTGCCGGACATCTCCGCCACGATAAACGCTGGGGAGTTCTCGCTGATTATCTTATCGCCGATTCTGATTTCTCTCTCCATAATAACACTCCTTGTCACATTTCCTCTGTCTCCTCAAAGGAAATGCGCTCATACTTCTTTTCCGCCCGCACCTGCTGCCAGCGCTCCCGGCTCATCCGCATAAAGGTCACATCGTAAGTCTTTCCTCCCTTGCAGACATGAGACTTTTTCTCCTCCATGATCTCGCATCCGCACAGCAGATGAAGTTGAATCACTCCTCTGTTCAGCGAAAAGACATCACTGATCAGCGCCTCCTTGTGCAGACTGTCAAAAATATAGTCATACAGACTCATTTCCAGCGACACCGCAGTCTTCAAGCTGCGCAGTCGCTTTTCTCCCACATAGTAGGCCCAGCCCAGCACTCCGTCCTCCCGGGTGAGTCCGGTCAGGTTGATGACCCCCGCCTCCTGCCCGTCCACCAAAATCATCCAGTATCGCAGGTCAGGATTGCTCTCCACCGCTGCCAGCCACTTTCTCTGGCCCTCCAAGGTCAGTTTGGGGTCCGTATTCATATATCGGGTGATCTCCGGGTCCATCCGCCAGTGCATGATGGTTTCCAGATCGGTTTCCCTGATTTTGCGCAGCGTCACACCCATTGTCTTCCCCCTATAGTCTGGCCAAAAAATCCGCCACTCCCGTCATCTCCTCAGCATCCTCCAGAGGTATCACGATTCCCAGCCGGGATTCCAATTCCCCGATAATCAGGACCTGGGCCAGAGAATCCCACTCCTCCAAATCCTCTATGCGGGTACTCTCTGTCACCGTGCCCTCCGGCACCTGCAAAATCTCCGTAATGATATCGATAATTTTTTCTTTCACACTATTTCCGCCTCCATCCATGTAACATGCTCCCCTCTTGCGGGACGCCCATCCAGTTCTATCTGATACTCCGCCGCGCCGTCCTCTCCCCGGCGGACTGTCTGATAGCCCAGTCTCTCGTATAGCCCGGCCACCGGATTGTTTTTGGCCGTGGGCACATACCGCCCCTTAAGCAGTCTGAAACCCGCAGCCTGCAGCTGCGCCTCCATATGCCCCAGCAGCGCATCCTCCACCTCTCTGCCCATAACCCGACAGCTGAGCACCCACTCCTCTACAATCGGCGTCTCCTCTGCCATATCCACTATGGCCGCCGACACGATGCCGTAATCTCCAAAACAATCCTCCACTCTATAAAGATACACCTTTTTGGAAGAATCCGCCACTATCTTTTGCATTTCTTCCTGCGTGTGGCGCACAGTGGTCAGATTAAACTGGTTGGTCTTGTTCAGCAGCTGCACCAGCCGTTCCATATGGGCCGCTGGATTCATCGGCTGCACCTTGAGCTCCAGCCTGCGCAGATACTGGGCATAATCCCCTACCTGCTGCTTTAAAAGACTGCGCTGCTCGTTCTCCGCATACTGTCTCGTCTTCTCGACGTCCTCCTGGGTCAGTCTGGCCTTCCGAAAATACTTATCATAGATTTCCACCAGCGCGGGAGCCAGTTCCTCCGGTCTCTCCGGAAAAGGCGGCACCTCCACCTGGGGCAGCATCTGTTTTACCAGCTCCCGCTCCGCAGGGCTGTCGTCCCAGAACACTATGGAATCCAGCCCCAGATTCAGGGCCTTCGCAATCTCGCTGATATTTTCGTGCTTGGGCCTCCAGTTGATCCGCCATATGGCAAAATCTCCCTCTCTCAGCACCATATGCGGGTGACTGCGAATCACCTCCAGGGCGTCTCCTTCATTGTTTTTGGACACAATGCCCAACACTGCGCCCGACTGCTCTATCAGCCGCAGCACTCTCTGGGCATTCTTGTACGCCAGCCCCTGATGGTCTTCCGACAGTTCCAGAGGGGTGTGCTCCCGCTCACCGACCAGACCGCCCCACAGAGTGTTGTCCAGGTCTACCAGCAGCACCTTTTTTGCCACTCTCTGCTCTGTGTCCGCCAGGGCAGCTATCTTCTCAGCCAGCTTTTTCTGCGCCTCATTGGTGTGCAGAATCTTGCCCAGATACCACATTTTCAGGGAAAAACTGTTCTCCTCCCCAATACTGCCTATGATCTGCCGGTAGGGAAAAATTCGGACATTCTCATGGCGCCGCTGCAGCCACAGGACCCCCAGCAGCCACTGATTCTCCAGCTGCTGACGCACCCAGAGCTGAGGCAGCGCGCCAATCTCCGGCCCCCACAGCCAGGCGTCGGACAGATAGTACAGCCCTCCCGGATTTATGCAGCCATCCAGCTGCAGAAACCAGCTGCGCATGCAGGGGGGTATGTCGGGTATCTCCTGGTCCTTTTCTGCCTCCGAGTTTCCCCTCCCGCTGCCCCTGTCTGTCTCTTCGGTCTCCTGCCAAAGCAGCTCATGGCCCAGCAGTTCCATCAGGTCCATAATCAGAAAGGTTATCTCCGGGGCAAAGGCATGGTAAGAGGACTGCCCGTTCAACAGCAGTCCCAGCTCATTGCCGTACCCTTCCGTCTCGTATACCTGATACTCCTTTTTCAACAGCCGGGTCACATAATTCATATTAATATTAGACAAAATCGCTATTTTTTTACTCATACCGCCGTACCGTCCTGTATTTACTCCTTCCCCTGCATGAAACGGTATTTCATCTCCGCAATCTCCCAGTCCGTCAAATTATCTATGTCCTGCACCTCCAGTTCGGACACCACATAGGGCAGAATATCCCCCTTCATCAGCTTTTTGTTGCGTTTAAAAGCCTCGGTATAGAACAGATAGAACTGCCCCACATCGTGATAGTGAGGCTCCAGGTCCTGCGATCTGCTGTCCAGATACTGGGGGTATTCAAACACAAGCCGCCCCTCCTTCACAATCATAGCCCGCTGGGGCGGATAGGAAAAAGCCACCACCGGAATCAGGGTGTCCGCACCGCTATTCTCCAATCGCTCAGCGGCGTCCCGGAGCTTTTCGGCAGTCACAAAGGGGGCGGTGGGATAAATACAGCAGCCCAGCTCATAATGCTCCCCTCTCTTTTCGTACTCCGCCAGCACCTCCAACAGCACGTCGTTGGTGGTGGCAAAGTCACCCGCCGTGTTCTCGCTGCGGTAAAAGGGCACCTCCGCGCCATACCGCCGTGCAATCTCAGCGATCTCCTCGTCATCCGTGGACACCATCACCGTGTCAAACAGCTTTGACTCCTTGGCCGCCTCTATGGAGTAGGCCAGTATGGGTTTCCCGCAGAACTCCCGAATATTTTTTCGGGGAATCCGCTTGCTGCCGCCCCTGGCCGTGATAATTGCTATCTTACGCATGTCTGTCTCCGCCTTTCTGTGCGCCGTCCCTCCGCAGTCTCTTTTTCCATCTGCGAACCCACACCTTCAGTCCGTAATAATAGTAGAACCTCGCATCGGACCGCATCTGCAGGGCAATCATCTGCCGTTCCTCGCCGTCCGTATATTGCTGATAATAAGTATTCTCCTGAAAGTCCGGGAAAGCCTCCCGTATCCCCCGTCCCAGCTCCTTCACAAAGGACAGCCTTTTGCGGGGGCATCCCAGCATGTAGGAGAACAGTGTCACCGCATAGTACAGCTCCGTAAACCGATACTGTATCTCCGGGTAATACTGCTCCATAAAGCCTCTCTCCCGGCACTGCTGCAGCATCAGCTGCGCCGCCGTCATCCTGTCCCGGCATTTCTCCTCGGACACATGGTGCACCGTGGAGGAGGGACGCTGATAGTAGTAGTACAACGGTTCCTCCACCCTCTCAAAACGAGTGAAATACAGGGACCAGACCGGACCTGCGCAATTGTCCTCATAGAAAATCCCCTCCGGAAAATCCAGGTGATTTTCCTCTATCACCCGTCGCCGATAAATCTTGATCACCATGCTGCCTGAGCGCATAATCAGCAAACCGTGTTTCTCCCGGTCCAGCACCCCGGTCTGCTGCGCCGAGTTGTTCTGAACCACCCGCCCCACCTCAAAGGTGTGGTCAGCGACCAGACTGTAATCACAGCCCACCATATCCGCTCCGGTCTCCTCGCCGCGCTTAAGCAGTTTCTCGTAATAGTCGGGCGTCACCCAGTCATCGCTGTCAATAAAGCCAACCCACTCCCCCGCAGCCGCTTTCAGCCCCGTGTTCTTGGCGCCGCCCTGACGCCTGTTTACCTCATGGGCAAGCACCCGCACCTTGTCCGGGTACTTTTCCGCATACTCTCGCAGGATATCCAGAGAATTGTCTGTGGACGCATCATCCACAGCGATAATCTCATAATCGGAAATCGTCTGGTTCACCAGACTGTCCAGGCAAAACTCCAGTTTACCCTCCGCCGCCATATTGTAGACCGGCACAATCACACTCAGTCTCATGGGGTATCCCCTCCCCTTTCCAGCACAGCCTTGCCGTCCTGCACCCGGTAGACCAGATCACATTTCTCAATGGTCTGCAGCCTGTGGGCAATGATAATCAGGGTCTTGCGTCCCTGGAAACGGTTGATGGAATCCATGATGGCAGCCTCGGTATCGTTGTCCAGCGCGGAAGTTGCCTCGTCCAAAATCAACACCTCCGGGTCGTGATACAGCGCTCTGGCGATGCCTATGCGCTGCCGCTGTCCACCGGACAGGCGGATGCCCCTCTCGCCGATGCTGGTCTCCAGACCCTCGGGCAGAGTCCTGATAAACTCGTCCAGCTGCGCCTCCCGCAGGGCCTCCCACAGTCTGTCCTCGTCGATCCGCTCCTCGGGCACACCGAAACAAACATTTCTGCGTATGGTATCGTCCAACATAAAGATCATCTGCGGAATATAGCCCACATTTTTCAGCCACGCCCGGTAATGGGTCATCACGTCCACACCGTCCGCCGTGATCTGCCCCTCCTGCACTTTCAGCAGCCCCAGCAGAATATCCACCACCGTACTCTTTCCTGCGCCCGACGTCCCCACGATACCCACACTTTTGCCTATGGGTATGGTCAGCTGCGCATGATCGAAAATCTTTTTTTCCGTGCCCGGGTAGGCGTACACAATGTCCTTCAGTTCAATCCGCTCCCGTACCGGCAGCTTTTCATCCGTGTCCGTGGCATAGCTCATATCCACGTTCTCAGTGCTGATCTCCTCCTGCAGATCATCGCTGACCGCCATCAGAAAAGGCTCACAGAAATCTATTTTGTTGAGCTGATTATTTATGCGGTTGACACAGGGCAGCAGCGCCATCGCCGCCGCCGCGAAGGCTGTCAGCGTCGTCACCATGTCCTCGCTGCTGACTCCGCTGCCCATCATATAAATAATGTAGCCGATCATGCTGGCCACACACACCGTCTCGATCAGCAGCTTGGGGGTCTGGCTGTACAAATCATTCTTCCTCGCCGCGGTGACATAGCCGTTTCCATAGTTCAGATACTCGTCCACAAAGTACTGCTCCTTGCAGGATATCTTGATCTCCTTGACTCCCTGCACCGTCTGGGAAATCCACTTGAGCAGCCCGCTGTAGCAGTCCTGGTGTTGAGCTGCTGCTCTCTGCAGCATGGGCTTGAGCACCCATTTGATCGCCGCCAGCAGCAGGATCATCACCACTGCGATCAAAATCGTCATCACCGCGTCCTCCACCAGCAGAAATCCTACCAGAAACAGAAACATGATCCCGTCGGAGCTCAACTGCAGCAGAGCCAGTATCAACGCATACATATTGTTCACATTAGCCGTGATATTTCTCTGAATCACCGCCGTGTCCGCATTCAGGTAGTACTCATAGCTCCGGCGCAGATACCCCCGCATCATTCTCTCGGAGGTGCTGAACTGATTGGAATACACAAAGGCCAGCGTAGCTTTCTGCTGAAAAAACAGAAACACGTTCTTCAGCACGTATGCCAGCACCAGTCCCAGCATAACCATCACGGAAAAGCGCATCTCCGAACCGCCGCCCAGCAGCAGATACGCCTCGTGGAGCAGTCCCGGTCTGCGTATAGCCTCATTGTCCATGACAATCTGCACCACCGGCAGAATCATTCCCACCCCCAGGGTCTGCAGAGCCGCACTGATAACCATCAGTACCACCAGCCAACCCATGGTGCGTTTCTGCGTCTTGTCCAACAGGATATTTAACTTCCTCAAAATATGTGCCATATATCCTCGCTCTCTCAGATCTGCTCGTTCTGTCTGTGGACCAACGGGTCCTCATACTTGTCCATAAAGGCCTCCCCCAGCCGCACTTTCTCCTCCGCGTACCGGATGGCTCCCACCTCCGTCAGCACCGCCACCACCTTTTTAAAGTGGATGCCAGGAAAGAAATTCAACATCTCCATGGGCACCGTGGCGTCAAACTGGGGATACTCCGCGAACAGAGTCCGGTAGTCCAGTTCATCGCGGGGGTGGGGCTTAAGGAAAATCGTTCCCTCCGGTTCAAACCTGGCGATAATATCCCGGAATATCCGCTCCCTGATTTCCAGGGTACACAGGGGATCTGTCAGAATCAGTATCTTGTCCTTCTCCTGACTGGAGAGCTGGGCTTTCAGCCCCTCCATATCCCGCACAAAGGCCAGGAGAATAATATCCTTATCCTCCTGGGTAAGCCTGTCCACCAGCTCCTGCCGGGGCTGCTGGATATATTTTCTATAGGGATATTTCAACAGAGATATGTCGTTGACCTCCATATCCTTACAGTATTTCCCATATCCGTTTTGAATAAAAATCAGATTGCACCTCTCGGACATAAATGCCTTCAGCCCAAAATGCCCTCTGTTGTCGTACCTCGCCGCGTCATAGTTTTTCAGACAGTTCAGACCGTCCTCCAGGGCGTGGTAGGGAATCCTGTATACATTCAGATAGTAGCCTATGGGGTCAGAGTCACAGTACACATAGACGTCGCCGTACTCCCTCAGATTCACCGGGATCGTGGGAGCCAGAGCGCGGGCAAATTTTCTGGTGAATTTCACCCGATTTATCAGATTTCCCACCAGGCTCCCCGTATCCCGGCGGTACTTTGCCAGCTCGGGAAATTCGGTGTCCCTCTTTTCGTCAAACGGTACCACGGCCTCGAACAGGCCTGTGGCCTCCACCCGCTCCCCAAGGCGCTCAAAGTCTATAGACAGGCTGCTGAGTACCAGAGTGGCCTGTCCCCGCTGCTCTCTGGGGCGAGCTAATTCTTTTAAAAATGTCACATACACATGATAGTAGGTGTGACAGATATAGATGCGTTCCTTCATAAAAACTCCAATCAGATGAAAATGCATGCTTTCCGAAACATTATAGCACATTTTTCCAGGCCGGGAAAGCTGAATGTTACATATCGCCTATCCAATGGGCTGCGCAGGCACCAGGCGATAAATCGCGAAATCATAATACATATAGTGGAACTGAAAGGCCGGCTCTAAATTGTAATACGGGCTGAAATCAGGCATGTCCCTGTCGGCAAAGCCGTAAAGCCAGATATCTCCCGTCACGTCCTCGAGCTGTTCCCACTGGGTAAACACGGTGGTGTTCTGAAAAGGGGAGAAGGGCGGCAGATATCCATAGGCCATATACTGTCTCTGGGGATGATAGACGCTGAGCAGCAGCGGATGAATGTCCGTGGCCATAATCATGTCCGCCGGCCCTACATTGCTCTCATAGAACGCCTCGTACTCCTGCAGTCCCCTGTCATATTCCAGTTCAAGCTCCGACCGGTACTGGGGCACAAAACACAGCAGAAATACCGCGAGGACCACCGCCTTGACTTTGGGGGATACTATCTGTCTCATGCCCACGGCATACCACAGAGCCAGAGCGCCAAACCCGGGAAATATATAGCGCCCCAGAAAACAGGGCGTCACATAGTAGGACAACAGGCCTCCGGTCAATGCGGTGAGTCCCAGAATGCCCATGCCCCAGCCCGGAATATAGCACTTGCTGTCTCTCATCCGGTCTACTGCGTGATACCCCAGAAACAGAGTGAGCGCTATCCCCAGATAGATCACCGACATGATCGGAGTGTCCATGGCCGAAAACCACTCCTTACAGTAATCCATCAGCGTATACATGTTGGGGACAAACAACTCCTCGTTGGCCCCTGCGGAGGCGATCCTTGACTGCATCTGCCGATAGACCACCAAAAGCCATGCCATATAACAGGCAGCCACAACGATCCCGCTGCCCAGATACCATTTCAGCAGAGCGTATTTTTTCCGGTAGAGCAATGCTCCCAGAAGAATCAGATACAGGATAAGGGTTTCTATCATGGAAAAGGTATGGCTGTAGACGCTGCCTATGCTGCACAGGCAGAACAGAATCCACTTTTTTCCGGTGGACTGTCTCAGAATATCGCATGCCAGCAGACCGGTGGCAGTAAAGAAGAAAAGCCCCATGGCATACATTCGGGCATTCCCCGCCTGTACGCACATGCTTGGCATCAAAACGGAAAAGAGCATAAAATACACTGACGTCTGTTCGTCATACAGCTTTTTCACCCCGTATTTCCCCATGAGCATATAGGCGAACATCATAAGCAGGGAAAACAGTTTCAGGGACCAGTAGTGCGCTTGGCCGCCGCACAGAGTATAGAATCCTTTCAGCAATATATAATAAAAAGGAGCGTGGACGTCCTGGGAAGTAATCTGCACCAGTTCTCTGAGGGGATGGGAGATCAACGCCGCCGTGTACGCCTCATCATACCACAGATTGTTGGTAACGCAGAGCGCTCCCCACACTGCCAGACTCAGATAGGGGAATAATACCCATATGATATGATATATTTTTCGCGTTCTCTGTTCCATTGCAGACCCCTTCCGCACCCTCCCGGCGCTTTTCCCAGTTTATGTTAGTATACAATGGGGCCGCCCCAGATGCAAGGTTTTCTTCCCCTGCGCGGAACAGATTATAAAACAATCAAGTTGCTATTACAGAATGCACAAAATATATTGATTGAATATTTTATGCACATAAGCTATAATAAATTAACATTATTTGCCCTCGGGACAGGGGCTAAAGCGGGCAGGGATATGGCTATGAAAAGAACCTTATTTTATCGGATATATATTTTCGGACTTAGATTTGTGCAGGGCATTACCCTGTTTCTGATGGGGGCGCTGACCATATGCAGTCTATTCTGGGGATACTACGCCGAGGATATGACCACTCAGGCCTACGTGGCCCATTGGGAACCCTTTCTGATTCATCTGGCCGGGATCGCAGTCCTGCTGCTGGCGTTGCTTTTGTTGCAAAGATTCTGTCATCCTTCGACCCGAAGACGCAGGACGTTTCTGTTGACAGCAGCCATTGGCTGGATCTGTTTCTGTGGGCTTACACTGATTCTTTTCGGCGGCAGCATCCCCCATGCGGACGCGGCCAGCGTATATTCCATAGCCCAGGCTCTGGCCCACGGACATACGGAGGTCATTCACCCCACGGACTCCTACCTGTCCTATTATCCGCAGCAGATCGGACTTGTGGCCTTTTATGAAATCCTTATTCGGCTGTGGGAACTGCTGCCCATTTCCTATGCCGCACTTTATATGCTGCAGTGCGTCAATGTGGTGATGGCATGCATAATTGTTTTTTTTCAGTACAAAATCACGGAGCTGCTGTTTCGGGGTAACGATAGAGCCATCGTGTCCTATCTGTTCCTGGCGATGTTGAACGCTCCCCTGATTGTCTATACCTCCTTTGTCTATGGTGAGATTCCCTCCTTTGCCTTTCTCAGCGGAGGAATCTATTTTGTAATGCGTTTTTTTTTGGAGCAAGGCCTTTCTACCCGGCAGCGGTATCTGTCGCTGGCCTACAGCGTGACTTTGCTGGTTTTGGGAGTAGCTGTCCGCAAAAACACACTGATTGTGGTTATCGCCGTGGTGCTCACAACCCTCTGGGAATGGCTGCGGGAACACAAAAGGGGATTGATTCTTTACGCCTTGCTCTTGACGCTCCTGTCCCTGTCCATACTGCCCGCCATTCAACGCATCTACGAACATCGGGCGGGCAATGTGCTGAGCTCGGGGGTGCCCGCTATATCCTATCTGGCCATGGGAATGCAGGAGTCCAGCCGGGGCTATGGCTGGTACAATGGCTTTAATTTCAACACATATGCAGACAGCAATTTGGATACGGCCATCACAGTTCAGGAAAGCAAAAAAGCTATTGCCGCATCCCTGTCGGCTTTTCGGGAAGACCCCGCATATGCCTTTCGATTTTATACGGAAAAATTCCTGTCTCAGTGGACAGACGGCAGTTATTTCTGCCGTCAGGCCACGCTGCAGCACTCTGACATTAGGAGGGAGCGCGTGACCAGCCTGTATACCGGCAGTCTCGCCGGACCTTTTATCCATTACTGTAATCTCTATCAGCTGCTGGTCTATGCCGCTGCTCTGCTGTGTCTGCTGCGGATACGCCGGTGGAAGGATATGCTCCCCTATGTGGGCATGATCGCTGTGTTAGGAGGTTTCCTGTTTCACATGATCTGGGAGGCCAACTCTCGCTATATACTGCCCTATTTTCTGCTCCTACTGCCCTATGCAGCGCAGGGGCTTACCGGGGATTATGCCACCAGCCAATCGCCTGTGAAGAATTGATGATAAAGGAGGCACTCATGAAAGTACCTTTCAAAGACATCCGCACTCTCCCACCTGGGAAAATACTGGCATCTCTATGCCTCATCGTGCTGATATTGTCCCTGCTCCCCCTGCTCTATGTCAGTCGCTATAATCACCCTACCGGTGACGACATCTTCTATGGCATAGACGCTCACCTGGTCTGGGAGGACACCCATTCTATTCCCCGGACTATAGGCAACGCCCTACAGGGAGTTGCCCATGATTATCAGACCTGGCAAGGCACCTATGTCGCCATGTTTCTGATGCGCTTGCAGCCCACGGTTTTTTCCGAAAAGCTGTATTTTATAACCCCTTTTCTGATCATCGGACTCCTGCTGGGCGGGTATTGGCATCTGTTGTGTCAATTGCGCAGATATGTGATCCCTCTTGAGCGCCATGAACAAGTCGGTATCTGGGCCGTACTGACGTTTCTCTCCCTGCAGTGGGTCGTCTCGCTGGGAGAAGCTTTCTACTGGTACAACGGCGGTCTGTACTATTCCGGCTTTTACGGCATTACCATACTGCTTTTTGGTCTGCTCTGCAAGTATATCTTTACACGCAAAAAAACAACGCTTGCTGGCATCTTTTTGCTTGCATTTCTGGTCGGCGGCAGCAATTACCTGACGCTGCTCTGGTCCATGCTGGTGCTTTTTCTCACCGCAGCCTGGTGCTGGGTGAAAAAACGCCCCGGACGCCTGGCTCTGACATGTGCCGCCCTGTTCCAGCTGGGCTGTTTCGCTGTCAGTGCTATTGCTCCTGGCAATGCGGTCAGACAGGCGTATTCTGCCCAATTATCGGCAGTCAAAACCATAATCTTCAGTCTGTGGCAGGGCACAGCATATCTGGGTGTCTGGATGAACGGTTGGTGGATATTGGGGGCAATGCTGTTGCTGGTCTTTGTAATACCCGCCATACAGAAAATGGATTTTCATTTTCCCCACCCTTTTCTGGTAACCGCATTTTTGTATGGTATGTTCTGCACTCTGTCCTGTCCCACCTTTTATGCCCAGTCCAGCACCGGGCCTGGAAGGGCCTTGAATATAATATATTACGGATTTATCTTCACCTCATACATTTCCCTTTTCTATCTGGCGGGCTGGGTATATAATAGATACCGGGATTCGGGAGATAGATTGCATGTTCTGCACCCCGTATACTTTAGACTGTTGGCGCTGGTCGTTGTCCTGCAGGTCTGCATTGGTCTGAACGACAACACCATCAAGCTCTCCGCCAGCGTCCAGGCCCTGCAGGACATTATCCGGGGGACTGCCGCAGCCTACGACCGGGAATACAATGAGCGGATAGAACTTTTACAAAACTCCAATGTCTCTGATCTCGTGCTTATGCCGTATCAAAATCAGCCCCTGACGGTATATGTGGGAGACTATGGTCCCAATGCCGACCAGGGCAGCAATCAGGCGCTAGCCAGATGGTATGGGCATGACACTATTGTCATTGACTACAGTTCACTGGGATACTGAGGTTTGAAACTAACGTTTCAAATTCTGATTAACGCAGTATCGCAAGCTATGCTTGCGATATGCAGAAAGAGGTAACTATGGAAAAACTTGCAATTTGCGGCGGGGCCCCCGTTCGCACCACACCCCTTAGCTATGGGAGACAGTTTATCGATGATGAGGATATACAGGCAGTAATCGACACGTTGAAAAGCGATTATCTGACCTGTGGCCCCCGTACTACACAGCTGGAGCAAAGGCTCTGTGACATCACTGGAGCCAAATATTGTGTGGCTGTCAGCAATGGCACGGCGGCGTTGCATATAGCGGCGTTGGCTGCCGGTATCGGTCCAGGGGATGAGGTGATCACCACCCCCATCACTTTTGCCGCCAGCGCCAACTGCGCCCTGTACTGCGGGGCCAGACCTGTCTTTGCGGACATAAATCCCCACACTTACAATATAGATCCCGTTTCCATACTGGCCCATATCACCCCTCGCACCAAGGCGGTAGTGGCAGTGGACTTTACCGGCCAGGCGGTGGAGATGGACGAGATCCGTGCCATCTGCAGGGAACACGGCCTGATTTTGATCGAGGATGCCGCCCACTCCATCGGCACCCGCTATAAGGGACAGCCCGTGGGCAGCCTTGCGGATATGACCGCTTTCAGTTTCCACCCTGTAAAGACCGTGACCGCCGGGGAGGGTGGAGCCGTGACCACCAACAGCAAAGAGCTTTACGACAAACTGGTTCTGCTCCACGCCCACGGTATCACCCGGGATCGCAGCCAAATGGTACATCCCACGGACGACCCCTGGTACAACGAACAGGCTGCCTACGGTTTCAACTACCGCATGACGGAGATTCAGGCGGCCCTGCTGATGAGCCAGCTTAACAAGCTGGATCAATTCTCACGGCGTCGCAGAGAGATTGTGGAAAAGTATGACGCTGCCTTTTCCCGCATTCCCCAGTTGCAGCTGCAGCAGGAAATCCCGGCGTCCGAAACCACCCGCCATCTGTATATCCTGCGGCTGCGCAGCGAGATGTTAAGCTGCACACGCAGAGAATTCTTTGATGCCATGGGAGCGGAGGGCATTCATTCACAGGTTCACTATATGCCGGTATACTGGCACTCCTACTATGAGAGTCTGGGCTATGAAAAAGGCCTGTGTCCCCAGGCGGAGCGCTACTATCAGGAAGTTATGAGTCTGCCCCTGTATTACTCACTGACAGATCAGGATGTGGAGGATGTGATTCATATTGTGAAAAAGCTTGTGGAATACTACAGCGAAAGACGATGAAAAAGGTATCTATCTAAACGAGTGTAAGCGGTGCATTTGCTTTTTGCCAGATGCACCGCTTACGTTCTATTGTATTATATCGTCTAATTTCTCGCAAATCAGCATGCCCAGGCGAAAACGTCCCCGTTCATTGAGATGGACGCCATCCGCCAACAGTATGTCTTCTGTCTCCGCACATGTTTCCAAGTCTTCATAGATATTCATATAGGGCAGTCCGTATTCCTGCGCTACCTCTATGGCTGCCTCAACATACTCCTTCAAGATACCGCCGTTCTCACCGACGATCTGAATACCACAGTCCCAATAGGTGATATAGCTCGGCGAGAGAACAACAATCTCCGCATCCGGAAAAAACATCTGTAGTTGCTCTATTCCCGTCCTCATGGCACCGGTATAAGAATTCACCGCATATTTATCTTCTAGTTCTATAGGATTCCCCCATAAATAGTCATTAATTCCATAATTTATAAGGAACACCAAACGCCCATTGACCTCTCCGCCCTGAGCAAAATCCTGTATTCCACTATAAGCGGCTTTCCCTTCGGGTATATCACCCGTCTGCCCATTGCACAAATTTGCTATCACATCTATACCGGCTATATTCCAATCCCCTGTGGCCAGACATATTCCTCCATAGCCGCAGTTAATACAGTTTGCCCCTGTAAAATATGCCGCCACCCCAGGAACAGACGTGCTGTCCGTATAATTGCCAAATATACTATCTCCCAGAAATACCAGCGTGTCACCCGCTCTGACTTTTACATAAGGAGGATTCTGCAGCCAGATGTCCAGTGTCTCCTCCAGTTCCTCCAATAGCTCCTCCTGATTGTCCTCAGTCACAATGTAGTTTTGGTCGCAAAATACGCTTAACATCATTGTGTGGGTAACACTGACATTCAACGTACTATCCTCTGTGTAATTATCCTGATTACAAACCAGCCATTCCTGACTGCCAATATAGAACAATGTTAAATTTTCCAGAGGAGTCAGAGTCTCCATAGCTCTCCTGTAGCCTGCTATACCCTGTTCCCTCTCAGTTTCCGCAAGCAACTGCCACTCCGCGAGCGAGGGATACGCCAAAAGTACCTCCCACGAAATCTCCTCATGCTCCCGTATCAGCGCTGCAATCGTACTCTGCCAGTCCAACTCCTCCTCCCACGCCAGATGCTGCTCCATTTTTATTGGATCAATCCCCAGATAAATCTGCTCCGGCAGTTCGTCACAGGAAAGCAACTGCTCCAATACTCCCAGCAACTCCAGAGAATTATCAGGTACAGGCTCTATCTTAAGCATAGCCACTCCGCGATAGTTTTGAAAGTCCTCCTTGTCAAAGGACTCCAGAGAATACATTGCCAAAAACACTGCCTCATACTCTCCCTCTGCCAGGGTCGCCATATATGGCTGACACTCCTCCAGCTTATCCTGATATCGCAGATAACGCCAGTACTCCGCCGGTCTGTGGGTCTCCTCCTCCACATAGGACTCCGTCAGTGTATACTCAGAGGGCGGAAACATGATAAATAACACCGCTGTCACCAATGCCAGTATCATAACCCATATTGCGATCAATAAAAGGTAAAATAATCTGGATGGGGCAACCGTCCGCCTTATTTCTTCCATTCTGTAGTCACGCCTTTCTATCCAATATTGCATATTGTTGCCGATATGCTATACCCAGGCTATCTCGTTCGATAGACGCACACTCTTCCGTCCTGCCCAATCTGTTCCATGCCCAGTTCTTCGCACCTGCTCTGCAGCTGTCCCCCCACGGGGATAGCCAGATAGAGGCTCTGCAGTCGTTCCAGATTCTCCTCCACGTACTCCCGGTAACAGCAGCTGACACCCCAGCCCTCCGGCAGAGCATACAACGCCTGCCAGTCTGTGAGCACAGTCTCCCCGGACTCAGAATTCTCCAGCACATCGCTGAAAGTCCATATCACCACATTGTCAAAATTCGGTGCATCCTCCTCCCGCAATGAAAGTTCCCGGCCCAAAATCTCCTCCCACTGCTGTACCTGCGCCACTCTCTCTGCCTGCACAAAATATATCTGATAGTCGCCGGGTTGATCTCCCCGATACCAGAACAAATAGACACACAAGGCCCCGATCAATATGGCTTTTTTGTAGAATCTGGTCTCCATCAGCGCCACCGCCAGAATCCCCACTGCCATGAAGGTCAGGAGATGCTTGCTGCCCTCCTTCATTTTGTACATTAACAGCAAGGCCATCCACATGCTGAAAAAACAAAATGCAAGATATCCGTTAAGGAGCGCCTGCTTTTTTCTTTTTCTGAGAAAATCCGTCAGACACTGCCACAGCAAAATCAGCAACAGCGCAAGATATACTGCAAAAAATGCCCCCTCTGCCAGACCGCTTTTCAGTCCCTGCAGAGTGAGGGCAAAAAAGGTTCGCCCTTCATAATAAATCTTAGCCAGTACACCCTTAATGCCACCTAAAATATGCCCCTGTCCAAAAGGCTCCAGCCATTCGGTTTTGAACAGCGGTGTGAAGTATTCCGCTCCCAGATAATGTTTGATCAGCGCATAGCCGCCCGCTGTCAGTCCCATTACCGCCAGGGAGCCCACGATACCGATCGTTCTCTGTCTGCGAATCCACAGAAATGCCGGGGCCAACAGAAACAGAATCAGATACGGACGCATCAGCGTCATTACTCCTCCCAGCAAAAACAGCAGCGCCAGCTTGCCGCCGGTCTCCTTTTCCGCCGTGTGTATCAACAGCCCCCAGTATATGATCAGCATACTGAAACAGATAATCTCCGGCATACCGCAGAGCATATAGCGGGTGTAGGGCCAGAAACAGCAGAACAGCAGCGCCATCAGGCCAAGCTGTTTCCAGCCGGGCTTTGTCAGCAGCACAAATAGAAACACAGCAACTGTGAGCAGCAAAATATTGCTGTAGACCGGAGCCATGAGATTCCATCCAAAAATCAAACCATGCAGCAGCCAGGGCCAAACCAGCACCGGACTCCAGGCTGCAAAGGAAAGTTTTAGCGCATGGCTTTCATTGAATCCAAAATATCCCTGAGGATAACCATGAGACAAAATTCCCTCCACCTGCTTGTAATAGAACAGTTCGTCATTCCACTCGGAGGAGGGCAGATACACCTGAGACAGACTGCCTCCCTGAGCGGCACAGGCCGCAATACAACACAAAAGCGGCAGCAGCGCCATCAGCCCCGCCTTCAACGTCAGAATCCGTCTCTCCCGGTTCCATCGATTCCACAGTCTCTCAAAGGTTTCCCTTTTTATCTTCCCCATTGATGCACTCCCTTATTACATATTGGGGCGAGTTGTTCAGGCTGATGTAGATTCTGCCGATATACTCCCCAATCAATCCCAACATAATCATAATCATGCCGCCAAAAAAGACAATGGCCGCCATGATGGAGCTGAATCCCATGGGCACCTGGGGATTGAACAGACGCTTGACAATAGTATACAGTCCATACAAAAAACCCACCCCTGCGCTCAGGCATCCGATACAGGTGGCAATGCGAAGAGGTTTTACGGAGAATGCAGTAAATCCGTTGAACCACAGACCCAGCAGCTTTTTCAATGTATATCCCGAACTGCCCTCCTGCCGCTCTCTGTGATTCACCTCTACATTGGTTATATTCTTGGTAGCCCGCAGCACAAGACCGATGACATAGGGATAAGAGTTCTCGTACCGAATCATGTCCTCCACCACAAATCTGCGCACCGCAAAATAACTGGAAATATATAGTTCTCTGGGCTTTTCCAGCATAATCCGGGTCATCAGCTCGTTCACCTTGCTGCCCAGATTGCGAAACAGAGAATGCTGCTTGTGGGCATAGCTGGCATAGACTGCGTCATAGCCCTCCTCCAGCTTGTTAAGCAGCTTTCCCACCTCGTCCGCCGGAGTCTGCCCATCGTCGTCCAGACACACCACATACTCTCCCACGGACTGCCTCAGCCCCGCCATCAGCGCCGCGTGCTGGCCGAAATTCCGAGCAAAATTGATTCCCCTGATACAGCCGTTCTCCTGGCATAGTCTGCGGATAACCTCCCAGGTCCCGTCCGGGGAGCAGTCGTTGACCAGTATGATCTCATGGCTGTATTGTTCCAGATTCCCCATTGTCTCGCATATCTCCGCCACCACATTCTCCAGCGTATGCTCCGACCTGTAACAGGGAATCACAAAACTGATTGTCTTTTTTATATTATCTTTATCTTCCATACCTACCTCTGTCCGTCTCCATTATACTGACTAACGTTAAGATTTTCCAATTTCCGCACAGCACATGCCGCATAATCGGGCAACATGCACTGTGCAGAAAGGAAAATCTAATCGTTAGTGAGTATATTTAGAATTCCCATCAACACAATGTCCCTGTAGCGCCCGTCGATGCACACGTCGTCCCGCAGGTAGGCCTCCCGCTCAAAGCCCGCCTTCTCATAACTGCGTATGGCCCGGGTATTGTCCGCAAATGCCCGCAGAAACAGTCTGTGGAGTCCCATATCCTCAAAGGCATAGCGAATCATCAGCCGGGCCGCCATGGTTCCATAGCCTTTTCCCCGCGCTCCCTCACCGCCGATAAAGATACCGTACTCCGCTTTTTTGTGCTGTCGGTCAATATCACGCAGATACACACTGCCAACTGGCCGACCACTCTCCGTCTCGCAGATCATCATCTGCACCACCTTGCCCGTCTCCACCATGGTATGAATCCAATGCTCATGCCCCTCTCTGGTAAAAAGCTCCTGATAGATGAAATTTCTGCGCACCGCCTCCTGGTTGCGCCAGGATACGATCAGCTCCGTATCTTCATAGCCCATGGGCCGCAGGTATACCGCCATTTCCGGGTCACTGTACTCACGCATAATAGACTGTCTCCTCACGAATGATTCTGC
Organism: Lachnospiraceae bacterium; assembly: GCA_014804645.1. Taxonomy (GTDB): domain Bacteria; phylum Bacillota; class Clostridia; order Lachnospirales; family Lachnospiraceae; genus Acetatifactor. The sequence continues at coordinate 91,992 of JAAUZI010000027.1, read as the reverse complement.
TTTGCCTTTTTTCTCACCCCCGCCACCAGACCGCTCAGACAGGCTTGGGCCGCGGAAATTCCCAGCGCCATATAGGGGATCAGCAGGACTATATAGGGCAGTACATATCTGGATTTCGCCTCCCACAGTATACTGAACAGAAATCCGCCGATAACGCCGATCAGCATCAGACACTGCAGCATATCGCTCTTTCGCAGCAGACCGGCGGCGCAGTACAGAATCACACCCAAATGCAACACCGTCACATACCGGTTCATAAAGTCGCGATACCGTTGCTGCCAGGAACCGTAGTAGAGCTTTTCCACCATTCCCTCCGGAGGCGTCTCAAAGGTGGCCGTCATCACCAGACTGCAGAAAGTAGGTTCGTTCCACTGCTCCTGGAGTTTCTCTTTATAAAAATCTTTCGCCATAACCGGGGCTGCCTGAAACTCCTGCAGCCGCCCCCGAATATAGGTCATAGCTATCTCGTTGGCCTTGTCCTCGTCGCTGCCGGCCTCTCCCCTGAACACGGAATTGTTGTATCCGTTGTAGACGCCGGCTCCCCCGGCGGACCGCTGCATGCCCATTGCCACATACATGCTGGACGGTATGCCGCCGCTTATCTCTATGCCCGATCTCAGCTCATAACTCAGACGCATGGCCCCCACGGCGCCCAGCGGCACCAGTATAGTGAGCACCGCCGCCACCAGTATCTGGATATTTCTCTTTGCCAGCCCATGAACCAGCAGAGCGATACACACCGCGATCAGCAGAACCAGCACATTGGTCCTGGCCAGCACTGCCACACTCAGAGACAACAGGGACAGCAGACCATAGATAATTTTTTTCCTGTGGCACCAGCGCACCAGCAGCCAGATTCCCAGCATACTAAAGCCCATGGAAAGCAGCTCTCCGTACACATAATTGACATAGATCCACAGGGGAAAGAACAACATATTCCCAAAAATCACATACAATGAGGCTCTCACATCTCCGAACAGTTCCTCCACCAAAGCATAGGAGCACCATACGACACACATGACCATCAGCACATTGATATACTGCAGCAGCCGATAGCCTCCGCCGAACGCCAGAAATATCTCATACAGAAAAGTCAGCCCATACTGGTGGGGACACATATAGATATATCCTGTCATATCCCGGAAATTCCCGGCCTTGAAATCCATGGCGTCCAGATACACCTGCATCTGGTCCCACACCGGTGTGATATGGCAGACAGAGACCCACACGGCGAGCAGCGCGCCCATCAGCACAGTCACGGCCACGGCAATCCGGCGCACTCGCTTTCTCCTTGCGCTCTCCTCCCCCCGCAGCACCGCCCACTGTATCAGCCAGGTCACTGCCAGTACAACGCAGAAACAGAGGAGATTTTGCGCAATGGAGTCCGGCTCAATTGCGATGTAGTCCTCCTTGAGATTCGTGGGATAGCCGTGCGTGTAACGGACGGCCCAGTATCCCAGCACCAGACTGATCAGCAGCAGCAGCCCGTGTACCGCCTTTGTACATATTTTTTCTACCACATCCGGTATCTTCTTCATACGCTCTTAAACACCCTCCAGAATGTCATTCCCGCTCCTCCAGCCGGTATATCACAAATTCAAGATTCTTTCCGCATACAATGGACTCCTCCGCCTGCAATTCCACTGCCCCCAGTTTCTGCTGCAGATACTCCTCCAGCCAGGCCACATCCCTGCTGCCGTCTACGATCAGACGTACCTGCTCATGCCGCAAGGCCTGGGCGCCGTCCCCGGCGTCATAGGCCGCCAGCCGCTGCCGGACCAGAGGACTCTGGGTGAGCCAGCCTCCCAAAAGCATAATATGCCCGCAATCTTTTCTATACAACTCTCCCGCGTAGGCCACTGCTGAATATACATCCATCAGGTAAAGATACTGGCCATCCAGACTGTCTGTCAGTAAATTCCACTGATCCTGTTTTTCCTGCTGCTGCGTCACTCTCTGAACCGTCCGCCTCAGCTGTGTTGGAACCACACTGCCCACCAGCGCCAGACATAACGCCAGGCATCCCATGGCAATCCAGTGTTTTCTGCCGCCTGCGGCGGCCTCCCGCAATCCCACGCACTCCCGCAGCAGCAGACCCAGCAGCAGGCATATTTCCATTAGATACAGAGAGAGCCACACCCTCTCCGGAAATCTCCCCCGCGCAATCAGATAGACCCATATCAGGCTGCGGCCCAGAAGCAGCGCGGCCAGCAGCGTCAGCTTTCTCCACCTTCTGTCCACTGCCAGTATGATCAGCAGCAACCCCCAGGCCCCTGCCCAGATCAGACTGTATGGCCAGCCGTCATATCGGACATGCAGATAATAATTCTTCAGACACTGCCAAAGATACCGACTGTCCGACGTGTCCACACCCATATCCTCAATCCGCTGGGCAGTCCGCTCCAATAACTCCCCGTCCACGTCCCCATCCAGCAGGAGATCATAATGGGCCAACACTTGATACTGCTGCCTGTCCAGCCCCAGCTGTTCATAAGTTTCCCGATACCGATCCGTGGAGAGGAAATCCGTATAGTCGTAAAGCCTTGTGCGGCTGTTATTATATTCTCGGTAAGCGCGCCACTGTGGGCTGCCGTAGCCCACACAGTCCACCCCCCAGAGTACAGACACCACAATGCCCAGCGTCAACAAGGGCAGCAGAGACGGCAGCACTATTTTTTTGATCCGAACCCACAGCGGGGTCCCCGGCTCTCTAAGGGAATGTCTTTCCGTCAGCCCGGCCAGCACCGCCACCAGTAAAAAGGGCAGGGCCAGAAAGAAAACCTGGCTCCTCACCAGATAACACAGAACAAGCAGTGTCACAGGCAGCACCCTGCCGTTTCCGGTCACCCATAGGAACATCGCACCGCCAGCCAGTATAGCGGCCACGACAGTGTAGTGCATATAGAGATAGTGCGGCAACAGCAGCCCCACAAAAATCAAAATTCCTGTCAGCGCCAGACACACCCGGCTATATCTCTCCCGGCTCAGTTCCCAACAGTTCACAAGAACTCCCGCACTCACCAGCAAAATACAGCCCCCCAGAAACAAGTCAAACCAAGGTACAGACAGATGCAGCCAATCCGTCAGTCTGTACAGCGCTGCCAACAAAATCGTCAGCGGATATCTCATGTACACCGCGTGGCCGTCCGGCGCCCCCGTACAGGCTCCCGCCAGAATGCCCCGCATGGTCACATCATCATTCAGATAATATACCGGGGCCACAGCACAGCCCGCCACAACCATGGACAGCAGCAGAAACACTGCGCAGATCCCCCTGATACGCCATCTCTTCATAGTAATCCCCATGCATATCTGTAGTTGGCTTTGCCAACTACCACTGTGTCTGCGATATTGCTCAAATAGAAAATTGAAAAATCTTTGATTTTTCAATCTAATCTCCATGCATACCCCACCCGAATTTCTGTCCTATCTGTGGGTTTCCATCGCACACTTCATCTGTTTTTCAGAGAAGATTTTGTTCAGGCGGTACTCAAAGTCCCTGTGGTCCTTTGCCACCTGTACATCCAGCACCATGCCGGAAAAAAAGGCTTGTATTGCCGCCATAACCAAAAAGCCGCACACGATCAGCGTGGGGAATCTGGGTACCAGCCCCGTCTCCAGATATTCCAGCAGTATGGGAGCGAACAGGATTACTGCCGCCACCACAAACAACGCCGCAATCAGACCGAAACATTTCAGGGGCTTATAGTTTTTGTACAGCTGCATCATTTTCCGGATCACGCGCATACCGTCCCTGAAGGTGTTGAGCTTGGACACGCTGCCCTCTGGGCGGTCCCGGTATTCCACGATCACATTCTCCACCTGCATATTGTAGTTGACGGCGTGAATGGTCATCTCCGTCTCTATCTCAAATCCCTTGGAGAACACCGGAAAGGTCTTCACAAACTCGTAGGAGAACGCTCTGTAGCCAGTCATAATATCCTTAATGTCGGCCCGAAACAGACTGTTGATACAGGTTCGCATCAGGCTGTTTCCGAAATTGTGGAAGGGACGCTTATTCTCGGTAAAATAGGTGGAGGAAAGACGGTCGCCCACCACCATGTCCGCATGGCGCTCCAGCACCTGGTTCACCATCTCTCTGGCGCAGTCCAGAGGATAGGTGTCATCGCCGTCCACCATCAGATAGCACTGGGCGTCAATCTCGCGGAACATACGCCGGATCACATTGCCCTTTCCCTGGGCGTACTCTTGGCGTATGACCGCCCCGGCCTCCCGGGCAAGCTGAGCGGTGCGGTCGGTGGAATTGTTGTCGTACACATATATCGTGGCCTCAGGCAGTGCGTTTTTCACGTCCATGACCACCTTTTCTATAGTCTTCTCCTCATTATAGCATGGGATCAGTACTGCAATTTTATCCATGGATTGCACCGCTCTCCTTTTTCATTATCTGTTTTGATTATCCCCTATCTGGAGATTTCTGTCAACCTTTTTGAGGACTTGCACCTAGTGCAGCACACTAGTTGAGGGATTCGTTCACGTAGTGAATAATCGTGTCCCCGTAGACGGTAGCCCGCATGAGCCATTGCTGAGGTTTCAGGCCGTAACCGGCCAGAATATCTTCGGCCTCCTGCATCGTATCGCTATCCACGTTGTGTTTGTAAATAACCATCACTTCCGGCAGTTGGGCTATATCCTGTCTGCCCGACAGCTCGGAGGGCTTGACCAGCAGGGTGCGGTCATAAATCTCAAATTCTAACAGGTTGTCGTAAAACCCGTAGCCCTCGTATATGCAGATACAGGGAAGGCCGGCGCCGTATTCCCTCGTCAGATCCAGTTGGAAACCATAACCTCCATACAGATACTCCTTGTCATAGGTAAAAATATTGAAACAGGACAGCAGCAGTACGGCGTACAGCGTGATGCTCATACCCTTTGTCTTCAGACGCCCCAGCAGATATACCAAAAGTCCCGCAACAGCCATGGCCGCAAAGGGAAATACCGGCATGATGTAGCGGTCCACCATATAAGGGGACATCTTGGCGGCCAGCAGAAAATACCCCAGAGGAGGGAATGCCAGCATCCACCACAATCTTCTCCAGGTGGAGCTATTAAGTTCCGCCGAATCGACGCTCTGCGCCTCCCGGTCCCTGCGCCTGTCTCGAACCAGCAGAATCACTCCGATCGCTGCAAAAAGCGCCGTCACGATCAGACCCAAAGATCTCTGTCCAAAGGTGCGCTGCAGCACGATGCGGCCAAAGGAGAGCAGCCGCTCCCCATATCCCGCCAGCCCGCCAAGCAGATTGCCGATGGCCTCCACGCCCCGACCGCTGGTGAGGATGTGTTTTACCCCGAAGGGATAGACGCCCACGCCTATCACGGCGGCGATAACCATGCTGCGGATATAACAGAACGTCTCCTTTTTTCTGCCGCCGCGAAACAGGACGATCACCGTCACCAGCGCCAGCAGCAGACAATAGAATAGGAAAAAGTACTGGGTCCAGAATCCCATGGCCGTCACCAAAATCAGCAGCTTATTCTTTTTCTTGAAATCTTTCCCCGTCTGCGCCTGTTCGCCCAGCCATTTTTGCAAGTGCAGATACAGGGTGAGCACACACAGGAAGGTCAGGATGCCATACATGCGGATAAAAAGCGTCGTGGCGATAGCCCCGGAGGAGCATCCGTACAGCAGGGCGCTGCACAGCCCCCAGTCCTCCCCAGTCTTCTCCGTCACATATCCGCAGGCCGCCAGCAGACGTCCCAGAGCGAACATAAGCATGCAGCAGCCCAGGGTCGCCGCCAGATTGAACACACAGCCCATCCAGGGGGATATCCTGTCTCGAAAGACAGAGGACATAGTGTGCACCAGCATAAAGTACAGGGGCGGATGATTGTCATCCTTCACATTGAAATACACTGACAGGTAGTTGAAGGCGTCCCGTTCTCCCACTGTGATATATTCGTGAAACTGCTCTCCGGTAATCCACACCGGCTCATCGTAAACATCCGCCTTATAGCTGAGCAGCTTACTGTCCCCCCTGTTGCGCAGCACGTCCACCACTGTATCCTTCAGATTTTTCAGGGTTTCGCCCAGACTGTCTTCGTAGATCTCCTGCTGCATGAACTTCGCCAGACGCCCCACCGGCTGGGTGGGTACGATCCAGGGATTGTACTCTGCATTGGCCAGTTCAAAGGTCAGCAGCTCGTCCATATGGTAGCCCTCTTTTAGGCTGATAAAAAAACACTGCACCAGCATCACCAGTACCAGTACCGCCAGCTGCCACTTATTCCGTTTTATTTTCTCTTTCCACTTCACGCCGACTCCCGCCTGCCCGATGAAACGGGCGTTTCATTCGCCAAATCCCCCGCGCTGCATATCTGCGGATGCTGTACCACAAAAAACAGTGTCAGCACCAGCTGCCCGATATTCCATACGATCTCCATGGTTCCGTAACAGAAGAACAGGATGCACAGAAAAAAGGGGATGATTGCATAGCTGTTGTCCATGTGTTTTTTCATATTCTGATAACGGCTTCTCAGCAGCAGCACCGTCATGGCAAGGAACAGAATACCTGTGGGGATTCCGAAATCATATGCCACCTGCAGCCACACATTCTGGGCATGCCATACCATATAATCAATATCTTTAAAATAATAATGTCCCTCCCATGAGCTGTGACCCAGCAGGTTCAGCTCCCCCAGATAAGTCTTGTATATGCTGAGACGAATATTTAAAGCTCTGTCCATACCTTCAGGTCCCACAAGGTCTATAGTGTCATCGGCCTCCTCCTTAGCCTGCGCCACCAGCAGGAAGGGGTCCTGAAGTCTGCTGACCTGAAATGTCCTCCATATTCGTCCCAGAACAGTCTCCAGAAATTCATCCATCTCCACATATTTCCAGGAATCCGGGGGGTCAAAGGAGTGTACCTTATCCACACTGTATTCATCCAGAAACCAGACGGGGTGATGTAGTATTGTAGGGAGCCAGCGAACCGTTGCGAACACTGCCGGAAACAGCATTGCCGCCGTCAGAGCAAGCGCCAGAAACCGCCCCAGTACTGCGCTCCACTTTTTTCGCCATATCTGTCGGACTACAAAAATACCATACAGTATCGTAAGCAGAAAAGCCGTCACCCAGGCAGTGCGCCCCATTGTCAACAGCATAAAGCCCAGCAGACCACAGGCTCCTATAAAAAAGAAGAGTTTCCAGCCCTTTTTTGCCCCCCGCTGATGCAACAGGTGCAGTTTGAAAAGTACCATGGCATACACCACCAGATAATGCAGAGCGGTGGTGTTGCTATTGCTGAATGCGCCGATGTAGCGCACGGTGTCATAGGGCCTGAACCCGTAAGCAAATATCTGCAGCATAAAGAAAGACATAATCGTACCATCCATCATGCCGTCCATCAGCGCGTTCCGGTCCTCTTCACTGTACTTCGTCACATAAAAAATACCGAACATAGCCAAAAACCAGACTGGCCATATCCTGCCGCTGCGGGAAAAGGTCATCAGCACCGTCATAACAATCCATACCCAGCCGATCGAATCTGGCCTGATTGGCAGACTCCCACTCTGTTTCCCCGCGCGCCAAAACCTGACCACCAGATACTTCCCATAAATCACGATCCACCAGATATTGACCACCGCCAGGACAAAGGCCCACACATACATGTGCAAAACGCTGTCACGGCCCGATGTCAGAGCCGACACTGCGCCTCCTACGGCTGCCGCCAGGCACAGGCACGACCACACGCAGTTTACCTTGTTCAGCAGCTCTCTGACCGGATACTGGCTGGCAATGATGAACAGCAGAATCAAGCCTGTGGCATTCACCGCCACACTGCTGATGTCCCCGTTCTGGGTGTTGCGCACAAAGTCCAGCGCATTCAAAACAATAAAACAGAGCGTATATAAACCGCGTTTTGTAAACAGCCGTGATGACATAAGATTTCTCATAATATAGCGTATCCTCTTTTATTGTTTGGTTTCCACTTCGCTCCAGAGCTCTTCCACCGAGTCATAGTGCAGCACCACATAACCCTGCTGCTCAAAGACCACCTCACCCGCCGCAATCACCGGCGTCTGGGCGTACTGGTTCGCCTCCTGGGCAGTCAGCAGAATAAAGGTCTTGCCGTCATGATACCCTTCCTGATAGTATCTCATGGGACTGGACCAGGTAAACATATCCATCCTGTCAATCTCATGGATATTGGCAATCTCCACCGCGCCGTTTGTCAGCTCCGTCACGATATTGCCGTTCCAGTAGCTGGCATAGCCAAAGGTGTAACCCTGCTCCTCCAGATAGGCGGCCACCGGTCTTCTATCCGCATTCTTATCCTTGTCCACAAAGGAGTAGACGCATTTTGCCGTGGTAAGCCCCAGCGCGCCGCAGAGCAGCACCGTCAAAAGCAGCCGGTCCAGCGGCAGTCTCTCCCGCTCATAATATATGCAGAGCAGCGGCAGCACAAAGAGAAACACAGTGATGTAATACCTGGCCACAATGGTGCTGGTAGTGAACAGAAACACAAAGGTGTTCAGCACGAAAGCTGTCACAAAAAACCACAGAACAAAGCGGCTGTGGGCCAACTGGAGGGAGCATCCCTGCTCCGGGGCAGCTTTGTCCTTCTCCCCTGCCAGCAGTCTGGCGCACCGCACGGTCAGAAACAGAATTCCTGCCAGAAAACCAAAGGCCAGCATGGAAATCAAACCTCTGACAGACAGAAAGCCCTTCTCCTCAATATACCCGAACAGCTGCAGCAGATTTCCCACCGTGTCCTGGGTGCGCTCCAGCAGCACTCCCTGAAAGACCTTGATAAAATTGGTGACATCATACGTCTGAAACCGAAATCTGCGCCCCAGGACCGCCACATTGACTAGGTAACCTGCACCTGCACCCAGCAATCCCAACAGACTCCAGAGCAGATAGGCCTGCCTCTCTCCGGAAAGCACCCGGCGAATCTGCCCCCAGGGCTGCCTCACAGACAATTCCCTGCGCAGCAGCGCAAACTCCTCGCTTTTCATGATATAGACTCCTGCCGCAATGCACAGCGGCACCTGCAGCGCCAGCATATATCGCACTCCCGACAGACCACAGACCAGACTGAGAGCCATATAGACAATCCCGGTAAAAATCCTTCCCGCAGTCTTCCCTTCCCAGGGCTGTGACAGCCGCAGGAACATACCAAAAGCCAGCAATATTAGAATCACATGCCACATATAGGTGTTGCCCAGCTGCATGTGAGTCAAAAGCGTCTCCGAAAATGGCAGCAGCAGGATCACGGAGCTGAAAATCACCGTACTCCTGCGCACTTTCAAGGGTTTCAGGCAGTAGAAATAGGCCCCCAGCATCAACAGATAGGTGATTAGATTGGTGAGCATGCGAATCACATGCCAGTCCTCCAGCAAATGAAACAGCGGAACCATGATCAGCTGTGTATACAGTACCCGAAATTCCGTGGAGTAATACCAGTTCTCCGTGGCAATCCATTTGCCCTCCTGAGCCAGCAGCCGGGAAAAAATCATCTCCGCCGCCATGTCTGAATCGATCCAGTGATCCCCCCAGAAAGCATTCAGGGCCGCCAGCAGCAGAAACACCGCCGCCAGCAGTCCCCAGGCCACAATTTCCCAAAAACGCCCCTTTTTATCCATACTTACCTCATTCCTGCATATCGCTGGCTTTACCTGCGATATTGTACTAATCTATACTCGCGGTTTTACTGGTATCCGGCTACGGAGCCTGAAACAGCAAAAATTTTTCGTTTTCAAAGCATACCTCGTACCCGTATGTCTCTATCCAGTCGGCCAACAGCAGCAGTTTCCGATCCTCCAAAATCCCCGCCGTCTCCCTGTCGCTGATTCCCAGCGCCGTCAGGGCGTCCTCCCCTCCTGTCAGATAGGTTCCCTGCCGTTTTTCCAAAAGCAGTATCGGCTTGGCGCTCTGCCCCTCGGCAATTTCCCCTGCCAGCCGCTCCAAGTCATCGGCCATGACACTGTAGTTGTAGGAGGCCAGATCCGGCCAGGCGGAGATGGCAAAGGGCATCTCCAGATAGTAGGACAGAGCCGGAATCCCGCCGTAGAGAATGATCTCCTGTCCCTTTAACCCCTCCTGATTTACATAGGCGGACAGAGAGTTCAGCGCCTCCGCCCTCTCCGGAGAAGTCAACATGCCCTTGAGCACCGCATTTCCCACAATAGGAGTGTGAAGATTCTCCCCGCCGTTGCTCTCGTGGAACACATACCCAATACCGAACAGGGTTCCCTGCACCGTAATCATGACCAGAATACACACCAGCATGGCCCTTACCGGAAAGAGACTCATCGTAAAAAAGAGACTGCTTTTCCCCTTTTTTACGCTCCGCGTCAGGCGCGGCGGCAGCCACCGCAAAAAACGCACCAGCATCCACAGGGTAAAGGGCGCCACCAGAAACAGATTGTTTATGGCGGAATACAGGTGGTTGTTGCTCCCCAAGGGCGTAATCAGGATCACCAGCATTCCCAGCCCGCACATCAGTTTCTCCTGCTCCGTGCTCTTTTTGCGCAGTATGGTGACGATCCCCACCGCCAGAGTGGCGGTGAGCAGGAACACGCCCCACTGAAATGCGCTCTCCTTGGTGCTGTATTTGAAATTGAACATATTTTGCAGCATCAGATAATAAAAACCGCAGAATACGCACCCCACATAACCCACATTTTTGATCCAGTTCAGCTTTTGGGGCAGCAACATATACACGATAAAGCCCAGTAACATGAAAAAGGCCAGATATCCCAGCCAGATACAGTTCTGCAGATAATTGCGCAGCTGTTGTACCACCATGGAATACACTGTATACTCAGACGCCTCGGAGGGCATGGACATCAACCGCATGATCCCGTCGATATAAGTCCGCGGCCCATACCGCAGCGCGATCACCGCCAATCCGCCGCCCAGTCCCAACAGATATCCGCCCAGACACTGCAGAGTCTGCTTTACCGTCCGCCCCAGTCTCTGACGGCGAATCAGCGCCATGGCCCACACCGCCAGTATCAGCGCCGTCTCCGCCAGATTGGGAAAACGCACCAGCACATTCACTCCCAGACATACGCCGGCCCCCACAAAATATCTCCAGGCGTTTTGCTCCTCCCCCGACAGCGCACGGTACAGCAGTATGACGCCCGCTCCCATCAGCACATAGGTCAGATAATTGTACAGCAGCGCCGTGGGACACCAGCAGAAACTGACGGCCAGCATTTCTCCCCAGAATGTAAGCGTTCGGGAAAGTCCTATCCGGCGAGTGAAAAAAAAGTATCCCCCGAGGGCAAGGAGACTCACAAACAATCCCGTGTAAATATTCAATCCCAGCATGGCGCCGCCGCCGGGCAGCAGCGTGAGCAGATGTCCGGCGGCATTGCCCAGGTAGGTGCTGAGCAGCCACATGGGGTCCATATGATCCATATAGGTGAAATTGCCATAATTATAGCCGGTATCCCACCATTCCGCGCCCACCCGGATATGCCGCAGCGGATACAACAGCAATATCAGGGGGTAAATCCAGCACAAGTGTTTCTTTATCGTCTGATTGATTTTTTTCATAAATCTGAATCCTCTTAATCTGACTTCCCTTAAACCGCTAGGCTCACAATTACCTGCACCTTTATTGACGGAGACGGAAAAAGATGATATATTAACTTATATTTTATGCGTTGGAGGAAATCGTCATGCAGTTTCATACAATAAAATCTCCCTGGCCAAGACGAATACTTATTACTCTTCTCTCCTATCTGAGCGTACTTTCCTTTGCCAGAGTCATCTCATTAAACGGGGATGGGGCCGTTTACTTTGGAGGCAAATATTTTGGCTACAACCTCTCCTCCATATTGCTGTTTGCCGTTACCGCCTGGTTACTCCACCGTTTTTTCCTGTTGAAAGACAAACGATTAAGAAATGTATCCACCATAGGAGGCATCCTACTGGGAATGGCCATTGTCTATGGAGGATATGCCCATTATGTCAACGATATATTCCGCTCCGTCTCAGAGGGAATCCTACAACTTTTTTTGATAATGGGTATCAGCATCTGCGCCACCCCCGTATGTGCGGAATTATTTCAATTGCCCGGCCACATACAAAAATGGTACGCCGATAAACAGCACACTCGGCCAACAAACCGTTTTTACGCTTTCATAGACCGTCACCACTGGTTCTACTTTCTGCTGGCATGGGGTGTTCTCATGCTCTCTTATATGCCGATTTTCCTCAGCCAATGGCCGGGAAATTTTGTATTTGATGCGAAATATCAAATGAGCGAGGTGTGTCGCAACGGCTACTCTACGCACCATCCCCTACTGCACACCCTGCTGATGGGCAAAGCCTACCAGTTTGGAGAACGGATAGGCAATGTGTCCGCGGGCTATCAGCTTTACACTCTGCTCCAGATGCTGATACTCACCAGTGCTTTCGCTTATCTGCTGTTCTATTTTTATAAAAAAGGAGTTCCTCGCTGCATCCGCATAGGCGTGCTTCTCTGGTTTGCCCTGTTCCCCATGCATCCCGCTTTTGCGATTTCCGCCACCAAGGATGTGTTATGCGCAGCTTTCTTCCTGTATTATGCAATTTTTATGTTTCGGCTGCTGGTGGACAGAGAAAAGTTCGCTTGGTACAGCTACGCCGGCATGATTCTGGCGGGAGTTCTGCTTGGTCTGTTGCGCAACAATGCCATTTATGCCGTGGCTGTTTCGGGACTCATTGTTCTCCTGTACCTGAAACCGCTGAAATCTAAAGCGCACTTTTTAATTACCCTTATGGCGATCCTGCTGCTCCACTCCCTCTGTAACCGAGGACTGATTGCATACACTCACGCCTACAGTCCTGATACTCAGCGTGAAATGATGAGTGTACCTCTCCAGTGCATGGCAAGAGTTGCCAGCTATCGGAGGTCAGAACTGGACTCCGCTCTGTACGAGGAAATTTGCATGTATATCCAGGAGCAGGATATTTCCGGCTACAATCCCTATCTGGCTGATTCGGTGAAAAACAATGCCAATGAGCACTTGCTCCGCAGCAATAAACTGAATTTTTTCAAACTCTGGCTTAAGATCGGGCTTCAATTTCCTGACGAATATCTGGAAAGCATCATTACCAACACTATGGGCTATTGGTATCCCTTAAATCAGGGGGTATATGTCTCTGCAGATATTGCTATCTATCATACGCTTATCGGAACAGAGCACGAAATCATAAAGCATGACTATTTCCCTTTAGTGACGCCGTATTACAATTATCTGCTCTACCATTTGAACTACCGCAACATTCCCATCATGGGCTACTTCTTCCGCAATGCTCCTTATGTATGGCTGCTGGTGTTGACTCTGCTATGGAGCATCTATCGAAAGCGCTATGGCCTACTGATGTGGGGAATGCTGCCTCTAATGTATCTGGGCACCTGTTTCCTGGGACCCATGGCCGCCCTTCGCTATATCTACTGCCTGGCCGTGTGTGCACCGCTGCTACTGCACAGCATGATACATCCATGCGCAGAGCGGTGAACACCCCGGCAGCCCTGTTCCTTTTTATTTTTCCAGTTCCACAGTCTTAAGCAGCTCTCTAATCTCCTCCACGCTCAGCCACTGCGTGTTGTTACCGGAGCTGTAGGAGAATCCCTCCGCCACCTTTTTGCCGCCTGGCAGCACCGTCTGTCTGTCGCTCCACACCATCTGCGGATACACGATAAAATGCTTGTCATACTCATAGGTGTGCGTGGAATCCTCCACCGTCACCATGATCTCATGCAGCTTTTCGCCCTCTCGGATACCCACCTCTGGCATCTCGCAGCCGGGCAGCAGAGCCTGGGCCAAATCAGTGATCTTAAAGGAGGGAAGCTTGGAGATAAATGTCTCTCCGCCTCTGGCCTCCTCCAGCGCCTTGATTACCAGTTCCACACCCTGACGCAGACTGATCCAGAACCGGGTCATACGATAGTCCGTAATCGGCAGCTCAGTGCCGCCATTTTTCAATATATTATGGAAAAGCGGGATCACGGAGCCGCGGCTGCCCGCAACGTTGCCGTACCGCACAAGCGAGAAACACACATCCTTGGTGCCGGCATAGGCGTTGGCGGCAACGAACAGCTTGTCCGACACCAGCTTGGTGCCGCCGTACAGATTCACCGGATTCACAGCCTTGTCTGTGGACAGCGCCACCACCTTTTGTACCCCTGTATCCAGCGCTGCGTCGATCACATTCTGCGCCCCGTTAATATTGGTCTTGATAGCCTCCGCCGGGTTGTACTCACAGGCTGGAACCTGTTTCAGCGCCGCCGCGTGGATCACATAATCCACACCCTCAAAAGCCCTGGACAGGCGCTCCTTATCCCGCACATCTCCGATAAAAAACCGCAGCTTGGAGGCATGCTCCTTGAATTCGTTCTGCATGATATACTGCTTGAATTCATCCCGGGAATAGATAATTATCTTTTTAGGGTCATAATTCTCCAGCACATATCTGGTGAATGCTTTTCCAAAACTACCGGTTCCCCCAGTAATCAGTATTGATTTATTGTTCAGCATATTGTCTTCCTCCTCTGTCACTGCTCCGCAGTCTGTGTCTATATCTTCCAAATTATAGCATAATTGTTTCCAAATTGCAATTCACTCCACCAGATACACTTGAACGAACCTGTCCTCTGGCAGCTCCTTTTTTTCTACCTCCTCCGGGGTAGGGATGTCCCGCCAGAAAGGGAACGCAGACCAACACTGCAGCACAGATAAAAGTTTTTCTTCTTCATAATATTATTGTACCCCTCGACTGTCAGGAAATACCCGACAGTTTCCACTTCCTCTAATCATTCAAACCATAGCACAGAAGTCCTTTGCTGGCAAGTCTCTTTCCGGCGCTTTTTGTCGAGAAAAATTTTTTAAGAAAATTATGCGTCACATCTTGCACATTTTTGCCCACTGAATTATAATAGTATTGATTTGGTGCACTAAGAAAGGAGATATATTTTATGAAACTTAATCCAAGAGAACTTGAAGTACTCAAAATTCTGCATGAATCCGAAAGAGCTTTGACTTCCACCGAGATTGTCAATTCCGGCGCTGAGTTGACTCAGAGCACTGTTCAGGCTGTACTGCGCAAGCTGCTGGCCAACGAGCTTGTAGAGGTTCAGGGCGTGACCCACAGCGGCAACGTGCTGAGCAGAACTTTCGGAGCCACCGAAAAGTCCAAGGATGTTCTCATCGAGAAATTCCTTCAGGACTACAAGAGTTTCCGTTCCATTATCAGCATGCAGACAGCTGTAGCTGGTATGCTTGAGCAGAACTCGGATGCGGCCACAAAAGAAAAGGATATCAAGGAGTTGGAGAAACTTCTTGCCGATCTGAAAAAGAAGAAGTAGGGAAAAACAATGCATTTTAGTTTTTCGTCTGTACTGATGACGCTGCTTGCAAGCAATCTGTTGTTGATTCCGATCTCACTGCTTTTCCGCAACGAAAAACTGCTGGCGGAGATCGGATATAAAGTGATGATTGTATTTTGCATTGTGACTCTGGTCAGACTGCTGTTTCCCTGCGAACTGCCTTTTACAAGGACGGTAATACTCCCGGCGTTGTTCTCCGATGCGTTGTCTCTATTGCGCCACCGACATGAGATTATTCCGGGATTCCAGGTTTCAATTTCCGATGTTCTTTGCGTGGGATGGTTTGCGATCAGCATATTCTTTTTAATCAGTTATGTCTGGAGACAGATAAAACTGCGGGCATTGGTTTTGCGCAATGGCAGAGACGTTACCAGAGAAGACCCCTACGCAGCTATTTTAGGAGCACTTTGTTCGGAGAAGGAGCGCAGACATCTGCGTCTGCGCCTCTTTCCGTTCACCCAAACTCCTATGATTACCGGGCTGCGTAAACCTATCATTCTGTTGCCGCAAAATACGACCCCTGCCGCCAAGGATCTGCTGTTTGCTCTGCGGCATGAGTTATATCATTACAGACATCATGATTTGGGGTTGAAATTTCTTGTCGGCTGCGTTTCTGCATTCTATTGGTGGAACCCGTTCTGCCATATACTCAGCAGACAGGTAGATACTCTGCAGGAAATGCAGGTTGACGCCTCTATAGTCGCTGATGGCGACGAGGCCGCCACCGGGTATATGTCCACAATCATGTACTATCTAAAGCATTCCAAGGACAGCGGCGATTATTTGTCCCAGTCCGAGGAATCAGCTTTTGATGGGAAGAACATTCTGACGCGCCGTATACATATGATGCAAAGACCGAAGACCAAACCCAATTACTTGGTTTCTGTGGCCTTGTTGCTACTGGTGTTTGGCATGTACATAGGCTCCTATTTGATTATTTTCGAGAATAGCTCCTATGCACCCGAAATCACGGAATCGGAGAGTTACGTTGTACCCGAAGAATCCAATTCTTATGCGGTTTTCAATGCTGACGGTACGTACACAGTTTATCTTTTCGATGGCCGATGTACCGAGATCGTTGATTCTCTGGAATATTATCCAGATATTGTAATTTATTCCAACAAGGAGGAACATGATGAAACAGTTCAAAAAGATCAGTAGACTGGCCTTTGCCACTGTAGCATGCAGTATGGCGTTGCTGTTTACGGCACCTAACTTTACCATACCGGTTAGCGCAGCGGCATCCACGGGAACGGAAACGGTATCCCCCCAAGCGGACGTCAAGAGATGGGTCTATGAGGAGCGGGAAGATGGTTGGTGGAAACGCTTATATAACACCACTAGGGGCGTATGGGAAGGCGACTGGATCTATGTTGGTCCGTCCAATTCGTAATTAGGAACTGAATATTGGTATCCGGCAGCGCCCCTCGGAGCGCTGCTCAGGCTGTAGACAAAGCGTTTCTGGTTTAGGATTTGCCAGAGGCGCTTTGTCTATGGTCTGACTTATTAGTAATCCTGTTTTTTCTTCATCCCTATTCTTCCCCTGTACAACTATCCTCGTAAAGACCTTCTGACAACATCAATTTCTCTATTTCTCTATTTTCGCCAAAACGCTTTATTGTAGTTCCAACCCATACATGTCCTTCGTTTCCAGTTATTTTGCATGTAAAAATCGAAAAGCTACCTCTTGCACAACTGCATTCTCTGCGTCAATACTCATTCAGCGTAACTGCGTCGCTGTAAATCCCTTGATGGTGTCTACCGCCGCAAACCTTCCTAGCTCCGCCCTGTACTCCCTCGCCTGGGCATAGTAGGTCCCTGCTATCCTGTCTGCCTAATACCCTGTGTAGCCAAAGGGCTGCAGGGGCCCCTGGTTGCCGTACAGGTCCTGGTCGAATTCATCGTAGCCGTAGCTGTCTTCCAGGTCGCCGTCTTTGTCCATCAGGCGGATGGGGCTGCCCATCTCGTCCTGGAGGTAGTATCTTTCCTGGCCGTCCTCTGTCATGCCTGCCACATTCCTATCCCACAGGTAGCTCTGGGTGTTTCCGTCCTCTTCCTTCTGTAGGAGGTTGTGGTAACTCCTGGTCAGGTCTATGGTGTATTGTATCTCTTTTTCCGGGTGGATGGCGCCTGTGGTCTTTCCTACCCTGTGTCCCAGGCCGTTGTAGGTGTAGAGGGCGGTCTCTCCTTTGGCGTTCACTGCCTGTTCCAGACGGTTTAAGGCCCCGTAGACATACTGGTTTTTCAGGGCGCCGTTTTCCATGATAAGGCTCAGGTTCCCTCTCTTGTCGTAGGCATAGGCGTAGGAGCCGCTCTCTTCCGGGAGTCCTCTTCTCTGTTTTTCTATTGCGGTCTTGTTGCCCCGCAGGTCATACCGGTAGGCGTAGCGGTCCAGGATCCCCTCTCTGTCCCGGTGGGTCAGTTCCGCCAGGCGGCCCTGCGCGTTGTAGGCATAGGAGGTCCGCATTCCGTTAGGGAATGTCTTTTGGGCAAGTCTTCCGTTTTCATCGTAGGCGTAGGTGATGGCGCCGTTTTCATCTGTCAGCTCTGAAAGTCTGAGCTGGCTGTCGTAGGTATAGGACGCCGTCTTTCCGTCCGGGTAGATTATGCCGTCCTCTCGCCGCTTTTTCCGTAGGTGTAGGAGACTTCTTTTCCATCGGGGTATTGTACTTTGACTGCTCTTCCCATGGCGTCGTTCTGTATCTTCGTGACGCCCAGCCAGTCCTGTATCTCCTCCAGCTGGCGCAGGGGGTTGTAGGAGAGTTTTACTTCCCTTCCGTCCGCGTAGGCGATGTGGTCTACGTCTCCCTGGGAGGTGTAGCCGTATTTTGTCAGGTATCCTTCTTTGTCCAGTTTTTCTATGAGCTGGCCTTTTGCGTCGTAGGTGTATTCTGTCTCGTTTCCCAGGGCGTCTGTTACCTTTATGAGCTGGCCTGTTAGGGAGTAGGCGTACCGGGTAGTGTTCCCGTATGCGTCTGTCATGGCGGTCAGGTTCCCCACCGGGTCGTAGGCGTATTCTTTTTTCTCTCCGCCGCTGCCGCTGATGCGGGTGACGCGGCTGAGGCAGTCGTAGGCATAGGTTGTCACAAAGCCGTTTTTGTCGGTATAGGTCTTGATGTTTCCGCCGGCGTTGTAGGTGTAGCTTTCTTTTGTCCCGTCGCTGTGGTGTATTTCGGAAAGGTATCCTCCGGGCAGGTAGGCGTAGCGGGTGGTGCGCCCGCCTCGTCGGTGACGGTTTCTATCTTTCCCAGGGGGGGTATAGGTGTAGGCCCGGGTGTTTCCCATCTGGTCGGTCTGGCTGACGCGGTTGCCGTTGCCGTCATAGGTGTAGCTTATGGTGTTTCCCATGGCGTCCCGGATCTGGGTCAGACGATTGTTCCTGTCATAGTCGTAGCAGGTCTCTGTCCCGTCCGGCAGGGTGACGCTGGCTGGGTTCCACATGGCGTCATAGGTGAGTCTTGTGGTCCTTCCCATCTGGTCGGTCACTTCCTCCGGTCTGTTCAGCGCATTGTATCTCCTCTTGATCGTGCTGCCATCAAAGTCTGTGATCTGGGTGACTTTATTGCTTTCGTTGTATGCAAAGGCGCGCACGTCCCCTGCCGCGTTTGTCAGGGTCCGGATGTTGTCCGCCGCGTCGTAGGTCAGGCTCATCCGGTTGCCGCAAGGGTCTGTTATCCGGATGACGCGGTTCAGGCTGTCGTATGTATAGCGGGTCTCCCCGCCCGCGGCGTCCGTCACTCCGGTGATGTTGCCTTTTTCGTCATACTCCATGTGGATGGCGCTCCCATCCGGCTGGGTGACTGTCTCGGGGAGTCCCGATCCATTGTAGGTAAAGTGAGTCTTTCGGGAGAGGGCGTCCACGGTCTCTGACAGGTTCCCTTTCCCGTCAAAGGTGTTTTTCTGTTTTTCTTTGCCGTTTATCTTGATATTGGTGGGATTGTTCTGGGCGTCATAGGTAATGGAGAGTTTTTCCCCCAGCGCGTTGATGAGCTGGGCCAGGTCTTCCGTGCTCTCGTCCCAGCCCGCTTTTAGGTCCTGAAGTCTCTGGCTGAATTCCGTGTAGCCCAGGTCCACGTCCCCCGCCTCCAGCATCCCGCGAAGGTCGCTTATCCTTGCTTTCACGGAGTATAGCACTTCCCCTATGCTGTCCATGCTCTGGGCCAGGGTGGTGTCGTAGGAGGGGATGTCATTTATGAGTTTGCTCAGGATGGCATCCATGCGGTTTATGGTGTCCTGGTAGACGTCCTTCTTCAGGGTCCCTGTCAGTCTGTCAAGGTCATAGCTTAGCGCGCCCACCTTGTACTCGCCGTCGATCCCGGCGTAAATGCCGGAGATGGCGGCGATGGACTTTTCCATCTTTTGGCTGATGCTGATGGCCTCGGTCAGGATGGATCTTCCCTGGGTGAGCAGTTCGTTTAGGGCGTTTATGTCGAAGGCGCGGTCTCGGTCTATGGTTGTGGGATTGTATTTTTTCATGTGGTTTTCCTCTCTGGTTCATCGGGTTTACTTATTTCTTAAAAACTTAATTACGTTTTAGCGTACTTAATTAAATTTTCATTTTAGTGTATTTAAATTATATTACGATATAGGGATTTAGTCAAATTTATAGTATAAAATGATATTTAAAAAAATAAGAAAGATCTGATTATGTCTCAGCAAACACATAATAAGGGGCTGATGCATTGACATCAGCCCCACTTTTTGAATATACTATTTCCGCTCTGTCAGCAGTTAACTCATGTACCGTCAGATTACAGATAGTCATCCGACCATTCCATGTTCTCGCCGTCACCGGTGTCTCCGCCGCCGGAATTGCCGCTATCCTCGGTGTTACCGCTGTCTCCTCCACCAGAGTTGCCGCTATCCCCGGTGTTACCACTGTCTCCTCCACCAGAGTTACCGCCGTCCCCAGTGTTACCGCTGTCTCCTCCGCCAGAGTTACCACCGCCGGAATTACCTCCGCCTCCTCCGCCAGAATTACCGCCGCCGCTGTTCTCCGGCGCAGCCGTAGGTTCCGGTACAAGCTCGGGAACTATCACAGGCTCAGGCACAGGGGCTGTAACCGTAGGTTTGGTAGGCTTAGGTTTCTCCGTGGGTTTCGGATCCTCTTTCTGGCCCACCAGTAATGTCTCTCCTCGCTCTACGGCGCTCTCCTGCTCCGCCCTGCGGTCCTCCCACTGCTGTTTCAACTGTTCCTCCAATTCCTGAAAACCTTCCTGGGCCGCATAAAATTTGTCTTCCTTCGCCAGGTCTTCCACTGGTGCCACCGTGTGCCATATCACACCGTCGAACCATTGCACTTCCCCGTCGTCGATTCTGACCGTCAACTCTTCCAGTGGCAGATACCCCTGGGCGGCAAGCTCTGCCGCAGATTGTTCCGTCTGCTGCACCTCCACGCTCTCATCCTCGGGCATTGCCGCCACTTCCTGCTGCTCCCAGGGATTAAGCACGGGCCTGAGCTGAAATCCAACCCAAAACATCACCACTCCAACCAATGCTGTTGCCGCAAAATATACAGCCTTCATATTCCGTCACCTGCCCTCCACTGAATCTATGATTCCCTGCACATACTTGTAACCGCTGCTCCCAGCCTTGAATTCTCCCCTGGTCTGCACCTGCTTTGCCACCGTGTACACGCTCCTGTATACCGGCGGGCCATACACAATAATCTCCTGACCGCCGCAGTCCAGCACCGCATAGGCCCGGAAACAAATATCCTTTGCGTACATATTGGGGGCCAGATTAATCAGAACGGAGGTAAAACGGTTCCTACCCGACACAGTCTCAAACACCTTGTCATTCACCACGCCGTTCTCCGTCCAGTAGGCTCTTCCTCCGCCCACTTTGGTGCCGCCCTTGACAAAGGGGTATTTCTCCCGGTTCTCATTGGTGATAAACAGAGTGCCGTACTCCTTCAGCACACACCCGTCCACGCCCGTTGTGATCAGCTGCTGTTTCAGACCCGCGTCTATTCCCGATTTAAAACGGATACCCGCCGGACTCTGCACCCGTATGGAAAATCCGTGATAGCTGAGCAGATCCTGCAGCCCCGGCATCGGCACTGCCGTACAGATCTGTCCATTCCATTCCAGTTTCCACACATACATACCCACCGGGATATTACTGCTGTTGTAGCTGTACATCACCGCCGTCTTGCCGAGAGTGTCAGACAGTTCCACCTGATAACTGCTCCCCGTCTTTTTGGCTGCGTACTCCACGCCGTCCACATAGATGGTACTATCTCCGTATCCCGCGGGAGGCGTCAGGGTAAGCATCCTGGGTTTTGGGGAGTCGGGAGGTGTCACACTGCTCTCCGTCACCACTTTCCTGCGCACCACCATAGTGCCCGTATTTTCCGCTCTGACAGCCGCATAGATAGAGTCGCCATAACCGCGTATCTGCAGGAAATCCAGCCCCGTTCCCAGCTTGTCGCTGTACTGCTCGAGAACCGTGCCCGTCCCCCGCAGCAGCCGGGCCTTTTTGTCGGCCGTGTCATAATATGCCAGATATACCTGCCCCGCCAGCACATCCATGGAAACTGCATTGAATTGTTTCATGGAGGTCACAGAGCTGCTGCTCCAACTGTTTCCGTCAAACATCACCATGCAGGCAGTTCCCGCTTCAGAAGATCCCGGAGTACCAGTGCGTCCTGCAAAAGCATATATTTTCTGCCCCTGCTTTACAATAGCATGCGTATTTGTAGATGCGTTGGCAATAGTATACGCCGTGCTCCATCTGCCGGTGGTCGTATTGTATTCCCTGATCTGGGCCGAACCATTGGGAAATTCCGCACAGACCACATAAAAGCTGTTGCCGGATTTTGCCACAGCCGGATTGCTGAAATCCACCGAAGTGGTCAGGCTGTTCGTCACTGTCTTACTGCCCTTTACGTCATAAATGACCAGGCGTTTCCCGCTTCCTGAGTCCTCCTGAAACGCCCCATATATCTCATTGCCATCCACCACAAACTGCATACTCCCGGGATACTGCGCCGCGCATGTCGCCACCTGTCCCCATGAATTGCCGCTGAGCTTACAGTAGACGACACTCTTCCAGTCTCCCTTGCGGTAGGAGAGATACACCTCTCCGCCGCAGACGGCAAGTGCAGGCTGCTGGGCATTATTAATGGTTGTGCCAACCTGTTGCCACCCCGCGCCATTCCAGCGCATTACACGAACCTGAGTGTCATTGGGATTGCCGGATGGCGATTCCGTATATGCCGCATAGATCGTTCCTGTTGCAGGATCTATACAGATATCCGGGTCCTCGCTGAACAGGCCGCTGATATCCCCATCCAGCTTATCCCACACGCCAAATTGGCTGTAGTCGGCAAAGGTCACGGTAAAGGTCAGCTTGTTTTGATCTGCGGACACGTCGCTGATCCTTATGCCGCTGTTAGAGCCATCGGAATAGTACAATGTGTCCTGAGTAAAATCTGCGTTTAGATCCGTGGTACCGTAGAAGGTCTCCCCGGCTGTCACATCCAGCGCCGCCTTGTAAATAGCTCCTGCATCGGCGCCCGCCTCCGGGTGCGTCACCCCCGGTCGGTACACATAGATATAATTTTTGCCTGCATTGTTGGTAAGCCCGTCAACCTTGTTATCCACCCGATACATGAGCAAACCGCTGGAAGGAATGCGGTAATCAAACTGATAGGGATCCGTAGCCTGTTTTCGATATTCCAGGCAGATCAGCTCGCTGTCCGAAAGCGGCGTCTTCAGCGCAAACACTTTATCACCACCGGATCCCGACACTGCTGTCAGCGTATATGTGCCGCTCTGGGTTATTGTTTTCATAGGGATCCACCCTTCTCTGGCCCGCAGATAGGACAGAGGATACTGTAAATAGCAGCCGGCAGATGCCATAATATCCCATATGCCCACTGGGTCTCCATTGCCACTGTCTCTGTAAAGATCGGGCAGGCCCAGAGTGTGCAGAAATTCGTGGGCTATCACTCCTTGCTGCGGCAACGCATTGGCAGTTGCGTTCTCCGAAACCAGCTTTGCAGAGGGAATCATATTGTAATTCTGAACGAGCAGTCCGTTGACTTTGTTCTGCCCCGCATATATACCCTTGAAGGCCGCCTCGCCCCGGTCCGTGACATTTCCCTGTATAATAATGGTCAGGTTATCAAGAATGCCCGCTTGTCTGTTATCCAGTTTATCAGTAGTGTCCACCGAAATTCGCCCGTCCGCGAGCGCTTTCACCACCTCATCCACTATATATACGCTGCTGCCCCGGGTAATCTCCAGTGTCTGCACTTTCTGACCGCCGGGCAGTTCCTGGGGAAAATAGTTGGTCACATGCACCTTTTCCTCTGTCACCGCCTTGATATAGTTGCTGAAGGAGTCTGGATCCAAGTCATACATCTTCTTGATCTCCTGCCAGTTGGAGCGATAATATATGCTGGAACTCTCATAACCGTTAGTAGCGTTAAATATATCCCTGGTATCGTCTTGATATTTGACAAAGACCACCACATTGGCTATCTCCGCCGTGTTCCCTGCCGCCTGCACCTTGCCGCCACTGGCCATCTCCGGCAGCGGGAACGCCACGGCCAGAATCAATGCCAGCGCCGCCGCCAGCAATCTCTTTTTTATAGTCGCTTTACTTGGGCTCTTCATCCGCTACCTCCATTCTACATATTCCGGGAGACCAAAAAATGTCTGGTCAATCCGAAAGTCCGCAAGCTCCACATTTTCCTGATACAGATAGGTCCTGCCGCTTGGTCCGTATGCATAGAGGACGCCGCCCTGGTCAGTTATCTCCTTGACCTGCTCCTCGGCAGTAGTTCCATCCTCCCGGAATGTGCCCGAATACTCCACGCCCTGGTAGACAACTGTCAGCAGTCCCACGCACACACCGTTTTCCAGCGTTCCCTGGAGGAACTTTGTCACATTTCCCTCCCCGTCGCTGTATGCCGCCTTCACATCCCCTGTATATACTCCGTCCGCCAGAGTGGCGCTGCCCACCACTGCGCCGGCTTCATCTCCCTGATAGAACAGGAAACGTCCCTGCCCATCGTGCCAGGTGATCTTCACAGCCTCACCGCCTGCGGCAACCTGCAGGATTTCCTCTCCGGTCTGGTAACAGGTACGGGTCTCAATGGCATCCATGCCCTCCTGCAGCAGGCTGCGCCATTCCTCCGACAATGCCAGATTCCTGAGTGCTACGGCGTCCTGCGACTCCAGAGCCTCTTTGATCTGCCCGGCGAAAGCGGCCATATCCTCCTCCGTATCGTCCCGATACACCGTCACTGCACTGAGCTGCTCTGCATATTCCTCAGATGGATAGAGCCGCAGCAGCTTGAACAGCATGCGGCGCTGCTCCTTCCAGTCTCCCCGGCTGCCATAGATCCAGGCCAGCTCCTCGTAGTCCTCCTCCGAAAACACATCCATGGCCAGCAGACGTTCATAGTACTCCTGTTTTTGAGCCAGGGATGCCTCATCCTCATTCAATTCGGAAATTGCCTGCCGCAATTCCTCCTCAGTAATAGGCTCCCTCGGCTGGGCCGTGGCAGCGGGGTCCTCTGTGGGAACCGGCTGCGTCTCTTCCCTCTCTGTCTGCGGCTGCCCACAGGCTGTCAGGACCAGAGCCGCTATCAGGGAGATACCAATACAAATGTGAGATGTCTTTTTTATGTTTTTCATGATTACCTCTATCCGTGTACCATTTTTGCCATGCTATTTACATGGCAGAGCATACTATATCATTATTGGTATCGGAGCAATATGTAAAAAACATGAGAGGTAAGTCTTACTAAATTTTAAGGATGCAAACGTACCGCCATGTCTATTCTTTCTGCCCAGATTATAGGCATTGTATAATAAGATAATTTGAAAATTAAAAAATTTATATATTGTAAATTTCTGCTAAACTGGAATAAAAACAAGGAGGCTTTAATATGAGCAGCTTACAGACACAGATAAAACAATATCTGGAATATTGTCAGTATCAAAAAAGATTGGACGAAAAGACGCTGAAAGCGTACCGAATTGACTTAACTCAGTTTCTCACGGAAATATCCTGCACTGACGCCCTGGAGATAACCCCCACTCTGCTGGAAAACTATATTGCAAATCTACATCAAAAATATAAACCCAAAACAGTTAAGCGAAAAATCGCCTCTCTGAAAGCGCTTTTTCACTATTTTGAATACAGGGAAATTATTGACCGCAATCCCTTCAGCAAAATACAGATACGCTTTCGCGAACCTGTCATTCTGCCCAAAACCATTCCCCTGCGTACAGTCGAGACTTTTCTCACCACCATTTATCAGCAGCATGCGGCGGCCGAGACAGAATATCAGCGAAAAAAAACTCTGCGGGACATGGCTGTTATAGAACTGCTATTTGCCACAGGCATGCGGATTTCCGAACTCTGTACTCTGAAGATAAGCGATGTGAACCTGTTTGACAGATACATACTAATCTACGGAAAGGGTTCCAAAGAACGGAAAATACAGATCGGGAACGAGGACGTCTCCCACGTGCTGACAACATATAAGCAGGCTTTCGAGGAGGAGATGCGAGGCTGCAATCACTTTTTTGTAAATCAGGCCGGACGGGCGCTGTCTGATCAGTCTGTCCGCAGAATGATTAACAAATATACCTCCCTCGCAGCTATAGAACAGCATATTACCCCGCATATGTTCCGCCACACCTTTGCCACCAGTCTGTTGGAAGCCGATGTGGACATCCGCTACATCCAGGAAATGTTGGGGCACAGTTCCATCAATATCACGGAGGTCTACACCCATGTGGCTATGTCAAAACAGAGGGATATATTGATGTCAAAGCACCCCCGGAAAAACTTTCATATCGAACGGGAATAACCGCTCCCGTTACAGAGACATTGAGAATCAGCTTATTAACCGCAGAAGAGACCGCCCCGAAGGTCGGCCTCTTCTGTATTTTCTGCTATTTTCTATCGCTTTAACTCAAACACATAATTTATGCCCGGTGCGATTGACAGGTGCAGTTCTCCGTCTGCAATTGGATATTCCACATTTTTTACAATCTCCCTCGCCGCAGTTATGCCACCGACCAGTTTTAGGGTTACCTGCTCCGTATAAGGCAGATCGGATCTGACAATCACCGTGTCGTTGTCATAGACAAACAGTTCCACCATAGCGGGGCCTTCGATGGAAACCGGCATTTCCCGCATAAGTAAACGCCGAATCACATTTAACACCTGAGGCGGATAATGGTAGAGATCACCCATATCGTCGGGGATTGTGATGACAGCAATCTTCCCTTTTCCATAGGAACAGCGCAGGGCAATGGGGAAGTTGTTGTCCGTCCCGTATGCAGCCGCCAGTTCCCATACGTCGTTGGTACAATATTCCATCTGGGGAATCAAAATCGGTTTCGCGGCAGGATATTTGCCCCCGACAGTCACGCCATTGTCCCTAGTATCTGCGTATTCGCTGACCAGCGCTTTCCGGGAAGAGTATTTCACATTCACAAATTCCATAAAATCGGATCCCAGCTTTCGCACAAAACCGCTGGTCACTATCACAGAGACTCCCTCCAACATACTGGCTTTCATCTTCTGAACAATATCTGCGTCATCTGCCGCCCCCTCCGCAAGGAAGATCACCTTTTCCTGCTCGGGATAGTCTATGTAGGGTTCAAAGGGAATGCCGCACATACCCAGATAGTTGTGAAGGTTGTCCTCACCCCGGGCACAGGCAGGTCTATAGGCCGCCACACCTTTGGGATGACCCAGTTTTCCCAGATATTCGTCCACTTCGCGGAACAGTTCTCCCACAGCAGGGGCAAACAGGCGGAAAGAGGCATCCGCTATAAGGGAACCCAAAGAAAACAGCGTCACTTCTCTGGCCTTGGCAAACAGAGTCAGGTAGCCCTGCTCCAGATAAGAAGTCAGATTGTATGTACACTCATAGGGATCAAACCAACCTCCCAGATTCCTGCCCGGCGCGGCGCTCTCCAGATAACGCATCACAAAATAACTCAGATATTTGGGCAGATGCTGTGCCGCATAAGTAGGATTTCTGGTTTCTGTTCCCGTATAGATGGAGTCAAATCGAGCCGGTTCGATCTTCAAATCATAGCCCGTCTCATTGAACACTTCATACCACTGAGGAAATTTGACGATCACGTTCACATCCGGGTTGATCTCCTTGGCCGTTTTCATCACGATCTCCTCGGTGATCTCCCTCTTCTGGTCAAGCCGAAACTGGGACCATGTACGATCACCTTTCTGCGCAATGCACTCCTCGCAGCGGCAGTTCATAAAAAAGAAATCGTCAAAGATAAACTCGTCAAAAATCTCCGCATTCAGAGCCACCGCCCTACGCAATTCCTCCCGCCCCTCCGGTCTGGAATAGCACAGAGAGATAAAGCCCTCCTCATTCGTCTCGCCTGCACAGGTTGTGAGTCCGCCGGATGTGGCAATTCCCTTGCTCTCAAAATATCCCTTTACCTTGAGGATCTGTTCCCTGTCGGCCCACACTTCCCCTCTGTAGCACTCAATATAAGCGCGCCCAATTTTCACATTGTCCGAGAGCTGCCGGAGCTTCCGGTCAAATTCGTCCAAGTCCGTGATTTCATTCACATTCTGCACCGGACAATACACGCTCACATTGAAGTTCCTGTAGCTTGTCTTTGCAAGCCTTTCCGCAATACTCTTGTTCCGCATTTTTTCCATGTGCCGTAACCCTCCTTTATGGTTGCAGAATACCATGTATTATTCGGAAAAGCAATGGATTATCTAGTTCACTTATATTCTCAAAAAGAATAAGCTGGCTGGTCGAGCATACCATATTCTTGATAAAGCTCTTTTCTATACTGCTTGTTGTCGGTCGCATGCTGTGTGCCCTCTCAGCTGCGCCGCCTCTGCGGCAGATTTAAGTTCCATATATCAATTATCACCTGTGGACACAACCCGAAATTGCTCTGGCCAGCATAGTTTTGTCTTAACTCGACTGGTTTTCGATCCCGAGAACCGCAATAATAGAATTTGAGCTATTTGGGTAATTCTTGAGCGTGTCAAACCTCTGTTCCTGCAATTTACCTTCTTTGCCCTTGTAAATGGATTCCGTAGAACCGCTCTGTAACTTGTTTTCCACCAAATCTTTTTCTGCCATGTCTCTTCTTTCCCGCCTTGAGCAATCAATACATTTTGCCAATACCAGTGGGAAAGAGATGGCCGTTTCCCCTAACAATAATCGTCAAGGAAACCCGGCCCTATTCTATTACATATTGTTTTCGATATATAACCATGTGTTCAGGATATGGCTCTGTCAGATGGATCTGTGTCCTATGGGGTGTGGTTCTTTTATGGTTATAAGATAACACAAATACTGGAAGAATATAATAAACATTTATTTGAGAACTTAAATAAATATTCTTTCTACTTCTTAATGGATAATCTGTAGTTATCTATTTGATAAACAAAAATATTTTTTTATCGCGTAAGAATGAGTGGTGGTATATATGCATGAATTGATACATGTTAATATTTTTGACAAAACATTGTTAAATTGTGAGACTATGGATTTATCATATAAATTATTCCAAAACATAGATTATTCTCAATACGACACAATTGTGTCATTTTACCGATGCGATTTCAGGGGAAGTAAATTTGAAGATTGTTTTTTTTGCAAGAATCCCTTTGGCAGATCTGATTTTATAGATGCACACATATGTAATTCAAAATTTCAGGAGGTTAATTGGGGGGCATGCTTATTCGAAAACACATCTTTTGAAAACGTAGAATTTACCAGAAATAAATATAAAGGAGTATCATCTAAATATACATATTTTAAAAAATGTATTTTTGATAAAGAAATTATTATTACAAATATGTTTGATAGCATTTATCAAGAATGCACTTTTATTGATTGTTCATTTGAAAGGTCGTCCATTTTAAATGTACAATTTATCAATTGTACATTTATTCGAACAGATATTTCCCAGTGTCATGCTGAAAAACTGAAATTCGATTCATGCAAATTAGAAGATGTTTGCTTAGGAATACAATTTTGGGCCACTTATTTGTTTAAGAATACCTTTATTAATCGGTTTGCGTTTAAATATCATGGAGAGATTGTAGATATTATTCGTGAAGATTATTTTTCTTCTTCTTTTACGGAATTCTGGGAAAATGGACGGTTATATGAGTTTATAAATGCTCACATTTTAAGTAAACAATTAAGTATGCAAGCAGATTTATTATACATAGTAGAAGTGGTATTTCGAAAGTTGATTGATTTTCCTGCAAAAATAAGAAAAAAAAATATCCTAGACATCTTGGACATGCTAGAATTTTATTTTAATTATGATCATATAGATTTTATTACTTATAACTCCATAATCGAGTTTATTAATAAAGAAGGTTTAAATAATTATCCATTTGATGAAGTGATCGAATATTCATCTAAAATGTGTAAGATTAATTTGTTAATATCAAATTTTATGTATGATTATAAATATTTATACACAATAGATAAAGACCAGAAATGCAAATGTATTTTTCGAATAGATAGTAGAAATGAAGACGAAGCGATTAATTATTTGACCTCTGTTTTTAATGCCACTAACACTAATCTCTGCAATGGTTACTACGGGTCCCCATTATTTGAACTCGATAATGTTTCTCCTGGCTCAATAATTCTGACAATAACATCTTGGGCTTTGCTTTCGGTTCTGGTATCGTACTGCGTCAAGAGAGTTATTCATAATTTAGAAAGTATAAGTGTAGAGCATACAATAAATTCTGCCATTAAAAAGCAACTATCTTCCAAAGACAAATCAATAAGTATTGCAGATATTGATAAGATTGGGAAGATAGCAACAAAATATCAGCTAATAAATACCAATGATGAGGATGAGGCAAAGCTTAACAAAGTATCATCTGAAATTACTAAAGGAGAAATTCTTAGTATCATATTAAGCCTGATATTTTAGAAAGTCCTTCAAATAAATCTTGTTTATTTATAAGCAGATTAATTCTAAATATATAGTACTGATTATTTGACAATAAATATCTTGAGTGTGGAACTGTTAATACACCTATTTGATTCATAATATTTATAGCATAGTCCATGTCTTCTACTTTGTGTGGATAGGGAATTCCCATCAAAAAAAAGTATGAGCTATTGCATGAACTTATAATGCAGTTCTTACCTCTCATAAATGCTAGTACTTGGTTGAAACGTCTAGAAGCTTCGATAATATTTTCTTTTATTACACCATTTATAGCACTGGCATTTTCTGTATTATATATTTCTCTTAGCATATGTAACTGCAGACAGCACATGGAACCTACAGTATAAATTGAAAGACGCGAAATTTTCTTAATTATTTGTGGTGTGCTAAATACTGTAGCGGTTTTTACTCCATTTATAAACAGCCTTTTGGCGATAGATTCTACCACTATGTAGTTGCTGAAACTATTTATAATATGAGCTATTTTATCACTAATGACATAATTACCTACATCCCAATTCATTCCTCCGTAAATATAATCTATTACTATCCAAGTATTATGTTTTTGGCACAAATTACAAATTTGTTTATATATATTTTCAGATATCTCTACTCCAGAACTAAATATGGGATCGGTTATATAAATTGCTTCAATATTGTTTTGAACTATTTCATCTTCCAATTGTTCTATGTTTATCTCGAAATCATTTTCTATTTTCAAATCAAATCGATACATTTGGTAGTCTAACATTTCAAATAGCTTTATCGCACTATAGTATATGGGCGTAAAAGCCAATATCTTGTCAACTCCTAATTCCTTTAATGCCATTAATGATAACATAATTGAGGATGATCCGTTGTTGCCAATTAGAAAGTTCTCATTACTTAATTCAGTATGAAATAAGTCTTTAAAACATTTTTGAAAATGAGACTTATAATTTAGTTCATCAGTCCAGTAATGATAATTACCCATCGCACTTCTACTATATAGCTCTTTTCCAAAATCAAATGATGGATATATAACTCTTTCCAACTCTGCATTCCAGTCAGATAAAAAAATTGCTTTTTCCCTATGGGAAAAATTGTAGTCTCTTTGACCTTCCATTAATCTTTTAATACTTGTATTAAATCGTTTCATAACTTTCCTCCTCTAATATCATTAAATAGCAAGCATCTTGAAAACTATATACAGCAACATATCCTTTTGATAAATAGAAATCAAGTTTATCAATGGTATTACATTTAATTGCATTTATAAAAGAACATTTATTGGAAATTTTTTTATATAAAACATATCTTTCAAAGCCATGATAGTAAATATGAGATTTAATTACTTGACCTATGCCAAACCCAGATTTAAGACTAGGAATATTATATGGTGATACAGTGCTTAAGAAAAATGAATATTTTGTTTCTATATATTTTAGTTGTTCAGCTAACAATATCTTTAACAAACCATGTCCCCTATAATTGGAGAGAACAAAACCATGCTCAAATTGAGCGACCTGATTCAAAAGAAGATCATCAAATGCCAAATAATTACCAAGATTATGTTTTCCGGTCTTTGGAAACACAACAGATGCTACGGCAATTAATTTATTACTATGTAAGAGACCCAAAGTCCTTCCATAGCCATTTAAAATCTTTGAAATGTATGCATCACTAGGAGGTATAAATAATTTTAGAGGTGTCTCTTTAGTAATTTCATTTTTGCAAATAATTATCTGATACAAATCATCAGGTTCCATTTGAACACAATTTATTTCTAAATTATCTATGACATAAGTTTTTAATAAAATCATGTTATCACCACTCAGTTTCAAAAAGCCCTTATATAGCAAACTATTTCCGCTATGATGCGCATTTCATCAAAATATTAGAAGACGCTTTTCGCAAATATTTCATCAATTTCTTATCTTTTACTATCAAATAATGTTTTGAATAGCAGAATCATTTTGTAATAATTAAAAGCAAAAAACACATAACTTATAGATAACTACAGATTATCCATAATTAAAATACCACATATTTTTCCAAAATGCATCAATATTTTGAAACATCTTTCAATTTTTATATAAAGTAGTATAATCTCGCCAAAATCTATCATATTTTACTATTGCAGAAATCCTCCTGGTTTCTCGCACATTGATGCATTTTACCTTGTCTTCCACATATTCTCTTTCCATAAATATATACCTTGACAGACGAGGTATCTTGTCCTATAATCTATCTATACTACAAAGAATACGCACCTACTGCCAGGCTCTCATTTTTTGACTCCGATGCCAGAATCAGTGCCCGGCAGTACATATACTGACTAACGTTAAGATTTTCCAATTTCCGCACAGCACATGTCGCATAATCGGGCAACATGCACTGTGCGGAAAGAAAAAACTAATCGTCAGTGAATATAACAAGAAAGGTCACACCCATGTCAATCACCGCCGATATTATCCGTGGGCACACGGAGACCATTATTCTGGCCAGTCTGATGGAGCATGACAGCTACGGCTACCAGATCAACAAGGATATTCTGCGCAAGACGAACAACCGCTACGAGCTAAAGGAGGCCACCCTGTACACTGCTTTTCGCAGACTGGAGCAGGCGGGCTACATCACCACTTACTGGGGCGATGAAAAGGTGGGAGCGCGCCGCCGCTACTACTCCATCACTCAGGAGGGACGCAAAGCCTGCGAGCAGGGATTGCGGGAGTGGAACGAGGCTAAGAGCGTGATTGACCGTCTGTTGGAACAGGAATAAAGGAAAAGGAGGGGGCGCAGACAGGCGCCCGGCATTATGGATAATTTGAGAATCAGAAAATATATGGATCAATTGTTTGAGAATGCGCCGGTGAACCGCCGCACTTTGGAGCTGAAAGAGGAACTGATTGCCAACGCTATGGAAAAGTATAACGATCTGACCCTGCGAGGATATAGTGAGGACGAGGCATTCCAGTTAGTGGTAGGCTCCATCGGGGATGTGCAACAGCTCTTTGCGGAGATGGGAACGGACGACGACTATTCCCAGGCGTATTACCTGCAATGGACGAAAGAAGCCCAGGAGAAAAAGGCTGCTCTGACTGCCGTATCTGTCGGGCTCTTCCTGCTGGCCGGGGCCGTGTTGGTGATTTCCCTGCTGCTATACTGGTACAATGTAAAATTTATCTATATTCACGGTCAGAACATGAATCTGCTTGGAATCGGCATTGCTCTGCTGATATGCATTGTACCCGTCTCACTGCTGGTATACGCCCACAACATCCAGCCCCCTGCGGAGTTGACCAACTATATCTCCGGCCGGTCCGCCGAGACCAGGAAACAGCGCCGCAAGCGTTTTAAACAGATCAAGGGCAGCCTGGAGGGACTGATGTGGATACTGATTGTGATTTTCTATTTTATTATCAGTTTTGCCTCCCATGCGTGGTACATTACCTGGATTATTTTTCTGGGTGGCGCAGCCGTGGAATGCCTGTTAGACGCGCTTACCAAAATTTTCTTTCCCGCTGACAAAGACTGAGTATAGATCGGTCAACAGTTGGCATACCTGTATGTTGACGACGGATATCGGGATTTATAATAATAGTAGGGGCGGCCGTGTGTGACCGCCCCTACTATTTCCATTTTCTTTACCTATCATACCTCTTCCGGGCTTTCAAACCGGAACCACTCAAAGTCGAATTCACACCCCGGCAGGAACACAAACACCACCTTCTGCAGGCCCTTTACCGGCTGCAGGTCAAAGCTGTGGACTGTGTACTCCTCCTCGTGAGGGAATTCCACGATCTGGTTCACGCTCTCCTCGCCGACAAACCGCACATGAATGGTATTGTTTGCGAGAGGAGTGCGCCCGCAGATCGTAATCCGACTGACGCCCTTCTCACCAAAGTCCATATCGGTATATTCCAGGGACACGTTGTTGCCGATTCCCTCTATGGCCCTCTCGGTCACAGTGAAACTGTCCCCATATATCTGCTTGTTTTCCACCACATACAACTGCTCAAACGCTTTATTTATCCTGGTAAAGCTGAAACCTCCCAACTCCATGGACGACTTAGTGCAGATACTGAGTGTAGTCTGGCCGCGCAGACGCTTTTTCAGCTTATAGGTCTCCGGCTGGAACACCTGCCACTGACTCTGCTTGTGATACACGCCGTCATAGAGCAGTTCACTGCCCTCCTCGCCCGGCAAGCCCTCCCAGAACTGTATGAACTGGGGATCATTGCTATTGGCAAAAATGGACACCGTAATCTCGTCCGAACCATAATCTCCGAAATCCAAGCCGGAATAACCCACTGCAGTAAATCCCTCCCGGGCGGTGGAAGCGGCATTCTCAATACCGCTGAGCACTGTGCCCTGCCGACAGTTGAACAGTCCCCCTATCACGAAGGAATAGGGATCAATGGACGCCGGACCCATATCTTTAATGTCAAATTCTATCTGGGAGATAAGTTTCACCTTATCCGTACCATTTTTCACCACACAACGCACATAGAACTCGCCGTCTCCCAAAGCGGTGATCACCGCCCTGTCACCCTGGGCCTCCACGGAGGCCACATTGGTCTCAATACCAGAGCCATTGACAGCTTTCCAGATAAACTCCTGATCTGTGGCGGATGCGGGATGACAGATGACCCGCACTGCGACCTGCTTTTTCTCCGGGCCCAAATGACGGCCTTCTTCACACACCAGCTCCAGTTTCCGCACCGGCACAAAGCCCACCGGCACCTGCGCCAGCGGCATAAAACTGTTTCGGGGCAGCAATGCCAGGCCCTCTCTCTTCTCACCGGCCTCAACAGTTATGGACAGACTGGCCTTGTGCAGGATGTCCGTTGTCCCGGCCTGTCGAATCCGCTCCACATAGCTGCTCTTATCCTCATCAGTATAGGCGGGCAATTCTCCCAGATGAGCGCTCTCCCGGGCATCCCGAACAGTGACCTTGATTTCTCCCGGCTGGTCCTCCGCCGCAATAATTGCTATCAGCTTTCCACTGAAAAGCTTGCGGATCGTACCCTTATAGGGGTCGTAATCCGTGCTGTCCCCATTATCCAGACCCACTAAGCGTCCCGGTCCGGCAACCTCCACCTCCACATAATCGCAGGCATTTTCCACAGGACAGCCGTTTTCGTCCACTGCAGAGATTTCCACAAACAGCAAGTCCTCCCCATCGGCTGTCAAGGTCATGCAATCTTTGGGAATGGTTTCACCCCCTGCAGGACTACCCTGCCAGGTCAGCATACGGCTGCCCTGCATTTTCTCGGCTTTCAACACCAGCGCCGCCGAATCACCGCTGGTACAGCGGCTGTCTCGGGCCGTCTCCCTACCCTCTTTGTCGTATGCCACTGCGCAGATCGTACCCGGCTTGTAGGATAGTGTCCAATGTCCCACCAGATCGATTCCCGAACCGGCCCTGTGATTCATCTCACAGCAGCCCTGAGATATGCCGTCCACAAACAGCTCCACCCTGGACTGATTGCTGGCGATGCGCACATCTATCATCTGGCCTGCGTTGAAATCCCAATAGGGGAAGATATGGACAAAGGGGTCTTTTTCCCCGTTGGTCCATTCCCCCTTGTAGATATAATAGGCGTCCTTGGGAATTCCCGCCGTATCGATCTGTCCAAAATAACTGTTTTTGGTATGGTAAGGGGTAGGCTCCCCGATATAGTCAAATCCCGTCCAAAGGAACTGCCCGCAGGAATAAGGGGTATCCCGATCCGCAGTGATGCAGTACTCCTCGCACTTCGCCCCCCAACTGGTGGCGCTGTTGCCCAGAGAGGAGCATTGCTCGTCCTCGTCCGTCAAAATAGATCGTTTCAGCGGGAAATGATAGATACCGCGGCTCTTTATCACGGAGGCGGTCTCACTGCCATAGATCACCCAGTCGGGATGCTCCCGGCGATGTTTCTCATAGTAGTTCTCCGCATAGTTGTACCCCGCCATCTTAGTGATATCGGCGCACTTCTGTCCTCCCTCCCATGGCATATAATTGCTGCCGATGGTGCAGGGGGCATTTCCCCTAGGATCATGCTCCCGCACATATCCCACCAGTCTGCGGGTAATCTCCTGTCCATGGTCACTGGCATGAGTGTCATAAATTTCGTTACCAATGCTCCACATCAACAGGCTCACATGGCTGCGGTCCCGGCGCACCCAGCTGCGCACATCCGTCCCCGCCCAATCCACAAAGAATCGGGCATAGTCATATTGGGTCTTAGGCATCTCCCACATATCAAAGGCCTCGGCAATCACCAGAAAGCCCAATTCATCCGCCAGCTCCATGACCTCCGGCGCCGGCATATTGTGGGAAGTCCTCAGGGCATTCACGCCCATGCTGCGGAGCCTCAGAAACTTCCTGCGCATGGCCTCTCTGGAAAAAGCGGCACCCAGCGCGCCCAGATCGTGATGCTCACAGACACCGTTCAGACGCACTTTTCTGCCATTTAACAGAAATCCCTCTTCCGGCGTAAATTCCTCGCTGCAAAATCCCACTTTCAGGCTCTCCTGCTGGATTACCTGACCTTCCTCCAGCAGTTGTACCTGTAAAGTATACAGATACGGGTCCTCCACATCCCACAGGTGAGGAGCGTTCACCACATGACTGCTGTCAAAGCGTGCGCCGTGCTCCAGCCTGCGTCCATCGGGAGTCAGCACCACCCGGTCATCCGCCAGAGCGTCCTCTTGGCGGCAGTCCAAGACATACCGAAAAACCGGCCCGGCGTCCTCCTCTGGAACATTGTCAAACAGCATATAACAGAGCTGATATTTCCCCGCCATCAGGTCCGGCACACCGCCCTGTCCGTCCACCAGCTCCGTCTCAATTCGCAGCTCATAACCCTGATCCGCCTTTCCGGCAGACACATAGATACCGTCACTGGCCACATGTACCTCGGGCACCGTCACCAGCCACACATTCCTGTAAATGCCCGCACCACTGTACCAGCGACTGTTGGGAGACTGGTACATCACCCGCATGACCAGCCGATTCTCCCCCTCCTGCAGAGCGTCCGTCACATCATATTCAAAAGTGGAATAGCCGTACTTCCACTCTCCCACCAGGCAATCGTTTATATAAAGGGCAGAATCCATATACACGCCGTCAAAGCGCAAGTGGATTCTCTCCCCCGCCTTCTTTTCCACCTGCCAGTCCTTCACATACCAGCCGATACTGTCCTCATACAGCTTGTCCGTCTGCCAGATCATCCAGTCGTGAGGCAACGCCACCGGCCGCAGATCCGCCTGCCAGATTTCCTTCTGTTCATACGCCACTCCCAATGCAGTCTTGGCAAACTGCCAGTCTGTGTTAAAAAGTACCTTCCGATTCATCATTACCTCCTTACGGCATACCGAACACCGCTCTTACATCTGTGCCATCAGCGCACTCACATTTGCCTCGACATCACCTTTGAACACAGCCGAGCCCGCCACGATCACATTGGCCCCCGCCTCCAGAGGAACGGAAATATTGTCCAAAGTCACGCCGCCGTCAATCTCCACGTCCACCGACAGCCCTCTCTCCGTGATCGCCTCTCTCACCTGCCGGATTTTCTCCGTGCAGGAATCCATATATTTCTGTCCGCCAAATCCAGGCTCCACCGTCATTACCAGCACCATGTCCACCTGCTCCAGCCAGGGAAACGCTGCCTGAACCGGAGTGCCCGGTTTGATGCTGATTCCCACCTTGGCTCCGGCCTGCCGGATTGCGTCAATAGTCTCCTGCACATGTTCAGTGGCCTCCAGGTGAAAGGTAACCATGTCCGCGCCGCAGGACACAAACTGGGCGGCGTACCGCTCCGGCTCCTGAATCATAATATGCACATCAAAAAAGATGTCAGTCCGCTTCCGCAGGGAAGTGATCACCGGCATCCCAAAAGAGATGGAGGGTACAAAAATACCGTCCATCACGTCTATATGCAGGTATCTAGCGCCTGCCCGCTGTACTTGCTCTATCTGTTGTCCCAGCTGCCAGCAGTCCGCAGCCAAAATGGAGGGGGATAAAATATTCATTGGCATGTCCTCATTTTATTTAAAAGTCCTCTGTATGCTCACTGAATATTTTACCAAATTCCCCTCTATATCGCAACTGTTTTCTGGGGCAAAACTCACTGAGTCGGAGAGATTCGTGCCCCCACATCCTTCTTGAGAATTCTCCAGGCGTCCTCGTTTTCCACATAGTACAGCGGACATTTCTTGCCTCCACAGTCATAGTGTCGCAGAATATCGTCCGGCTCCAGTTCATAGGTATCCACCAGCCATGCCAGCAGCTTAATCAGACTATCGTAGGTCTCCTGCGTAAACTGCCCGTTCTCGTATTTATAACAGCACTCGATGGATATGGAGTCCTCGTTTCGGGTCTGTACCGCATATGCAATCTCATCCAAGGGCACGATCTGGAGAATCTCCCCCTCAATGCCAATGATAAAATGCGCACTGGCTCCCGGAACGTCATGATTGTCCTTCAGATTCTCAAAATAGCTGCGGTTTTGAGCAGCACTGGTCCTGATATTAGCCGTATAATGTACAAATATATTGTTGACCTCATTGAGAGGTTCTCCGGGACGCGAATACTCGCTGATGGTCAGAAAATCCTCCGTCCATTCCGGGTGTTGATTGTACTGGCTTTCGGGAATGCCCTGGATAACTCCCAATTCTCCCTGCATGGTTATCGGATTCCTCTCCGCCTGCATCTGCGGTACTGTCTGCCCGCCTGTCTCCGATTCTGTGCCCGCCTTTTTCAGACTATATACGGCAAGCACGGTTCCCCCCAGCAATACACACAACAATACTGCCAGCAACTGTTTCTGGCGGCGCAGACGGCGCTTTCTCCTGGCCTGGAGCACTGCCTTCCTCTGCCTCTGTTTTTCTTGCATAGTCTGGGGACGCCTTGCGCCGGTCTGTCCCTGATAGGTCCGAACCTGTCTGTTCTGACCGTTTCTATATTCTATCCGCCGCCCTGCTGCCGCTCCTCTCGGCTGCTGGCGGACGCTCTGCTTCAGGAATGAAAAGTCCAACTCCTCATCCTCGTCGTACACTACCCCCATGCTCTGTTCCCTGCCCTCTTTCTCTGTCGTTTATGGGTTCAGTATAGCATGGAATTGCATCATAATCCTCTATATTTTCTTAAATTTTCTTAAGAATTTATGAACTGCACCGACGGCATCCTCCTATAGTGCAGTCATTTTAAAACAAACAGAGCTGTCGCTCCGGCCGATAATTTCTCTGCTTTTGCGACAGCTCTCATTTTACACATTTTTCTTACAGAAATTCCTTCACAGACTTGTACACGCCCTCTGCGTCCAGGCCGTACTTGGCCACCAGCGCCGATGCGGAGCCGGACTCACCGAACACGTCCTGCATACCCAGTTTCTTAACAGGTGTGGGCAGATTTGCGCTCAGGCAATCGCACACTGCGCTGCCCAGGCCACCGATGACGGTGTGCTCTTCCACGGTCACTACCTTGCCGGTCTTCTTTGCACTGTTTATAATGACCTCCTCATCCAGAGGCTTGATGGTGCAGATATTCACCACTTCTGCGCTGATACCCTCTGCAGCCAGTTTCTCCGCTGCGCCCAGAGCAGAATCCACACAGATACCGGTGGCGACAATGGTTACGTCGCTGCCCTCTCTCACCACCGTGCCCTTGCCGATCTCAAACTTGTAATCCGGTCTGTCGTTGATCACAGGCACTGCCGCGCGTCCGAAACGGATATACACGGGTCCTTCATACTCCAGTGCCGCGCGAACCGCCGCCTTGGCCTCCACATCGTCGGAGGGGCACATTACCACCATGCCGGGGATGGCCCGCATCAGCGCCAGATCCTCATTACACTGGTGGGTTGCGCCGTCCTCGCCCACGGTGATACCTGCGTGGGTTGCGCCGATCTTTACATTCAGGTGGGGATATCCCACGGAGTTGCGCACCTGCTCGTAGGCGCGTCCCGCCGCAAACATGGCGAAAGAGCTGACAAAGGGAATCTTGCCCACAGTCGCCAGTCCTGCCGCAATGCCCACCATATTACACTCTGCGATACCGCAGTCGATATGTCTGTCGGGATAAGCCTTCTTGAAAATGCCTGTCTTGGTAGCGGCTGCCAGGTCGGCATCCAGAACTACCAGCTGGGGGAACTCCTCGGCCAGCTCCTTAAGCGCATTGCCATAGCTTTCACGAGTTGCGATTTTCTTGATTGTGTCTGCCATTACGCCTGACCCTCCTTCTCTAATTCTGCCGCGATCTTGTCCAGATCGGCCATAGCCACCGCATACTCCTCATCGTTGGGAGCCTTGCCGTGCCAGTCCACACTGTTCTCCATGAAGGATACGCCCTTGCCCTTTAAGCTGTGCATTACGATACAGGTGGGCATGCCCTTGGTCTCCTTAGCCTCCTTGAAGGCGGCTCTGATCTGGTCAAAATCATGGGCGTCGATATTGATTACATGGAAGTTGAACGCCTCAAACTTTTTGTCAATGGGATAAGGGGAGCAGACCTGGTCTATAGGCCCGTCGATCTGCAGATTGTTGTTGTCCACGATCACGCACAGGTTGTCCAGCTTGCGATGTCCGGCAAACATGGATGCCTCCCACACCTGGCCTTCCTCCAGCTCGCCGTCGCCCAGCACGGTATACACACGGAAATCCTTGTTGTCCAGCTTACCGCCCAGCGCCATGCCTACAGCTGCGGAAATGCCCTGTCCCAGGGAGCCGGAAGACATATCCACGCCGGGGATATGTACACAGGGATGACCCTGCAGATAGGAACCCAGCTTTCTCAGGGTTGTCAGGTCCTCCACCGGGAAATACCCTCTGTTGGCCAGAGCAGAGTACAGGCCGGGAGCCGTGTGGCCCTTGGACAATACGAAACGATCCCGATCCTCCTTCTTGGGATTCTTCGGGTCGATATTCATCTCCTCAAAATACAGGAACGTAAACATGTCTGCCGCCGACAGCGATCCGCCGGGATGTCCCGCTTTCGCACTGTGTACCGCTGTGACAATGCCCTTGCGAACGTCATTAGCATGCTTTTTCAGCTCTAAATTGTTCATTGTTTCCTCCTTCTGCCACCCCCTGGCGGCACATTCTTTTTCTATTTCTTATACTAGCATAAAATCCGTTTCCCGTCCAGACAAAGCATCAAAAATTATAGAATGTGTTCGGGCACACCTCAGTTTTCCTTCTGCCCGTAGTAAGCGTTGGCGCCGTGCTTGCGGTAGTAGTGCTTATCCTGCAGTTCCTGGGGAGCGGGCTGTATTCTGGGATTGATGGTTTCCGCGCGGTAAGCCATCTTGGCCACCTCCTCCAGCACCACCGCATTGTGTACGGCATCCTTGGCGTCCTTACCCCAGGCAAAGGGGCCG
Source organism: Lachnospiraceae bacterium (assembly GCA_014804645.1). Lineage (GTDB taxonomy): Bacteria > Bacillota > Clostridia > Lachnospirales > Lachnospiraceae > Acetatifactor. The sequence goes on along the minus strand of JAAUZI010000027.1, from coordinate 50,340 downwards.
TGGTTCTTGCACAGCACGGCGGGCACGGCCATGGGATCTTTGTTCAAACGCTTGAACTCCTCGACGATCAAATGCCCTGTGTTCTCCTCATAGGCATCCTCGATCTCCTCCTTGGTCAGGCATCTGACACAGGGCACTGCGCCGTAAATATAGTCGGCGTGGGTGGTTCCGTAGCAGGGAATGTCTCTCCCCGCCTGTGCCCAGCTGGTGGCATAAGAAGAATGGGTATGTACTACGCCGCCGATCTCCGGAAACGCCTTGTACAGTTCCAGGTGGGTGGCAGTGTCCGAGGAGGGGTTGTATCTGCCCTCCACCTTGTTGCCGTTTAAGTCCATGACCACCATGTCCTCAGGCTTTAACTTATCATACTCCACGCCGCTGGGCTTGATGACGAACAGACCGCTCTCCCTGTCGATGGCACTGACATTGCCCCAGGTAAAAGTCACCAGGCCATAGCGGGGCAAATCCATATTCGCCTCATATACTTTTTGCTTTAATTCTTCTAACATAGATAATCCTCCTCTAATTCAACCCCTCTACAGCCGCCTTCTCCGCAGGCAGGGTCGCCTTGTACTTTTCAATAAACGCATCGAACCCGGCCACGTCCTCCGCCTTGGGAGCAATGGTGGTTCCGCTCTGGCCTGCAAAAATCTTGTCGGACAGGTAATCTGGCAATGTCTCATCAGATGCTTTCTCCGCCATGAAACATGCCAGCACCGCCATACCCCAGGCGCCGCCCTCGCTGGCGGTGTCCATCACAGTCACGGGCGCATTCATGGCTGCTGCCATCAGCTGCTGTCCCACCACAGGGGTCTTGAACAGGCCGCCGTGTCCCATCAGGGAATCTACTTTCACCTGCTCCTCTTTGAGCAGGATATCATTGCCGATTTTCAGTGCCGCCATAGCGCTGTATAAGTGGCTCCGCATAAAATTCGCCAGACTGAAACGAGCGTCAGGCGTGCGGACAAACATAGGCCGTCCCGCGTTCAGCCCTGTCACCGGCTCGCCGGAGAAATAGTTGTAGGCCATGAGGCCGCCGCAGTCAGGGTCCGCCGTCAGCGCCTCCCGGTACAGTGTGCCATACAGCTCGTTTTTGTCCGGTTTCATTCCGAACTTGCCCGCGAATTCCTCAAACAGATTGACCCATGCATTCAAATCGGAAGTGCAGTTGTTGCAGTGCACCATAGCCACGGGATAGCCATCCGGCGTGGTCACCATGTCGATCTCCTCATGCACCTTGCTCAGGGCATGCTCCGTCACCACCATGGAGAAAATGGAGGTTCCTGCGGAGATATTACCGGTGCGAACCTTGACGCTGTTGGTAGCCACCATGCCCGTCCCGGCGTCTCCCTCGGGAGGACACATGGGCACCCCTGCCTCCAGCTCGCCTGTGGGGTCTAACAGTTTGGCGCCCTCTGCCGTCAGGCTGCCGGCAGCTGCGCCTGCGGGCAGAACCTTGGGCAGGATATCCTTCAATTTCCAGCCAAAACCACGATCTGCCACCAGTTCATCAAACTGTGCCAGCATCTTCTGGTCATAGTCGCATATCTCTGAATCGATAGGGAACATGCCGGAGGCTTCGCCCACGCCCAACACCTTTTCGCCGGACAGTTTCCAGTGGATATAGCCTGCCAGCGTGGTGAAGAAGGTTACATTTTTCACATGCTCCTCGCCGCTTAAAATAGCCTGATACAAGTGCGCAATGCTCCATCTCTGGGGGATATTGAAGTTGAACACCGGAGTCAGCTTGCCGCATGCCTCGGCAGTCATAGTGTTTCTCCAGGTGCGGAAAGGTACCAGCAGCTCGCCCTCGGCGTCAAAGGGCATATAGCCGTGCATCATACCGGAAAAGCCCAAGGCTCCCAGTCTGGTCAGCGCCACGCCGTATTTGCTCTGCACATCCTCCTTCAAGCTCCTGTAGCACCCCTGCAGTCCCTTCCAGATATCGTCCAGGCTGTAAGTCCAGATATTGTTCTCCAGACGGTTCTCCCAATCGTAGGTGCCCATAGCCACCGGCTGATGGGTCTCGTCCACCAGCACCGCCTTGATACGGGTGGAGCCGAACTCAATGCCCAGCACTGTCTTTCCTGCCAAAATCGTTTCCTTGCTCATGTTTTCCCTCCTAATTAAGAGGTTCCTTGGAACCTCTATTCCGCATATCCCCTATCACCGCACAGGACCGGTTAACAACATATGTCCACTTGAATGTACATATGTTGTTAAGTGCGCTTTCCGGGGATATGCTGTTTTTTAGTTTCGCCAGTTATATTTTAAGTATAGAGCCTTTTCCATGCTTTGGTCAATATGGTTTACTTAAATTTTAAATATTTCAGTCCTCGCCAAGGAAGACTGCACCGCATGATGGACAATTCTTGCCGCATATAATGCACTAATATCCGTTACATGGAGTCTGCCTTGAAAAAGTATCATAAGCTCACCTGGCGGCAGCTTCTGGCAGGCGTTGGACTGCTGCTGTTCTTTGCCGCTCTGACACTGTTTCTGTTTGGTTCCCGCCGCGATGCGGAAAAATTTCAGCATGCAGCTGCGGAATTGTTTCAACAGGAGATGGTACATAATACCTTGAACATGCACTATACCATTGCGAGCCCGGGCGATTACGGCATCACTGACTATACGGCCCAGCTGCCCGGCTATGTCTCCGGCGTGAGAGAACTGCAACTGAAAGATTTGAAAAAACAGGCGGCTTTCTGGGCGTCTTTGTCTGACCGGAGCTTAAGCGACAGTGACGCCTATACCCGCCGTCTGCTGGCTCTCTCCCTGGAAAATTCTCTGGAGCTGCAGTCCCACGCCTACTATGAGGAACCGCTGTCCCCGGCCTCCGGTATGCAGAGCCAGCTGCCCATTCTGCTGGCTGAATACACCTTCCGAACCTCAAGGGATGTGGATGACTACCTGGAACTGCTGTCTCAGACCGGAGATTACTACGACAGCCTGTTGGTCTATGAACAGGAAAAAGCGGCGGCGGGACTGCCCATGAGCCGGATGTCGCTGGAAAAGGTACGACAGCAGTGTCAGCAGATTTTGACGGCGGAAAGCCTGGCACAGGGCAACCATTTCCTTCAGACCACCTTTCAGGAGAGAATAAGCGAGCTCTATGTCCGCCGAGGAATCAGCCGGGAAACCGCCCTCGCCGCAATCCGCCGCAACGAGGAACTGCTGTCCTCTGTGGTACTCCCCGCCTATGAACGCCTGGACCGGGGGCTGGAAGAGCTTGCAGCGCAGAACAGTTCCGGCCGGGAGCTGCCCCAGGGACTGGCCGCTTACCCGGAGGGGCAGGAATATTACAGCCAGCTGTTGATCGCCCGAACTGGCAGCTACCGTTCCACGGAGGAGCTTTACGATATGTTGAAGGAACAACTGCTGCTCCAGCTCAATGCCCTGCGCCAGCTGATTGCGGAGCATCCTGCCTGTATCCTGCCTTCCGCTCAGGAACAGTGTCTGTCCGCCTTTCCCTACTCACAGCCTGAGCAGATGCTGGAAGATCTGCAGCGGCGAATGGCGCAGGATTTTCCCGACTTGACGGTGGATGGTCAGAAAACTCCCAGCGTGACGGTCAAAGCCGTCTCCGACTCTCTGGCGGACTACAGCGCTCCCGCTTTTTACCTGACGCCGCCCCTGGACGACACCTCCTCCAATGTGATCTATGTCAACGAGCAGGATATGCCCGGCGCTCTGGAGCTGTACACCACCCTGGCCCACGAGGGGTATCCCGGCCACCTGTACCAGTCCGTGTACAGCCGCCGCTATCTGACAGCCCAGGAAACCAATCCGGTGCGCCAGCTGTTAAGCTACGGAGGCTATCAGGAGGGATGGGCGTTGTACACGGAATTTATCGCCTACGACTACGCCTGCGACCTGCTTGAGGAATGCGGACAGCCGGATGCGGTCTGGTATATTCAGGCGGAAAAGATCAACCGCAATCTGCTGCTCTGCCTCTACTCCCTGATAGATCTGATGATTCACTACGACGGGGCCTCCTGTGAGCAGATTGCCGCTGTGCTGAACAACTTTGGCATCAGCGACCCGCAGGCCGCTCAGGCCATCTACACCTATATCGCGGAGGAGCCGGCCAACTATCCCCAGTATTATGTGGGCTATTTGGAGATTCTGGAATTGCAGCAAAAAGCCCGCACCCTTTGGGGAGCGGACTATACCGATCTGCGCTTTCATACCTTTTTCCTGAATATGGGGCCTTCGGATTTTACAAGCCTGACAGAGGCGCTGGATTCCTGATTTTTACTCGATGTCATCCAGCATACTTTCCAGATACCCCCGGTCCCACAGCAGGATTTTCAGTTTTCGGGCCACCTCCACCGCGGGACGGGTAAAATACTGATTGGTCATCACCGCTCCCACCATGCGGTCGTAATAATCCCTTCCGGCATAGGCCTCCTGCACCGCTTTTACACCCACCGGACCGTCATAGCGCTTGCACTGAACGGCATAAGTTACGCCGTCACGCTCCGCCAGAATATCCACGCCGTAATCCCCGCTGCCCCGGGTGACTTCCACTTCCAGAAATCCTGCCCGGCGCAGCAGATCGGCACAGTAGTACTCAAACTCGTGCCCCTCCATCAAGTCCATATCGCGGGGACGTCTGCGCTTTGCCGCCCGCAGTATCAGCAATACGATCAGAACAAGCAATGTAGGCACCAGAACCGCAATACCTATATACATTCCATTTTCCGTCATCCTCACTAAATCCTCCAAGTCCTTTAATCACAGGAAATTCATTTTATAATGTATTCCCTGTTGATTTTTTCCGAGAATCGTCCTATGATAATCCATGGCACCGTAAGCCTGCCAGTGCCCTGTTCAAACAAGAAAGGTCTGATACCCATGGAACAATTACTATTCAGCTTGAACGCCACCGTCCCCATATTTCTTGTCATGGTAATCGGCTATGTGCTGCGCCGGATGCATGTGGTGGACGAGCCGTTCATCAAGACGCTGAACTCCTTCAATTACAAGATAACCCTCCCGGTGCTGCTGTTTCGAGATATTGCGGAGTCCGATTTCTACGGCGTGTGGGACACTAAATATGTGTGTTTCTGCTTTTTTGCCACTCTGACCTGCATCGCAGTCATATGGCTGATCGCAGGGTTTACATATGCAGACAAGGCCCGGCTGGGAGAGTTTGTCCAGGCCTCATACCGCAGCAGCGCCGCCGTCCTGGGCATCGCCTTTATCCAGAATATATACGGCACCTCCGGCATGGCGCCGCTGATGATTATCGGCACCGTACCTCTGTACAATGTTGCGGCTGTACTGGTTCTGTCCTTCACCGGGCCATCCTCCCATGGCTTTTCACCGAAAGCGCTGAAAAAATCTCTGCTGGATATCGCAAGGAACCCTATTATCCTGGGTATCCTGCTGGGCATGATCGTCAGCGTCTGCCATATTTCCTTCCCGGTGATTGTGAGCAAGACCATCAATAATATCTCTGTGCTGGCCACCCCGCTGGCGCTGATCGGGCTGGGAGCCGGTTTTGAGGGCAGAAAAGCACTGGCCCAGCTCAAGCCCACTGCCGTAGCTACTCTGCTGAAACTGGTAATCCAGCCAGCCCTTTTCCTTCCCCTCGCCATCTATATGGGCTTTCGGGGAGAGATGCTGGTGGCCCTGCTGGTCATGCTGGGAGCGCCCACCACGGTGAGCTGCTATATCATGGCTAAGAATATGGGACATGAGGGCACGCTCACCTCCAGCGTGGTAGTTGCCACCACCTTCTTAAGCTCGGTGACTCTGACTATATTTCTCTTTGTGCTGCGGAGTATGGGATATATCTGACCGGGAGTTCTGTCCGATCATGGTTCCTGCGGCAGAAACAGATAGATATCCTCAAATCCCGGCGCAAAGCAGCACCAGTAGATCACGCACCATGGCATATCGCTGTCTTCCTCGTACAGATAGATATCAGCATCCTCACCATGGGTGATATAGTATTCGTTGTAAAGCATCCGTCCCTTTTCGTCATATTCTATGATCCCACTGGAGTCTGAGGTGCCGTACCTGTAGGAGGAGCGATGATATTCCACATCGCTTATCGTGCCGTCATTGCGATACTGCATTTCAATCTGTCCGGAGTAATCAATGCTCTCATCCCACCAGCCCCAGTATTCTTCTATATCTTCCTTCTGAAGTTCCTCCTGAATGGCCTTAAGACGACCCTCCTCATCATAGACCGTGTGGCATGAACCCAGCAGATACTCCCCCTGGTCAACACCCTCGTCGTAGGAGATGAATTTCCCTTCCTCGTCAAACCCGGCCTTCTCCTTAAAAAACCAGGTCTTCTGGTTCCGAATCAGCAGCTGGGGATAGAACTCGTCTAGATTCCAGGATTCCAGAATGAAGGGAAAGGGCGTCCCCGGAATATATTCGTAGACAGCCTCCTCCATCTTTTTTCGGTTATAGTCATATCGGCGTTCCCACACTCTGCCCTGCTCAGTGTCTTCCTCGCAGATCGTGTACCCGCATATATCCTCCTCGCTCAGCGTATGCGTAGTGCAGTAGAGAGCGTCCAGATATCTGCGGGTTCCCGCATCAAAGTCCACCAACCAGTATCCCCAGATATGGAGAATGATACAGTACTCGCCTTTCTCCTCATCCACATAACACTCCGCCAGCACGTCTCCGTTCCGGTCATAGGTGATCCTGTCCGGCATCTCCTTATGAATGCCCTGGGACAATAAATACTCCCGAATAAATTCGTCCGCCGTATTTTCGTCATAGTCCACGTCACGGGGATCGCACACCGCATAGGAGCCTTCCGATGTTGAACCGTAGGCGCTCCAGTTATAGACCGTCTCCACGCGCCCCGAAGTCTCTCTGCGGTCCCGCCCAAAGTCGGTCTCCTCCTCCGGCAGCTCCGGTGCGTCGGCAATGTCCCCTTTCGCCAGATACTCCATCGTCTGTATGACGCCGTCTTCTATTTTCACTGACAGGGTTGCCGTCTCAAAGTCCCATATGGCCCAGGTTTCCGTACCGCTATAGGTTTTCCTGCTTTCCGCCGTATAAGCGCCCAGAACATCCGATATCTTCTTCACCGAATCTTCGCCTACAGATATTCCCAGAAAATCGCCGCCATTAAAGTTGGCAAACTGCACCAGCCCTCCGAAACCGTCGCCCTTTCCGTTAAAGAGGAAATAGATTCCGCCATTCTCCGCATCCTTCAGACGATACATCTTCGCTCCGTGCCAGGTTCCTACGCTGACATACTTGTCATAATCAAACGGCTCCCCAAAGGAGACTCCTACCAATGGCTCTGTATCCCCGTCCTTCAGGCAGAGCAGTTTTCTTGTCACCTCGTCTGCCTCAGCCGCATCATCACTCTCCACTGACTCATTTCCCGCTACTGTCCCATCCTCTTCTGCTGACTCACACAAGCTCTCCTCCTGCGGCTTAGGCGCATTCTCTATTTCTTCTATTGTGGGAGAAAAATCATTTTCCGCGATTTCAATTGCGTTCTCCTTTGTTTCGTCCACTTTTCCGCAGGACACGGTTGCACCTGCCAACAGGCACAGCACCAGCGCTATGGCATATCTGAGATTTCTCTTGTCTTTCACTGCTGTCTCCCTCAAAGATATTGGTATCCGGGGTTTACTTGTTCTCTTGGTTATAATATCAGGTTCTTTTTCCAATATCAATAAAATTTTTAAGTTCGCCAAAAAGGAGACCGCTCTGATAAAGCAGTCTCCTTTTATGGCAATCATATCCCTTACTTAATATTTCTTTTCTGCATATTCAATTCCATGCTTGAGCGGCAACAGCAGTGTACTCATTGCATCGTCCAAATCTTCCTCACCAAACCAAAAATCTATCGTGTTTTCCTTTATCCCATTTTCGTTGTACCATTCCATCTCCTGATCGTTCAAACTGGTGGCAGGTGCAACGATCATCACTGACATGGAAAATCTGCTTGGCTCGCCGTAGGTCTTCTCGCTTATAAAAACCTCAATCTGCTCTATATAGCTGTCGTAAAAATCTCTCTGCGTTTCCGTCAATTCCTCGGGAGTCTTGAAGGAATTTTGTCTTTTTATATACTTATCAGGCTCCCCGCTGGCCAGCGCAAACAGCCCGTCAAAATCCTTCTGTTTCAGCAGAGAAAGAATCTGTACCCACTCCTCCTGATTTTCCTCATAAAGTTTGTCCGATTCCCCCACGATCACTCCATCGGATATCTTTTCGGATAAAAATTCCGGCAAAAAGTTTTCCCCGGATTCAAAATCACTATCATCCATACAAGAAAAAGGAGCCGTAACCTCAAAATAGAACCCTCCGTCCTCCTGCAGCTCCACCGTGATCGCCGTGTCCGCCAGCGGAAACAGTTCTGCCATGGAACGAACTATCTGTAGTGCCTCCTCGTTGGATTTCACCTCATACCCCTCCGGAATAAGTTCCCCGTCCTGAAACAGCACGCCCGGCACGGTCAAATACTGGGTGAAATATATCGTATCGGGTATCCCGACATACATATCCAGATAAAAATAGTCCCGATCCTGTTCAATGGCATGCGCTATATCATATTCCGTATCGCGGTCTTCCTGCCACTCGTATACAATACTTCCATAAAGTGTACTGATAAATTCTTTTCCAGTCTCATACTCCTTAATGCCGGAAAGCTTTTTGTATATCTTGCTTTCGGGATCTGTCATGGAAAGTATGGTTTCAATATCTCCCGCTTTCATTGCCTCAAGATATGCCACCGCCCCTTCATCTATCCGCGCGGCCAGTCCACTATAATCCTGCTCGCCACTCTCGAGCGGTTTCCCTGCGCTTTCCTGACTGTCCCCAGTCTTCCTGTCCCCAGTGCCGCAGGCCGTTGCTGTAACCATCACTCCGCCCGCCAGCGCCAGAACGAGAAATCTGGTGATCCATTTCGTTCCCCTGATCTTTAACATGCTTGTCCTCTCCTTTTCCGGTCTCTGCTGCCAGAAACAGTATTGCCAAGCAGATTATAACATAAAATCCCATATTTTTTTGGAATTAGCGTGAGCGGTAACAATGCGGGGGTAAGCGGTAAATCTGCTGACATAATTTAAACAGGAGAACTTTCAGTTCTACTCGGATGATCTCTTCTGATTCCCTCAGTTTTCTTATGATACGACTGACCTTTCTGGTACTAAATCCATTTTTTTCACTTATTCTCTTGGCTGTAACATCTGGTTCTTTTTCCAGTGGCTACAAAATTTTCATTTCATCGCCATTATCATCGCCAATGGATTCATCGTTGGCGATGTTACTCTCTTTTTCACCAAAAAAGGGGAAAATAACTTTAATAAAATGTTTCGATATTTCAAAAATATCATTGACCTGGTTCATTGCTCACAGGAATCAAATTAAATTCCTGCTGTTTCTTGACAAGAATGTTTTATGTGATATATCTAATTATTAGATATCGAATTTTAAGTTTTCTAATTTATTTATTGTATCACGATTGTGCTGTTCAAAAAGAAATAGCTGAAGCTTGTCATATTGAACCAGCGACTATCACATCCGTACTGCTCGGAATGGAAAATAAAGGCTTAATAGTCCGAAAGAATATCAATGGTAATCGACGTAGCTTATATGTTTGTCTGACGGATAAGGGACAGGCACTTGCAAAACAAGTTGAGTTACAGTTTGGGACAATTGAGGAAAAAGCGCTTTTAGGTTTCAGCAATAACGAAAAAGAAATGTTTACTGCTTTCCTGACAAGAATAAATGAAAATCTAATCCAAAAAAGAGTTATCAATCATGAGTAAAACTGAAATTGCAAAATGGTATATACTATTTGTAATAAGCCTGTTTTTGCGGCGTTAGGCGTGGCATTTACAAAGCATGGCAAATTGGGGGTATCACCTATTTTGTCTGTAGAAAATGTTTTAAGCTGCAAATTTTCTTAGCTCTCTTTAGGGACATGGCTTATCATTTGGAATTGCTTTTTGATAGTCAGACAAGTCGTCATACTCCGCTAAAAATTTCAGCTTATACAGTTGTTGCAAATTCCCCTGTCTTTTTTATTTGGTTGGTTCACTGATCCGGGAATGTGAAAATTGTATTTGATGTTCTTTGCGTCCTTATTGTTCTTGTTTTATCTCTTATATTTTTTGATCTTACCATTGTGGGAACCAGAGAGGGAACCATTATTTCTGCCCTGTTGACGGGGGTGGTTGTAAAGTTTTTCAGCAGTAAACTGAAAGACCCGCTTAATACTTAGGCGGGGTATCGTTCAATTTCCTTAACATGTATGTGCATTTAATGCTATTATTCAACCATTTCTAACACTTTATTTATAAATTCTCTTTCATTGTCAATTATGTCATATGGTTTGTATTCAGGATATCCCTCTGTCTTATTTATGGTAACTATCTGTATTCCATGCCCAACAGTCCTTGAAGTCAAATAGTCACTTAAATACGTCAAATCCTTACCAAAGTTAATCTGTAAAGCTATACATCCATGTCCATTAAATCTTTTGGCTATCAAGTAACACATTTAATTCCCTCCTAAAATCATTTTCATTCCAGATGAGCAGCACCTGATCTACCTCTTCATCAAGCTTCAGACCATAATCTCTCAAATCCCGAATCGTGGGGCGGCTGTCCGGATGTTTTGATAATGGCGCGGTTGCCAATATAACACTGCATGACTCTATAGCCAATGCCCGCAGTTCTCTCACTATCTCCTGCAGCTCGCCCACTCTGGTATCACAGCATTTTGAACCACTCATCAGAGGCAGACAATCAATAAAGATCCAATGAATTTCCCGCTCCCTGGAAAGCCTGACGCATCTGTTTCTGACTTCCATTATTGAAATTCCTGCCGTATCGTCTATAACAATTTTCTCTTTGTCGGGATTTGTAAAATATTTGTCGGTCAGATCCTGTTTCTCATGCTGTAAAGAGAAGAATACAACATCCTGCCTTTCTTCGCTCACCAGATATTCTGCCATCTCCGCGGCCAAAGCAGTCATGCCGGAACCGGGGCGTCCTGCAAGCAAAACCAGCTCTCCCGGCTTGAGAGTTTTCATAACATTTTCTATTTCATTATTCATAAAATTTTTCGCCATGAGACAATTTTTCTCCTTCCTTGAAACCAGCTCTGGAATTGTCTATTCATCAGCTTAAAAGCCTATATCATATTGACTGGCATAAAATCATGTTCTTCCGTATATTCAAATGCCTCCAACCTTAACCCTGCATCTTCATAATATGCTCCGTTCTCATCCTTTGTCTTCTCATACAATTTCTTCAATTCTTCCTTGGTATTTGCAATCCCAACCCATTCATCCTTATCATGGTTCTGACCAGAAGTCCAGGCCAAAAAGAATTTTTTAGTCTTCCTGCTCTCCGCCTCACAAAGCATTCGATCTATGATACGCAATGTCACAGCTTTCAACAGATACTGGTCTGAAAAGGTTTCATCCGCACGATAAAAACAGTCTTCTCCGGTTCCTTTGCGGTAAAGGGATAGTATCAGTTTCTGCAGCGGTTTCAGATTCTCCTCGAAAATATCCTCCGCTGGACAATTGAGCAGTCCCCCGCTTAAATATTTATCATTGTGAATAAGTTTCTCCACAATAAAAGCATCCTCATGACTTATCGCATTCTGATATTCTCTTGTATTTTTAAAGTAACGCTGATTGCCCTCGTCATCATAAAATGCTTTGCGATATCTTATAATACTGACAATATCATCTGTCAGAATAAAAAACTCTTCTATATCCTCTATGGAAATTTTAATGTAATTCATTGTTTTCAGGGTTCCTCTCTCCTTAATTACACATATTATTGTGAATATCCCCAATCACATAATGCATGATTCCGGTCCTTTCTGCCATCCACATACATAACTTCTTCCGTCTCCACACAAAATGCCGCCAGCTTTCCCCCTGACACACAGGAACAGTCCAGCGCGATATGCCCGTTTTTTCTATATACCTCCGCTTTTCTCCATTCATTTATAAAAACCGTCGGCGTATGTCCTGTCACCAGAAAAATGTTTTCGTCTGGGTAATATCTTTTGGAATAATCCGCCCTTTCTTCCAGAAAATCATATAAATCATACTCATCCAAGTCTTTGTCCGGCGCAAAATTTGAAAGCCCGGCATGAACCAGTCGGTATTCCTTCCCATTGTTTTCTATCACCTCATACAAAGACGCCCCTGCTATGTAATCCAGAACATCCATTTTTGCAGTATAGTCCAGCTTTCTGAACTGCTCCGCCGTAATCTGCCCACCGTCCTGCATCCACAAGTTATAACCCAAAAGAATATCAGATGTGAGATATTTGTCGTAATTTTCCTCTGTAATTTCCACAGAAAGCTTTTTCATAAGCGTATACATGGTAAGATCATGGTTTCCCAAAATAAAAATAACATTGGGACGTTTCATCATATCCTGTAAGATTCTTATGGGTTCCGGACCACGGTCAACGACATCTCCCAGCACATACAGTTCATCCGTTTCAGAAAAATCGATTTTTGCAAGCAGCTCCTGATACTGCTCAAAGCATCCGTGTAGATCAGAAACAATATACCTCATATTCAGCTCCTTTTCTTCCTGCCCTCCTCATCATCACATACTCCCTCATTTTCATAAAAATCCGTCCTCCCTGTTATCTGTGTTCCAGCCAGTCTGGTTTTTACCACATCTCCTCACGGTTTCTTTATTAACGCAAGCCTCCCATCACTTTTCAGCTCAAAATACTTCTTTTTCTCCTCATCATATGCAAGACACAAAAGATTACCTGTGCACTCCACTGATCCGTCTATGTAATAATGACTGTACCCATCAAAGAAAATGCCCTGAAAACCCCGGTCTTCACTGTGACCAGCATATTCTGCAGCAGTCCTCGCCGCCACATGACCCGCAATGATATCCTTATAAAATTTCCCGATCGTTGGCGGAAATTTGCCCGTCATCACATGCTCCGGTGTTGCCAGAGTGCAGTATGCCATCTCCTCCTCAGGTATTTCCTCGTCCACGCCCGCATGAACGAAAATCTGTGTGGCTGTCTCATAGTAACAGGGCAGCCTGTACATCCACGAAAGCAGTTCCCGGTGATTTGCATTAATGGTTCTGACAAAATAATCAATCTTATCCTCCCTGGAAAAAATTTTGTCCTGCTCCGCTCTTTGTTCCTCTGTCAGAAAGGTTCCGCTGGTATTATAATGATTGTCCTCTGCCAGCCAGTCACGCCCTCTTCCTGCCAGAAAATCTTCAAACCATACCTCATGATTTCCTTTTAAAGCGATGACCTTCTCATCTCCATACTGTTTCTGCAGAGAATGCACACGATTCAGCACCTGGTAGCTGTCAGGGCCTCCGTCAATGTAATCTCCCAGCAGTACAAGCCGGTTCCTTTCCTTTTGAAGTTCCGGATTTATCTGCGCCAGCCTCTTTTCAAATGCGTCTAAGCAGCCGTGTATGTCAGAAATTGCATATATCATAAGCACCTCCTCATAACTCTACACATCCTCCCGCACCATATCTTTCACAAATCCGCTACAACAGATAGTTACCACAATTTTTTCAGCCTCATGCTTTATATCCTTTCCACCACCGATTCTGGAATATGTTTATACAGGGCCTTATCACACTGTGTTCCGTCAATCCGTTCTATGTCATAGGACACCTCTCTTGACTGTCCATAGGTCCCATAGGAATCCACTACCGCTATCCTGCCATATATATCATCCGAACCATTGGATAACATGACATATTCACCCCGCCTGTATTTGGGCCTTCCCATTCTTTGTAAAAAATCATTCGAACCCAGTTCTTTGATTTCTTCAAAAAGCATTTCCATAGTGGCATAGTAACGGTTTTCATGGAAGTGTCCAAAATACCACTTCTGATATTTCAGCTTTTTATGTATCTGTTCCAGCCATTCCTCCGTTGTCTTGTCCACCTTGCCCTGGTCAATGTCATTCAGGAACAAATCTGTGGGTTCCATAAGCAGCGGACAGGTATGGGACAATACATAGTCTACCGTCCAATCATTAGCCTGTAATTGTTCTTCCACATAGGATTTTATCTCTGCAGAGGGCTGCTCGCTTTCAAACCATGGCAGGCCTGCGGACAACCTGTAATCCTTGTCCACGCTGTATGCCCCCCCGATCACGATCCCCTTTTTTCCGTCAAAGTTATAAATCTCGCCGTCCTTTGCAAATTTTTCACTCTCATCCAACTTCCCTTTCGGCCAGTTATTATATTCCTCTAAAACCTTCCTTGTTTTTCAATCCATCCATAATAGCCTTTGCGGAATCATTAAGGGATATTTTCTTTTCAATTTCAGAAATAACACTGTCAAAGCCACTATAAATTGTGCTTGTATCAAAAATGCCGCTTTGAAGTTTATGATAATCGTCCTGTTTGAGCATCTGCATAGCGGTCATAAACTTTCCGCGGCGAAGGATAAGTTCTGTTGATGTTTTGAAAAATTCTGTAAAGTCTCTTTCACCATTTTCTTTTATGGCAATATGTTTAGGCTTATAGCACTCACCTTTATCCTCTACATAATCCCACAGGAAAAAGTAGTTGATGTACCAATCGAACATCTCTTTATCAAAATTAACTGTACTTTTATTAATCTTTTTATGAAAGCCATTATCATAAAGATATTCAAGCGACAAATCCCAAAAGTCATCAACTTTTTTGTAGTACCCTCCATCTTCTTTACTCCAGACATAACCCGGCGTTTCCTCATTTCTATCTAAATATAACTTTGTTCCTCTATCTCCGTTAAACCATTTGGGGACAAGCACAAAATTTCCGAGAGTATGATACGTTTCAATGTATTCTTCTGCCGCCATGCTTTTCCATTTATTTTCGTAAGTTTCTCTATCTTTGCACCAACATTCCAATGTCCAATAGAACGAGCGATTGCCCCATCTATTCGGCTCAATCGTCAATCCAAGTGCCGTCTGCACCGAGTTCATTGTGTCTGCTCCAAATTCGCATATATCCGGTTTGCCTTTCAATGTTCCAAATGTGCTGTTCTTGTCTTTTTCCCAACGCCAAAGCGCATTGTATATTTCGTGAATTAACGTATAGTAACCTTTTCCACTCCCATCTGGATCGCAAATAGGCGAATAACCAAAATGATCTATAATAAATTGATTCGCGCTGTCATAAGCAGTTGCTTCAGGCGATATTTTGTAAGTAAAATACCTTTTGAAAGCAGGCAATGCTTTATAATTCTCATCCCCGCACTCAAACTCAAAGTTATACTTCCATGGTTTCTCCATTTCCATAAAATCTTTAAATGCCATAAACTTGCCTCGCTGTTATTGATTATTGAATAAATATATAGTACTTCCAGTAACTGATAGTTAATTGTGTAACTTTCCTAAACATGTTCTTCCTTAATGTTAAACAATCTAAAACCGTGTAAATTAATCTAAAATAAACCAATAATGACGGAATTGCTGTCACCCTTAACCATAGGTATTGGTCACATGTACATAGTGTATGATTTGGGTGTCCTTGTATCTGACCTAACTCTCCACTACGATCATCTTCAGTGCAGGTTTGACATAACAGAAGTACTGACCTGCTTGGACCAATTTTACCCTGTCATCAAACGTCGATGAATGTGGAATGCCGTAAAATGATGCGTCATACAGCTCTTGTGGTTTCAGTGCAAATGGATGTCTGTTGTTCAGTAAATCATGCAATTCACCGTCATTCACTTCCGCAATGATCCTATTTCCAAGTACCATTTTTATAGTTTTCATGTCACTTCTCCCATAAGATTCCATTTAATGAGTTTAAATGTTTCAATATTGTGTAGAACATCACGATTCGTGCGGACACCGATGGACGCTGCGACCCAGCCATCGGTCTTGTCGATCACCTCCAGGCTCTCGATCTTTCCGGAGGCAACCGATTCCACGCCATCGCTGGAATTTACATTGACTTCGTCAGCTTTCCCTGCATCGGTGAATGGGTACAATCTCTCACTATTTTTGCTATTTTTTTAGATATTTTTCACACAAAGCATTTACGGCTTCCAAAAGCTGTTCTTCAAATTTATCTCCAGGTTCAAGTATCTCCACGGCATCATAATGAAATAGCAGCAACCTTTTCATCCCTTCCTGGGATGCTCTTACCTTAATATCCACTGTTGTTTCGGTTATACTATTCGGAATGATCTCGATCTCATAGCTGAACATATCAACAACTCTGGACAAATAATCTCTTTTCACACGAAGCTTGAAATGTTCTGGGTTTCCTCCCATATTGTATGGATGCTGTAATGAATACCGGGCTCTGTTAAAGTCTCTTTTCAGATTCTCCGCTTTTACTTCATCCTGTATTTCATTATTAATCGTTATTTCGGACATTAAATCGACACTGAACGTATAAATCTTATCTTTGTTTTGGTATCTGGCCAGCATGAAATACCTTCCATCACCCAGAATAATCTGTATTGGCTTGACAGTATAGCTGTCGATCTTCTTTAATCCGATCTTCTTTCCGACCACATCATATACATTCCAATTGAAGCTGATAAATGCATCCCGTTCTGTGGCATCCATGATTAACTGAATATTTTCCAGCACATCCACATCAATCGTCAACCTTTGTCTGCCAAATAGACTTCCCACAGCATAGGAAGTCATCCGGTACAGGTTTTTCCCTGACATCTGCTGTATTCGTCCGGCAAGGTCCTGTGCCGTTTCGGAATCAAATATTTTAGAGTACAACACAGAGTCGATCAGATACTTTAATTCCACATCAGAAATACTTCTGGGTGTCCAGTAATTCGTTTTATATTCTTCTCCGTTTCGTTCATAGGCCGTATAGCATATGCTCTTGTCCTTATCTTCCTTTGAAAGCTCTGAATTGATTATGTTATTAAGAGCCCTTCTGACTCTTTTGGGCGTTATGGGCCTAGCCCTATGCTCATCTGGGAAATCCTGTATCAAATAGTTTGTTATCTCCGTGACGTTTAATGGTTTCGTATCCCGCGTTTTTGTTTTACTGGAATGATTCCGTAATACTTCCAGGATTGCTTGGTCTAATAACATTTTCTATATTCCTCCCATTTTCTGTTGACCAAATTTCATTTATTGACTCTTTCGGATTGACCTCCATTCCGATTCCATATACAAACATCTCATCATACTTCTCCCGAATATCTTTTCGCCACTCATATTCTTCAGATGACCAGCCTTCTCTAAGAACAATAGAAAAATTTCCGCCTATCTGAAGGTAATTCCTCTAATGAGGGCGGTAATCCTTTACCAGATTGTGTTCCTTAAACGCAAAATAAACAGCTCTGTCTTTGAGAATGTCAAGGTCCCAATTCTTTTCTGCCGAAAGCTCGTTGTTGAGATAGCAGTCATATAACGGTAGGTACGCATATTCAAGTATATTCTCCCAAGAAGCCTCTCCGACTACCTTGTCAATAGGCTTTTCATTGAAATACTTACTGTTTTTGAAATTAAACAGCTTGCCAATCTCTCCATCCTCAAACTTCTCCTCACACTCGGGAGCCACCCAGACGTAGCCCTTTGAAAAGGAGCATACCTGCAAAAAGACCTTGCCGTGTTCAAACTCAGAAAGAGCACTTTTATAACACTCAAAATATGTGTTGTAAACGGCTTTGGTACAGATTGCTTTTATTTTTTCGGTGCGATACTCTATCAATTCGTTTACTCTTTTAAGATATTCGGGCAGTTCTTTTAGCTCATCGCCTAAGAAAGTTCTATGCTTTACGCAGCCAAATTTTCCGAGTTCGGCACGCATTTTCTCGTCTAGTATCTCGGTAAGAAGGAGCCTATCTTTGTTTTCGTCAAACCATGCTTTCCATTTCTCTCGCTGCTCTTGCGGTATGCGATACTCGTGGTTTACTTTTTTGCACCAAGGTGTGAGAATATCGGAGTACAGCAGGTCTATTCTGTCATTATAATGCCATTGGCAAAGTCCTTTGACTCTATTATAATCACCATCCGGACAGGGCATATAATTTCCTACAGTATGTACATTTTTGCAGAGCTTCTCCAACTGTTCCGAAAAAAATTTATGCCAGCTTCTGACATGATTCCCTATCCCGGCATCATGCAGCTTTTCGGTCAAAGCTTTGCCGTTCATGATATCATATATCTCTTTTTTGCCGTCAAGAATTTTATTGACATCTATCTTCTGTCCGATCGTTTTCAACAGCGTTTTAATTATCTGTCTCACGGGGAATATTCCGTCAAGCCATTCTACATCCCAATCAAGCTCATCCGCAAGGAGCATATTTCCCTTTATCACAACATCTGCGTCTCTTTTCGCATACTCGTCATAAATCAACCACTTCTGAATGGCGGACATTTCCTTAAACCCTTCAATTTCCACCTCATATCCAAGCTCGTCCTTGAAATCAAGTGATAATATTCTGTACATTTCTTCTGCCTCTTTGATTCTTTTGTTTTCCATAATGAACCTCCACATCCATATATCGCTTGCTTATTCCATTTTCATTATTTTGATCCGCTGTTTTGCTTTTTGTGCGAACTTTTAAACTTAAAATAAATCAATGTACAGGTAAACATAAATTCTGGCAATTTTATGATGCTGTGAGAATGTCGTCAAATTTTACGTCTTTTCCATCTAATGCATCAAATGATGGCGTGATATATTTTTGGACTTGTTTTTCATAGTATTCCAGCAAATCTGGTACTTTGCTGCAGTCAAATTCCACTTTTGCCTCTTCAATGAAATCGTATGTTGCATTTTCTAATCCTTCATTCAACCATATGTCAAGACTAAATACAATGCTTTCTATGTCATCTACATCAAAAAGTTCTGTTATTTTCCTATTGTATATTTCTGATTTTACTAATAGTGTCATGGAAATAAATTCTACGCATTCAGAAACACTACAATTAATACCTAATGCATTAAGGTTTTTCATGTTGAAGCTTTGCATACCACACCTCCTTGCACAACATATACTCACCATTGGCAGCTTTCGCTGGAAAACCACCCTTTAAATAATTTATTTCTATCAATTAATAACCGGAATGCTCATGAATCGTGCAATTACCGTTTTCATCAAGAACACAAGGTTCCCAAGTAGGCATGTCATTTCCCGTCTGCGTAGTTCCTGTTCCTCCATTTGAAGGAACATATCCTAATGCATTGTTCCAATTGTATCCTTCCTTTGGTCCTTCATACACTGGAAAAGAAGGGTCGTTATCATCCCACCTATGACCGACCTGAGGATGAATACTACCGTCGGGTTCTGTCACAAGACCAGGATTTGTGTCCTTGTTTCTTCCATCGCCCTGATTGCTTGAATTATCAGTAGGTGTGTTTTCCGGATTTGCTGGAGGTGTGTCTCCACTTGAGTTCTGTCCGCCACCGTTACCATTTTGTGCGGTGGAAGGTACATTCATGGCAGAGTTTACACCCGCAAGATCGTGAGCATTTACGATGTCTAACACCTTGTAAACACCGTCAACATTCCCGATTAATGCTACGAAAGTATTCTCACCCTGTTCAAATGACACCTCAAAATTTATGTCATATTCTGTTCCGTCTATGTCAAAGGAAAGCGTGTCACCTGCTTCTACAATCAGATCATCTGTTTCGACTTTTTCCCGATAGAGACCGAAAGCTACCAGATTTGCGAGATAACCTTTTCCCGGGATATAGTTCTTGTAAGAAAACCAATTGTCATCCAACCCGTCATATATGGTTGTACCGACACATCCTGACACATCAAATACTGAAAGACTGCCATTCTCCCACTGATACCCTTCAGGAACTTCGAATTGCCCGTCAAGCTGGGAGCGTCTGTTATAGCCTTTTGCTTCCAGCCTGCTGACTAATGCATCGAAATCCTCATGTTTGTCTCGGTAGTTTCGGATTCTCTCATCAGCTCCATGTAAAGTAGCGATCACAAGTTCTTTCAATGACTGTTCATCACACTCTATGGATGTGTAACAAATTATCTCGGAGATCTCTGGTGAAGCTGTAGGCTCAGGCGTGGATGCGGGCGTCGGAGTAGGTTCAGGTGTCGGGTTAGGTGTTGAAGCAGGTTCCGACGTTGACGTAGGAATTGAAGTTGGCTGTGACTCTCCGCGCCCGGATGCGACCATTATCTCATCCTGATTATCTGACTTATGGCCATTTGACATCAGTATTACGCCTACTGCTGCCAATATGACTATTACAGCAGCGCCAAATAGGATCGGTATCCTTTTTGTACCCCTCTTTTCTTTGTTGTCATCATCTGCCTTTTTCATGGTAATCTCTCCTTTTCATCATCCTTACATTTATCACCAAAACATAAATTTTATCATTATAAGCCACTTAGAAATCAGATTATTGGTCCACACCTACACCCATGAATATGTCATCATAAGGAATTAATAGATGCGGAAACAGCAACGGTCTGATATTGTTCCGTGTTTTTCGTCATCGTTTTTTGATGCTGTCATGAAACCAAAAACTCTTTCCATCGTCATCTAAAATGTACCTCTCTATCGTTATAATTCTCGGGTCAATGAGCCAAATTTCCTCTACGCCTACCTTTAGGTACAGATTCATCTTTTCTCCACGATCATCTTTCTCTGTACTGTCACTTAAAATCTCAGCTATGAATCTCGGTACATCCGTATAGATCGGATTATCCCTCTTTCGTACACCGCAAAGTATGCTGAAATCAGGTTCTCTATGTATCTGATTACCTTTTTCGTCCTTATCTTCTGTCCATGAATATTTTGCCTCTCTCATGGAAAAGCACAGACTTTTTATCAATTAAATTTAACCAGATTATACACCACAATATCATGTATCCGTCTTTTTTGCTGTCGTTCAAGAAATTCATCCAATGGTATTCCTGCTTTCATAGGGTCAAAATCCTCTCTCTTCATTTCTTCTTCTGTTTTCCTCAAAATCATATCTATTTCTTTTTTTCTTTCAGGAGACATAATTGACCATTCCTTTTATTTATGCCAATAAGTTTATGATACTGCTCTCATTTGATAGTGCATTCGCTCTCATGATGGTAATAGAGCGATATTGCGAGAGCTCCACATTTCAAGTAACCTCTCATGGAAACATTGAAACCATGCAATTAATGTAGGCTTTATATACTGATCGAAATCTCCCTCTAAATCACCACTGCAAAGATCTATGGTTCCATCAATGTCATCCTCAATGTAATGTATTTTAATGGAAGGAGAACCTTTAAATTTATCATCCATAAATATTTCAAAGCCGTTAAATTCTGCAATTTTTACCATTTTATAATTCCTTCCTTGTCATTAATTTATATATGAAATATAAAAGGGTAACTTCCTTCATGAAACCATCCTTTAAATAATTTACTTTTATCGATCAATAACCGGAATGCTCATGAAGTACACAATTTCCATTTTCATCGTATACACAAGGTTCCCAAGCAGGCATGTCACTTCCTGTCTGTGTAGTTCCTGTTCCTCCATTATTTGTGATCCACCCCAAGGGGTACACATACTCTGTTCCAGGCTTGTATTCATAGCCAGGTATGCAGGGCCATGTAGAGGGATCACCAGACAATTCAGGAACGTCATTGTTTCCCTGTTGGTTGTCGTAGCTATGGTTACTAGCTGTGTTTTCAGGATTTGCGGAAGGTGTGTCTCCACTTGAGTTCTGTCCGCCACCGTTACCATTCTGTGCCGTTAAAGATTCGTCAATGGCAGGAATTTCGCCTTCAAGATCATCGGCATTTACGATGTCCAACACCTTGTAAGCATTGTCAACATTCCCAATTAATGCTACATATTTAACGCCGTCATGCTCGAAATAGGCCTCGAAATTGACATCAAACATTTCGCCTGATACTTCGAATGAATGCTCATTTCCCGCCTGAACATCCAGACTTTCTGATTTGACATCTGTTTCGTACAGTCCGTATGCTACCATGTGTGCAAGGTATGATGTTCCGGAATGGTAGTTACCTGGATGTAAGTAAGAATCGTCCATTGCGTCAAATACGACTGTTCCGACACATCCGCATATGTCTAACCACGTCAAACCTTCTATTCCGTCAACACCTTCGATATCAGCAGTTCCAACTAACTGATTTGAATGGAGGAAATTATGTTCCTGTATGGAGATTACTACGGCCTTGAACTCATCACTTTCATCACTGTATGATAACATGCGTTCATTCATCCCGTTCATCGTATCGATCACAAGTTTTTTCAACGAATCCTCATCACATTCTATACTTGTGTATGAAATGATCTGTACAATGTTGTCATTTGCTGGCGATGGTGTCACTTCTGGCGCCGGGGACGGTGTCACTTCCGGCGTCGGCGTTGATGTAGGATCAGGTATTGATGTAGGAGACGGAGCAGGTGTTGCCTCCTCGTTGGACGCAACCATAACATCATCCTGTCCGTTTCTCTTGTTTCCGTTTATGAATATCATGATACATGCTATGGCTGTCAATATGACCACAGCAGAAACTGTAATACATATGATTGTTCTCTTTTTCATGCCTTTCTTTTCTTTGCTGTTACCTACTTTTTTCATGATAATGCCCTCTCCGTTCTATCATTTTCTCCCACCTAATTTTCATTGTTTCTGAAATTCTTGGATCATTTTTTACATGTAACATGTCGAATAGACGTTTCATTTTATATTATACCAAAACGCATTGCCCATTTCGGTACAATCTCTCAGATTATTCGGTATTTGTATCTGTTCAGAGCCCCATATGGATTCTACAACTTATATAGCCGCACACAAGTCTATAATCAATCTCGTCTCCCCATTCCACACTCTTCCAATGTATGCCAGAGCAGTTTGTAACGGATGTGCATATAGTTTCTTCCTCTGCTGGGCATACAATTTTTATTATACTATCTTCCTTGCTATTCCACAAATATTTCTTGACTTTTTTGCTTTATCCTTTTTGCTTTATACATATCCTCTACGCATGGATTACGCAGTTTTTCAACAAACCGATATAAAAAAAGCAGACCACATTTCCATGATCTGCTGCTTTCCTGTTTTAACTGTTCAGTATTTGAGATTATGCCAGGACGGGCTCCCCTCTCTTGATGACAGCCTGCACCTCTTCCACATTCTTATTTACGGCAATTGCTATCTGTTCAATAGCAAAACCATTCTTATGCATATTGAGACTAAACTCTGCCCTTACGTCATCTCTGATACCCTGACTTAAATTGCACATAACGCTAATATCCCTCCTTATGCTGCCCTCTACTGGAATACAGTACTTAGGATTATGCCAAGACGGGTTCTCTCTTTTCTATGACAGCCCTTATCTCCTCAACACTCTTTTCAGCCACATCTGCTATCTGTTGTAATGTGTAGCCGTTCTTGTACATGTTGAGAATCATCTCGGCTTTTCCGATTGCTATACCATCTTCCTTGATACCTTGACTTAAATTGCACATAACACTAATATCCCTCCTTATGCTGCCCTCTACTGGAATATTGTACTCCTTCTCGATAATTGCTAACTTTTCATCCACCGAAAGCTGTTTTGATAGCAACGCCCCCAACAGGCGATGCAGTTCATACTTATCATCATGTTCCGGCAGCTCATTTGACAAACCAATCAGCACGATGTTCAGCAGGTCCAGCTTCCCCTTGCACTGGTAATCCCCTATGAGCTTATCATATGCAAGATGCACATAACCCATACTGTTTTCATCCAGATTCATACAAACCCAGATACTGAATACACGCCGGATGTCATTATAGTTGGTATTGACAAAGTCCCTTTCCTTCTGCGAGGAAATAAGGCGGCTCACATAAAAAACAATGTCAAACCTTACCAAGCCCTCGTTTATTTCTGCATTTTCAGAATTAAAACCGACAACCCTCTGTCCCTTATTTTCCGGATTGTCTTTCGGTGAATTTGTCATGCCCGGTTCTACCGGGACCACGCCGATCAGCGGCTCTCCTTCAATATACTGCACAACATCCCTGGGATTCATACCCTTAAATTCATCCACCGTATTAACAAGTATGTATGCCAAAATGTGTGCCCCAGCAGGCGTTTTGCTTTTTCATCATACTGGGCATCTTTGTCTGGACTTTGCCTTTTCTTTCTGCTTTTTGGGCAGCGATACAGACATCCGTATGCCGCCAACAAAAGGTTTCGTTACGCTTTCCACCAGCCTAACTGCAAGAAACAGACGATAGACTGGCTTCCAAATAAAAAAACAAAAACAGCAGACCACATTTCCATGATCTGCTGCTTGCCTGCTTTAACTGTTCAGTATTGGAATTATGCCAGGAATGACTCTCTCTTTTCTGTGACAGCTATTATCTCCTCTGCACTCAATCCGATAGTTGCTGCATCCCATAAATCTTCCATATTGTCCGTTTCGTTCACGCAATCTGCCTCCGCATTCCGGACAGGTATCGGGGTCAGATTTAATGTGTACTTTTTTATCTGCATATTTTCTCTAGTTCTATACCATCCATTTCGCCAGCACTACACTCGCCACCGTCCCCGCCAGAGTGGACAGCAATGCCCCTTTCAGAGTATATCTTGTCTTCGTCACCTTTGCCGCCAGGTAATACATGCTCATAGTATAAAAGCAGGTCTCCGTACAACTCATCAGGATAGACACCAGCATGCCCGTATAGCTGTCCGGCCCGTAGGTACGGAACACATCCAGCACCAGTCCTGTGGCCGCCGAGCCGGAGAACAGCTTGACCAGTATCACGGGAACCACCGCCGCCGGAATCCCTGCCGGCTCCGCCAAGGGAGCCAGCAGGCCCGACAGAAACTCCAGAAAACCGGAGGCCCGCAGCACTCCCACCGCCACCAACAGCCCCACCAGTGTGGGCATAATGTCTACGACCACCTTCAGTCCTTCTCTCGCCCCTGTCAAAAACGCTTCATACACTTTCACCTTGGAGATCAGACCGTATCCCACTATGTAAAAAAGGAGAACCGGAATAATAATATCCGAAATATGACTGAGTACGTTCATGCCGCCCTCCTTTCCCCACCGCGGTACACCTTATAGTGTTTGCGCCGGTCCCGACATTTACAATAAATTATCGCCACCAACGTGCTTACCAGCGTTGCCAGGATGGAGGGCGCTATGATCGCCGCCGGACGGGTACTGCCATACTGGCTGCGGTAGGCGATCATATTCACGGGGATCAGCTGCAGAGAAGAGATGTTAAGTATCAAAAATGTACACATTTCCCTGCTGGCCATGCGACTGCCAACAGCTTTATTTGACACATTGTCTTTTCTTCTTCCCGGCGCCTCCTGTGGCAGGGCGTCCAGATACTCCGGATTCCCCCGCTCCGCCTCCAGCCGGGCCAACTCCTCCATGGCCTTCAGTCCCGCCGGGGTACAGGCCCAGCCCAGTCCCAAAATGTTGGCGATGATATTGGTGGCAATGTATTCCCTGGCCTTATGTCCCCTGGGAATTCTAGGAAACAAAAAGCCCAGCAGCGGACTGATTCCCTTGGTCAGTTTCGCCACCAGTCCCGCCTGCTGCGCAATCTCCATCAGTCCCATCCACAAAGCCATTACCCCCGCCGTGGTGATACACAGGGAAATTCCCTCCCCAGCGCTGTCCAGCGCCGCATTGGTGATGGCCTCCAGGTTGCCGGTAAACGCCGCATAAATAATGCCGATGGCGATCATGGCCGCCCACAGATAATTCAGCATTGATCCTCTTTTCTCCGCCTTTTCATACAGGCGGATTCTCTGGCTTTATACCAGCATATTCCGCTTGTGTCTGTCACAGAACAAAACAAAAAAAGGACAATCGCCATTCGATTGTCCCTTGTCGTCTTATTTATTGAATAATCCCTTTATGGAATCCACGGCACTCGATACGCTGTCCGCTGTCAGCTTTGCCTTGACGCCCTGAATCACCTGATTGATCACGTCGTCCGGCAGATCCACTCCCAGCACACTCTCCAAAGCCTTCACCGGGTCTTTCTGAAATTGTTCCTGCAGCTTTTTGTCCTTGGAAATTTTGTCTACCGCCTTTTTAATCTGTTCCTTTATGTCCATACTATGTACTCTCCTCTCTACTGCAATATTTTTATGGATGCTACTATTATAATCGATGCCCCATAATTTTGTAAAGCTAAATAAATTCTTACAATACCAAAGGCGGCTTTGAATTCCTTCAAAGCCGCCAGAGTTCACCTTCGTTATTCCTCTACACCATTATCTCTCATCAGCTTGATGATGTCGCCAACGGTTGCAATACCTTCCAAATCCTCAGAAGGAATCTCAATGTCATACTCCTCCTCAAATGCCATCACCAGTTCAAACAGATCCAGGGAGTCTGCGCCCAGGTCGTCCTTGAAGGAAGTACTCTCGGTAATCTCATCCACATCCAGACTCAACTGTTTCGCAATAATTTCTTTTACTTTTTCTAACATGTTCGTAACCTCTCCTTTGGTCAGGGTCCTTTCTGATACTTAGAATACCCTTTTTCATGGTAAATAACATAAAGCTAAAGAAAGTATAGGAGGTAATAGAGCATTTGTCAAGCCCTTTTACCAGTTTTCATTCAGATACGTCTGCACGCGGCTTTGAATGACACCTGCAACGCTCTGAGCGTCCTTGTCCCCGGCAAAAAAGGCGTCCGCCTCCTCCTGAATAATCTCCTCGATGGGGTCCGTCACCCCTGTAGAGATCCAGCACCGATCCCTGAGAGCCAGATATTCCGGCAGATAGGATGTGCCATCCGGCTTGCCGTCTATCTCCATGGACCCCTCAGGGACTCGCAGAAACACGATAGACTTGCCGTCTGTCCTCCTGTAATCACTATGCTCCGAAATTCTCTCGGTAAAAGTATCGCGCCGCACGGGATTGTCCGTTCTCTCCTGACATCCCCGGCTGACAATATAATTTATGAACTCTGAGGCCAGATCCCCATGTTCCGTGTCGGCGCATATCGCAATTCCATCGTAGCACCGCAAAAAATTACCGTTGCCGCACTCGGTGGGATATCCCACCAGATGATACTCCTCCCCCAGACCAGCCATATCTTCGCTAAACCACCTGAAATCTCCGGAGGACATAAGCGGCTTGTAGCACAGAATCTCCCCCTCCTTCAGCCGTTTCCTGGCCGCTCCCGCCTCCACATTCATATTAAGATAATTCCCCAGAGAACTGGTCTGGGCATATTGCTTACACACCTCCAACAGATGACAGAATTCCTCCGTGTCAAAATAGGCTTTTCCCGCCTCCAGATCCAGCAGGGAGCAATGCTCCAGATCTGCCAGAAAAAAAGAGCACAGCAGATAGTTCCCTGTCAAATCATTGCCCCATGGATCATTGAGAATGGACTGCACAGGCTGCCCCGCCTGCTCCTGTTCTTCCAGCAAAGCCACCACATCCTCCCAAGTCCATGTATCCTCCGGCCACAGCTTGTTGGAGATAAACAGGGTTGAAGCCGTAGCTGTATGGGAAACACTGTAAAGCCCTCCGTCCATCATGCCGTTCTTAAGCACCCCTGTGAAGAGCTGTTCCTGCGTGCTCTGATCCAATATCTGTGACAGTTCTGTCAGCAATCCCTTTTCCTGCAGAATTCTCAACTGTGCCGGTGGAGCCATCAACAGATCCGGCCCATTCCCCGCCGCCAAATCGGCCTGAATTCTGGTCCAGTTACTGTTCCTCTCCTCCCAGCTGTCGGGCGATTGAAGATTGATTTTAACACCCGGATGCAGCCGATTGAACTCTCCCACAAATGTATTCGTCATATAATCCGGGAAAGCGTGATAACATGCCAGCGTCAATTCCACCTGCTCCACATCCTCATTGGCGATCTGAAACAGATATTCCCTGTCGCCATCGTCATAAAAGAGCACAATGTCGCCGCTGCTGTTCTGCAGGAACGCACAGTAGTCTCTGAAGGAAGCACCTCCCCCCAGATATAGATTCTCGCAATTTCCCGTGGAAACATCCCAGCGCACCAGAGCATTATCGGAATTCACATAGTACAGATCCCCATAATCGTTCATGACACGACCGTCAACATACTGGTAGGCCCCCTCATAGAGTTTCACCTGTTGTTCTTCTCTTATGCACCAGAACACATTGCTAATATCCTCATAGCTGGTCGCTTCCCATATGCATCTGCCCTGGCTGTCATGGTACAATCTGATATTTGGCTCTTTCAAACCCTGAGCAGGGTCCAGCACCATAACCAGTTTCCCTGATGCGTCTATGATCCCATATTGGCCGCTGTCGTCGGTTCCCCGGACACAGTAATAGCCTCTGCTGTCCCACTTGGCCGTATTCTCCCACAGATAGCCGTCCTCCTGAATCAGCCGGGCCTCCCGCAGGGCGGGCAGCAGATCCTGGCTGTCCTCCACATGTCCGTTCTGGTCAAACCACACCCCATAGTATCCGGTGATCTGCTGGGTCTGCTCGTCTTGCTCCCGGATAAAAGCCACAGCCCTGCCCTCCGCCACATCTACGGATGTCACACTGTAGGAACCCGCCAGTTCCAGTTCCTCCGGATAAAGCTGATGACACTCTGTCTCCAGGGTGTCCCCGTCAATGTGATTAAGGAAGTACGGATGCTCCCATTTCTCCTGTTCCTCCACATAGTTATCATAACGAGCCAGAACATAGTAATCTTTGCCCTCTACCGTCCGATATTTGACGGTGCAGGACATATCCTGAGGATTCTGCAGCAATTCTTCCCTATAAGCGGTCAAGTTCCACCAGGATGGAGCAGGTACCGCTTTCTGATGGTCCTTCCAGGGCTGGGTCAACAGGTCATACGGCTCCCTGCCCTCCAGCACGGACACCCGGGGCGCTGTAGGATCTCCCGCATTATCCTCTGTCATATACAGAGGCACTTCCTCCTGGGAATTCGCCGCCGCGCTGGATATCGGCTGAGGCTCACTCGGGCTCTCACCAACCTGCCCGCAGCCGGTCATCCCCTGCATGCACAGTGCTGTTCCCAGAACCAGCACCGCAAATCGCCTGATATATTTCTTCATCACGCCACCTCCTTGCACAGACTCATTGGTTCTCATCCAGATACAGCTGTACCCGGCTCTGAATGATACCTGCCACCGTCCGTGCGTCCTTGTCGCCGTCAAAGAACGGCTGCGCCTCTTCTCTGACAATGTCTATAATCGGGTCCGTCACCCCGGACAACGTCTTACAACTACTCAAATAATCCAGATATTCCGGCAAATAGGAAGTACCGTCCGCTTTGCCGTCAACCTCTACGGAATATTTCCCGTCCCTCACAAATATGATGGGCTTGCCGTCCGCCCTCTGGTATTCAATATGCTCTCTGAGCCGCTGAGTATAGGTATCGCTTCGCACAGGAGTGTGCACCATCTCCTGAAAACTCCGGCTGACAACGGCATTGACCATATCCGCTGCCAGCTCCGGGTGCTGTGAGGCCGCATTGACAGCGATCCCCTGGCCGGCATGAAAAAGCCCACTGCATGTACCCTCTGTGGGATATCCCACAAAATGATACTCCTCCCCCAGCGCCGCCATATCCTCGCTGAACCAGATAAAATCACTCCCACCCCAACCCGGTTCGTAGCACAGAATCTCTCCCTGCATCAAACGCTTTCTGGCTGCCTCCTGATCCGAATTGCGATTGCCCTCCCCACCGGTATATCTCTCACATACCTCCAACAGATGGCAGAAGGCATCCGTATCAAAATACGCTTCTTTCCGGTCCCAATCCAGCAGAGAGGAATGCTCCAAATCTGCCAGAAAGAAATCCGTCAATAAATATATTCCCGATTCACTGGCGTTTGTCACCGACATATAGGGCTGTTCCGTTTCCGCCCTCTCATCCAGCAGCTCTACCACATCCTCCCAGGTCCAGCTGTCCTCTCCCCATATCTGCCTGGAGACTAGCACGCTCCTTGGGGCGGCCGTATAGCAGATGGTGTACAGTCCCCCGTTTATCGTTCCGTATTCCAGCACACCGGGAAAAAGAGCCTCCTGGGTCTCCTGAGACAGCACCTGGGACAAATCAGCCAAAACACCCTTTTCCTGCAGCACCGCCATCTGTTCTCTGTCCGCTACCAGCAAATCCGGTCCTTTTCCCGCCGCCATGTCCGCCTGAATCCGTATCCACTGGCTGTCCTGTTCGCCCTCCGCTCCGCTCTGAATCACTATCTTGACATTGGGATGCAGCCGGTTATACTCTTCCACAAACATGCGGATACCTTGAGTGTCTGTGCCGTAGGTTGCCAGGGTCAGCTCCACCTGCTCCACATCTTCGTTGGCAATGCGAAACAGATAATCCCTGCTGCCGTTGTCATAGAACAGCAGGATATTGCCGGCGCTGTCCTGAGCGGAGGCGTAACAGTCCCCAAAAGTACCGGCGTTGCCTTCATATAATTTCTCGCATTTTCCGGTGGACAGATCCCATCGCACCAGATTATCCCTGCCGTCAATATAGTACATATCCCCACAGGAGTTAAAAAGGCGGTTTTTAGCCACTTGATATTTTCCCCTGTAGAGACTGGCCTGCCGCCCCTCCCTTATACCCAAGAATACATTGCACTGCCAAGCGGCGCAGGAGGTCTCCCAGATACACTGGCCCTGACCGTCGTGATACAGGTTTACAATGGCACTCTCCATGTCCTGTATGGGGTCAAGCACCGTCGCCAGTTTTCCCTCCCTGTCGATAATCGCATACTCTTCGCCCACACCCCTGACACAATAATATCCCTGACTGTCCCACTTGCCGGTGTCGGACGTCAGATATCCTCCCTGGACCGCCAGTCCTGCCTCCTGCAGAGCGGGCATCAAGTCCAGCCTGCTCTCCACATGTCCCTCCTCGTCAAACCAGACTGCGCAGTAGTCCGTCAAAAGCGTCTGCTCCAAGTCATATTTGTACAGAAAGAGTACGGGGCTGCCCCCGGACACATCTATGGAATTCACAANAAACGGCCCGTCCTCCAATTCCTCCAGGTGCAGCAAACGGCTCTCCGTCTCCAGGGTATCCCCATCTAAATGATTCAGATAGTGCAGTTTCTNCNCATCCTCCTGCGCATCGATCGTGTACACGGCCAGGATATAATAGTCCTTGCCCTCCACGGCCCGGTATTTGACGCCGGTACTCAGATCCGGGGGNTCCTGCACCAGATTCTCCTGATATGCATTGTGATTCCANGGTATCTCTNCNGATACCATCTCCTGGGCGTCCTGCCATGGTTGGNTCAGCAGATCGTAGANCTCTCTGCCNTCCAGCACNGACACNCGCTGCATCCNCGGATTGCCCGCCGCCTGCGCCTCTCCCTCCCCGCNTTGTACCGGATNGCCGCAGCCTCCCAGCTGCAGCACGCACAGCGCNGTCGCCAATATTGNCACAANTCTTCTCNCAAAGNCNTTTTTCACNGCTTTCCCACTCCCGATATAAAAAAATACCCTTCTACTCACAACTGTAACNCCAAAGGTTTACAATCTGAATAAAAGGGTATCTGCACAGTCCTGATTAAAATCATTATAACAGGCCGTTTATTGGCGGACAATATCCTTAAACAAATCTTAAAAAATGATTTNNTCCTACTCGTAGATGGNATANGTCCTGCCCTCTCTGACAAACACAGGGATAATATCCAGCGGCGCCGGTACCGTCACCTTCNGNCCNCCCTCGTACACTGCCTTNGTANTGGCATCCGTCCANCTGCAGCCAGCNGGCAGATAGACCTCCCTCTCCCGCTGTCCCTCCTCCATGACAGGAGCTACCAGCAGATCNGGGCCAAACATATATGCGTCTTCAATCTCCCACGCTGCTTTATCNCCGGGGAAGTCAAAGAACAGGGGGCGCATCACCGGAGCGCCCTTCTCACTGGCCTGCCTCATACATTCCCGGATATAGGGGCGCAGCCGCTCCCGGACAAAGAGATATTTTTTCAGAATCTCATAGTTGTCCTCCCCAAAGCTCCACACCTCATTGTCCTGNCCGCTGGTGAGCTGNCGCACGCCATTAATAAACTCCTCCTCCCGCTCATACCAGGGNGANCGCTCCCCATGCATGCGGAACACCGGGCAGAATGCCCCCCAGGCNAACCACCGCACCANCAGTTCCTTAAAGTAAGGGTCCTGAATGTTGCCGCCGATGAANCCGCCGATATCCGAGGTCCACCAGGGAATCCCCGCNACGCACATATTAAGGCCCGCCTGCAGCTGCTCGCGCATGGCCCGGAAGGAGGAATGGATGTCCCCGGACCAGGTCAGCACTCCGTATTTCTGGCTGCCTGCCCAGGCGCAGCGCACCAGACTCAGAATCTCCGTCTCCCCCGCCTCTTTCAGACCGTCATAGAAACCCTTGGCGTATCCCACGGGATAGACATTGCTGCACTGCAGCGCCGGTCCNGCANANTANCGGTAGTTGTCAAAATCGTAGGGACCGTACTCCGGCTCCGCCTCGTCCAGCCAAAAGCANCGAATNCCCTTNTCGTAATAATTCTCCTTACATCTCTCCCACACAAACCGNTGNGCGCCGGGATGGGTGGCGTCGTAGAACACCGTGTTNCCCATCCAGGACATATGATAGGCCATGCCTCTGTCCGGGGCCACCAGATAGCCCTTGCCGCTCATCTCCCCGAAATTCTCACTGCGCTCGTCGATGGTGGGCCACACCGATACCACCGGCTCAATGCCCATCTCCCGCAGCTCTCTGACCATGGCCTCCGGGTCCGGCCAGTCTCTGGGTTCAAACTTAAACTCTCCCTGNCTGGTCCAGTGNAAGAAATCCACCACGATAGCGTCCATGGGAAGTCCTCTCCTCTTATGCTCCCTTGCCACCGCCAGCAGTTCCTCCTGGGTGCGATAACGCAGCTTGCACTGCCAGTATCCCAGGCCGTACTCCGGCATCATGGGNCTGTGGCCCGTCACTGCNGAGTATCGCTCCTCCAGCTCAAGGGGCGTGTCCCCTGCCACAATATAGTAATCCAGCTTTTTGGTGCTCTTGGCGTACCACTCNGTNCGATTGGTNGCAAAATTGGCCGTACCGATGGCCGGATTGTTCCAGAAAAAGCCGTAACCCCTGCTGGAGATCAGAAAGGGAACGCTGGACTGGCTGTTGCGGTGAGCCAATTCTAACGTTGCGCCCTTTTTGTCCAGATGCCTGTCCTGATACTGACCCATTCCGAATATTTTCTCGTCGTCATAGGCCTCAAAACGTATGGTCAACTCATAGTCCGTGCTGCCCGGGATGGGCTTTAACTCCCTGGCGTCGATCCGCAGAGAAGTGCAGTAGCGGTTGATTCGGTTCCTGTTGCGCCAGTATTCCTCCGTCAGCAGTTCTCCCCTCTGGTTATAATAGCTGATCCACCCCTCCGGATTGATCTTCGCCGTAATTTTACCGTTTCTGGCTGTATATACCTTGCCTGTCTGGTGATAATGAGCGTACTCCTCGGAGGCGTACCAGGGATCTGTAGTGTCGATCTCCTCCACCGAAATCTCCATCTGACAGTCCTCCACTGACTCCGTCAGCGCCCAGTCCTGCCCATCCATCACAGCCTCCCCAGTCATCCGCACCCGGAAAGCATCTTTTCCCCACGGCTCCAGCCACAGGGTCTTTTTCCCGTCTATGATGACGATTCTGTTCTGCTCTGCACTTACCTGCATATTTTTTCTCCTTTCTCACTAATCCCCATGCATATCTGTAGTTGGCTTTGCCAACTACAACTGTGTCTGCTATTTGGGTGATTGCGAAACTCCGTGGCATCCTCTCAATGATATTTACCGATTTTCATCCAGATATAACTGCACGCGGCTCTGAATGATACCGGCCACGGTGCGGGCATCCTTATTTCCGGAAAAGAACGCTTCCGCTTCTTCCTCTATAATAGCACTAATCGGATTCCGGCCCGGCCGATCTATACAGTTATCCATCAGATCCAGATATTCCGGCATATAAGACGTTCCATCCGGTTTTGCATGCACAGGCTGAAATCCGCCGTTATCCATCCAATACACATACGCACCATCAATACTGCCTCTCCAGTTCAAATTTGTGTCATCGGGGTTCACAATCCGTTCTGTACAAATATCCTTACGCACAGGAAAATCTATTATCTCCTGACTCTCCCGGCTAATAGCATAATTCACAAACTCTGCCGCCAATTCGCTATGCTGCGAAAAATCGTTAATTGCAATTCCAGGCCAACAATCCATCAACCTGCCGCTGCCACCCTCTGTCGGATATCCCACCACATGATAGTCCTCACCCAAATCTGCCATATCCTCGCAAAAAATGTCAAAGTCACCGGAATATCCTCCCATAGACTTATAGCACAGAATTTCTCCTTCCTTCAACTGCCTTCTGCCTTCCGCCCTCAGATCATTTAGCATCGTACTAGGCACCTGACTCAGAGAATTCTCCGTCTGAGCATACCGCTTGCACACCTCCAGAAGATGACAGAATTCCTCTGTGTCAAAATAGGCTTTCCCATTCTCCAGATCCAGCAGGGAACAATGCTCCAGGTCGGCTAGGAAGAAACTGCATAACAGGCCGTTGCCGGTCCATATAGAGTCCTTTGATGGTTCATTGATAATGGAACGCACCGGCCGACCAGCCTGCTCCCGTTCCTCCAACAGAGCTACCACCTCCTCCCAGGTCCATGTACCCGTGGGACAGAGCTCTTTGGAGGCATACACGATATAGTTATTCGCAATAGCCGTATTGGAGATACTGTAAAGTCCTCCATCTATCATGCCATACTCCAACACTCCCTTAAAAAGCTGATCCTGCACCTCCTGCTCCACTATCTGTGACAGCTCTGTCAACAGGCCATTCTTCTGCAATGCCTCCAGATCGGTCCGACTCGCCACCAACAGATCCGGCCCGTGGCCGGCCACCAAATCTGCCTGAACCCTCGCCCAGTGACTATCACTCTCCTCCCAACTGTCAGCTACCCGAATGTTTATCTGGACCCCCTCGTGTGTCCGGTTGAACTCTTGTACTATCGTATTTGTAAAAGAATCTATATAATAGTAACGGCAAGCCAACGTCAGTTCGACCTGCTCCACATCCTCGTTGGCAATCTCAAACAGATAATCTCTGTAACCGTCGTCATAAAAGAGCACAATGGCTCCTCTGGTGTTCTGCAGTAAAGCGCAATATCCCTTAAAGGATAAGCCCACCCCCAGGTACAAATTCTCACAGCTGCCGGCAGAAACATCCCAGCGCACCAGGGCGTTCCTTTCATTCACATAATACACATCCCCATAAGCATTCATGAGACGATCACCGAAATTCTGATGATCTCCCTCATAAAGCTTTACCTGCTTTCCCCCGTCCATACTCCAAATCACATTACTTTGGTCCTTATAGCTGACAGTCTCCCAGATGCATCTTCCCTGACTGTCATGATACAGACTGACATTGGAGCTCTCGAGTCCTTGGGCGGGGTCCAGAACCATAGCCAGCACTCCTTCCACATCTACCACTGCGTAACGCTCGCTCGCGTCAGTTCCCTGAACACAGTAGTAGCCGCGGCTGTCCCACTTGGAAGAATTCCTCCACGGCCATCCGTCCTCCTGAACCAGTCCGGCTTCCTGCAAGGCTGGCAGCAGATTCTGACTGCTTTCCACATGTCCCTCCTGATCCAGCCAGACGGCATAATATTCCAATAACTGCTGAGATTCCGCATCCTGTTCACACGCAAAAACTACCGGCTTACCCTGTGCTACGTCCAGGGATACTATCTGAAGGGGATTGGATAAGCCCATCTCCTCCAGATGCAGCTGGTGACACTCTGTCTCCAATGTATCTCCGTCAATGCGGTTCAGATAATACAGAACCTCTATTCCTTCCTCCTCCGCACTGTCATAAAGGGCCAGAATATAGTAATCACCATCCGCTACCGCCCGGTATTTTTCAGTGCTGGTCATATTGAGAGGGTCCTGAATCAGGTTCTCCCGATATGCTGTCTGATTCCACCAGACCGGAGCAGCGACCTCTTCCTGAAATCCCTGCCAGGACTGAACAAGCAGATCGTAAGGTTCTCTCCCCTCCAGCACCGGCACACGCTGCGCCGTGGGATCTCCTGAATTATCCGCCGTCATATATAAAGGAACCTCACTGGAAGAATTCTCGGATGTCCCGCCGGAAGATTCTGTCTCCGTCCGGCTGCCGGCATCTTGTCCACAACCTGTGAGCATATATACGCACAGTATCATTCCCATGGTGATGGCAATCCATCTTTTCGACATTGCTCTCATTAGAACCTCCATTCCGCATCCGCCCCGCACGGCTCCCCATAGATCACGCCTCTGGACCCCGTGGCCAGGAAAAATCTTCCAAAAACTCTCTTGTCGCCATCGATGCTGTTGATTTCCCCATACATCTGTTTCTCCGTATTCAGCCGTTCATAAGTTCTGCCCTCGTCCAAAGTCCGATAAAAGCCGTACTCTCCGTCAATGCAGCCGCACAGATAGATGGCCTTGGGCTCGCTCACATAGTCGCCGCCGGGGCGTCCCAGGCCCAGTCCCAGCCGCAGACAGCTGTCTCCCTCCGCGCTGAGACGCGTGCAGGTCAAACAATCTTTTTCTGCCTCATATACCAGTTTCCACATGCCCTCTTGGGCCATGGCAATGTAAAATACGCCGCTCTCTCCCGCTGCTCCTCTTATCTCCGAGGGATTGGCCGTATCGATCATGCCAAAATCACAGATCGGAGTTTTTTCCATGAGCTGTCCCTCGGCTGTCTGCACCACATCCGGCAGTTTGCGCACATAGGACGCCCCTCCGTCCCGGCTGATATATATTTGACCGCTCTCCCCAAATCCATAAAAGAACTGCGGATTGACCCGATCCGAAAATACTTTCATACATGTCCCGGAAAACTGTCCTCTTTGCCGCCTCTCCGCCTGTCGCACCTCAATGGGACTGCCGTCTGCCTCATACACCTTTACCGGGGCAAAGCTCCTGCCTCCGTCCCGGCTGGAGATCACCATATCCATGGGCAGCCATATCCGATCGGCAATGGACCAGACAATGTTCTGGCCGTCCGGGGACATGGCCACCCAGCCCGGATTCACATTGGGCCGCTCGATCTCTCTCATGGCCGCATCTATCTTTTCTCCCTGGCCCCAGGGCATGGGAATGCGCTGGAACGTCTGAAATCCATCCTGGGTCCGCACCAAACCGCCCTTGGTCAGCCCCCGCCAATTCCCCCGGGCCGTAATGATGGCCAGGCTGCTGTCCGCATCCGACAAATCCGCATTGATGCAGGTGATATACCGATTGCCCTCCGCATCGTCAAAGGAGTTGCGGCAGGGCTTTGTAAGATCCCTGAATGCAAATCCTCCCAGATCCCCCACGATATCCACCAGCTGCACTTCGCCGGACACAGGCCCATATACATTCAGATGCACCGTCTCCTCGATACCGTCACAGTGATCGTGATACCTGGGATGATCGCTGAGCAGGGCGTCCGTTGTAAACACTCCCGTGCCGGAGTTAAACCACAATTCATTGGCGTTAAACGGATTGATCTTCACGTCGCTCTCCCAGTGCAGCAGACTCCGGTTCCCGTTGTACTGCGGTCTCATATAGGAGCTGTTAAAATAGATATCTCCCACCTCAAGACCCTTCAGACTCACCCGCCAGGT
This sequence comes from Lachnospiraceae bacterium, assembly GCA_014804645.1. GTDB lineage: Bacteria > Bacillota > Clostridia > Lachnospirales > Lachnospiraceae > Acetatifactor. Next base: position 12,769 of record JAAUZI010000027.1, on the reverse strand, counting down.
CTCCCCATAGTCCTCGGACACATAGATACATTCCGTATCCAACTTTTCCTTGCACAGGGTAGCGCACGCCACCAGTCCCGGCCTGCTCTTACAAGTGCTGATGCCCCCAAAACCATAGTCCAGATAACCGCTGGTCCGCAGCCCTGCGGCGTCCGGCGTGATATCCGTGTAACCGCTGATTCTGCCCTCCGAAAAACTGTAGCGCACCACCTTGCCGCCGATGGTATCCCCGGTGTCGCAGCTGTACCCCAGATCCACAATATAATTCCACCTGCCGGTGGCACACATGGTCACATATAGGTATTTTCCGTCATAGGCATACCGCTGGGCCACCAGTCCGTTCATTTTACTGTCTTCGATGATTGGGCTTTCCGGCTCCTCCAGCGGCACAAAGCTTTTTCCCTCATCATAGGAAACGTATAGGCTGTGTCCCCGGAGTGTGTCGTCCACCCGGCTGGTGTAGCCCGCCGTGCCTGCCACTAAAGTCCGTCCATCCTCCGATACCCAGATAAACGTCATGTAATCCTCCGGCACAGGCAATTTTTCCCAGCTCTTCCCCCGGTCCCGGGTGCGCAGCAAGCCTCCCTTGGAGCTGGCGAAATACAGGGTATCACTGTCCTGTGGGTCCACCACCAGACGCTGGCCCGTACCCCTGCCGCTGATATTGCCGTGTACCATGACGGGAATCTTCTCATAGCGGAAGGTCTCTCCATAATCCTCCGAGACCGACAGCTTGCCCACTCCCTTACTCTCCACGCCGCTGGCAATATACAGACGCTCCGGGTAGTGGTCATCCAGGGCGATAGCCGCTGGATAAGTTTCATCCAAATCCTCCATCGTCACATGATCGATCAGGCTTTTCCATCTCTTTTGTCCCGGCTCAAAACGATACACGCCCCCTATATCCGTTCTGGCGTACAATATGTCCGGTGTCTGTTGGTGATACAGAAGGCCTGTCACATAGCCGCCTCCCGGTATGGGAGCGTTGCGATATGTATAGGACAGCTTTTTTGTAATCTTCATATGGGCTCCTGCCTTTCCGTCCGCCTGCCTCTTTCCGACAGCAGACATTCAAGATACTCGATAAGACTATTTTCCCATAGATTGGACAAAAAAGCCATGTATTTTTTTGTTTTTCTAAAAATCCAGTAAAATGGGCACTCTATTCTCTTGGGAAAATTTCACCGCCCTCCACAGAATGGAAAAGGCAAATTTAGCCAGGGATTCCGTATCATATTGAGTCTGTTTCTGAATTTTGGGCCTGCCGAAGAGCCCCTTTGTGGTGATATCCGGTGGATATCCCTCCGTATCTCTCCAGCTTAAGATCGTTTCCTCCGCCGCCTGCCAGCCCAGTTCGTTGGCCTTTTCCAGTTCCGCTTTCAGGCCGCCGGTGGTGGCAATCACTGCCGGGTCATCCGTGGGGAGCGGTCCCTCAAACCAAAATCCATCCTCTATGGGCAGCCACCATGTGGCCCCGGCAAACAGGGACCAATGCTTATCCGGGTCCGACGCCATGCGCTGAACGACCGGATGATTCTGAAAATCCCAGCCCGCTTTCACAGTGGGAGGCAGTGGCTCTCCATAGGACTTGCATGCAATGTACAAAACCAGCGCGCCATAGGCGTCCCAGTCCGGCTTGTCCGTATAGTAAGGAGCCTCGTTGTTCTCCGGCCAGGGAGCATAGAGAGGTTTCCCCTGGGGAGTGATGGACTGCAAAATCTGATTCCGCCAGTTTTCCATAGCCTCCCGAATTTCCTCCACCGATGCTGTATTCTCCCCTGCACCGCCGGGGGTGATGCGACTGAAGGTATAGCCGTTTTCCTCCGCCCACTGCTGTGTCATGGACTTCCAGTTCTGTGCATAGTAACGTGTAAGAGTTCCCGCATAAATATCAAGTCCCATAAATTAATAACCTCCCTTTTTCATTTCGCTGCAAAAAGCTGTTTCCGATAAATCTGCCCGCCGTGCCGCTTCCTCCAGGCCGAGTAAACCATCACTTACCAGCGAGAACAGAGTCATAAGGGTTCCGCGCCTTTCCCCTCTCTTTTCTCCACGTTTTTCACCTCTCTTCAACGCGTCTTTCTTAATATCCTCCAGAGCTTTACACATATCCGTCTCCTCCTCTCCGCTGGGCAACACAACGGAACAACCAGAAACCCCATGCATTCCCCGCCTATTAAAATCGTTTGAATTTAAGCAGGGATATCTGAATAATAGAATGTCAGAAACAATAGTATCACAGCGCTCTGCCTGTGATTAGAATATCCTGCCTTTGGAATATACTACTATGAATGCAGTATAACACAGGATATTGTCGGACGCAATACCAATCGCGGGCAAAAAGACCAAACTGACGTAAAAAGCGGAAACAGCTGCTCATACAGACCGTTTCCGCTCTTTTCACCGCAGCGCTTGTGCTGCAGTCTGTTTCCGAATATTACAAGGTGTTGCTGGTGAAGAGATTCTTCACATGTGCCACTTCCGCATCCGTGGCCTTGCTGGCGGGCACATAGTAGGATTTCTCACGGGCAATGCCGTACAGCTCCTCCTGGCTCTGCTCACAGGCATTGCGAAACTGTTTCAATGTCTGTTTCAGCTCCTTGTTCTCCGTCTGGGGAATCATCTCGGCATAGCGCACCAGCTCCCCGTTGATACCGGTCAGGGTATCCGCTACCATGGTTTTTTCCTGCATCTGCATCGTCTGCTCCTCCTTAACCTAAAAACTTCATCAGTTGCTGCTTGTTCTGCATGGCAGACTGAGCACCTTTTTCAAAAAACTGCTTGATCTGGGGGTCCTGCGCTCCCTCCGCATACTCCTTCATTTTGCAGTGTGTGGTGTCAAAGCCGCCGATCAGATGTCTGAGATTCTGTAATTCAAGTTCCGAAATATTGGGCATGTCTCTACCTCCTACAACTAAAAATTGTTTTGTATTCCAGAGATAGTATGTGTCCCGGGCAAACTTCCTATACATGCAAAAAAATGAATTTTAAAATGAGGCGCCCTATATCTGATGCCGCACTACCGCATACTCATCGTCCAACTGATAATAAGGACAGGAACTCTGCGTGCCGGTCAAAAAGCGGTACATCTCATCCTCGTCCAGATTTACAAGGCAAAAATAACACTCATCATCCTCATCGTACACATAGTTGACACAACTGTCGCAATTTGACGCCATAAATACTCCTTTCCCGCATATCGCATTATCTCCAGTAAACGACATTAGAAATTCCAATGTCATTTGCAATAACATTCCTACTCCACATGCAGATACTGATATATTTCACGCTTTCCCACGCCCCGGTCTCTGGCCACCTGTTTCATAGCGCTCTTCTCGTCCAGGCCCTGCTGCCGGTAATACTCCATATGCTCCTCAATGGACATATTCTCCCACGCCGCAATATCCTCCTGCCGTTTCTTCTCCAGGCTCTTGCCCTCCAGCACCAGCACGTATTCCCCCCGTGGCTCCTCCTCCCGATAATGCTCCAGAGCCTCCTCTAACGTGGTGGGAGTCACCGTCTCAAACCGCTTGGTCAGTTCCCGGCACAGGGTAATCCGACGCTGTCCCAGAGCCTGGTACAGTTCCTCCAGTGTCCGCACCAGATGATGGGGCGCCTCGTAGAGAATGATGGTCCGGCTCTCCTCGGCCAGCTCCTGCATAACCGCTGCCTTCTCCTTTTTGTCCGCGGGCAGAAATCCCTCAAAACAAAAACGTCTGGTGGACAGCCCAGACAGGGTAAGGGCGGTGATGCAGGCAGCTGGTCCCGGCAGGCTGGTCACAGCTATACCCTGCTCCTGACACATACGCACCAATACCTCTCCGGGGTCGGATATGGCCGGGGTACCTGCGTCCGTGATCAGAGCGATATTCTGCCCCGCCAGCAGCTGCCCCACCAGCTGCCGGGCCTTTTCCACCTTATTGTACTCATGATAGCTGGTCATGGGGGTGTGAATATCAAAATGATTCAGCAGCTTGATACTGTTGCGGGTATCCTCCGCCGCTATCACATCCACCATATGCAGAGTTTCCACTACCCGGGGCGTCATATCCCCCAGATTTCCTATGGGCGTGGCGCACAGATACAATGTTCCGGCCATATCCTCTCTCCTTTTTCTGCTCTCTAAAAACCATATTTTTCCCGAATCTCTTCCGTATACACACCTCTTTGGCTGAAAATAATCAGGGGGCTCTCTACCGTCATGCGGGATTTTCCGCCTCTCACAGCCTCAATCAACACCATATTCGGCTCCTTGTCCACATAGGGATACACCAGGCGCATTCTCTTTGGCTCCAGCTTATGGCGCACCAGTGTGGTCATAATTTCCGCCAGCCGAAAAGGCCTGTGCACCAAATAGAAATGTCCCCCCGTCCTGAGCAGTTTGGCTGTCTGACTTACCACCTCCTCCAGCGTGCAGAGAATCTCATGCCGTGCAATGGCCTTGGGCGCATCTGGATTGGTCAAGCCATGCCGCCCGATCATATAGGGGGGATTACAGGTGACTACGTCAAAAAAAGCAGACGAAAAGTAACTGCCTGCTTTCCTGACATCTCCTGTCACAATATCAATCTTTTCCTGCAGACCATTGAGCAGCACACTGCGCCGGGCCATATCCGCACTCTCCTCCTGGATCTCCAGTCCCGTCAAATGCGCCGCCTCCGTCTTAGCCTCCATCAGTATGGGAACAATCCCCGTGCCGGTGCACAGATCCAGCACCTGTTCTCCCCGCTTGGCCGTGGCAAAACCGGACAGTAACACCGCATCCATACCAAAGCAGAATTTATCCGGATGCTGGATGATTCTATACCCATTTCGCTGCAGGTCGTCAACACGTTCATTGTCTTTCAAAAAAAACGACTTTTCCGTCTCAATCATTTTGTTCCCACTCATGGCCGCTGCGCTCTCTTTGCGGGCGATTGCCCTGATTCCCCTGACGTCGTCTGTAATCATTTCTGCGGCGGTTCTCGCTGCGCTCCGTTTTCTCCTCCCGCCGTTCCTGGTTTCGTTCACGCCGGTTTCCGCCCTCGCCGCGCTCATATCTGCCCCGGCGGTTCTGACCTTTGTCACGATCCCCCCGGTCCTGACGCCCTTCCTGCTGCCGCTCCGCATGATCCTGACGTCTGTCACGGCCTGTCCGCTCTCTTCTGTCCGGTCTTTCCTGACGCTCGTCCCACTCCTGGCGCTCACGCCTCTCCTGAGAACCGCCCTTGTCCGAATGCTCCCGGCGATCCGGTCTGCCCGTCTGCGCCTCTGCATTCTCCTCCTGGCTCTCTATCTGATCCTGCCGCTCCATACGCTCCAACTCCAGCAGTTCCTCCTTGGAAAGCTCCATCTGCTCCTTTTTTCCGTGGCGACGCCTGAAACGCAGCTCTTCTACCGGGTATTCCAGAATCTCCTTCTCGTCATCCTTATCCACAACCACCTTCACCAACTGGCGCAGCACATTTACACTGTGCACCTCACCCTTTAAGCCGTCCTCGGTGGTCACAAAGTCACCAATGCCCGGAAGTCTGCGGTTCAACTCCTCATACGTGTCCTCTTCATGTTTCAGACAACACATAAGTCTACCGCACACGCCGGAGATCTTGGTGGGATTCAAGGACAGATTCTGCTCCTTCGCCATCTTGATGGACACTGGTATAAAGTCCGACAGATGTGTATGGCAGCACAGCGGCCTGCCACAGATGCCGATACCCCCAAGAATCTTGGTCTCATCCCTCACACCGATCTGCCGCAGTTCAATACGGGTTTTGAATACGCCCGCCAAATCCTTTACCAGCTCTCTGAAATCAATGCGGCCATCCGCGGTGAAATAGAACAGCACCTTGTTGTTGTCAAAGGTATATTCCGCATCGATCAGTTTCATCTCAAGCCCATGTTTCTGTATCTTCTCAAGGCATATCTTGTATGCCTCTTTCTCCTTCAGCTTGTTGGCGGCCTCCTGCTCCCTGTCTCTCTCAGTTGCCACCCGCAGCACTGGTTTCAGGGGCTGAATTACCTTGTCATCAGCCACCTCTCGTATATCACTGACTGCCGTGCCGAATTCAATGCCCCTGGCAGTCTCAACAATCACATTGTCCCCTCTCTTTATTTCAAAATGCAGCGGGTCAAAAAAATAAATTTTTCCCGCAGTGCGAAATCTAATACCAACTACTCTCGTCATCTATATACCTCACTTTTAAAAAAATATACACCTGTATCTGACACTTCACTCATTTTATCACAGTTCACATTGTATGGAAAGAGGAAAAATCTTACCCATTTTCCTTCATTTCCAAGAAAAGCAGCTCCATTGTCAGGTCAAAATTCACATTGGCGTCCAGCCGTCTCTTGGCCTTATCCAGAGCGCGTATGACATTCTCTATTCCCTCATAACTGCTGCGGCCCGCCACCTTGCGGATAGCCTGAATCTCCTCACGAAATACCAGATGATTGACATCCGCCGTTGCCTTGAACAGCAGTACATCCCGATACCAAATGGCCAGAATATCCAGATAGTCATTGACCTCCAGTTTATATTCTCCGATCTTTTTGATGGCTGTGACGATCTCCGGGATCTCCATGTCCTGCAGATATTTCAGCAGGCCCAGTGCCTCACTCTTCACATTCTCAAACTCTTCGCTGGACGCCAGGGCCTTGGCCTTTCCCACATTTCCTCTTGCAAAAGCCACGCACACATCCGCCTTGTAGTCCGGCACCTGCAGCTCTTCCATCAGATAATTTTTTACCAGAGCGTCTCTGACCGGTTTCATATTCAGCAGCACACAGCGGCTCAGAATGGTGGGCAGCAACGTATTAGTATTGGATACCAACAGCAGGATCACCGCATACTCCGGCGGCTCCTCCAGAGTCTTGAGAATCGCATTCTGTGCCTGGGGCGTCATCTTCTCCGCCTCTCCTACAATATAGACCTTATAGCGGCTGCTGTAAGGTTTTATAGCCACATCGTTATTCACCTGAGCACGGATATCGTCCACGCTGATCGTATTGGGTTTCTCATGGCTCACATAGATGATATCCGGCTGGTTTTTGGACAGCGCCTGTCTGCAGGAATGGCACTCGTTGCAAGGCTCTGCGCCTCCCCGCTCACATTGCAGTGCCATGGCAAATATCCTGGCGATGAACTCCTTGCCGGAAGATTTTTCCCCACTGATTATATAGGCATGGGAGACCTTATGGGTCTCCAGCGCGCCCTGCAGATGCGCCTTGAGCTGTTCCTGCCCTATGATACTCTGAAATCCAACCATAAGCCCCCTCCTTGTGTATCTTCGCCGCCCTTACAGCCGACTTTTCCTTTGTCACATAAAAATATCCAGCAGCAATCCTCGAATCTCTCCGATTTTGGAGAGTATCGCCAGATTGTCCTTCTCGTCCTTCATCAGCTCCTGCGCAAGATCGTCCAGATTCTGATCCACCAGACGCACAATACCATAGACCCGGTGCCGCCCCTTTCTGTCCAGGAAATTCTCTCTGGAAAAAGAGTGTGAGCGGGTGATAATCTCATTCATGAACGCCTTGACCAGCCCTCGGTAATGTTTCATATCTCGCAGATCCTTGCGTTTGGACAGTTTCTCGCCCTCCATGGTAATCTGCTCCATCAGAGCGCTCAGCCGCTCCTGCAGCTCCGTCTCCTCGATATGGCTGGCCAGCGTGAACTTAAAACTGCCGTCCGTCTGCTGCGCCGGTGCGGCGCTCTCCACGGGTGCGGCGCTGGTCACCTGGTTTACCTTGATATCCATTATACATCCTCCCCGCGCATTTCCTGCTCTATGTACTCGTGAATTTCTTTCAAACAGCGGTTCAGATCGTCATTGTTAAACTGCCTGGCAATTCCCGCCTCCCGAATCCGCTCCTCGGAAAAATCCTGCCTGTCCGCCAGAAATCTGCGGCACATTTCATCATATCTGGGCTGCTGCTGCGCTTTTTCCCGAGCCAGAGCCCTGCCAAGGCGCTCTCCATCGTCCAGTTCCAACAAAACCGGCAGTACCTGTTTCGACCCAAAATAGTTTCTGATACTCACATAGGCTTCCGGCGTGCCGATCATACAATAATTGGCTGTTGACAGATCGATCTGCCCGTCTGCCACGGTGAAGTACCGCCACAACCCATGGCAGGTGTCATAGGAACGCTCCTCAATGATCCTTCCCGCATCACGAAGTCTGCCATAACCCGTCTCGTCCGTGAAAATATACTCAACGCCGTCCTGTTCACCGGCCCGTATGGGCCTGGTGGTATAGGACACAATGGGGCGCAGCGCCAGCCTTTCATCCGCCATTAAAAGCTTATATATGGTGTCCTTTCCGGTGGAACTTTTCCCCATCAGACATATTATTTTTCCCATAATGCCTACTTGACCTCGATTACTCTGATCATATTGGTAGTACCCGATTTGCCCAGAGGAACGCCTGCAGTGATGACCACCAGCTCCCCGGCCCGGACGTATCCGGCCTTCTTCGCCTCCTCCACGGCGGCGTCAAACAACTCCTCCGTGTCGTCCTTCTCCGGCAGCAGCAAAGGCTGACAGCCCCAAAGCAGATTCAGCTGCTTACACACTCTGGGATTCACACTGCAGCTGATTATCGGGCAGGAGGGTTTGTACTTTGCCACCTTAGTGGCGGTAAAACCGGACATAGTCACGGTGATAATGGCACTGGCATGCAGGTCCATGGCGGTGGTACAGGTGGCGTAAGAAATTGCCGTGGTGGTGTCCGGGTTGCCTCCGGATGCCAGTTCATCCATTTTACTCCTATAGTTCAGATCTTTCTCTGCGCATTCCGCAATCCGAGCCATGGTCTGCACAGCTTCCACCGGATATTTGCCGGCCGCGCTCTCACCAGAGAGCATGATGGCTGTGGTGCCGTCATAGATAGCGTTTGCGATATCTGTCACCTCCGCCCTGGTGGGACGGGGATTTTTAATCATGGACTCCAGCATCTGTGTGGCGGTAATCACATGTTTTCCCTGAGACACCGCCATTCGGATCATCCGCTTCTGCAGAGCCGGAATCTCCTCAATGGGAATCTCCACACCCATATCCCCTCTGGCCACCATCACGCCGTCGGACACCTCCAAAATCTCCTCCAGATTCTCGATTCCCTGCATATTTTCGATCTTAGCGATGATTTTCATGTCATTGTGGTGTTCGTCCAGAATCTTGCGCACCTCCAGAATATCCTCTTTGGTTCTGGCAAAGGACGCCGCCAGGAACTCATATCCCATCTCTATGCCAAAGAGAATATCCTGTCTGTCAACCTCGCTGATATAAGGCATTGACAGAACCACCCCCGGCACATTGACGCCCTTGTGATTGGAAACTGCGCCGCCATTGATAACCGTACAGACAATATCCGTGTCCGTGATCTCGTCCGCCCGCATCTCTATCAACCCGTCATCGATCAGAATGTGGGTACCTACGCTGATATCCTTTCTCAAATTCTTATAGGAGATGGCTGCCCTCTCGCTGTTTCCCAGAATTTCCTCCGTTGTCAGCACAAATTTCTGTCCGGGAACCAGCTCGGCCCGGCCGCCCTCAAAATCCCTCAGCCGGATTTCCGGCCCCTTGGTGTCCAGCAGGGTTGCCACTTGCAGCCCCAACTCCTTCCTGACCTTGAGTACCTTTTCCAGCTTTGCCTTCTGCTCCTCATGGGTGCCGTGTGAGAAATTAAATCTGGCCACATCCATACCGGCCAGCATCAGCTCCCTCAACTTTTCTTCCGTTTCACAGGCAGGACCAATGGTACAAACAATTTTTGTTTTTCTCATAACATGTTTCCTTTCCAGATTCATAATCCCTGACCGCCGCCCCTTGGGATCGGCAAGTCATATGAGACTGCTTTTCTATGCCGATGTCAGTACCTCAAGTCCAGGGACTCCGTTTCTCACAGAAATGCCCTGCACATTCAGGCCGTCCGCCAGATACCGCTCTATCCGGCGCGTATCTGCCTCCTCCAGACACTCGCCCGGAACCAGAATGGGAGTGCCCGGCGGATAGATATTCACAAATGTACCCGCATATCTGCCCACGGCATCCTCCAGGGCAATCCACTGCATGGGGAGATCCCAGCTTTCGCACAGGGGCAGACAGACTCTCCGCTGCGGGGCAGACTCCCTGGGCCATTGCGTTTCTTGGCCTTCCGACCGTTTCAGCCGACTGTCGATCTCCAGCAGTGCCTCCGCCATTCTCTGGTATCCCTGGAAAACATCTCCCACAGTAAACATGGCAAGTACATAACCATCGCACGCCATTTCCAGCTGTAGTCCATAGCGCTCCAGCAGCTCTCTGTATAATTCTTGCCCTGTTATCCCGGTATTTTTCACGGAAATTACTAATTTTCCGATATCTTGATGTTTTTGATATTCCTCCTGGGGCAGCGAGACAGGAGGCCACACTGTCAATGCTCTGCAGGCAGACAGGCGTTCCAGCATCCCGTGCCAATTCTCGGTCATCTGCCCGAAAAGCCGTCCCCCTTCCTCCCAAGCAAGGCGTATGGCATTGTCAATACTGGCCATCAGCACATAGGACGGACTACTGCTCTGATAAATCCGTAAAAATCTCCTGACCAGCCTCCGATCTACCAGTGGACCATTGACCTGCAGCAGCGCCGTCTGGGTCATGGCCTGCAGAGTCTTGTGTACACTGGTCACCACCAGATCAGCCCCCGCCCGGCTGCTGCCACGGGCAAAGGCGGAATGAAACCCCAGGTGCGCGCCATGCGCTTCGTCAACTATCAGCGGTATACCATGGGCGTGTACGATTTGGGCGATCTCCTCCACCTCCGCAATTCTTCCCTCATAGGTGGGAGATACGATCAGCACACCATTGATATCCTGCTCACGCTCCAGCGCCTCCCGCACCTGCTCCGGCGACACAGCCTCACAGATATCCACCTCCGGCACCTGCTCCGGATACAGATAGGAAAGCTGCAGCTGCCGAAGATACGCCGCATGATATATGGATTTATGACAGTTGCGGGAGATCAGCAGTCTGCCGCCTCTGGGTATCGCCGCACTGACAGCGCTAAGAATACCGCTGGTGCTGCCTCCTACCAGGTAGTATGCCTCCTCCGCTCCGTAGGCATCAGCCGCAAATTGCTGAAGTTCACGCAAAATACCCTCGGACTGGTGCAGATTATCGAATCCATCTATCTCTGTAATATCCAGTTCCGCCAGCTGTGGGGGTAATCCCCCCATACCCTGCCGCTTATGCCCCGGCATATGATAGGGGTATATCTCCGAACCGCCATAATCCTTCAGTTTTTCAAATAGCATCTCCACTCTCTGTTCCTGTCTCAGATTGATTCTCCTGCGATGCGGCGCCATGCCCATGGTGCAGGCGCAGAGTTTCCAAGGTTGAACACCATTTATCGGCAATCGTCACGATCCATGCCTCCCTGCACATGGGCGGCACTACCGTCAAGGGCCACATATGCTTTTTGATAATATCCCTCTCACGGGAAGTTAACTGATACTCCGCGGACGCATTTCTCAGAGCGATTCCCGGGTGATAAAATCCATGCAGATTATGAATCTGGACATGATCCTTGTCATGCCAGTCATATAAAAAATAATCGTGCAGCAGCGCCCCGCGAATCAGCTCCCTACGACTGCAGCGGATATGCAGCTTTGCCAATTTTTCACTGAGATACAGACTGCACTTTGCCACATTCATACAGTGATTGTTCACTGTCATGGTTCCATGTTGTACATGCTGTCTGGTCTTACGAAAGTTGGAGGAATGCAGGATGTCCTGCGCATCCTCCCGTATCGCATGATACAGTCTGTGCTCCCTCTGATAACGCCGCCGAAACCGCTCCGCCTGTTTCTCGTCACGCCGCCGGATGCGATCTTCCCATTTTCCGTTTGTTTCCACGTCCATGTTTATGCCCCCTGCTCTTGCAGATCCTATCCTGATACTCCTGTCATGTCACAAATAATTGTATCATAATACGCTGTGCCTGTGTAGACATTTCTTCTGGAAAAACCATTGCCCTGCCTGCAATCCTGCGCAGCCCACTCCATAACAGACAATATCCTTGAAGTCGAAGACTGAACCCAAAAGAATCCGCATAAACCTGTTGCCGGATAGCCCCATCAATTCCACGAGATTTAAATATTGCAAAAACTCCACTCCCACGGCAAATATAAAGATAAATAAAGGCAACCACCTGCATCTCTCCAGCAGCAAGGTCCGCACCAGAAAGTAGAGAACCACTACCACCAGCACATCTCCTATATAAGGACGCACAAAGCGGTCGTGTACAAACAGGGCAATCATAACTTCTACTGTCAACAATAGCAAAAAAACGATGAAAAATAGAATTCTTTTTTTCAAGTCTGCCTCTCCCTGAACTGTATCTATCCCTCTGTGAAAATCTTTATATATAGATTTATCTGACAATCCCCATATATTATAACATAAATACAGCGGCAGAAAAAGGATGTTTTTGCCTTTTCTGCCGCTTTTTCAATAAAATAGTGCCCAGAACCGGAATCGAACCAGTGACACGAGGATTTTCAGTCCTCTGCTCTACCAACTGAGCTATCTGGGCATGACTTAAAAAGTCGAGTAGCGGGGACAGGATTTGAACCTATGACCTTCGGGTTATGAGCCCGACGAGCTTCCAGACTGCTCCACCCCGCGTTATTCAGTTAATACATTCATATGCTTTATCAATATTTTTTATTCATAAAGCAAATGGATGGAGGTGGATTCGAACCACCGAAGCAATTTGCAGCAGATTTACAGTCTGTCCCCTTTGGCCACTCGGGA
>JAAUZI010000026.1 GCA_014804645.1 Lachnospiraceae bacterium | reverse complement strand
GTTTTCCATGAGAGTACCTCGCCTTTCCCGTTTGTTGTTTTCGCCAAAACCATTATAACAGGAATCTTGGTACTCTCTCTTTATTTCTTTAGTCAACTGACAAAAACTTTACTCTATACGCACGTTTTCTATACCGCTCCCTCTTTTTGCCGATAATATTCATGCACCAGACTCACATAGCCCCATCTCTGCAGCTGCCCGTAGGAAATCCGGTAATTGCCCTTGTAGTGCCGCCCGGTGACGGTATAACGGATATACTCCTGCATATAGGCGTCTATCTCTCTCAGTCCCCTGTCCGTGGTCAGCAGAGGGAAAAACCATCGGCTCCAGGTGAAGGCGTCTGTCCTGTCCTCCTCATCCAGGGGATCGTCACAGCCGTAAAATTTTTGATTCATGGCATGGATCAGTCCCACAGCCGCCTTGTCCGCGGACAGCCCCTTTCTGCGCTGCCAGCGCCGCAGAGCGTCACTCTTTCGCCGGATCTTCGCCTTGGTCTTGCGCAGCGTGTTGGCAGACAGGTCGATCTCCCCCCGCCGATAGGCAAAGCCCAGAAACTCAAAGCCCTCCCCCGGCCCGGAAATGCTGATCTTGTCAGGATTCACGGTCAGCCCCAGCGCCGCCAGCATTCCGTACAGCTGCTCCCGCCCGCGCTCCAACTCCTCCCGGCTGTCCGCAAAGAGCAGGATATCGTCGGAGTAACGCAGATACAGCGCCCCTTTCTCCTCAAAAAACCGATCCACCTCCGTGAGATACAGGTTGGCCAGAAAGGGGGCGATGGGCGTTCCCGCCATGGCTCCGTGAGGTTCCCGGACCAGCCTGTCTCCCTCCATCGCCCCGTCCCGTGTGAGCAGCCGCACCAGCATAGCGTGTACCTCCGGGTTTTCCTCCCGCAGAAATGCCAGCTTGGGCAGCAGCTGCGCCACATCTATGGAGTTGAAATAGTTGCTGATATCCGTCTTCAGACACCACCCTCCCGCCGCTCTGCGATCCCCCTGCAGACGCCGGATGGCCTCCTTCACCCCCACCCGGCAGCGAAAGGCATAGCAGTTGTCCGAAAGGATATCCTCATACTGATTCAGGCCGTGGGCCACAAATTTCAGGAAAATGCCCTCATCCCCGGGGAAGGTGTACACCACTCTCTTCTTGCTGCTGCCCTCCTTGTTGATGGTGCGCTTGACGGGCAGAGCGGCGGGAAAGGCGTTCTCCCGGCAGGCCCTGCAGAGCGTCAGATACCCCCGGCGATCAATGAACTCCCGAATCTGCTCCTCCTCCCGGCGGCCCAGATGCTGCCTCTCTCTCTTTTCATTTAAAAAGGCCAGCCAACTCTCCCGAGTGGCGGCCAGCTCCACGATATTGGTCTTCATGTTCGTCCGTTCTCAAAAAGGGAGAGGGAAAAAGCTTTGAAAATTAATAAGCCATGCTTATTAACACTGAACCGAACCTGTCCCCGCCGCCCGCAAGGCCCCGGAGCCGCCCCAAAACGGCCGCGCCGGACATGCGCCCACCGGGCGCACATGGGACAGGCTTTGCCCGCCGCGGGCGCAGCCTGTACTGCATTTCCCTCTCTGTCTGTGTATGCAACTTATGTATTACCGCAGATGTTCCTTCAGCCGCTGCGAAATATACTCTGGCCGATTCATCATATAGGACATGAAATTCATGTACTCCACCTGGCGCTCATGGCACGCCTGCTGCGCCAGACGCACCTCTTTATATTTGTAAGCGTTGTTGTGTTCCAGAATCATAATCACTGCCACCAGCAGACCATTTTGATAGAAACCATAATCAAAAAACTCTCTCGCACCCTCCGGCGCCGCCACCTCGCTGCTGGGCACCCTCTGCCGCAGCTCGTACTCCGGTTGCTCCCGGGCTGCGATCTCCTCGATTCTCTGCCGCAGAAGACGCTCTCCGCTATTGTTCTCCTGCTTTGTGGCGGCCCTGTTCTCCCTGGCAATATTGCCCTTGCCCACAGGAGCCTTAGCTGCGTCCGGCTCATTCTTACCAAATAACGAATCCATCACATTGTCCACTGCCGTATCCACCGCAGTGCTCACGGCGGTGTTCACCACTCTGCTGACCAGCTTATCCAGAAATCCCATGCCTCTCTCCTTCTCTTATGTCTGACATATTCCCATCCTATCACAATTCGGTTCTGTCTGCAACCAGCTGACTATCTTTTACAAAAAATTCTTTGCATCATCTTCCCCATTGTGTTAAAATAGAAAAAATGTTCCAATAAAGGAGGTAGATTTATGAACGCCAGAGAATGCATTATGGGACGCAGAAGCATACGCTCCTACACAGATCAGCCGGTTCCTCACGAGCTGATTGACGAGGTGGTGGAGGCCGCTTCCTACGCTCCCAGCTGGAAACATACACAGATCGTCAGATATATTGCCGTGGAAGGGGACCTGAAGGCGAAGGTTGCAAAGTGTACCTCCGGCTATGCGGGCAACGGCGTCATTATCGATCAGGCGCCCATGGCTGTAGTTGTCACTATCATCAAGAACCGCAGCGGCTTTGAGCGCGACGGCTCCTACTCCACCCACCGCGGTGACGGCTGGCAGATGTACGATGCCGGCGTTGCCAGCGAGGCGTTCTGTCTGGCTGCCTATGACAAAGGCCTGGGCACGGTTATCATGGGTATTATTGACGATGATAAAATTGCCGATCTGCTGGGCGTTCCCGAGGACAGAGAGGTGGTGGCCGTTATTCCCGTGGGCTATCCCGCAGAGTCTCCCGTCGCCCCCAAGCGCAAGCCCGTGTCCGAGCTTGTCACCTATATGTCGTGAGTTAAAAGTCGAAGAGTCTTTCTCTTCGACTTTTCCTTCGTGTACATTGCGGAACTATAATCAGCATGGACCTGTACAGCGCACTGTTCAATATTCGAGCGCAAAGCAATCGAATATTGAACACCTGCCCTGTGTGCTGGGAGGGGCCATGCGGAACTACTAATCAGCATGGACCTGTACAGCGCACTGTTCAATATTCGAACGCCAAAGCGGTCGAATGTTGAACACCTGCCCTGTGTGCTGGGAGGGGCCATGCGGAACTACTAATGGGAGGTTAATTATATGAGACATCTAATGAGTCCCCTGGATTTTACTACCCAGGAATTGGACCGGCTCTTTGACCTGGCCGGTGACATTGAACGCAACAAGGCCAAATATGCCCATGCCTGTGACGGCAAGATCCTGGCTACCTGTTTTTATGAGCCAAGCACGCGCACGCGCCTGAGTTTTGAGTCCGCTATGACCCGGCTGGGCGGCGATGTGATCGGCTTTTCCGACGCAGGCTCCTCCTCTGCCTCCAAGGGCGAGAGTGTGTCCGACACCATACGGGTGATCTCCTGCTACGCCGATATCTGCGCTATGCGCCACCCCAAGGAGGGTGCGCCCATGGTGGCCATGGAACATTCCCTTATTCCGGTAATCAACGCCGGTGACGGCGGTCACCAGCATCCCACCCAGACTCTGACGGACCTGCTGACCATCCGCAGCCTTAAGGGCACTCTGGGCGGCTTTACCATCGGACTGTGCGGCGACCTGAAATTCGGCCGCACCGTACACTCCCTGATCCACGCTCTGGTACGCTATGAGGATATCCGTTTTGTCTTTATCTCCCCGGAGGAGCTGAAGGTGCCCGACTATATCACAGAGATGTTGAAAGATAAGGATATTCCCTATGAGGAGGTCACAAGCCTGGAGGATGTAATGCCCTGTCTGGATCTACTGTACATGACCCGCGTACAGAAGGAGCGCTTTTTCAACGAGGAAGACTATATACGCTTGAAGGATTTCTATATTCTGGACATGGCAAAGATGGAACTGGCCAAGCCGGATATGCTGGTACTCCATCCCCTGCCCCGCGTCAACGAGATCTCGGTGGAGGTGGACAAGGACCCCAGAGCCGCCTACTTTAAACAGGTGCAGTACGGCGTCTATGTGCGCATGGCGCTGATTCTGACACTGCTTGAGCTGGCGTAGCCTGTGTGCTTGTAAGAAATCTGCGGAACAGAAGATCTAATGATCTTCATATAGGAGGTAAATATGTTAAATGTAGGAAAAATCGAAGAAGGTTTCGTATTGGACCATATCAAGGCAGGCAAAAGTCTGGAGCTTTACGATCATCTGGGTTTGGACAAGCTGGACTGCACGGTGGCCATCATCAAAAACGCCCGCAGCAACAAAATGGGCAAAAAAGACATTCTGAAAGTGGAGTGCGACATTGATATGCTTGACCTGGATATACTGGCATATATCGACCACAATATCACCGTCAACGTCATCAAAGACGGCGAGATCGTGGACAAAAAGGACCTTGTGCTGCCTCAGCAGATCAAAAACGTGATCCACTGCCACAATCCCCGCTGTATCACCTCCATTGAACAGGAGCTGCCCCATATCTTCTATCTGGCAGACCCGGTCAAGGAGGTATATCGCTGCAAATACTGCGAGGAGAAATACACAGAGCGATCCAAAAAAAGAAAATAAACCTGACAAGAGAAACCGCCTGCATCATGCAGACGGTTTCTCACTATTACGCATCCTGTCATTGTATTCTGTCCTGCTGCCAGACATATCTCAGACCGTTCTCAGGTCCGCATCAGTCCGTCCACGCTCAGCACCACGCCGGAGATATAGGACGCCTTCTCCGATGCCAGGAACACAAAGGCGTTGGCGATATCCTCAGGCTGCCCCAGACGGCGCAGAGGAATGCGGGCAATCATAGGCTCTATCACTTCCTTGGGAACTGCCTTCATCATATCTGTCTCCGTGATGCCGGGAGCCACTGCGTTCACCCGGATGCCCTTGGGGCCAAGCTCTCTGGCCAGAGAAAGGGTAAATCCGTTCACGGCAAACTTGGAGGTGGGATATGCCACGCCGCTGGGCTGACCGGATATGCTGACCATGGAGGAAGTGTTGAGGATCACGCCGCTCCCCTTCTTCTCCATAATATCAGCAGCCGCCTTGGAGCAGTTGTAGGTGCCCTTCACGTTCAGATCCATCACCTTGTCAAAGGTCTCCTCCGTGTAATTAGAAAAAGGCGTGTTTTCTGAAACGCCTGCGTTGTTTACCAGAATGTCCAGACCGCCATACTGCTCTGCCACCTTGTCGAAAGCGGCCTTTACCTCCTCATAGCTGCTGAGGCTGGGCCAAATGCCCTCCACTTTCGCCTCGGGAAACTCCTCCTTCAGCTGGGCCACGGCCTTGTCCGCCGTCTCCTGTCTGCTGGCGCACAGCACAACTGCCGCTCCCTCCTGCAAAAATGCTCTCACCGTGGCAAAGCCGATTCCACGGCTCCCGCCTGTTACGATTGCTACCTTGTCCTTTAATTCCATAGTGACCTCCAAAATACTGTTGTTTTGATTTGATCGGGCTGCCCTGACCATGAAACCATTATAACCATACATATTGCCGCTGTCAATTTCCATCGTGGTTTCACGCTACAAGATTATCCAAAAAAACCTTCAACATGCTGATAAATTTTCCAGTAATCTCCTCCATTTGAAGATATCTCTGTCAACAGACATCTTTTCATACCATTTTCTACATAGATTTACCAACTGTTGCATATTCTTTCTCTTTCTTCCTCTATTTCCAGCAACCCTAATCTTCGTACACATATCCCTTTATGCAGAATCCACGCTGGCATGCTGTGTTAAGATTTTACCAGTGACATATCACCCATGTCGTATTCCCCTCTATAGTACTATCATACATACAATTAACGCTATAACCCCGCTTCCAATAAAAATTGCCAGAACAATACCATATTTTCTTAGAAATTCTGATACGTTGATAATTCTCCTTATCTTATATGCGATAGGAACAAACATAATTAATTCATCAAAAAAAGGTATGGGGTCAGGTATAAATAAATTTACCAGCCATACAGCTGACTGAACATACCATGGCAAACATATATAGAACAATGCCGCAATAATCATCACAATCACATCCACAATCCTCCAATCCCCACATGTCGTAAACTTAACTTGATACGTTTATATCCCTCATAAACTAGCTTAACTCCAAATTGTCCTGTATTATTTATAGCAGTTCTGCTCATTAAATTTTCTATTCAAAGCATTCCTTTCAATTGTATCTATTTGATTAATTTCCGTTTCTGCAAATACCATCTTGTGTCTGATACTATAACACTTGTAGCTAATCTTTACATAATATTAAAAAAAGCTTTATTGACAGACTCTTCCTGTATGTTTTGTATTTCCTCGTAAGCCCTTTCTACAGATAATTCCCCACATGCAACTGAAATGATCCACTTTCCAAATTCATGCATAAGTAAAAGCGGCATGCTCATAACAGTTGCTAATTCATAATCCTCTGGGCACTTTCGAAATAACATCATATACCTGATATTTACAACTCCTTCCCGTATATCTAATTCAACCCGTAAATCAGTACCAATATCCGAGGCCACTATATCCCTATTAATACGAGACAACAATTTGGATACCGCCACTTGGCCGTCCCCCATGATTATGGATTTTAATATTGCACAAACGGAAAGTTTATGACGTTCCACTATAACAAATAAATACATCGGACAATCTTCAAATAAATCATTGTATTGATTGTCTAGGGTAAATGTAATCTGACCCCCTTTCTTCTCAATCTGATAATTGCAACCATTCTGATCTAAAATATTTTTTACAACTTCCGCACATTTTTTTGCCATCTTTAATCTCCTGATGTATTGTCCTCTCTACCTGATACATTGTAAATACACTGAATATGAAAATTTAAGGTTGCTATGCCAACTGTTCTTATTGTCTATATAGTAGTCCCAATGGCATACAATACCTCTTTATGTTACACTACTTCTGTCACAAGTTTACTGATATGTTTCCTGACAGTTCTCTGAATTGGTTTTTAAACTACTTTTGCAGTCGAGTTGCCAGAAATTGATCTGCGTTCCGGTACAATAGGAAAGCATCGGATTAGGGCAATTCATCTTTTGACTAAGCTGTCTTTTCTCATTGCCCTAAATCGGATGCTTTCCTTAAACATTATGCTCTTTCCCAATGAGGTGCATGCTTACCGGTTGGTGATGACGGGCATGTCCCTTGAACTACTGGTGTCTGATTAGGTGTGCCGCCGCTGGGTGTTCCAGGTGCTCTAGTCCCTCCTACTTTTCCGCAATATTGACAAACTGGTTTAAAACGTGGTGCCATGGTGTTTGTACCTCCTTAAGTAATTTTTTAAGCTGTTTCGATACTATATTATCACGCATACCCCATTTAGTCAATATGTTTACCCCATTTAGATGTTTCATATCTAAAATTATTCTACATAAAATAAAGAAAGAGGTGACTATATGGACTATAAGAGATTAGGAAAGCGGATACGGGAAGAACGTAAGAAGTTAAACCTTACGCAGGCTGAACTTGCAGAGGCAATTGATATATCAGATACTTACATGGGTGCCATTGAGCGCGGTGAACGCAGCCTTACCTTGGATACGCTGGTAAGGCTTGTCAACAGGCTTGGAGTCACTGTTGATTACATGCTGGCTGATTCTGTATCAGACAACGACCCCAATATCCTGGCCCAATTCAGACAGATTACAAACAACCAGCCTTTAGAGCGCAAGAAACTGGCTATCAAAGTGCTGCGTACTATCTTTTCACATTTTGATGAGGAGGAAAACAGAGAATCCTAATTTTATCTTTCCGCTCCGCAAATCCCTGATAACCTCCACATCATCAAGCAACCGTTCCACAGCCAGGCTGATAAGTAAATCAGCAGATAGACTATATTCCACAGAAAGTGTCTACTGCTCTTTTCAGGAGCAGCAAAAATAAAAAACTCCGACACCTATCGCCGGAGTTCTACTACAAAACCTATAAATTTCTAACTTAAAAACACGCACCTGTATAGCATGTGCAATTCATGCCTCAATAAAAAGTTTCTTTTCAGCATCTGTAAGACTGGCAATTGAAACACCCTTGTCTCTGGCATATTGACGGACCCCTTTAAGATTCAGCTTAACTTTAGGAAGTTCACTCGCCATAATCGGTTCCGGCATAGTCTCAAGCTGCTTATAGTACCTGGCATAATCAAATTTCCTCATCTGTCCATTCATAACATACACCTCCCTCAACTCTGCTGCTTCTTCCTCATAAATCGCAATCTGAAACGGGTGCAGCATTGCAATATGCTCTGCCTTGAACACGCTGCAATAATGATTCACCAAGTCCATATTTGCGGCATACCCTACAATCGTACCATCAAATCCATATTCCACGGACTTATCTGCTGCTATGGCAAACAAATGACCTCCCACTCCTGAGTATTTGAGATTGTCACACAACAGCTTATTATTTTGCGGTGCCGTGCACATCCATGCGATATAAACTGCCTGGAAGTCCTTGTTTTGGCTTAACGCAACCAAGCCTTGAATATCTACAGTTCCTTTTATCACAAGTGCGTATACCTCATGCTCCTGTAATAACTTGGCCCAATCAGTATACCATCCATTCTTTTTGATAAATTTTGACAAGAAACTCTTGCGCCTAATTTGGATAACTTCTGTCTGTACAAAATCCCCGGTTTCATTATCTTTCAGGCAAGGAGTCAGGTCATCAATCCATACATTTAACACGAAGTCACCATCTCCATCTTCATTCACGTTCCTATTTATTATTATACCACATTTCATACAAAATGCACCATAAAAATAATTGGTTTCCCGCCATATCATATCAATTTATCCCCGGGAGCAAAAAGATTGCTCATCATCGGCAGTTCCACCGCAAACACATTCTTCCCATCCCTGCGGCAGTAGCTAATGTTTCCCCCATGTTTCTCCACAATAATCCTTGAGATCGCCAGTCCCAGACCGGTTCCGCCATCGGTTTTTCTGGATAAGTCCCCACGGGAGAATGCCTGGAACATCTGCCCCGCATAAGCCCCGTCAATCTCCTGACCGTCATCGGAGACGACCAGATGCGCCCTGCCGCATTCACAGGACAGAGACACGGCAATAACTTTTCCCGTCCTGTTGTACTTCAGCGCATTGGAGAGCAGATTTGCCACGACCCTGGATAAGAGGTTTCTGTCCGCCGAGGCTCTAAGCCCGCTGTCGGGAATGTCAATCCCAAATTCAAATCCCGCCTCCGTGATCTCATCGTAATGTTCCGCACAGAGCTGGCGCAAAAATTCGCAGAGGTCTATGGTTTCCCAATGCATTTTATAATACGGATTGTCCATTTTAAGCATCATAAACATATCGTCGGACAGCTTTTCCACCCTGTCCGCCTTGCTGTCAATGGTGTGATAGACACTCCCGATTCTCTCCTTGGGGACAAGTCCCGCCTCCAAAGCATTCGCATAGCTTTTTATGGTCGCAATAGGCGTCCTGATATCATGAGACAATTCCAGCAGCATCTGGTTTTTCTTTCGGATCAGAGTCTCTCTCTGGGCCTTCTCGTCCTCCAGCTGCTGCGCCATGAGGTTGAAGGTGTCAACGATTTTTTCAAACTCAGCCTCGGTTTTTATGTCTATCCGAGCGCCGCCGTTTCCTGATCTCAGATCCTCCATTCCCGCAATGATCTGATCCAGGGGTTTTTTGATTTTTCTCTTCAGATAAAGACTGATGAGCAGGATCTCCAAAATGGAAATGGGAAAAAACAGGGGAAAAATGTCTGGTATATCATATTCTCCTATATTATTTAAATTCATCGTGACCGAGACCTGCATAAGGGCTCTGTCGTAAAAGCAAAGGTACTTCTTCGGACTATTTTCGGGCTGTATGAAAAAACCTATATATTTTGTTTCCCCAAAGGGTGCTGTGAGCTCCAACAGATCCTGAAGGGAATAGTGCTGTCCTTCGGTTTTCTTCTCCCCATACACATGGACCACATTATAAGAACCATCCCGTCTCTGCTCTCCATCCTCCAGTTCTTCCACCCAGCCGCCTATCTTCTGGAGAATTTCCATACCTGCCACATTCCCGTCTTCATCAATGATACCATAGGGAAACAGACTGGTGGGATCGCCCTCTGTGATGAGCACGGTCTCCAGCAGGAGGCATACCACAAAAGTGACGATCATGACCACCACATACAGGACAAAGCTGCCAATCAGCTTGGTAAAAATGCTTTTCTTCAATCTCAAGGTCTCACTCCTTTTCCATCTTGTAGCCCAGTCCCTTGATGGTTTTCAGCATCTTCGGCGCTTTGGGGTTGTCCTCTATTTTGGAGCGGAGGTTGCTGATGTGTACCATGATCGTACTGTCGCCGGCAATATAGTCGCTGTCCCAGGCATACTCAAAAATCTGCTGTTTGGTAAATATCCTGCCCCTGCTTTGCATAAGCAGCTCCAGTATCAGGAATTCCGTCTTGGTGAGTTCCACGGGCCTGCCGCCCTTGGTGACTATGCCCTCGGCCCGATTGAGAACCAGGTCAAAGCACCGGAGCTCCTTCTCTGTGTCGGCGCCATCGTCCCGATAGTCGTAACTGCGGCGAAGCTGAGCCTTGATCCTGGCCACCACCACCATGGGATTGTAGGGTTTGGTGATATAATCGTCCGCTCCCAGTCCAAGACCCAGTATCTTGTCGTAATCCTCCCCTCTGGCGGTGAACATGATGGCAGGGACATGGCTCTCCGCCCGGATTCGTTTCAGCACGGCGAAACCGTCCAGCCCCGGCATCATGATATCCAGCAGGACGAGATGGGGCTTTTCACTTCTAAACAGCTCCAGAGCGGTAATACCGTTGTCCGCCTTGATCAGCCTGATATTTTCCCTCTCGCGATGGAGTTACAGAGCAGCCAAAAGCTCCGTACCATCCCCCGCTGCAAGCACCTTATACTCCATGTTGACTCCCTCCTGCCCGTTTTACCGGACGCTGCCTCCGTCAAAAAAACCTCTTAGAACCTCACACAAGCCCCAGCTCTCTATAGATCAGGTCGATAACCGACTCCGAAAAATCAAAGCCTACTTTCCAGTTGGGATTAAGTCTGTCCAGAATCATACACTGGGCCATGCCCGTTCGGTAATACTTTGAGGAGCCGCCGCTATATTCACTGATACCGTCAAGGTACCTGCCGTCCAATTGTTCGGGAAGCAGCATTTTGTAAATACATGCCTCAATATAGCAGGCCGTTCCCTCCACCCTTGTATAGTAATCCTCCAGGGCTATTACCTCCTTCGAGAGCAGCAGCATTCTCTCCTCGTCAAGTTCCTTATATCTTACGATACACTCCCGTATCCTGTCAACATCCTCCACTTTCACCGCCTCCTCCAACAGCCGGGCCTGCTGTTGAAACAGAGATACCGCCTGGGGATTGGTATCAGCCTCCCCGGCAATAATACCTTCATCAATCTCGCCGGAGCAGATCACATCCATGTTCTCCGGAAAATAGGTGGCCTGATAGCAGTGAAACGCCTCATGCCAGATCGTCGCAGTGTGTTCCTCGACGCCGTACCCCATACCGCCTGCGCTCATTATGCCCATAAGTGAGGACATTTTCTGAATGGTGGGGGTAAGAACCTCATAGTGGTCGTCAACGGGATAGGCGGTTGCGGCAATGAAATTGATGACAGCTCTCCGTTTCTTTACGCTGTATCCATCCCCTTCCCAGGTCACCACATAATCTCGATCCCCGTCATAGAACGCCACGGGATAGTCCGTGAGAGCAAACCCCTCAAAACCCATATTGCTGCCGCTCTCCTCCAGCTCCACCGCCTGCTGGTAGATGGCAAGGTCCTCCTGGGAGAGTCCGTAGGTTCCCGTTGCAACGACCCCAATTACAAGCGCTATACCTATCAAAATAATGATTCCCTTTTTCATAGTTACCTCTTTCATAGCTCCCTCTTTCTCAAGTCTCCTTCCTCTTAATTACAAACAGCAACACTGTATACACATAGACCACAAGCAAACCTGTCAAGATAACGTGCATATCCACCTTCCCGCCGTGGAGGACATTTCCCGCCTGTGTCTGCACCCGGTGGAGGTCCGGGATCAGTTTTAGCGCATATTTTATCAGTTCTCCCCCAAAGCCGCCCACCATGTCTTTCAGCAGTTCCAGCAGGCTGTGGAAAATTCCTGCAAGAGCTGCCGCAGAGGCTATGGCACCGGCGGCAAATTTGGGAATGACGGCGCTGAGCATACTGGTGAACATGCTCACGGCGGCAACATTTATCCCCACG
The DNA here is from genome assembly GCA_014804645.1 of Lachnospiraceae bacterium. GTDB lineage: Bacteria > Bacillota > Clostridia > Lachnospirales > Lachnospiraceae > Acetatifactor. The sequence goes on along the minus strand of JAAUZI010000026.1, from coordinate 44,188 downwards.
ATCAAGTAGGCAGGGAGCAGCCGCCACAGCTGTTCTGCCCTATGACTTTCCAGCATAAAGACCAGCATGGCGGCAAAGAGAATTGCCTCCGAGACAAGTCCCGCCAGCACACCCGCCAAGGCAAGTTCGCCGTGATAACGCCACTGTGGCACTTTTCTGATCCACACCAGATGACTTGTGCCCCGCTGGTACTCATTGGGAATCGTGCCCAGACTCATGACCACTGCCAGCATACAGTTGATGGCATTTACAACGATCAGCATGATGGGACCCAGTACACGATAGTCGGTGATGGCCGTGCCGTCTATGGACAGAGATCCCGTCCCCGTCCCAAAGAGGATGAGGAGCAAAACGCCGATGGCGGAGACAATATACAATTCCTTGCGGCGGATTTTTTCTTTAAAAGCTGTGATTGCGATTGTCATACATTTGTACCTCCCACCAACTCAATAAAAATTTCCTCAAGGCTTTGGGGGTTGTCGTCAGCCTTGTTCCATGTCCCCATCTGTACCCCCTTTTTAATGATAATACCCCTGTCACAGATCCGTTCGATATCATTTAAAATATGGGAGTTGATGAGAATTGTCCTGCCCCCGTCTTTCAGCCTGCCAATCAACTGCATCATCTCCACCCGGCCCAGGGCGTCCAGACCTGCGGTAGGTTCGTCCAGAATCAGCAGATCGGGATCGCCCAGCAGCGCCTGTGCCAACGCCAGTCTCTGCAGCATACCTTTGGAGTAGTTTTTTACTCTTGTCCTGCTATCTTCAAGACCTACCGTGTCAAGCAGCTTTGGTATTTCCGTCCCGCGCTCCGGCTTTGGGAGCCTCTGGATGCTTGCATAATAGGCAAGCACCTCATAACCGGTGAGAAACGGTGGAAAATAGGGAGTCTCGGGAGAGTATCCGATCCGAACGCCCTCCGCGATCTTTACCTGACCACTGTCAATACTCACAAGTCCCAAGATCATTTTGATCGTGGTGGTTTTCCCCGCGCCATTGCTCCCCAGAAAGGCAAATACTTCTCCCCTCTCCACGCTGAAACTGAGATTGTTTACAACACATTTCTTTTTGTACGATTTCGTAAGGTTAGTGCACTCCAACATTCTTATTCCTCCTAACAACACAAGCGCGTAATCTATATAATTTTGCTGCTCACGAGGCTGTGTGGGGCATATGCAGAAAAATTATTTCCCAGTGCCCCACATAACCAGGGAAATACGCCCTTTTTCCCGGTGACGGGGCATATATAGAAAAAATACCCTGCAAGATCCTCCTTTTTTGTTATAAGCGGGGCACAGGGAGATTATTTTTTTGCATATGCCCCATACTCCCCGTAACGATTTCATCATACAGCGTCAAATTTAAATGTAGCTAAGGTCAACCTTAAGATTGGCTTAAGATTGAAAAAAATCCACTTAACTATTTTCCAGTGGATTTTCTCACAGATATATGTATAATAAATGTAGAAGTATCACCGAACGATTGCCGATACGAAGCTCTTGGGAATCCAGGAGCTTTGTTTATTGCAAAAGCAGAGAATAGGGGAAAGGCATTGTAAGAAATTTGTAAGGAATCCCCCCTGTGTTTTGTAAAAAATAGATTATATGCTGGTAACAGCTTGAAAGATACAGTTTCATTTTTAAGAACCTGCGAAGTATTTGCGACATGGCCCGGCAGGGCATGCGGTTGCGGAAAGGAAGTATCATGAGTGATTGTGTACTGGTTGTGGACGATGACAGAGAGATCGTAAAAGCCATCAGCATTCTGCTGGAGGGCGAGGGCTACGAGGTGTTGAAAGCCTATGACGGGCTGCAGGCGCTGGATATCCTGGCCACCCGCCAGGTGCGGCTGGTGCTGATCGATGTGATGATGCCAAAGCTGGACGGGCTTTCGGCAGTGATGCGCATTCGTGAGAAACAGAACATCCCCATCATCGTCCTCTCCGCCAAGAGCGAGGATACCGACAAGGTGCTGGGATTGTCCATGGGGGCCGACGACTATGTCTCCAAGCCCTACAATCCCCAGGAGCTGGCAGCCCGGGTGAAGAGCCAGCTCCGCCGCTACACCCTGCTGGGAGACATCAATGCGGGGAACTGCGCGGGAGAGATCCAAAACGGACGGCTGTTATACCGTATGGAGGAAAAAACCCTCTATGCGGACGGAGAACCCGTAAAACTGACCGCCACGGAAACTCGGATCATCGACCTGCTAATGCGCAACCTGGGCCGGGTATTTCCCGCCGAGGAGATCTACCGCCGGGTGTGGGAGGAGGACGCTTTCGCGTCGGAGAACACCGTCATGGTGCATATCCGCCGCATCCGTGAAAAAGTGGAACTGAATCCAAAAGAGCCAGAATATATAAAGGTGGTGTGGGGCATTGGATACAAAATGGAAAAACAGGAAAAAAGGAATTAGCTTTATGATCTTCTTTGCGGGAGTCACCTTGACGCTGGGCAGCGGCATCGACCTCCTGCGGAATCTGCCGGGGGATTTTTCCCTAAAGCATCCTGACAGGGTGTTACAGGAAGACTATCAGCAGAGCCGCCGTTTTAGGAATTATATTTCAGACCGTCTTGAGACCTTCCTTGCCATGGCTACAGACTCCTATGGCAGCGGTTATTACAATTACTATGGTTACTATAACGATGGTATTGTGGAGAGCACAGCGGTGCAGGAGCTTATTCCCTGGGAGGGAATGCCTGCGCAAGAGCAGGTGGAATGGGAAGACTGGTTTTATAATCAGGACATGTACTACTGGCAGGATGGGAAAAATTCCCTCACAGACGAAGAACGGGCGCAGCGGTGCAGAGAATACGCCCAGCAGTACCACGACAGCATCAAGAAAGATGAGAATCTGCTATATTCCATCGCCTATGACGGCAAGGTTCTCTATGCCAACTCAGATCTGTTTCCTGCGGACGGACAGCTTACAGCACCGGAGGGCTACAATTTCCTGCTGTATTATGCGGATGGCAAAGTCCGAATTCTCAAGGACGGAAAAGAACTTGACGTCTATGGGGACGGCTACTATCAAGACGACAGCGAATGGTATGTGCCGGGCTACCGCAATTTTATAGTGGATGAAGACATGAAAAAAGCTGTCATCTATATGGCTGCAGCAAAGGAACCTGTGCTGTATTCCGAGAGCCTATACGGCAAGGGCAGCTATGGGCAGTTAGACAACTCCCTGTACTGGATGCGGGATAACATCCTGGTCAATAGGAAAATGTTTCTTCTGAGAACCATATTCCTGGCAGTGGGTCTTGTGCTGCTGGCAGCGGCATTCCTGTGCAGAAAGTCCAAGCGGGAGGCAGATGCAGCTATCGCGAGATTCACCGGGAAAATATGGTTTGAGGGAAAAATCCTGTTTGTGGGTGCCATTCTTCTCTCGCTGTGTTATGTTTGCGAAAACCAATTCTTTAGAAACTACGGCTATGCGATTATAGATGAGGTGCGCTGGACAACGGAGGGAACGGCTGTCGTCTATGGCGGCAATTCCGGCTACGATTACTTCCTCACGGGCGATTACATCCGCCTGCTGTTTTTCCACCTCTTTTCCGAGGGATATATCTTTCTCTTCTGGTTGGCATACCTGGTCGTCAACGACCTTCGCCGCAACCGGAAAGTGTGGGAGCATGGGCTGGTCGCCAAGCTGCACCGGACCTTTACCGCCAGAGACTTGCAGCAGCCCCTGCCTGTGAAGACCGCCCGCCGCAACTGCACCGCCTTTGTCGCAGCCGTCGTCTACGGCCTGCTGATGCTGGCAGGAGGCATCAACGGATATACCCAGGGCTACCACCACCGTGAGACTGTCTGGGGCATGGGCAGCTTGTTCTTTCTGATTCTGGTGGGATTTCTGGTGCTGCAATACCGGATCGGTGTAAAAAATATGGAGACCGCCAAAGATCTGGAGATACTGTCAGGCCGCATAAAGGATATTCGTAACGGCGACTACGATTCGCCAAAGGTTTCTGACGGGGAGACATCCCCCCTTGCCGGGCATGATCTGGAGGATACCATAGCGCAGCTGGAGGACATTCGTCACGGCATGGTAAACGCCGTGGACGAACAGATGAAGAGCGAACGCATGAAGGTGGAGCTTATCGCCAACGTATCCCACGACATCAAAACGCCGCTGACCTCCATCATCAGCTATGTGCAATTCCTCAAGGAGGAAAAAGAACTGCCGGAGCATGTGCAGGATTATGTAAAGATTCTGGATGAAAAATCCCAGCGGCTGAAGAACATGGTGCAGGATGTGTTTGCCGTGAGCAAAGCCGCCTCCGGGGAACTGCCCATGCATATGGAGGAGCTGGACTTCGGCAAGCTGCTGCGTCAGACCCTAGCGGACATGGAGGAACAGATTGAGAACAGCAAAGTCACCTTCCGCACAGAGATTCCGGAGGCACCGGTACTGATCATGGCGGACGGACAGCGCATGTACCGGGTATTCCAGAATCTGTTCCAGAACGCCATACAGTACTCTCTGGACGGTTCCAGGGTGTTTGTGACCCTGCAGACCGACGGATGCCTGGCAGTGGCCAGCGTCAAGAACACCTCTCAGCAGGAGCTGGAGAAGGACAAGGATTTCACAGAGCGTTTCACCAGAGGAGACCAGAGCCGCACAGACGGCGGCAGCGGCCTGGGGCTGTCCATCGCCCAAAGTTTCACGGAGGCCTGCGGCGGAAGNTTCAGCTGGGAGACCAACGCNGATNTGTTTGTGGTGACGGTNTCCTTCCNGCTGAAAANCCAGCCAAATACCNTGTAACNCAAAAAAAGCCCGGNGCNCNGANGAATTNCCTCTGCGCANCGGGCANAATAATTATTTCTTTTTCANATANTAGAAACCGTAGGCCGGTATATCTACACCGCTGGGTCTCATCTCTCTCTGCGAGATCANNTCCACATAGTCCCCGTCGGTCTCATTGATCCANGCGGTTTTGTCATATTCGCTGAAGTTAAACAGTCCGATNATCTTCTCCCCGTCATANTATCTGCCAATGCATAACACAGACTGGTCCCATGTCTCNATAGTCCATGNATCCGCATCTGACACAAAGACNTTTTCCGCCTTTCGGATCTGTTCCAGACGGTTCANGCCCTGAAAGATNTTGCCCTNCACNGTATCNGTATCCCGCATNTTTGCCGCCAGCTCCCAGTTCATGGCNCCCCGGTGGATATAGCGGGAATCCGCCGCNTTTTNGGGNTCTTCNCTGTAGGTGTAGTCATTGATCTGTCCNATCTCATCACCGCTGTAGAGCACCGGGATTCCCGACTGCATGAACATATACGCATGGAGCATCANCACCTNGCGAACCGCNTTCTCCAGCGCACAGGCATCCTGCTCTGCCTCCGCCTTCTCCACGCCGCACATGGACGCCGTAGTTCCGCAGAATCTGGCGTCTCCGGTGGCAGGGTCCGCATTGTACAGCTCACCGCGGCTGTTGCTCTCTCCCACTTTTCCCTGAAAATAATCGTTCAGATACCGCTTATGACTCCACTCCCCGATACCATCCTGTTTCAATATTCCATAGTCAAGTCCCCAGCCGATATCATCATGGCAGCGGAGATAATTCAAAAATACATAGTCTTTNGGAAGAGAATTTACAATGTCAAGCTGCCGTTTCAAAAGCTTCACATCNCTTGTGGCCACCGTATGCCATGTGGTAGCCATAGTGGTGACATTATAGAGCATATGNCACTCCGGTTTCTCCACCGTTCCAAAGTANGGCNCCACCTTCTCAGGCTCCATCACCACCTCCCCCAGCAGCAGGATNCNCGGGCAGACGATCTCGCNGATCATGCGCATCATGCGCACNATAGTATGTACCTGTGGCAGATTGCGGCAGGAGGTATGCAGNTCCTTCCAGATATACGGCACCGCGTCGATGCGGATAATGTCGATTCCCCTGTTNGCCAGATAGAGGAAATTGTACATCATCTCATTAAACACCCTCGGATTGCGGTAATTCAANTCCCACTGGTAGGGATAAAAGGAGGTCATCACAAAATGTCCGACGTCCTCAAGCCATGTAAAGTTCCCCGGNGCAGTGGTGGGGAACACCTGGGGCANGGTCTTNTCATACAGTGCCGGCTCCCACCCATTGTCAAAGAAAAAATANCGGCTCATATANTCGCCGTCNCCCTGCCGGGCNTTTTTNGCCCACTCATGNTCCTCGGACGTATGATTCATNACAAAGTCCATGCAGACATTGATACCCTTTTTATGACAGGCTTTCGTCAAGCTTTCCAGATCTTCCATGGAACCCAGNTTNTCCTGCACCTTGNGGAAATCNGACACGGCATAGCCCCCGTCGGAACGCCCNTCCGGGGTNTCGAGAAANGGCATCAGATGAATATAGTTCACATTNCACTGCCGGATATAGTCCAGTTTGGATTCCACGCCNTTCATGTTCCCGGCAAAGTTATCAATATAGAACATCATTCCCAGCATATCNTTCTGTCTGTACCATTCCCGGTCCGACTCCCGGCTCTCATCGCGAAGTTTCAGNTCCCGGTCTCTCTCNAGATAGTACTGCCGCATTGTGTCACACAGCTCGGCAAACATGGAATCGTTGTCATACAACTCCATNTANAGCCAGCGCAGTTCGTCGTGATGCCTGGNCAANCTGTCCAGAAACACNCTGTCCGCNGCCTGTTTCTCTCCAACTTCATTCTTCATTGCCATACCTCCCTAATATAAATATTCCCAAAAACAAAACATTGATCTTGAATCCTTCTACTCATTATGAAACATTTTTGAGNGAGACTTGAATCTAAAACTCTCCCGCATGTTTCTGAAANAACTCANANTACGCCCTCACGTTCTCCAGCTCCGTCCAGCGTTTCACGTCCACCGGGTCCTCNTCCATATCATAGATCTTAGCCCCCNTCATGGACAGCAGGAAGGGGGAATGGGTGGCTATGATAAACTGGCAGCCAAAGAATCTGGCGGAATCCTCCANAAANCGCAGCAGNTCCTGCTGCCTCTGGGGGGACAGACTGTTCTCCGGCTCGTCCANCAGATACAATCCGTTTTCCTGTATCTTTTCAGAGAAATACAGAAANGCGCTCTCCCCGTTGGAGTGCTCCCGCACATTGTCCATCAGNTTCGCTCTCACATATCTGGACTGGGTCTTTTGGCGAGCCTGCACCACCTTTTTCAGCTGTTCATAGTCCTCTAATGAACGCATCTGAAANTGGTTGTATTTGTTCTCCAGATACTCTGTAAATANGTCCTCCCGNTTCCGGTCGATCCCCTCATTCAGAGACCGCAGATTCAGCATAAAGTCAAACACATCGTCNCTGGTGATNATTCTGCTGCACTGCGGNATGGGCTGCTGNGTCTCATAGCCGCATAATTTCGTATAGNTCTCAAAAAAATTNCTNCGGTTGTACAGNGCCTCCCGCTGCAGCCCCAGNGTCTCCCCGATNACGTTCAGCGCCGTGGTCTTGCCGGAGCCGTTGCCCCCGTAGAGGATCGTCACCGGCTCNAAATCCAGCATCCGCAGNNTCCNCCGGGANAGNANCTGAAANGGATAATAGGANTCGTAGCANGTCCNCTTCTGTCCCAGAAANAANTCAAACTCCTGNTCANNNGTNGGNAATGTAAAATGTGATAAGTAAATCATACTGTATTCTCTCCGATTCTCTATTTCAANCCGATNCCCTTAAGCACTTCCGTGGTTGTCANTCCCCGGTCCTGCCAGGCCAGNTCCGCGGGNGGCCGTGAGAGGGACGCTCTGGAATCCAGCCGTATCAGCCGCCAGTTCCGGCGNAGCTGTTCCTCTCCCTCTTTCAGAGCGTTATNTANGGAGNGCTTTNNCACCTCATCNCTGCGGGNCAGCANNTCCTCCAGGCTGNCGAANTGTCTCATCANTCCCGCCGCCGTCTTGGGNCCTANGCCCCGGATACCNGCTATATTGTCCGCCGTATCTCCGGTCAGCGCCTTGTAATCCGCATACTGCCACGGCTCGATCCCCAGCTTTTCCCGGATATATTCCACATCGCACAGCACAGTCTTCTCGCCCCGGTACCGCAGCACACTGACACATGCTCTGTTATCAGCTGAAAAAAATCGCTGTCAAAGGACGAAATGACAATCTGCAGCTCCTTCCCGCAGGCATACACATACGCAGCAATCTCATCGTCCGTCTCATACTCCTCGGTCTCCCAGTGCGGGATTCCCATAAAGTCAAGCGCCCGGTATATATCCGGCAGCTGGGAGAAGGGATTCTCCTCCTCCGGCATCTGTCCGTAGTCCGGGCGGTTTCCCTTGTAATCCTCCGCCAACTCCCTGCGCTGATTTTCATGCTCCCCGTCAAAAATAACCGCTATGTGACTGGGCTGCACCCGCCTGATAATCTTAAGCAGCGCCCCCACAAAGCCCAGAGTGCCCTGTATGGCCCTGCCGTCCTTATTCACGATCCGGGCCGGCATTCCGTAGAACATCTGAAACAACAGATTATGGCCGTCCACCAGCAGCAATTTCCCGTCTGTTTTCTCCATCTGTATACTCCTCACACTAACCCAGCGCCACGTCCAGTATCATCATCAGCGTAAACCCTGCCGCCACGCCGATGGTGCCTATATTGGTATGCTCCCCGGACTGGGACTCCGGGATCAGCTCCTCCACCACCACATAGATCATTGCTCCCGCGGCAAAGGACAGCAGATAGGGCAGAAAGGGCACCACCAGATTGGTCAGCAGTATGGTAATCACCGCGCCGATGGGTTCCACCAGCCCGGAGAGCATGCCATAAAAAAAAGCCCTGCCCTTGGAGATACTCTGTCCGCTGCTCTTGAGGGGCATGGAGATAATGGCCCCCTCGGGAAAATTCTGTATGGCGATGCCCACCGCCAGCGCGAAGGCACCCGCCATGGTGATACCCGTGTTTCCCATCATAGCCCCGGCAAAGGTCACGCCCACCGCCATGCCCTCCGGCAGATTGTGCAGCGTCACAGCAAAGACCAGCATGGCAGTCTTTCCCATGCTTGACTTCACTCCCTCTGGCTTGCCGCTGTCCAAATGTAAGTGGGGAATCAAGCTGTCCAGCACCAACAGGAAGAACATGCCCAGCAAGAAACCCGCCGCAGCCGGTATCCAGGCAATCTTGCCCTGCTGTGATGCCATCTCAATGCCCGGGATCAGCAGAGACCACACAGAGGCCGCAATCATCACCCCAGCGGCAAATCCCAGCAGCAGTTTCTCAAGCTTTTTATTCATTTCATTCTTCATCAGGAACACCATGGCCGCGCCCAATGTGGTTCCTGCGAAGGGAATTAACAATCCTGCCGCTACCTGCATGTAAAAGCTCCCGTCTGTCCGCTTTAACGGGCATGGTTTTGCCCGTGGGTTCCTGCCCTCTGACCGCTCTTACAACTAATATATGTGGAAATCGTCTGTGCGCCACATCCATTGACGGCACAATCCCTAAAAAGCATGTCCGTCAGTCATGCCTTTCCTGACTGCTGTAGGTTTCACAGAATCTGGCGGAAAAAGAAGGTTCCTCCTCCGCCTCATACAGATGAGAAATATCCCCAAAACAGGCCATGCGGAAGGATACTCTGCTCCGTCTGCGCTCCTCTGTGTAGAGAATAGTCACCGAGGTGGGAGCCGCAACAGTTCCATGCCACAGCACCATGGGGGATATCCCCAGCAGATGGCTCAACAATACACATTCCACACCAAAATGGCAAAAGAATACCAGCGTGTCCTGATTGGATTGTCTCGTGCGGTAAAAACCTCCCTTGCGCTGATAGCCGTGCTCTGCCAAAATGCTGTCAAAGCCCCGCACCACCCAGTCATACTCCTCCTGTATGCCCACCCGCTGCTCACCGGTGACCGGGTCAGTGGCCACGGCCTCCCGCATCACAGGCGGTGTACTCCACTGATCGCGGCGGTAAAATTCGTCCACCTCCGTCCAGTCCTGGGGCAGCCAGTCCCATGAGATCATGGTGTGGTCCGGCACGTCCGGCCGCATGATCTGAGGCGCAAACTCCCGCAGCCAGGGACATTCCACCGCTGTCCTTCCCATTTTTTCCAGCGTGAGTGACGCCGTAGCCTTGGCCCGGCCCAGAGGAGACACATAGAACTCCTTCACATCCAGCCGGGATATCCTGTCCGCCAGCAGCGCCGCCTCCCGCCAGCCCTTTTCCGTCAGAGTATCATGTTCATAATCGGGCTCACCATGTCGTATAATAATCAGTCTCATTTTGTTGTCCCTCCTTCGTCTGGCCGTTTATATCCGGCGGCTTTATTGTACATCTCTGCACTACCATCCAATATGATTGTAGTGGGAATAGCCTTTCATCTGCTCCTGAAAGCTGTCAATCTGCTGGCTGATCCGTTTTCTCTCCCTCTCGGACAGCTCTCCCTCCAGCGCCTCAAACATCCTCTTGGCCTCTTTCAGCCCGTCTCTCGCCGCATCCTTATAATTGTTGGCAAGACTGTTGGCCACAATGTTTAACTGGGCGTCAATCTCCCCTGTTTTTTTCTTAAATCCAAACATACTGACTCCTCTCTCCGCCCACCAGTGATTATAATTTTATTATAGCGGTTAGTGCAGAAAAAAACAACAAAAAAGAGACCGAAGAAAAATTCTGTCTCATTTTCTCCGGTCTCTTGTTATGTCCACCTTTTCACAGGTCCGCAGCCGCCGTCTCAGGTGTGGAATTCTCGCTGCGCTGCGCCAGATATTCCCCGTACCTTTGCTTGACCTCCCGGTATCTGGCTTTGGGAACCGACAACTCCTGTCCCGTGGTCAGCGTCATCACGTAGCTGCTGATCCTTCGGATATAGCGCATGTTCACCAAAAAGCTCTGGTGGCATCTGACAAAATCCAGTCCCTCCATCGCAGTCTCAAGTTCATCCATCTTCCGGTATATACTGTAGGTCCGGCTTGTGGTATGAAAAATATTTTTATGTCTGCTAGTCTCAATATAGAGTATTTCCTCCGGCTGTAGAGTTGTCTCCCCCTCCACAAATGTAAATGTCACCTGTCTCATGCCTACCTCTTCATGCCTTATTTTGCGCTCGTCCGTCTCCGGCTCGCATGTGTCGCTACTAATCATATCGGCCACATATCCGTTCAGGCAAGCCCCCCGGCACCAAACGACCATTCCGCTTACAATAGATATTTACAATAGGTATTTCAGAATAAATTCCATCCAGTCGTTCTCCCAGGTCTCCGCCCGCAGATAAAAAATATCCTCGTAATCCTCAAGGGCAATCATGCCCGCATTGCCGCCTCCCCCTACGCCCGGCACCTTCATAATGGTATCATAGCTCAGATACACATAAGAACCTTCCGGTCCCAGTTCTTCCAGACAAAGGTCCATTTGCTCCGGGTCGATCTGCAGATACCCGTCCACCACCTGTACCGCCGCACGCAGCTGGGGAGAATCGTCACATATCATATGCAGTTCCTCATCATACAAAGTCAGCCCCGTCAGCCGGGTATACCGGGGATAGGAGGTAAGTCCCACCGCCAGAACCGCCAGCGCCAGTATGAGGGCACAGCCCCATCCCATGTATCTGTGCGTGCGCCAATACTGTTTCCGCTCGCATTTTCCCCGCAGATTTCCTATGCGGTTTTTCAGAGAATGATAGTCCCGATCCTTGAGAAAAGTAGCGGCCCCAGCCAGCCGTATGGGTTCCTGTCCGGCGGCCACCTCCAGCAGCAGCCTGCCATATTCCCGCTCACTGACATCCGTGTAATATAGACAGCCTTCGTCGCATGCCTGCTCCATGTCCTGCTGCATCCGCCTCTCACAGAAATAAATCAGCGGATTGAACCACCAGTAGATCCGCAGCAGCGCAAACAGGTTTATCCACAGTATATGACCTGCCTTCAAATGCAGCAGTTCATGGCACAACAGCACCTTTCCCCGCTCCGTCAGACGCCAGTTCTCATAGTCCAGTGCCTCTTCCTTGCCAGCGCGCGCGTCCTCTGGCCCCGGCTCCAGATAAAACTCCGGCATCACGATATAAGGCCGAAATACTCCTCCGCAATAGGGACTGTTCTCATCGCCGGTGACATAGACCCCGGCCCGGCTCAGATACCGCCTCGCCAGCCCCCAGCGGTCCCTAACCGTCACCTGTCTGACACAGGCCTGCCAGTCTTCCGTGCCCCTGTGGGAATGTCCCCTTCGAGAATGCCAGCAATACAGCTTTCTCACTCTCCGGGCCAGCAACAGCTTTCTGACCAGCCACCAGCCCGCCAGCGCCAGCATGACGGCAAAATAGACGCTGCTGGCCCAGCTTGCGCTTAAAGCCATGGTCAGACCGTGCAGTCTTATACTCCACCGCTGAAAAAATAACTTGCTCATTCCTGTCAGCGCCGCCGGGAACAGGAGAAACCAGCTGTAAAAGCCCAGGTCCGCATTCCCGCTGCCTCCGCGCTCTCTGTGGCGGCGCCAGATCAGCAGGGGCAGCATAAGCGCCAGTCCGCAGACAGCGGTTCTCATACACTTGGAAAAACCGTATTGACACACAAATATGCCAAATCGCCGCAGCGTATCCAACAACTCCAAGGTTTTCCTCCTCTCCCGCCTTTAACGCTTATCCTTTAAGCTCTCCACCAGACTGCTCAGATCCTCCAGCTGCTCCCGGCTGATATCCGCCGACTGCAGAAAACTGGCTACCGCCAGCGAGGCGTTGCCGCCGAAATAATTGCTGACAAACCGCCTGCTCTTCAACTGCAGACACTCCTCCTTGGTTCTGACCGCCCGGTAATGATAAATCCGGGCGTCCTTCTCATCCACTGTGTAAGCCAGCATTCCCTTGGCCAACAGACGATTGATCATAACCCGGATGGTCTTCTGGCTCACATCCGTCTTACCCGCCAGCTGCTCAATAATCTCCGCCGCCGTCATGGCGCCCTCGTGCGCCCACAATACCTCCATCACCAGCCACTCGTTTTCACTGGGTGTAATCTCTCCCATGACTTTTCCCTTTCCGCGACCAACACAGACACCGCAGACAAAATCTGCGGTACTGCGCCGATTCTCAACTATTTTCCACATGTCTGTATATTGTATATCGGATTCTTTTTGCAATTCATTTATAGTTGTAAATGAATTTTATTGTGATCACTCCAGCTGCAGCACTCCGCGCCGGGCATCCTCATACGAAAACTCCAGCGTCCGCTCCTCCTCTGTCTGAGTAGATCTGACTGTCACATATATCTCATCTCCCGCCCGGCCCAGTCCTATGATATATTCCCGGGGCAAATTCTCTTCATCGACCTGAACCGTCCCTGTGTCCAAAACTGCCAGCTGTCCGTCCGCAAGGCTGTATATCCCGTTGTACAGCGAGTAGATCACCGTATCCATGCGATTTTCCTCCCGCACCGCCAAGTTCTCATCCCGGTTGCTCCACGTTAGATAACTGGCTATAATGTGTTCCTCCCATTTTCTCTCTGCGGGATCGTATATGCTGTAGGTGCTGCAGTCGGGGCTGATATGTCCCTCCACGATCCAGAGACCGTCCACGCAGCGCACCCCCATAATGGCACTCACAAAAATGGGTCGGGAAACCATTTCCACCTCGTCTCCAAAACGGTATTCCGCTATGATCTGATCCATATTGTAGTCTACCCCGTCTATGGTGACAAACGGGGATTGCTGCCCATAGGAGATGCTGCTGCCTTCCGCCCCAAAGAGCTGCACTGCCTCTGTCAGCCTGCTCCCCCCTTCTTCCGTGTATCCCCTTTCCCTGACATACACCATATCCTCCAGGGTGTCACTGGCGCTTTTCAGATAGCCGCGGACCTGCTCGCCGTTTTCCTCGAACAGTATGCCGCTGTCGGAGCAAAAACCCTGCTCCCACACAGACCAGCCAATCGTAGACCACTGCTGTATGCTCCCAGACAGTTTCTCCCCTGTCAGCCGCTGCAAATCCTCCTTTACATTGATTTTTCCTGTCTGCTGCTGGGCATAAGTCAGGCTCAGCAATCTGCCGCTGGAAACCTCATACACATAGCAGGAAAAACTGCCCTCGCTCTCCGCTATGTGCCCCAAAGGATAAAAATATACACTGGCTCCGTCCTCGGCGACCAGTACCTGACAGGTATTGTCACCCTGGGTATACCCACAGCCCAGAGTCTGCAGATCCACCGCGTCCGTGATCTGCCCTGCGGAGACGGAATACACATACAGGCCAAAGTAGCCGTGGAAAATCAACCGTTCTGCGTCCGCATAGTCCAGCATGGCGCCGTCCGCCCCCAGAGAAGTATATCCGGTTCTGACGGCCGCCGGGCAGGGAATCTCCTCATACTCCACCTGAAACTCCACCGTGCTGTCCGGTTCAGAGGTTCCCTGTTCCTCCGAGGATACCTCTTCAGACAGAGAGAGCTGGACGTCATTGTCCCCGCTCTCCCGCTGCCCGGGACTGGTCAGCAGCACCACTGCCAGCACGACGATTATTACCACCGCCGCAATGCCTACCACTGCCGTGGATTTTTTATAGGTCATAATGTGTCTGACTCTGCCCTTGGTATCACCCTCCCCAAATGGCAACGACGCCACCCCCGAATAGCGATTTCCACAGGTCAAACGCACCAGACTGTCCGCATATTCTCCCCGGCAGTCCCGGCCCATCAGTGCCAGCACCGCCTCGTCGCAAGACATTTCCATATCCCTGCACATCAGGGCAAACCCCGCCCACACCAAGGGATGGAACCAATATACACAAGCAATCAGATAGGCTCCCAGCTTGATCAGGTAATCCCTGCGTCTGATATGAGTCCGCTCGTGGGCAATCACATAAAGGAAATTCTTCTGTTCCATATCCGAGGGCAGATAGATCACCGGTGCGGTCAGCCCCAGGACAAAAGGCGTCCCTATGCCGTCCGCCAAATATACCCTCTCTCCCCAGCCCTCCAGCGGAATACTGCAGCAAAGCTGCTTTTTTATGCGCAGCCAGGAGAAGAGGCCATGACACCAGAGGGCCGCGCAGACCACCGCCCAGAGGGATACGCAGACCGCCCATACTGCGGATTCTCTGTTGCCTGATCCCTCCGACTGCCGCCGTGTCTGCTCCGACTGCCCGAAATGGCTGGCGTTCTGGGATGGAACATCTGAAATATTGCTCCCGTTTCCGGCAATATACTCAGGTTCTCCCTGGCCGTCCTCGATCATCGGATATACGGTCTGCCCTGATGGTGTACCCTGCGCGGGCTGCCCGGGCCGGACTGTTTGCCCGGATGGGTCTTCCTGCCCGGCCATATGCAGCACACTCTCCACTGCGCTGACCAGGCCGCTCTCCCGGGGCATCAATCCCCAGCCGCTCTCCACCTGCAGCGGCAGCAGCAGCCGTATAAAGAGAATCGCCCACAGGACGTAGGCATATTTTTTGGGGATTCTCCCCAGTGCAAATATTCCCCGCACCGCCAGCAGCACCATAAAAATCAGCGCCGCCTGTCCGCTGATATTCAGCAGGATCAAACTCAAGTCTCTCATCACCGATTCTCCTCTATAATCTTCTGTAGCTGCCGGATTTCCTCACCACTCAGCTTTCGCCTGGAGGTGAAAGCCGTCAGAAACCCCGGCAGCGACCCCTGAAAAGTGCGCTCCACATAGGCCTCGCTCTGCCTGCCATAGAATTCCTCCTTGGACATCCGCACTACCACAGTCCCGTTCTCATTGGAGAACATGCCTCTCTCACTCAGCTTTTTTAACACGGTATAGGTGGTAGTCCGTTTCCAGTCCAGCTGCTGCCCGCACAGCCTGACCAACTCCGCCGTGGACAGCGGAGCATGCTCCCAAACAATGTCCGCAAAACGGCTCTCCACCACTCCCAATGTATAGTCTTCCATCTCTGTACCTCCCGGTTTGTATAAAGTTTGTCACTTTGTCTATTGATTATAGACTTAGTCTATCATATATAGACAGCCTTGTCAATTTTAAAAAAGTATTGGCACTTTGGAAATATACTTGACAAGAAAACTTGGCATGTTATAATGTGAATACCAAGTAAACTTGGCATCACAAATACAGGAGGGAAATCCTATGACCAGAGAAGAAGTATTGGAAAAAAGCAGAACCGAAAACAGAAATCAGGACATGTTTGAGAATGAAGTTCTAAGGGCGGCAGGAAATGCCGCAGCTATCGCTGCCTTCTGCCTGGCGACTATATTCTTTGCCCTGCAGATTTTTGCGGGAGGCGGCAGCAATTATGCCCTGTATGCCATTGCGTTTGTCATTCTGGCGACGACCTTCACGGTGAAGGCAGTTCGCCTGCGGCGACGGCACGAGATCTTGCTTGCAGCAGCCTACTGGGTTTTCGTTATCACGTTTTCCTTCGCCCACATTTTTCAGCTGTTCACCACTGCCACGGCCTGAGAGAACCCCGATCCGCCATCCGTCAACAGATAAGGAGACTTATGGAACTTATATTAAAAAACCATTTAAAAGAGGCAAGGGCAGAGAAGAAACTGTCCCAGAGCCAGCTTGCGGAGATCGTGGGCGTCTCAAGAAACACCATCAGCTCCATTGAGACCGGCCAGTTCAATCCCACCGCCAAGTTGGCCCTGATTCTGTGCATTGCTCTGGATAAAAAATTTGAAGATCTATTCTATTTTGAATAGCGCAGACAAATATGATACCATTTACAAAACTGAAGACAATATTTTTCAAATAGCCGCACACTTTGCGGCCAAAAATGGTTAAACATAATGAAGGCATTGTTCAAAGCATGACGCAGGAGGTTCCACAGCATTCCATGGACAAAGTTACCGACATAGAGGAACAATATGACAAAATATACCGCTATTGCTATTTCAGGCTGCGCAGCCGTGAAACGGCCGAGGATATCACGCAGGAAACTTTTCTCAGATATCTAAAATATAATACCTACAGTGATACCGGACAGGGCCTGCAATATCTCTACTCCATCGCCCGCAACCTGTGCATCAACGAATATCATAAGCCTCGAACGGAAAGCCTGCCCCAGGAGACGGAGACAGCTTTTTCAGAGGATGATCTATTGACCTCTATCGCCCTGAGAACCGCCCTGGGAGAGCTGAGTTCCGAGGAGCGGGAACTGCTGCTTTTGCGGTACGCCAACGAGGTGCCTGTCACTGTGATTGCCAAGATGTTCGGACTGTCAAGATTTGCCGTACATCGAAAGCTTTCCGGGACTTTGAGAAAGCTGGAAAACCTGTTGAGAAAGGAGGAACTACCTTGAAAAAAAGAGTAAAAAGAGCGCTGAAATATGCTTTTGAGGCACCAGCCCCCCTGTCAAAAGAATTATTTCTGAGAAGTCTTCCGCAGCCCAGATGCGGCGGCCGGACATTTGTTTTGTCCCAGGTGGGCTATATTCCTCTGTGGGTGTGGGGCGTATCCTTTGTCACGTTTTTAATCGCCCTGTTCAGCGCCCATTATGTGCGGAAGAATATCCTTGGCATTCTCTCAGCTTGTATTCCCTTTGTAGCCTCCTCCGTCGTAGCAGAAAACGGGAAATCCATGGTTTACAGGATGGCGGAACTGGAGAAGGCCTCCCTGTTTTCCCTTAGGAGCGTGGCTCTGGCCCGCCTGGGAATCATCGGCTTTTCCCACCTGATATTGCTATGCCTGCTAAGCCCCCTTGCCGCCGTCGGGAGCCTTACTTCCACCCTGCAGGCGGGCGTCTATCTGCTCCTGCCATACCTGTTGACTACCTGGCTAAGCCTTGTGTTTACCAGAAAATCCCGCAGCAGGGACACATCTTATCTGTGTATGGGGACGGCGGTTATGATAAGCGGGTTATGCGTTATGACGCAGTCGAAATTCTATCTGATTTACAGGCCAGAGTATTTTCACTGTTGGGTTGTCCTGACGGCTGTACTGCTGACGCTTACGGCACTGGGATACTATGGGACCATTAAGCGGACGGAGGAGTTATCATGGAACTTATTTTAGACAGAGTATCTAAACAGTATCAAAACAAAATCGCCGTGGACCGAGTATCTCTGCGGCTGCATAAGGGCATTTACGGACTTTTAGGGGCTAACGGGGCGGGGAAAACTACTTTGATGCGAATGATCTGCGGCATTCTGCAGCCCACCGGCGGCGCCATCACTTTTGACGGCCTAGACGTGTCCTGCGAGGATTACCGCTCCATATTGGGATATCTGCCCCAGGATTTCGGCTACTATCCGGATTTTACAGGCATGGATTTTCTGATGTACATGGCATCCCTGAAAGGGCTGCCCAAGACTTGCGCAAAACGCAAAGCCGCCCGGCTGCTGGAACTAATGGACCTGCGGGATAAGGCCCACAGAAAAGTCAGGACCTATTCCGGCGGCATGAAACAGCGGCTGGGTATCGCCCAGGCTCTGTTAAACGACCCCAAGCTCCTGATTCTGGACGAACCTACCGCGGGACTTGACCCAAGAGAACGGGTACGGTTCCGGGATCTGATTGCGGAGATCGGAAAGGACAATATCGTGCTTTTGTCCACCCATATCCTCTCGGATATTGAACATATCGCCGACACCGTCCTGATGATGAAAGGCGGACAGCTTATCTATCAGGGAAAATGGGAGGACGAGCGTAAGGACCTGGAAACATTTTATATGGAACAGTTTGAGGAGGGGTGATTTATGCGGCAGTTATTCTATTTTGAGATGAAAAAAATATTGGGGCGGCGGGTAAACCAAATCGCCCTGCTGCTGGGGCTTTTACTGGTAATAATAGGTAATGTGGTTCTGATACAGCAAGAAAGTCTGGACTATAACGGAACGGAACTGAAAGGCACTGCGGCCATTTCCGCACAGAGAGAAGTCGAAAATGCTCTGACCCTCGAACTGAATGAAGAATTCCTCACCGACTTTTTGAAGGAATATCAACAACAGATCGTGGGCAATCCCTATGGGTATGACTATACCCTGATTCAGTCCCGCAGCAATCTTTTTGCTCTGATTGCCAAAAATTATATTGAGTGGAACGAGTATCTTAACTATGAGACTTTAAACAAGATTCCGACGGATGATGGTATCGGTTTCTATGACAGGCGAATGGAAAAGATTGAAACGCTCCTGAATGCGGACTACACCTACGGCAACTACACGGAGGCAGAGAAAGCCTATTGGCTGGAGAAAGCCGGAAAGGTAAGCACACCTTTTATCTGGGGCAGTCCCACAGTATGGGAAATCATACAGAAAGGCATTGGAATGCTCTCCTTCCAGTTCTTTGTCATCAGCATCTGCATCGCACCTGTATTTGCCGGGGAATGTCAGAATCGCACTGACGCCCTGCTGCTGACTACAAAGTATGGAAAGAGCAGAGCGATTCATGCAAAACTGCTGGTCTCCTTCGCCTTTGCTTTCCTATATATTGCCCTGTGCGGTTTGATTGGCATGGGAATGAATGTGGTTCTGCTGGGAACGGAGGGCTGGAACCTGCCCATCCAACTGTGGGACACCCTGTTCCCCTACCAGTGGACAATGGCAGAGGCATGTGTGGTAAATCTGGGAGTTATAATGCTGATTATGATATTTCTCACGGCTTTTTCTCTCATGCTGTCTGCAATAAGCAAAAACCCGTTGGTGGTTTTGGCATTGAACGTATTAATGTTTCTGGGCACAGCATTTCTGCCGTTCTCTAAGAGCAGCGGTCTGTGGAATAAAATTCTGCGCCTGTTTCCCTTGCATTGCTTTGACCTGAAACATGTGTTAAACGCCTATAACGACTATCCGCTTGGGGGACTGATCGTATCTTATCTGGGGATGATATTTCTCGTGTATGGGGGATTGGCAGCGGTCTGCGCTCTATGCGCCGGAAAGCAATTTGAGAGACATCAGGCTTAGGCCTGGCGTCTCTCAAATTATCATTTCTGGATGTCTATTAGTTCCCTCCACAGTTCAATAATATCCTTTCAAGGTTACCCTAGTCCTGTATATCGCTGGCGTCCACACAGCCTGACCAGCTCCGCGCCTCCCGGTTTATATAAGGTTTATTACCTTGTCCATTGCTTATAGACAGTTTTGTCAATCTAAATGAATAGCAAATTAGGAATTATACTTGACAAGAAAACTCTGTGCATTATAATATAAATATCAATTAAACTTGGTATTGCAAACAATTAGTGTATAATATAAATGGTATTCAGTCAGTGTTTGAAACGGACGCTACAACGGTTAAAATTACCTCTGCAAATTATTCTTCCCTTCGTCAACAATATTTGACCAATGCTATACCTGCATCACAGCCTGATACTGGCAGCATTAGCAATGGTGCTAATTTGCAGTGGCGTGCAAGTTGTGCTCCTACAGCTGTTGCTATGCTTATAAAAACAAAATATTCGACATTAGTGGGAGATACCCTCATTGACAATCTTGCCACTTACATGGGAACCTCAAGTACTGGTAGTACTGAATTTGCCAAGATAACTTCTGGAACTACTGCTTACTTTGCGGATAGATATTGAATTCAAAACTGGAATCGGATATTCTTATGGACCAAACGGTGATTTTATCACTTGTTATACTACAAATACTGCCGATGGGGTAGTGAGTTTTCCCCTAACGAGTTTAAGTTTATGTGATCACGCCTGGTTCTGGCTGAAATGGTGATTATGATGAATATTTTCAACCAAACACATAATAATTCACGAATGACTAAGGAGTATATGCAAGTACCTATTTGTATCTGCGGACTCATTATCTTCTCTTCTTTAACATTGCTTATGGGATGTGGTCTGATGGACAATAATATCTCTATGTGGACTAGTGCTAAGATTTGTTACTATGAAGATATAGAAAGCTATACAAGTAATATTCCCCAAATAATGGAAGTTGAAAAATACGAGGATATTAAGAAATTGGAGAGTATCGTTGAGTCCATGCTAAGAGAGCCAACAAATACATCAAGACCAATGGGATTTCCACGCTATGTTGTGACGTTTTATGGCGAAGATAATGTGAGTCTGAGTTTTTCGGTTGATAGTGAATCTGTGTTCACGACAGATAGTCTTGATAACGGAAATTATATTCAATCTGCAGAATATAACCCCTATAGCGAAATTTCAACCGTGTATAAAATATCCAAATAAATAAAAAGGGCTGTCGCACTGGCTAAAATTTTTTTAGCTGGTCGATGGCCCTCTTTTTGACGCCTGAAATTATCATTTTGGGATGTCTATTAACTATCTCCACAGTTCAAAAAGATCCTTTCATCTTTTCCTTTCAAGGGTACCTTATTCCTGTGTATCACTGGCATCCGCACTTACTTCCACCATAGATTCCGGGAGTCCGATGTCGGTCTCCGCGTTGTAGGCCTTGCCCTCGGGGTCGTACTCCTGCTCCTCCTCTTCCTCGTCGTTCCACATGGAGTCGTACTTTTCCCGCTTTTTCTGCATCTGAACTATGGCCCCCATGCTTTTGGCGGCCTGGTACAGCTCAAAGCTGTACTCCAGCAGTTTTTTCTCATCCGTTGCAGGCACAATGGCTCCCTTGGCGATTCGGTGGGCCACCTCCATGAGCTTGCCCAGCTCTATGGCGGCGTCCTCCATCACATCCGCCTGCTGCCGGGCAACCTCCGCATTCCAGACTGCCGCCTCCTGCTCTGTGAGCTGATCCAGAACTTTCAAATTCTCCTCAAATCGCTCGGACACATTGTTAATGGACAATTCCAGTGTGGCGGCCTCCTCGGCATAGCGCTCCCTGCCCCCCTCGGTGGCGTTCATTTTCCTTTCCAGCGATTCTTTCTGTTTATACAGCTGCCGTCTCTCCTGCACGATCATCTTCCGCTCCATGCGGTAAGCGGCCAGGGCATCTCCCACCTTCATACCATTATACCTCCCACATCCTTATGGTCATACCGATACTTCCCTGTATCACATATTATTTCGGCAGGAATTAAAAAGATATTAACCCTATTCTTCCTCGTCCTCCGGCTCATACTCCATATTTTTCTTGAATTCTTCCCATGCATCCATAAAGATGCGGGACGTCATGGAGGGATTGGAGCGGAGCAGATGCCTGTAAGCTCTCCGGGATTTCCCCAGACCATCCCGTTTCTCCATGCTGACACGGTACTTAACCCGCAGCTCGCCGAGCTCCTCACGCACACTTTCCAGATAGGCGGAGGGTTTCTCCAGGGCGCGTTGTTTCAAACCGGCAAACGCCTCCTCAATTCCCGTCTTCAACTCTCCTGCCTTCAATGTCATATTCTCACTGAGCTTTGCCATCTGCTCTGCCGCCGCTGCCTTGCGGGCCGCACCGGCCTCTATCCACTCCTCCCTGCGAGCCTGGATATCGTTGTCAGCCAGGGCAATAATCACATCCAGGCGTTTCTGGATATGTATCAGCTCCTCCTTGGCCTTTTCCATCATCACCAGAACATCCCGCAGATCCATGGCTGCCTTGAAGGACAGGGCAAAATCGCAGGCAATCTCCACGGTCAATATCAGTGTAATGATCGTCAGCGCAGTTCCGGGAATCGCCAGCACCAGGCGCTCCACCGGTCTGTGTACAAACCGGGTCATCAGTATGGTAAGCAGCCCCCAGGACAGGGATGTACCCAGACAGATATGTCCCTGAAAGTTGAATTTCTTGTCGGAGTAATCCCAGTAGCGCACCTTGAACAACGCCTCCATGGTCACTCCCGTCACATATTCCAGTATGGTGGCGCCGATACAGCCCGCGATATATACCAGAACTAAATGCTCCTGAAATGGCATGGATACCACCAGCATCATGATGGCCCCGCTGCCATAAAGGGGCAGAAACGGTCCTCTCATAAATCCTCTGTTCACCAGCTTTTTCTGGTGGAGCGACACATAGGCAGACTCAATGCACCAGCCCAAAAAGCAGTAGAAATAAAAGAAAAACAGCCATTTAATCACCGAATATGTATACATACGCCCTCCTCCTTCGGTTTAACGTCTTACACTCATTGGTATAGCAAAACCTTCACCGACAGCTTTCCCTTGCGGGTCTCCCGCTGTTCTCCGGTGAAAACAAATTTTCCATAGCCTCGCAGATTTATGGTCTCACCGCCTTTAAGCTGCCGGGAATTGTTTTCGCACAGTCTGCCGTCCACATAGACCCTGCCACTCTGAAAAGCCTCCAGAATCTCCCCTCTAGACCGATTGTACACCTTGGCCAGACAGGCGTCAATGCGCAGGGACGGCAACTGCACCACCAGCTCCCTTGGCTCCTCCTGGGGCACATCCGCGCTCTCCGCCACGGGGACACATTTTACGCTGGTATGCCTGACCTTGTCTAAGTGTTCGCAGATATACTCCGCCATACCGGAGAGGCAATACAAATATGCCTCCTTCTCCCCCACCCGGATATCTCCCAAAGTGCTGCGCTCTATGCCCAGATTCATCAAAGCCCCAAGAAAGTCCCGGTGGCTCAGGGCGTCGGCAAATTTCGCCTGCAGCGGCGTGATATGGATACAGACAATGGGATAGTCCTCCTCATAGCCCAATTCCTCTGCGCTGCCAAAACGCACCACTTTCCGCTCCGCCTGCTCATAACCGCCCCAGAGCTGGCTGCTGCAATAGTGCAGTTCCCTCTCCATACTCCAGAACTGGTCCTGCTCCCCCAGGCTCAAGAAACCCGAAAAACAGTACAGATTCTGCCGGTAGGAGCGCTCTGCCAGGTCCTTCAGACGGCTTTTCAGTTGCTGGATTTCCTTGGTTGATTCCATGTCTTTCCGACTCCTTATCTACCATATTTACTGATATAACGTCAAAATGCCATCCTACTTGAGGCATAAAGACAGAAGGGGGAACGGACTCATAAGCCGTTCCCCTCACGTTAAGTAAAACTGAGAATTTCATTTTTAGGGGCCTTGGTTTTGACCACGGAACTGGCATAGAGTATGGGGCCTTCCCCCTCGTAATCCTTCCAGTACTCCTTCTTGACCGTGGCAGTCACCTGCACCCATTCCCTCTGTCTCAGGGCATCTGCACCCTCATATTTACAGGCAAAGCCCAAAAAGGCCATATCGTCTGCGCAGCAGGTCATGGCCATGCGCCCCGGTACAAAATATCCTTTAGCTATACCCTCCGGCTTTAACACCATGGCGGTAAAGCGGATGGTCTTGCCCTCATAGCGCTCCAGGTGGTCCAGGGAGTCCAGATACCATATCCCATAGCCCTCATCCCCCAGCTCAATGATCTCCGCCTGCAGATCATAGGGCAAATCCTCCTCAAAGATCTCGTTGATCTCTCCGTCCGCACCCTCAAAGATCACGTCTGCATTCTGGTTTACCGCCTTGATATTGCGCTTGTAGACATTCAGCTCCTGAATGCCGTCACAGCGATTGAAAATAATCAGTTCCGATTTTCTGACCATCTCCGCCAGCAGAGAGCGCATATTGGTATAGTACATGGGGAAGGTGGAACCGTCGATGGTGGTAATCTGCTGCTCCACCCGCCAATGCCAGGGGAGCTTTAAGTTTTTGTAATTCCACATACCGTTGTACTCGATAATAATTCGCTCCGGCTTGTGCTTTTTTTCCAGTTCCACCAGATGGTTGGGATTGCAGTCCTCTTCCTCCTCAATGACCTCCAGCACTGCATTACATCTGCGCAGCAGCTCGTCTCCATACTCTACCTCACCCTCCTCGCAGGCGATAATCAAGGTCTTGCCCTGAATCCGAAAATAGGGCTGGGCTATGGTATAGGTGATAAATTCCGTCTTCCCGCTCTCCAGAAATCCGTTGATGATATAGACCGGTTTCATACCGTGCCTCCTTTATTTAGAGTTCCGCTGCGGCCCTCTCAGCACCATTTCCGGTGAAATAAATCCCGCCCTTAAGTGCGGTCGGAATTTATTTCAGGCACTGTCCGGGCCTTGCTGATTTAATATTTGAGTTCCGCTGCGGCCTGTTTACCTGCGGAACAGCTCTGCCAGTTTCTCCTCGTTTAGCTTGGAACCGATGACGCAAATCTTGCCGGTCACCTCCGGCTTGCCGCTGCGCACATTATGCTCCTCGGGCACATAGTCAAAATAAACCCAGCTGCCGTCCCCGACGGGCACCATACCCTTAGAGCGCAGAATCATGCCGTAGTCGCCACTGTCCAGGGCAGATAATATCTTCTCAATCTCCTCCGCCGTGTAGGTATTGGGTGTCTCCATGCCCCAGCTGCCAAACACCTCGTCCGCATGATGATGACCGTGGTGGTGATGCTCGTGCTCATCGTGGTCGTGATGATGATGTTCGTGCTCATCGTGATCGTGGTGGTGATGCTCATGCTCATCATCGTGATCGTGATGATGATGCTCGTGCTCCTCCTCATGATCATGGTGATGATGCTCGTGCTCATCATTGTCATGGTGATGATGCTCATGCTCATCGTGGTCATGATGATGGTGACCACAGCTGCACACACCGTTCTCGTCATAGTGATGCTCATGCTCCTTGGCATGCTCCAGCATCTCCTTCATCATATCGTCCAGATTGTCCACCCCTTCAATGGTTTCCAGAATCGCCTTGCCCTCCAGATCCTCCCAGGGTGTGGTAATGATGGTGGCTTTGTCGTTGTGCTGACGGATCAACTCTACCGCCGCCTGCAGTTTTTCCTGAGACATATTGCCGGTCCGGCTGAGAATGATTGTTCCCGCATGCTCAATCTGATTAACGAAAAATTCCCCAAAATTCTTAATATACATCTTGCACTTGGAGGCATCCACCACCGCCACAGCGCTGTTTACTTTCACATCCAGATCCACGGCCACATTCTCCACCGCCTTGACCACATCTGAGAGTTTTCCCACTCCCGAAGGCTCAATCAGCACACGCTCCGGCTTGTAGGTAGTCAACACCTCCTTCAGAGACGCGCCGAAATCTCCCACCAGAGAACAGCAGATACAGCCGGAATTCATCTCCTTGATCTCAATACCTGCATCCTTTAAAAAGCCTCCGTCAATGCCTATCTCACCGAATTCGTTCTCGATCAGCACCACCTGCGTATCCTGCAGCGCCTCCTTAATCAGTTTCTTAATCAATGTGGTCTTTCCAGCCCCCAAAAAGCCGGATACAATATCAATCTTTGTCATTTTCCTACTTCCTTTCCAAACAACTTATTTGCACCGGGTCTCACACAATAATCTTCCCCGGTTATTATGGACTAACCGCTATTTCTTATTGTCTAACAAATCGCCTGCCTTGTCAATATCTGTAAATCGGAAAAATTTATAAATTCTTTAGGTCTATTGACTGTTGGCCTCCATGACGCTCCATGGCAGAACCGCTATCTGATCGGCGTCATTACCGCCACAGAGAATCCCCACCAGAATGCCCTCCCGGGTAAACACGCCGCCCCCGGACACTCCGGGAATGGCATAGGCATGTCCCAGCAGCATATAATTTCCAAAATCCTCCAGATATATCCAAGGCTGTGTTACACTGCCGTCATAAGTGCGGTCCGCCGCCTCCTCCACAGACCCCATGATCCACAGCGGCTGACCTGCCTCCAGCTGGTCGCACACCTCTCTGTCCTGCCTGGCCACCTGCCAGGAAATATCCTGATCCTCCAGTTCCTGCAGGGATACCTCCACAAACGCCACATCCACCTGGTCTGAAACATACCTCAGCCGGGTTTCCAGCGGGTCCCCCTGCTCAAACTGCACGGTCAGAGGGCTGTTGTCCTCAGCCACATGAGCCGCTGTGGCAATCACCAGCATCTCCTCCTCCACAGACCAGACCACGCCGCTGCCCAGGCACTGAGGCCCCTGGAACCGCACCGTCACCTGCCGCAGATACCGCTGCATGTCCTGATCCGGCTCTGCCGCATGGACCGATTCCACTACATTGCCTGGCTCTGTCGCATGGGCCGATTCCGCTGCGCTGACCGATTCTGCTGTATTGCCCGGCTCTCCGCCGCCGGACGGCAGTTCGTTTCCCGCCCCCCGTCCGCCGCAGGCCGTCGTCATCCATGTCACAGATATAATTGTCAATAGCCACAGGCCTTTTCTCAACCCTTTTTCCTCCATAGCAAAACCCCAGTATTCGTAACAAATACTGGGATTTTATAGTAAGCAGGACGATAAGCCGGGTTATGTCGTTGAGCGATCATCTATCTAGGACACCTGTTGCCAGGTGCCTCCAGCGACCTACCTGAAAGCAGGCCGGGCAAGCCTATAGCTTTCGTTTTGGTCTTGCTTCGGATGGGGTTTACATGGCTCCGCCTGTTACCAGACGGACGGTAGTCTCTTAAGCTGCCTTTCCACCCTTACCAGAAGAAAACTGCTTCGCAGTTATCTTCAAGAAAATTGTTTCACAATTTTCTCCGAGAAAATTACTTTGTAATTATCTCCTGGCGGTATATTTCTGTTGCACTGGCCTTGGAGTCGCCTCCACCGGACGTTATCCGGCATCCTGCCCTGTGAAGCCCGGACTTTCCTCACCCACGTTTCCGTGGCTGCGATCGCCTGTCCTACTTATATTTCTAGATCATACCACAAATCCTTCTCTTTAG
The DNA here is from genome assembly GCA_014804645.1 of Lachnospiraceae bacterium. GTDB lineage: Bacteria > Bacillota > Clostridia > Lachnospirales > Lachnospiraceae > Acetatifactor. Next base: position 16,771 of record JAAUZI010000026.1, on the reverse strand, counting down.
CAACTCTCACAAAAACTATCACTGCTATTAAAATATGCCCGCAGGTCACGTCTCGCATACAGTCTCTGTCATGTCAACAAATTCCTGATAGATTTTTTCTTGGTCATAAGCCGGGGCATATTTTTCCGCGATATGGCAAATCTGGGAAATACGCTCCAACTCCTGCTCCAATTCATCTGCAATCTGCCCCACGCCTTTTCCCTTTGCCAGTTTCTTGCAGACAGCGGCAATAATTTCTCTCAGCACCCCTTCATTACGGCCTTCCTCATACCCATCCTGCCGTGCATCCGCAATCTCTTCCCATCTCTGCATATACTTCACCCCACATTTCTCAGAGCGGCGGATCTTCTCCACCCTACTGTGAATCAATTTCAGACGGGAGCTTTCACTACGGTCCGCCACCACATCACTACTATCATTTATATATTCTATAAAATCCAGAAACTCCTGGGAAAAATCCTGCCCGTTAGATCCAAATGTATTGATAAATATCCTCTTGGCCCCCTCTCCCAGTGTGAGTTCCGGCACTTCCTTACATTGCCCTGCAAACGTATACCGATACAGCCCATAACCAAACAAGTCAAAGGGTGCTACCAAGATCATACAACTGTCATTCAGCCTGTTAAAATCTCTGCATCCCGGCTCCAGCAGCGACACATCCAACTGAGCCTGATAATATCGGCTCCTTTTCTCCAGATTCTTTGTGTCCTTCTTCTGCATCTCCGTAGAGTAGACCTGACCATCTTTATCCATACTGATTACGTCCAGCCGCACGGCCCTCAGCTCGGGCGATACCCTCAGCTCTTTCTCCGTCTGAGTTCGTTCCAACAGTTCAATTTCATTTTCCAGCAGGATACCCACCATGGCCTCATAGGCGTCCGGCTCATCCATAGTCTCCGCAAACAGAAACCGATCTGTTAGATTTAACTCCTCCAGTGGTGTCCTTACCTCATTGCTCATTCATATTCCTCCTTGTGCACATCGCAGAAAGAGAAAATGTTTCTTCCATCCATTCTCTTCTCCTGCCTTATTGATATATGTTTCTTGGGATAATAAAAGCAGGATTTCAAAACTAAGAGAACAAGACGTTCGTCAGATGCGGCAGACCGCTTTACGGGATTACTCCCCGGAAATCTTTTGCTTTGATATGAGAATAGCATATGAAAAGAGATAAGTCAAGGATACAATTTCCTTTTTTATACGCTTTCTCCTCTTTCTCGTCGCTGTAAATTGCCCATGTTAAAGGCGGCGTACTGACAGATCACCATTTGGTCCGCCTGTGCGCCGCCTTGCAGACAGCCACCCAGTAATAACTGATGGCTATACTCGGAAACAGCTCCCTCCCACAAATTCTCTGCAAATCGAATTTCTGGGCAGTTCCTCGCTGCTGATACCCAGGAAGTACTCCAAAAACTTTAGCAGTCGCTTTGCCTCATAGTACTCAGGCTGGTCCTTTTCAATATGGAACAGCAGCGGCTCCGCATACTGTTTCAGCGCCGCCAGCTCGTAGATTGTGGATGAGTTGAACATCACGTCCGCCTCCTCCTGGAAGGGGAAAATGTATTCCTCCTCCCCCCGGCGCACAGAGGGCCACATCTGTATAGTCCGCTGGGCGGACGCGCCCCTGGTCCGGGCGTCCCGCACCAATCTGCGCAGCAATCTGCCGTCAGTGGTGGGAATCCGGTTGTGGGCGTCAACATTCAGATTGATCAGAGCGCTGATATAGATTTTGAACTTGCTCTCCTCCGGCAAGGCATAACTCATCTTGGGATTCAGTCCATGGATACCCTCGATAACCAGCACGTCCTCCTTGCCCAGCTGCATATAATTGCCGTTGTACTCCCTGCGGCCGATCTTGAAATTGAAATCCGGGATTTCCACCCGCTCTCCGTCCAGGAGCCTTATCATGTCATCGTTGAATTGCTTGACGTCGATGGCCTCCAGACACTCAAAATTGTAGTCCCCGTTCTCGTCCAGGGGCGTGTCCTCCCTGTTCACAAAGTAATTGTCCAAAGCGACCGGATGGGGCGTCATGCCCAGGGTCCGCAGTTGAATGGACAGTCTGTGCGACATACTGGTCTTCCCGGAGGAGGAGGGGCCGGCAATCATGATAAACTTCACACCCTGGCGGGAGACAATCTCTCTGGCAATCTCGCTGATCTTCCGCTCCTGCTCCGCCTCTTGGACCAGAATCAGATCGCTGATAGAGCCGCTGCATATCTGATTGTTCAGCTCGCCAACTGTCTCTATACCAATCTCATGTCCCCACTGCGCAGAGGCCTTCAACGTCTCAAACAGCTTTCTCCTCTCCACTAAAGGCATAACCTGTGTGGGATTTTTCTGTCCCGGCAGAACCAGCATAAAGCCCGCGTCATAGGCCTGCAGATCATACCATTTCACATAGCCTGCATTGGGCAGCATAAAGCCATAGTAGTAATCATAGTAGCCATCCATCTCATAGACGTTCACAAAGGAGCTGCGGCGGTAGCGGAACAGTTCCGTCTTGTCGGTCATACCCCTCGCCTTGAACAGTTCTATGGCCTCTTCCAGCGGATAGGACTTTTTGTGGAAGGGCATCGCCATGGCCTGCAATTCATCCATGCGGGCCTTGATCCGCTCCGCATTTGATTCTGTGGCGGCAAACGCCCCGCCGGTGCTTATGTAAGTGCCGTTGCCCACCGCGAATTCCAATCGGCACATTGCCGCAGCTTTCTCGCCCATGGTGTCATAGATCGCTTTCAGGCACAGCATCGTGGCAGAGCGCACATAAGCCTTGTGCCCCACCGCGTCCTTCAGCGTAAAAAAGCTCAGCTTACAATCCTTGTCCGCATGTTTAAACAGCTCACGGAGCTTGCCGCTGGCATTGACCAAAGCGATCAATCCCTCGTACTGCCCCTGATACTCCTGCGCAATCTGCTCATAGGTGATTCCCTGTGGATATTCCTTTACCTCTCCCAATACCTCTATTTTCATCCTCGCCGCTCCTTTTTTGTATTTATTTCTGCTCAAACTGTTCCAAAGCCAGACAGACCAGCCGCTGCTCCTCCTCCAACTCCCTGATGCGCCGGGCGGCCCTGCCGCCTGTGGCGTTCTGCCTTAACTGTTCTGTTATCTGCCTGTTTCCCTGCTGTGCGTCCATCAGGTACTGTCTCAGCACCGGATGGCGACAGTCCAGCAGCATCCTCCCAAAGCGGTCCTGCAGCGCCCGCCGGTCTGCGTCCTCCGCTGGCTCTGGCTCGGTGCCGTCCGCCTCTCGGTCCGCAGAGCCTTCCGCTCTATGTCCTTGTGAAGATGCCGACACTTTCATTATGGGATAATATTTCCCGTCCTCAAACACCATATCCTCCGCCAGCGTCACATAGCCAGCCTGACGCAGATAGGCACGAAAATCCGCCACCTCAGACTGGGGCTGCAAAATCAGCTCCTCCATGGCCGCCAGCTTTTCCCTGCCCTCCTCCAATATCCGCCGCATCAGTCTGCCGCCCATGCCGGCGCAGATCACGGTGTCCGCCTCCCCGGCCTTCAGTGCAGTCACGCCGTCGGAAAGCCTGGTATCTATGTATGCCTCCAGTCCCTGCTGCCGGATATGCTCCTGCGCCCGGGATAAAGGTCCCTGCCGTACATCCATGGCCAGCACCCGGGGACTGATGCCCTGCTGCACCAGATATATGGACACCCACCCGTGGTCACATCCCACATCACAGACTCTGTTCCCGGCAGTGACCATATCAGTCAACGCCCGCATTCTGGCGGACAGCACCACCTTCTCCGCCATCAGTCCAGATAATCCTTAAGCTTACGGCTGCGGCTGGGATGGCGCAGCTTACGCAGTGCCTTGGCCTCAATCTGACGGATTCTCTCACGGGTCACATTGAACTCCTTGCCCACCTCTTCCAGCGTGCGCGCCCGTCCATCGTCCAGTCCAAAACGCAGGCGCAGTACCTTCTGCTCCCGCTCTGTCAAAGTGCCCAGCACCTCCACCAGCTGCTCCTTCAACAGCGTAAAGGCCGCCGCGTCCGCCGGGACAGGCACATTGTCATCCTGTATAAAGTCTCCAAGGTGGCTGTCCTCCTCCTCACCGATAGGTGTTTCCAGAGACACCGGCTCCTGGCTGATCTTCATGATCTCTCTCACCCGGTCAACGGGCATATTCATCTCCTCCGCAATCTCCTCAGGGGACGGCTCACGGCCCAGTTCCTGCAAGAGCTGACGGCTGACACGAATGAGCTTGTTGATAGTCTCTACCATATGCACAGGGATACGAATCGTCCTGGCCTGGTCCGCAATGGCCCTGGTGATGGCCTGCCTGATCCACCAGGTAGCGTAGGTGGAAAATTTATATCCCTTGCGGTAGTCAAACTTCTCCACAGCCTTGATCAGACCCAGATTACCCTCCTGAATCAGATCCAGAAACAGCATTCCCCGGCCCACATAGCGCTTGGCGATGCTGACCACCAGACGCAGGTTTGCCTCCGCCAGACGTTTCTTGGCGTCCTGATCGCCCAATTCCATTTTCTTAGCCAACTCGATCTCCTCCTCCGCAGACAGCAGAGGGACCTTGCCGATCTCCTTTAAGTACATACGAACCGGGTCCTCGATGCTGATACCGTCGGGAATGGACAGGTCCAGACTCTCCACGTCCAAATCCTCTCCTTCGACCAGCAGTATCTCCTCATCATCCACATCATCCTCCTCGGTGATGCGCAGTATATCCACATTATTCTGTTCCAGCGTCTCCAGAATCCGATCAAATTGATCCTCCTCCAGAGTCATGTCAGAGAAAAAGTCGTTGATCTCCTGATACTCCAATACATTCTTTTTCTTCTTGGCCATTACTAAGAGATTCTTGATCTTCTCCTCAAAACGTGCCTGTGTGTTTTCGTCCATCCTTATGGTTTCCTTTCTGTTGGGTACTAGTATTGACTTCATTCCAGTGAAATATGCGTTTTTGCCAGTTCTTCCAACGCTTTCTTGCCCGAGACTACCCTGCTTAACGCATTCACATCCGAGCCGAGCTGTAGAGTCAACTGCTCATAGCTGTTCTTTTTCACCGCGTACAAAATATCGTGAAACGCCTTCTCCCTCTCCTGCCTGGTATTCAGCTGAGGCAGATTCGTGTTAAAAATCTCCGCCACCTGGCGCTGCTCCTCCTCGTCCGGGAACATACTGATAATGGCCGCCGGCTGGTACTGTCCGGCCTCCATGTCCCGAAACAGGCGCTCCGCCACCTGGCGGTACAGCACCTCCGTAAAGTCCTCCGGACCTACATATCGGACAATCTTCGGATACAGTGAGGGATCGTCCACCATCCAGGTGAGCAGCAGACGCTGGGAACGCCGGCTGTTCTCCTGGGGCGTGTTCTTTGGCTGCACCCCTGACTTGGGCCTCTCCGGGGGCTTGTCCACCCCGGTCTGCAGGGCGTAGCCGCCCACCAGTTTCCGCAGATTCTCAAAACCGATATTGTATTTCTCCGCTATGGCCTCCAGATAGTTTTCCCGCTCCACATCCACGGAAAAACCGCAAAGTTTTTTGGCAATCTCCTTGTAAAACAGCGTCTTGGACTCCGGGTCCTTCAGATTGTAGTTCCTCTCCAGCATCCGAATCTCAAAAAAGAAACTGTTTTCCGCCTGGTCAATGCGCTCCTGAAAGGCCTCTTTGCCCAAATTCTTGATAAATTCGTCGGGGTCCTTGTAGGGCTGCATGTTGATGATCTTACCGGACAACCCCGCGTCCCGCAAGATGCCTATGCCCCTCAGAGCCGCCTTGACGCCTGCTCCGTCACTGTCGTAGGCCAGCAGTACATTGTCCGTATAGCGCTTAAGCAGCACCGCCTGCTCTGCCGTGAAAGCGGTTCCCAGAGAGGCCACCGCCTGGGTAAAGCCCGCCTGATGCATGGCGATCACATCCATATAGCCCTCGCAGAGTATAATATTGCCACTTCTGGCCGTGCGGGCAAAATTCAGCCCGTATAGATTGCGCCGTTTGTCAAAAACGGGAGTTTCGGGGGAATTCAGATACTTGGGTTCCCCATCCCCCATGACGCGTCCGCCAAAGCCGATAACTCGGTTATGAATATCCTGAATTGGATACATCACCCGGTTCCAGAACTGGCTCAGCAGTCCCGTCCGCTCATTGTAATTGCCCAGCCCCGCCTCGATGATAAACTTGTCCTCAAAACCTTTCTGTTTCAGATATTGAATCAGTCCGGCTCCGCTCTTGCCCGCATAGCCCAGGCCGAATTTGCGCATGGTCTCGTCAGACAGGGCGCGCTCGGACAGATAGCGGTAGCCCACCTGTCCCTGGGGACTGCGCAGTTGGTAATAGAAAAAGGTGGCAGCCTCCTTATTTACATCCAGGAGCTGCTGGCGATGATTCTGCTTTTGTTTCTGCTCCTCGTCATACTCCGCCTCCGGCAGTGTGACTCCGGCCCGCTGTGCCAGCATTTTGATAGCTTCCTGAAAAGTATAGTTCTCATAGTTCATGACAAAGCTATAGACGTTGCCTCCGGCACCACAGCCAAAGCAATAATACATCTGCTTAGCTCCACTGACCGAAAAAGAAGGTGTATTTTCATTGTGAAAAGGACAGCACGCCCAATGATTGGCACCCTTTTTCTGCAGCCTGACATACCCGGAGACCACATCCACGATATCGTTCTTCAATCTGACTTCTTCCACAAGTTCTTCCGGATAAAACATTTACATTCCCCCGCATATCGCAGACTGTGCCTGTGATATTGCTTATATATCTCACACTATATGATCCACGACTTTGGTATATATATATCGTCATACTGAGCGATGGCAAAGCGGTCGCTCATAGCGCCCACATAGTCGCATACCACCCGCTCACGCGGTTCCCCCTCCGAGATCAGATCCAGATATTCCCGGGGCAGGTCGTCGATATGCCCCAGATAATAGTGATACAGAGTCTTTATCAGCGCCTCCGCCTTGCCCTCCTCGCCCTTGGCCACCGGATTCTGATACACCCGCTCGAACATAAAGCGCCTCAGCTTTTTCATGGCCTCCTCCACCTGGGGGGACATGCAGATATCTGCCCGGCCCTTGCTATGTATCACAATGTCGTGGATAAAATGATCCAGACGCTGACCGGTGGTAAAACCGATCACCTCTCCGATCTCCTTAGGCACATCTGCCTCTGTCAGAATGCCGCCTCGTATGGCGTCGTCCATATCATGGTGAATATAGGCTATCTTGTCGGACAGGCGCACGATTTTCCCCTCCAGTGTATTGGGATTGCCGCTGGTCTGATGATTCAGTATTCCGTCTCTCACCTCATAGGTCAGATTCAGTCCCTGGCCCTTTTTCTCCAGCCGCTCCACCGTGCGCACACTCTGCTGGCTGTGTTCAAAGCCGAACGGACAGACGTCGTTCAAAGCCCTCTCTCCCGCATGGCCAAAGGGAGTATGGCCCAGATCGTGTCCCAGCGCAATGGCCTCTACCAGATCCTCGTTCAGTTTCAGCGCCTTGGCAATGGTGCGGGCGTTCTGGGACACCTCCAGCGTGTGAGTTAGCCTGGTGCGATAGTGATCGCCCTCAGGCGCTAAGAACACCTGGGTCTTGTCCTTCAGTCTGCGAAAAGACTTGCTGTGCAGTATCCGGTCCCGGTCTCTCTGAAAGACCGGTCTGATGTCGCACTGCTCCTCCTCTCTCTCCCTGCCTCTGGACTTCATACTCAGAGAGGCATAGGGACTTAAGTACTCTTCCTCCCAATGCTCCAAATTCTCCCGTATCGTCATCTGCACCCTGCCTTTCCCGCATTCGGTCTGACATCTGGCATACGCCAGAGCTTTACAGTTATACTCACTAATGATTAGATTTTCCTTTCCGCACAGTGCATGTTGCCAGATTATGCGACATGTGCTGTGCGGAAATTGGAAAATCTTAACGTTAGTCAGTATAATCTCCTACTTGTTATATTCTGCAATTTTTCCCAAAATCCTTTTTCTTTTGTGAAAAGAGATAGACAAATCATCTGCAAATATCATAGATAAATCCCGCAATGCGGTCCATGGCCTCATAGGCCGTCTTGAAGGGGGACATCTGGAACACATGCCACATTCCCGGGAAGTGTTCAAACCGCACCGAGACATGCTTTTCCAACATCCGCAGATACAGGCGCCGGGCGTCACTGTACAGAATTTCATTGTCCCCCACCTGGATATAGGCGGGCGGAAAGTCCCCGTGGTCCCCAAAAAGCGGAGAGATCAGCGGATTTTCCAAATCCTGTCCCTCCGCATATGCCAGTTTCATCCTGTCGATGTATTCCGCGGTCAGCACCGGATCAACCTCCGCCCGGGTCTGAAAAGATTCTCCCGAGGAGGTCAGATCCGTCCATGGTGACATGAGTACCAGCCCTCTGGGCAGAAGACGCTGCTGGCTTTTCAGCTGCAGCACCAGCGCCAGAGCCAGGTTCCCCCCTGCGGAGTCCCCCGCCACAATCACCTCCCTGGCACCATAACCCAGCAGCATCAGATAGTCCCACGCTTTCATGGCATCCTCCAGGGCTGCCGGATAGGGATGTTCCGGAGCCAGCCGGTAGTCAAAGCACAGCACATCCATAAAGGTGGAGGAGGCCAGCTTGGAGGTCAGGGTGCGGGCATACTTGCGGCTGCCCGTGGAATACCCACCGCCGTGGCAGTACAGAATCACATATTTCTTCATATGGGCGCGATTCACCGACACCCACTCCGCCTCCATCTCCCCAATTTTAAACTCCTCATAGTGTATCTCTCTGGTGTTTCCCAAAATCTCCCCGATATGGTTCTGAGACTGTCTGTGTTTCTCAATATCCGGGTTTTCCACCAATCCGTGCGCCCGCCTGACCAGCTGCATCAGACGCTGGTTGCGGATGCTCTCCTTTTTTCCCATTGTAACCTCTTTCCGCATGGAACAGACCGCGTCCGCCCCATCGCATCAGTGTATAATCTCAGAAATGCAGTCTTCTGCGCACTTCGTTGCGCAGCCGCCTCCTGGACAGTACGGTAATCAGCATGGCGTCCACGCAGACCATCACCGTCAGCACCACCGCCGACCAGCTCAGGGCAATGTTCCCCGACACATATCGGTCAATCAAAATCTCCAGCCCCAGGCACAGCAGTCCCACCGCATTCACCACATACAAAGCATTGGTCAGAAAAGAGCTGGGTAGTTTTCGGATACAGATCGTTACCAGCTCCACAATGATCGTGCCCAGAATCACAATCGGAATCCCCAGTCCCCACATCCATTCCTGGTCGGCAGTGAGAAAGCTCAGCATAAAGAGGTACAATCCGACCGCCACCCCGTCCAGCAGCAGCGAGAGGTAGACCGACTGATGGCTGTCAATCACCAGCGGCACCATCATGACCCACACCAGCAGACAGGCACCGATGACGGCCAGAGACCATGCCACTCCGGTAAACACCAGCAGATTCAGCACTCCGCATGCCACCGCCGTAGCCGCAAGAATGCTGGAGGTCAATATGCCCAGATCTTTGCGCCGAATGGTCTCCACCGTCCCCTTTTCCTCGGGAAAAGGAGAGGATGTTTTCTGACGGGTCAGCTCCCGTGGATTGATCACGGGCGTGTTGCACAGAGGACATTCCTTCAGAGCGCCGTCCAGTTCCACGCCACAGTTCACACAATATGACATCTCTTCACCTCTCATTTTGAGTACCGTATCTTCCCTACTGACACCACATCCGGCAGAGTAATCTCAGGCCGCCCTAGCGTCCTGAGATTCTCCGAGTGTCATCCGGGAAGATACTGTTTTTGAGGATCAATAGATCCTCTGTTCCGCAACTGCCCCACTGCGGTTGCTCTCAATTTTCACATGTATACCGTCCTGCACCAGCTTGCGGAAAAAGTACCTCTCCACGTCCGCCTCGATAATACTGCTTGCAAAATTTACGGTCAGCACATCCTCATAACTGATAATGGCGCAGTTGGTCCTTGATGAAAAAGGCTGCCCCATATAAATATCAAAGCGTTCGATATAGGGTTTCATGGAGGCCGGTACCTGCAGCGCTCCCATGTTGGTCAGCCCCGCGGAGGAATTTTTATCCTGCACCTTGGTGTAGAACTGCCGCACCACAAAATCCTTGATAAAGAGTGGCACCACGCGAATCAATGGATGCCGCTGGGTGGCCGCGTTGGTGGTGATATCTCCCCGCAGCAGTTTCTCATTCAGATAGTAGCGCATATAATGGTGTACCTGCTCCACAATCTCCGGGAAAGTATACTCCCCCAGCCTGGGGTCTATCCCCGGGTATATCATGGTGATAAAGTTCCGCAGCGTTCCGGACGGAAAAAAGCGCCGTAGATTCACCGGCATAGCAATCTTTACCGGCTGCTGCCTGCGGCCTTTCTCATTATCCTGTTTTTTCATCAGCGCATAGATCAGCACGGCATTGAGATACTCTGTCACTGTGGCCTGATAGCTCTTTGCCACCTTCACCACCTGGCTCACTGACATGATTCCGTCGATGATATTCAGTGTGTAAAAGGGCTCCATGGTACCTCTGACCCGGTAAGTCTTCTCTCCGGGCCTGGGCGGACACACCTTCGCATTGGCGTAACGCATGTAAGCGTCCTCCAGTTCCTCCGGATCCGGCTGGCTCTCAATATCCAGTACAAATCCCCCCGGCTTGATCTGTGCCTGATACTTCAGATACAGATACTGGGCCGTCACCGTCATCAGCAGACACATTCCGCCCGTGCCGTCTCCCAGGCTGTGGTGAGCCTCCAGGGCGATCCGCCCCCCAAAATAATAAAACCGCACCAGATAGCGGTTGTTTCCCTTAAAGTGCATGGGCTGGCAGGGATTCTTCACATCCGGCTGCACAAAGGGGCCCGGTCGGTTGTTGGGCTCCAAATACCGCCAGAACACGCCCTTTCGTATGGCTGCCTTGTAGGTGGGGAACCGGGGCATGACCTGATCCACCGCCTGCTGCAGCACATCCGGGTCAACCTCCTGCTTCAGCACCACCGACAGCCGGTACACGGAGGAAAAGTCCCTCCGCTGCAGGGTGGGGTAGACAATGGCTGACAGATCCAGCCGATACCAATCTTCTGTTCGCTTTTGTTCTGCCGCCATGTAGTCACCTCTCATTAGAGTTCGCATATTCCCTCCCAACACACAATCCGGTGATCCACATTCGGCCACTTAAGTGTCCGAATATGGATCAGTGTGCTGTCCGGGAATATGCTATTTTTTGAGGATCAATAGCTCCTCTGCTCCGTCTTAGATCTCCTCTGTGAAGGCCAGGGGATCTTCCTCCGTGCTGTGAATAAAATGCATCAGCATGTAGGCGCACATGATCGCCACATTCTCCTCCCGCAGAATCCGTTTGCACTCCTCCCGGTCCGCCAGCACGATCTGGATATCCTCCGAATCCTCCTGATGACTGTTGCTGGGGACGCCCTCGCAGTAGCCATACACCGTGCCACAGCACTCGTCCGTCATGCCCACGGTGGTGTAATAGGGCTTGGCATACGCCGCATCCACTTTCCTGGGCGTGAATTTCAGCCCGGTCTCCTCATAGATCTCCCGGACACCGGCCTCAAACATGTCCTCCCCCTCCTCCACCAGTCCCGCAGGAAACTCATAGATATAGTCGTTGATCGGGTAGCGGAACTGGCGAATCAACACTACCTTGTCCTTCTTTTCCCCATAGACGGCATAGATAATCACACCGTCCGAGCGCTTATCATGGCACAGAGCCTTCAAGTCCTCCTGACTCCTGGCCCGTGAGGCCACAAAGTACGGCGTGGTCCCCCCATCCCTGTGCTCCGCCTCAAACTCATAAAGATTTAAGAACCTGTTATCTGTCTGTTTTTTTACCTGCTTTACCCTGTTCATTTGATATTTACCCCCATTATTTCCAAAAAGGCCACAAACTATCATCTCTATCATACCAGATATTCCCACGAAAAAAAAGTTAAATATATATAAAGAAAGCATCGGTCTCCCGATGCCTTCTCACGCAGATTCTCCTCCTGTTCCCGGGAAAACCGTATGGCAGCTCATCCGGGATCGTCCATTATGCCCACAAACAGCGGTATCTGGGTATCCAGATCCAATATCATATACACAAAAGGATGGTCCAGATTCATCTCCAGCGCTTCCTCGAGGTAAATCGCCGCACCGTCCTCCATTGCCAACATTGTCACTGCTCCGGCTTCAACCCCATCCTCGCTCACCTCCATCACTGCCTTCTGACGCACCAGACTGATATGGAGCGGCCAGCCATCCTCACCTGCGCCCAGACCGGAAAAGTCCGCCAGCTCTGTAAATGCCTTTTCGGCACCAAGGCTCTGCAGCAGTTCATTCAGCTCCTGATCACAGGCAGCAGTAAATTTAGGCAGGCACAGATTCATCAGTCTGACCTCTCTTCCCTCCAGCAGCTTGGTAATCTGTTCAGGAGTCAGCTGCCCATACAGTTCTCGCGCCGTCTGCCCCGCCTGGGGACGCACAGCCAAAAATACCAGCTCCTCTCCGCAAAAGGGCAGCACCACCCCGTCCATGTCCGCATCGACCACATAGTCAAAATACTCTTGGAACTTGCGCATGGTATCCACCTGTTTCTCCTCGCCGTCCTCCCGATACCAGGTCTGTTCATGTGTGACATAGCCCTCAAAGCAGCTTTGCCAGCTGGCTTTCAGGTACAGCACATTCAACAGGCATAGATGGGCGTCCTCCGACAGCGGCTGGTCAAGAAATCCTTTCACCAGTCCCCGGGTATGCTCCTCCGCCCAGGTATTTATATCTGTCATCGTCTGCTGGGAACTCAGCTCGACGCGGTATACCTCCCCCCTATAGGATTCCTGCACCGTCTCCAGCCACTGCTCCTCTACTCGGAGACTCTGATCCAGCCAGGCGGAATCAGCCAGCTCCAGCTCTATCTCCTGCATGCCCTGAAAACGCTGCAGGCACTGCTGCGACAACTGCCTGTGATTCTCTCCCAACAGGTCTTCCAGCTCCGCCGCCGTCTCCCCTCTGGCTCCCTCCGCCGCCATGGACAGAGCAAGATAAGCGGAAACCGGTGAGAGAATCGGATTCTCCTGATGCAGATGCTCCAGAGCCTCCCTTGTCAGCTTGTAAGAAAAGTCCCGAATATCGCCCTCAATGGAGCTGTCCTCCCCATTGAGATTCAGCCGCTGCGCCTCTGTATGCTCTCCGCTTTCCCCCAGGTCGTCCGCTCCGCTTTGCATCGCCTCAGACGCAGGTTCCTCCGTGCCGCTCATATTCTCCGGCTGCCCGCCGCAGCCCGCCAGCAGACTGGCCGCCAGCACGATCCCCAGCGCCGTTCTCCATTGCTTTTTCATATTCTCCTCTTTCCGCCCCGGCCGAATCGGGGCACAACTCTCCCTAACCCAAACGCCGCCCTCAGCGAGTGTCAGACGGCCGGGTCATCCATAATGCCCACAAACAGCGGCACCTGGCTCTCCAGGTCCAGTATCATATACACAAAGGGGCGGTCAAAATACAGTTCCCTGGGCCGAGGACTCTCTATGGCCGCACAATTCTTCACGACCACCATAGTTACAGCGGCGGCCTCCGTCCCCTTTTCGTCCACTCTGAATACCGCCTTCTGCCGTACCAAGCTGATATACAGCGGATCTCCCTGCTCCGTTTTTCCCAGTCCGGAAAGATCCGCTAAGTATCCATCAAACGCCCGAACCAGTCCCATTGCCTGCAGACTGTCGTTCAGCACTTGATCAAAGCTGACCTCATACTTGGGCAGGCGCAGATTGCACAGCTCCCTGCTTTCACTCTCCAACAGCTCTGCCAACGCCTCAGGGGTCAGCTGGCGGTAAAGCTCTCTCACCTCGGTCCCTTCATTGGGCAGAATGGCCACATAGGCAAATTCCCCTCCCTGATAGGGCAGCAATACACCCTCCCCCAGGCCGCTGTGCAGATATCTCTGGTTCGTCTCCCCCATGCTCATGGTTTCTACCTGTTCCTCCGTGCCGTCCTCTCTGGTAAAAGGGCGCGGAGCCGTATCCATGGTTTCAAAGGCAGTCACCCAGTCACCCTTGAAATAGACAGCGTCCAGCAGTGCCAGACGAGCATCCCCGCTCAGAGGCTCATCCAGCATTTTGGGAATCAGCCCCCTGGTGTTCTCACTGCACCAGGCGTTGATCTGTTCCATGATCTCCTGACTGGAGAGCACGCCCCGGTAGCCCTTTCCCTGAAAAATTTTCTCCATATCCGCGATCCACTGTTCATCCGGCGTGAGCTGCTGATCCACCCAGGCGGAATTGGCAATAGTCAGAACCATTCCCTCCTGCTCCTGGGGATACCGTTCCATCAATTTATGAGACACCGCCGGCATATTGTCCCCCAGCAAATCCCGAAATTCCTGCTCGGTCTCCCCCTGGGCGCCCATGCCCACCATACCCAGCGCCAGATATGCGGATACGGGGGACAATATGGGGTTTTCCCGGTCCATGTTCTGGAGCATCAACTGCCAGGAAAAATTCTGCAGCGCCTCCACGGAACTGTCGTCCTCCCGGTCCCATCCCCCGTTGTCAGCCAGCCGCACAGGCTCTGCATCCCCTGCACCCAACGGCTGCTCCATGTCTCCCACCACCGTCTGACGCTCCTGCGCCGCCTCACCATCTGCCGTCAACGGCTCCACGCTGCTTGGCCTGCTGCCACAGCCCGCCAGCATACTGCCCGCCAGCACAATACATAGCAATCGTCTCCATTTCTTTTTCATAAATACCTCCGTCCGCATATCTCAGGAACCGCCTGCGATACTGTGTAAATTTTTCATCTTTCGCTTTCTCGGATAATCTTACATACCTAATAGACAGCGCAGCAGGAAAAAGGTTACAAATTTACACTCAAAATTTTTAAATACAAAAAAAGAAGAAACCCTGCGATTTCTTCTTTTTACTATTCTTCGTGCAGGAGAAGGGACTTGAACCCTCAAGGTGTTACCACCACACGGACCTGAACCGTGCGCGTCTGCCAATTCCGCCACTCCTGCGAACAATAGATATACTACACTATTCGCTGAAAAATGTCAATAGGGAATTTTCAAATTTTTTCAAACAATTTTCCATTCCAATCAACGCCCCTGCACGCTGCAGAAAAAACCAATTTATTTCTCTGTTTCAATTAATGCTGTTATCGTTATTCCTCCATCATCAATGTCCAATACCAGTTGTTCATCTGTTGACAGCAGCTTTCCATCGCATTTCCAGCCCACAAAATTATATCCTTCTTGTGTTTCACACTTCAACGTAATAGGATAATCTGTAAAATATTCACCGTGCCACTCTCCGTCAAACTCCAATAGCCGGAGCGTATTAATACTAAACTCAGCAGCATTAGCCATATTGGAGTGCAAAGTAATTTGGGACAACTCGCCATCAAGTTCCAAGTCTTGTTTCATATACGCAGTAATATAGTTAAATCTGTCTTTAAAGAATTTATCAATCACGGCTACATCATGATAAAAAACATCGCTGGTATATTCTCCTGTATAAATGTCGTCGCTATAATCGGAAATTGACCAACCTCCTCTAAAACGCTCCTGAGATTTTATATCAGCCTCCCTATATACGTCTGCGAGTTCAGACAATATGCTTGTAACTTTGGAATACTCAAAATTGTAGTTGACCATATCCATAAAAGATAAAGCAAACCGCCTTTTGAATTCTTCATTATGCATCAATGCCGAAAAGAGTACATCTCCGTTTTCTCCCAAAGGATCCTTAGACCAGTGCCCCGAAATGAATGAGTCTGTCTCAGCTGTCGAAAGCCAACTCTGCATTCCGGCCGAATCATCCGTGTCATATAGCAGCCACCTCCATCTGCCGTCCTCGTACTCTCCATCTCCAATATTAAGACTTCTCCATCTGGCAAAATTATTGGCCACAGAATCACAATTCCCAATGTAGATTTCAAAACAAAAATAATCTATATAACTTTGTATATCTATTCGCTCCTCAATAAATCTATAATTTTCTTCAATTGCCAAATCGTTATTCGCGGCAAAATTTACTATCTCATTATATAATATAGCATCTTCCGGAACCGTGTTCGTTTCATTATTCTTCATAATCAGCACATTATCCTCTGCGACGCCATAATATGCTGATACATAGCTTGTACCAATAGTTTCCTGAAGATTATACAGTCCCCAATACTCTCCATTAATAAATACATTACATGGTTCAAACCGCTGTATTCCTATATTTCTGTCTTCTACCAGACTTTGAACAAATACATCCCTTATCTTAGTCACATAGCTGTCCCTAAAACCACCGGTTCGCAACATGATTTTGTTAAAACTCTGATCAAAAAAATTGTACAGAAATGAATCATTGCCATCATATTCCGACCTGGCATACAGATTGAAACTTTTCTGATTATAGGAAGTTGACCATCCGCCATGGATTCTAATTCCGATATTTTGCTCAAAAACTTTTTTGTGATCCGAGTCCAGAAATTCAATCTTTGCCGGTCTTTCCCACCCTCGGCCCTCTTTTGCATAGTTTGCGTTATTGTAATGAAAGGAGCTATCCAGCAGATTCGTGTCAAACTTGGCAATATATCTGTCGTATACATTCCCTATTTGATATATCCCATCATAATAGTCATACAGGTCATCCGGGTCCATCGTTATTTCCATTAGCGCAACGCCATCATAGCCATCGTATTTATCTAATCCAATAAAATATGTTTGAGATGACAGTTGGCTTTTCTTTCCATTCACCACAACTATTGCTTTGATAACCGTCGCTTTATCAACATT
>JAAUZI010000025.1 GCA_014804645.1 Lachnospiraceae bacterium | reverse complement strand
GGTAGAGACCGAAGGGAGGATGCAGTCTATGTGTAATTTGTCGGAGGTTTTTATTGAGAAAGGCATACGGAGAGGCATGCAGGAAGGTACTATCAATCAGAGTCGTCAGTCAATCTTTGATCTGCTTGAGGATTTAGGGGATATCCCGGAAGACATCGTTGCCCGTATCCAGGATGAGGAGGATACAGAGACACTTCGCATATGGCATAAGGCGGCCGCACGGACAGAGGGTTTTGCGGCGTTTCGTGAGACAATTATGAACGCCTGAGCGGAGTATCGCAGCATGCCCGAATATGTGAGGCATACTGTTAAAAAGATATTAGAAGGATATATTACATGAAAAATTTTTTCAGGGGGATCGTACTGTTTTTGGGTATCGCATATGTGTTATGCGGCTGCGGAGTCCAGCACATAGAGAATAGTGCCACAGTCGAAACAGAGATGCTGGATATTGTAATCAGACCTATTCCGGCGACCACTCCAAGCCCGGCGCCCATTCCAAGCCCGACGCCCACTCCAAGCCTGGCACCGGCGCCTGCCGCACTGCCCGCCTCATCAGTGTATTTGATAGAGTACGGGGAGCTGATGTCCTCTCTGTTGGTGCTGCCCAGCACAGAGGGATATGAGAAATATCTGGCGGAGGATTTGAGTTATCATTATGCATACAACAAATACACGGATGGGAAAGAGTATTGGAACTATGACATTTGCCTGCCCCAATTTGCGGAGAATGTGCCATGTTATAGGGAACTGAATGCTTATTTTAATTTGTTATATGAACAATTACTGCATGAAAAGGAGGATTTTTACGATTGGATTGAAACGGAAAAAGAAAGAGGGGATGCTAATCCTAACTGGTATCAAAGATATTCTTACTGGGGCATGACGATAGGTGAACAGTATCTGACAGTATATGTGGTAAATAAAGGATATTTTGGAGGAATCAGGGATTACTTCTATCCCATGCCGGTCACTTTTGACCTGACAACAGGAGAGCCTGTCACCCTGCCGGAGATTTTGAACTGTTCGGAGCAGGAAGTAAAGGAACTGGTAGCAGATTATGTCTATGGCTATTTCCTCAGCCAGGGCGTAGAGTATGTCTGGCGGGATACCTATCTGTGTTTTGAACCGCAGGATTTCTATATGCTGGAGCAGGGATTGGGGGTCTACTATCCCCGTTACGCGATAGACTGCGGTGCGGCAGGGGATTTCCTGTTTGTGATCCCCTATGAGGATCTGATGATTTTCAAAACAGCATCTGCCGAACAGGGCTGATGCGGAACTTAAATGGAGGGAAGGCACATGGGAAAACTGTATTTTGCCCGGCATGGGCAGACGGTATGGAATGCGGAAAACAAAATTTGCGGCGCCACGGATATAGCCCTGACGGCGCTGGGACATGAGCAGGCGGATGAGCTGGGACGGCTGGTTGCGGCAGGAGATTATGGGATTGACGAGATCCTGTATTCCCCGCTGATTCGGGCTGCCGAGACCGCCCGGCATGTCCATGAGATCACCGGAATTCCTATGCGGGTGGAGGAGCGCCTGAGGGAGCAGAACTTTGGAAAATGGGAGTCCACCCAGCGGGGCAGCGCAGAGTTTCGGGCGGCGCTGGCTCAGTTTGTGAACCACAATGGGGACGGCGAGTCCATGATGCAGCTGGCCCAGCGGATATACAATCTTTTGGACGAGCTTAGGACCCAGTCCCGGGATAAGACCTATCTGTTGGTGGCCCACAACGGGATTGCCCGGATTGTACAGTCCTATTTTTACGATATGACCAACGAGGAATTTGCGTTTTTCGGCATCGGCAACTGCCAGGTGCTGGAGTATGAGTGGTAGCTGGTGTCAGCATAGGTTTTAATGAGATGCCATTAGGCGCAGAAGTCTGTGAAGAGGATCAGAGGGACTCGGAGCAGTGAAAAATAACACAAAACAAAAATGCGATTTACAATATGAATAATATTGATTTTTTGAGAAAAAATAGTATAATGAAAACATAAAACCTACTAGGCGGTGAATGTATGCTGATATCTTACAAATTTAAAAATTTTTGCTCGTTCGCAGAGGAGGCAGAGTTTGACCTGCTAGCACCGCGGAATAAGGTAAAGAGCAGATTTCCGGATAATTATGTCGAGACGGAAACAGGATATGATATTTTAAAGACAGCTGTGCTGATTGGCGAAAATGCCGGAGGAAAGTCAAATTTTATCAATAGCCTTTTCTTCTTAAAAGGTCTGTTTGAAAATAATAAGACAGTACATGCATATAAGAACCTTATAAACATAAATCATCTTGGGACGCCATCAGATGAAAAGCGTTGTACACTGCAGGAATTTGCTATTCAGGTGGTCGCCGATACGGGGGCTGTTTATCACTATAATTTGTACATTGACGAATATTGCATTGTTCGTGAGGAATTATCTTATAGAAATGATAAGAATGGTCGAGAAAAAGTTATTCTTTTTCTTGAG
The DNA here is from genome assembly GCA_014804645.1 of Lachnospiraceae bacterium. GTDB lineage: Bacteria > Bacillota > Clostridia > Lachnospirales > Lachnospiraceae > Acetatifactor. Next base: position 56,432 of record JAAUZI010000025.1, on the reverse strand, counting down.
AGAGAGAGCCTAGATGTTAAGAATGTTGAAAATCGTATAACAGTCAGCGTCAACTACAATATTTGTGTAAAAAATTCAAAACGAGAGATAGAGGAATTATTTGCACAGCCGACCTTTACTAAGGAAAACGTGGGGCTTTTTATTACTAAACTGGCTATTCTGGGGGATGAGCATGCGAAAGAATTTGTCAACTGGATGAACGACAGGCTGATTGCGGAGAGCCAGAGTAATGATTACTCTCTATATAGGGAATGGCAGAATGTAGAGGAGGATATAAGGATTATTCAGGATCCACGGTTTTTGGATATTTTGCGGATGGTAGACTATAGCATTTGTGACATTGAGATAGACGAGGAAAAGCCATTTAGAAACAGCAGAATCATTCGCAAAACGAAAGACGGAAAGAGCTTTTCCAGAGAACTTAAGGGGGATTCGGGCGGCGTCAGGGAATTTTTTGCCTGGGCTGTTCAACTGTTCCGGGTGGTGTATGAGGATAAAATAGTCTTTGCGGACGAGATGGACAGAGTGATTAACCCTATTCTGGCAGAGCGGATGATTGCTTTTATCAACGGCAAAAAGCACAGGGGACAGTTCATTTTTTCCAGCCACAATGTACTGCATCTGGACCTGAAAAACTATATGAAAGAGCAGATTTATTTTGTGACAAAAAACAGGGATAATCTGAATTCTGAATTATACTCACTGGCTGACTTCCCGGATGTACGGTATGAAACGGCAAAGATATACGAGTTCTATATGAAAGGAATCTTAGGAGGAACAGCTTTTGAGTAGACCAAAGAGAGAACTGCGGAAAAAGTTTGTAGTTTTCTGCGAGGGGGACACGGAATACAATTACATTGACGCAATGCGGCTTAAGCAAGGTGTGGAACTGGCGCTTAAGCCGATTAATATGCAGGGTGGAGGATATGCGAGTTTCCTGGAGGAAATCAGGAAGGAGGCAAGCAATAACTGCCTGGCTAAGTTCATTATTATTGATTTTGACAGGGCGAAAAAGCATCCGGGAGAGCGGCCTAAATTGATGGAACTTATAGAGTATTGCAAATTGCAGAACAGCAGCAAGAAAATACCGCATTTCCTGATCCTGAACAATCCGGATTTTGAGTATATCGCATGTTTGCATATAGAGAGCTATCATGGACAGGATGTAAAAAGATACATAGAGCAGACGCTGGGCTTTGGCAGCATAGAGAGGTTTAAGTCCATGCGGGAGGTATATAGCTACCTGAACGCAAAGGGTAATTCATATAAGCGGATGTTGGACGGATTGCGGGAAAAAATAGTTGTAAACCATTACCGGATAAACAAAACAAGCTTTGAAATCAAAATCTCCCATACGGATATTATGTGGGAGCATGAAAGCGAGAGAGGCTCAAATATTAATGAGCTTTATGAAGTGATTGATTGGTGAGGAGAAGGATTATGAAATCAGCAGCAGAACTACAGACATTACTACGACAGATTGACCACAGGAGCTATCCGGCTTACAAGGACACCCGGGGGCAGTACCAGTTCCAGCAATATGTGCTGTCCATTGACCATGTGCAGGGAGACCCGTTTGCGGCGCCCTCCAAGGTGAGCCTGATCGTGCCGGGCAAAGTGGCGGGATTTGACAGAGGCTGTTATGAGCAAAAACACAGACGCATTGCGTTTCAAGACTATCTGCTCAGGCGTATGTCCGCCAAGATACGGGAATATTCCTTTAAGGCCAAAGGCTCCGGCAAAAGCGGCCTTCTGGGTATCAGCCAGCCGGGACAGGAGATATTGGAGCGCAGCGCCTGCACAGTTAATCCCACCGACGGCCAGGTCACGATCCGTATGGAGGTCGGTTTTCCGGCCAACGGGCGCACCATCAATGCGGGGGAGCTGGTCAAAATCCTGTTTGACTTTCTTCCGGTGTGCGTGAAACAGACTCTGCTGGCGGCCTCCTGCCCTAAGGAGAGCCTGGAGAGAGTGCTTTATCTGGCGGATGATCAGCTCTATATCCGGCAGCAGTTAAAGGAGAGAGAGCTGGTGGCGTTTGTGGCGGACGGCGCCGTTCTGCCTCGCAAATCCGGCGTATCGGCCCAGCCCATGAAGGATGCGGTGGCTTTTGAAAGCCCTCAGGAGATGGCAGTGACTCTGAAGCTACCCCACAGGGGTGAACTCAGAGGTATGGGTATACGCAAGGGAGTGACGCTGATCGTGGGCGGCGGCTATCACGGCAAGTCTACTTTGCTGGAGGCGCTGGAAAAGGGCGTCTACGACCATATTGCCGGGGACGGCAGGGAGTATGTGTTGACGGATGACAGCGCCATGAAATTGCGGGCGGAGGACGGTAGGAGCATTCAGCAGGTGGATATCTCCATGTTTATCCGCAACCTGCCGGGAGGTAAGGACACCAGTCACTTCTACACGGAGGACGCCAGCGGCAGCACTTCCCAGGCAGCTGCTACGGTAGAGGCTGTGGAGATGGGGGCAAAGGTATTTCTGATCGATGAGGATACCAGCGCCACCAATTTTATGATTCGGGATGAGCTGATGCAGCGAGTGGTGAGCCGGGATATGGAGCCCATTATCCCCTTTATTGATCGGGTTAGGGAGCTGTATGAGGACTACGGTATCTCTACGATTCTGGTGGCGGGCAGCTGCGGCTCCTACTTTCACAAGGCGGACTGCATATTGCAGATGAACAGGTACCGCCCGGTGGAGATCACGGCTCTGGCGAAAAAGGAGGCGGAGCAGTTCCCCTATACGCTGGGGAGCGCTCCTGAGGCAGGAAAGCCGGATTTCCACAGGGTGATCAAGGCGGACCAGGCCTTTGCCAAAGATGACCGTATCAAGATGAAAACCATGGGGCTGGACGGTTTTTCCATCAATAAAGAGACTGTGGACATGCGCTATGTGGAGCAGCTGGCGGACAGTGAGCAGCTCACGGCTCTGTCCCATATGCTCAAACATATGAAATGCCGGAGTTTCGATGGTCGAAAGACCATGCAGCAGACAGTGGAGGCCCTGTATGAGGAGGTGGAAAAAAATGGTTTTGCCGCCTTCTGCCCGGGGCGGGAGAGCCTGCCTGGCAATCTGGCCATGCCCCGCCGCCAGGAGCTGTATGCGGCTCTGAACCGCTGCCGGGAATTGGTGCGAATATAGAGAAAAAGGGCTGCAACCCCTTGGGTATGCGGCCTTTTTGTCAGTTTTTGCGGTCTTTTTATACAAAAGATTGTTGCGGCGGGACAAGTTAAAGAGTATAATATGTGGAAAAAAGAAGACAAGCTGCCGGCGATATGCAGGAAAGAGGGAACAATGGCAAAGGGAACGGTGACAAGGAAGTGGCAAATCAATAAACATATTTTGGGTATGACAATAGGCGCGCTGTCCATTGCCACTTTTGCTCTGCTTGCAGTACTGTGTTTTTGGCTTTTCTTTTCCCCTTCGGTGGACGCAGAGGACGGCGGCATGGCCTACACGGCTAAGGAGATAGAGACGGAGGAACTCTTGCCTGACCAGGAGGAGGTGCCTTCGGAGCCTGAGGAGACTGTGCCCCAGGAGGAGGTGCCTTCGGGGAGCGAGCCGGAGGAGGAGCCGGATCCGTACACTTACACAGAGCTGGACGGAACCCTCTATGCCCAGACCTCTCTGCGGGTGCGCAATCAGCCCTCTGTTGATGGAGAGCGCATCGGCGGACTGTACCGGAACCAGGAGGTCAAGGTGACGGGCAGATGTAATGAGACGGGGTGGTACCGCATTGACTATTACGGCACTGTGGGATATGCCTCCAACGACTATCTTGCCGAGGAGCCGGTGAAATTGGATATCACCCAGTCCGTGGGGAGCTTTGCGGCGGTGGACAAGACCTACTATGACAATGTGCTTTTTATCGGAGACTCCCTGACGGTGGGACTCTCCATGTACGGTTCTCTGAGTAATGCCACCTTTTTCTGTATAAACGGCATGGGGGCAAGCGAAGCCCTCACCAAGAGTATGAACGGCGTCACACTGGACGCCCTGCTGGATGCAAGGCAGTACGATGCGATCTATATCATGCTGGGTGTCAACGATATGGGGAGCAAGCGAAAGAGTTACCTGTCGTCCTACAGCTCCCTGCTCAGTCATTTGCAGGAGAAACAGCCGGACGCCAACATTGTGATGCAGTCTATTCTGGCAGTGACCTCCGCCTATACTGCCGAGCATCCAAAAATCAACAACGATGAGATTCGGGAGCGCAATGCCGAGCTGGCCGAGTTGGCGGACGGCGAGAACATTTTCTATCTGGATCTGAATGTCTTTTTTACCGATGCGGCGGGCAACCTCAATTCGAGTCAGGCCAGAGATGGTCTACATCTGCAGGCCAAGGCGTACAAGGTGTGGAGAGAGGCGCTGCTGGCCAACGGGATCGTGAAATAGCGCGGGGCTTTGGCATGGAACTCAGCGCAGCAGCACCTCGAACATGATCCTGTCATGGCCCAGCGCTCGGGCATGGATCGTGCCCTTGTGATATGCGACGATGGACTTGGCTATGGACAGTCCCAGACCATAGCTCCCGTCGGGGGTTCTGGCCTTGTCGGTGCGGTAGAATCGTTGAAAGATCTGTTCCAGATCACAGGTATTTACAGCGTCATAGTCGTTGCTTATCTGCAGGCGTATCAATCGGTCCGCCCGCAGACAGACGGATATGGCGCCTTTTTCATCACAATATTTTGCGGCATTGTCCATGAGGATGGAGACCATCTGGCGCAGCCGGGATTCATCGCCGGTATAGAAAATGTTCTCCGCAATGTCAACGGTGATATATTTTTCCCGGGAGAGAATCAGATTCTCAAAGGGCATGACGGTGTCGTAGACGGCGTCGCTTAGGTTAAAGGAGGCAAAGACAGGCTTTTGCTCCTCGTCCATTTTGGCCAGCGCAATCAGGTTCTGTACGAGGCCGTTCATTTTTGTCACCTGGCGGTCAATGCCGTCCGACCATTCGTTGTCGCCGCAGAGTATTCGCAGCAGTTCATTGTCGGCGGAAATGACGGTGAGGGGCGTTTTTAGTTCATGTCCCGCATCGGTGACGAATTGTTTCTGCCGGATATAACTCTCCGCAATAGGTTTCACCGCCCGCTTGGAGGCCAGAATCACGATGAGCAGCACCAGAAGAAAGCTGGTCAGTCCGATGACGGCGGAAATCAGTATCACGGAAAAGATAGAGTACAGACTGTCGGAGGCATTGAGCAGTCCGACGACAACCTCCGTGGATTCTCCGGTTTTTATGGTTTCCAGGCGAAATTTGTAATATTGATGCCAGCCGGAAATCTTTTTGGTGGATAAAATATCGGCGATGATTCCGGAAAGTTCCTCAGTGGAGTAAATCCCGGCGCCATCCTGGCGGATTTCTCGAATGGAGCCGTCTTCATTCAGACAGATCAGGCATCCGTTCGGCCGAATGTCCAGCCGCCCCTCAAGCAGTGGCCTCGTTCTGTCGTTTCCGGGTCGGTGCGGGGGAGGAGGCCCGTCAGAGTGATCCGCCCAGGGCTCTGAAACCTGTTCCGGGGCTGTGGGCCTTGACATGGGGCTGCTCTGCCAAGTCATTATTTGAGCCAAGCGGGATTCTAACATTTTGTCGGTCTGATAGAAAAACAGGCCGTTGATAGCCACCATCACCAGCAGGATTATGGAAAAGAGAGCGGCGGCAGTGATAGAAATAAATTTTCTCTGTAATTGGCGTATCATGCGGTTTTCCTCATTCTCTCTCTGACTTGGCGGTATTTTGTTCGGGGGGACACAGACAGTAACCTACGCCTCTCACGGCCCTGATACTGACAGGGGCCTTTATTTTATCTATTTTTTTGCGCAGATTGGAGACATATACCCAGACTACGCTCACTTCCACTTCGGAGTCCCAGCCCCAGATTTTCTCCATGAACTGCTCTGTGGAGATTATGACGCCGGGAGACTGCATCAGGAGCTGCATCATCTGAAATTCTCTGCCAGCTAACTGTACATTTGTCTGACCGAAACCCAGTTCAAAGGTTGCCAGGTTCAGTCTCAGCCCCTGAAACTCAAGCACGTCTCCCTGGTAATTGTCCTTTCTGCGCAGCATTGCCCGCACTCTTGCCAGCAATTCGCTGGCGGCAAAGGGTTTAGGGAGATAGTCGTCCGCACCGGCGTCCAAGCCCTGTACACGGTCCTCTATGTCGCTTTTGGCGGTCAGGAGCAGCACGGGTGTGGTTATCCCTGCAGTACGCAGCCGCCGCAGCATCTCCAGTCCGTCCATGCCCGGCATCATAATGTCCAGTACAATGCCGTCATAATCGCCTGTCACCGCATAATCGTAGGCAGCACTGCCGTTGGCAACGGCATCCACAGTGTAATTGTTGTGTTCAAAAAGCGCCTTCAAAGCTTTGGTGATGTCGGCGTCGTCCTCCGCGATCAGCAGTTTCATAATGATCTCCTGTGAAATGAATTTCCCGCGTTTCCGAAAAGCAGATCAAAAATACTCGCCGGGGCGGGCTTACGGTATCAGTATATCATAAAACACAAAGTATTCACAAATCATTTAGGTAGATTTTAGGTTAAACTGATAAAATGGATTTACAGGACATGGGACTGACCATGAATTATAGATAGACGGAGTGACAATGCCATGGATATGCAAATGATTTTCAAGCGGTATGAGATAAAGTATCTGCTGACAAGGGAGCAGAAGGAGAGAATCCTGCGGGCTGCAGAGCCATATATGGAGCCGGATCAGTACGGCAGGAGTACCGTCCGCAATATCTACTATGACACGGACAATTATCGGTTGATACGCACTTCGCTGGGCAAGCCAGCCTACAAGGAGAAACTGAGAGTCAGAAGTTATCAGCGGACGGCGCCGGAAGACAAGGTGTTTGTGGAGCTGAAAAAGAAGTATGATTCCGTTGTCTACAAGCGGAGAATCTATGTGGAGGAAGGGCAGGCCATGGAATATCTGGCGGGCAGAGCCGAGGCGCCTGTACATACGCAGATTGCGGAGGAAATCGACTATTTCCTGCAATTCTACCAGACTATAAAACCCAGAGTCTTTCTATCCTACGACAGAGAGGCCTATGCGGCTGTAGAGGAAACTGGATTCAGGGTGACTTTCGATGAGAATATTTTGTTCCGGGAAGAAGATCTGTCTCTGGGCAGCGATGTATATGGGGAGGCCCTGCTGCCGCCGGAATATGTTTTGATGGAGATAAAGACGTCAGAGAGCATACCCATGTGGATGGCCCGGGCGCTGTCGAAGGAGAAGGTCAACAGGACTTCCTATTCTAAGTACGGTCACGCTTTTCAAAAAATGTTTACGCAGGGGGGAGGAGAACTTATTTATGCTTAACAATTTGTTTCAGGGAATTTTTGATTCACAGTCTGCCGGAATTATTTCGGTTCCTCATTTTTTATTATGCGTTGCAGTATCCCTGGTTATCGGGCTGCTGCTTGCGGGCGCACATACATACAAAAACCGTTATACCAGGAGTTTTTTGGTGACACTCGCCATGCTCCCGGCAATCGTGTGTGTGGTGATTATGATGGTCAATGGCAATGTGGGCGCCGGTGTGGCTGTGGCGGGGGCTTTCAGCCTGGTGCGTTTTCGGTCCGTCCCCGGTACCGCAAGGGAGATCGGAGCCATTTTTTCCACAATGTGTACGGGGCTTATGGCAGGCATGGGATATCTGGGCTATGCGGTGTTGTTTGCCTTGATTTTGAGCGCTGTCACAGTTCTCTATAACCGGCTGGGCTTTGGGGCCGGGAGGGAGAGACTTTATAAGGTGTTGCATATCGTGATACCGGAGGATTTGGATTACACGGGTGTGTTTGACGGGATACTGGACAGCTACACCTCCTCTCACGAGCTGGTACAGGTAAAGACCGCCAATATGGGAAGTCTGTTTAAGTTGACTTATCATATTGTGCTGCGTGGTGCGGAGGTGGAGAAAGAGATGATAGACAAGCTGCGCTGCAGAAACGGCAATCTGGAGATTTCTGTCTCCAATGAGGAGAAGACTGCGTGTGAGCTTTGAGAGGAAGGCGGAGGATATGAAACGTATCGGTTTTATAATAGCGATTGTCTGCTTGAGCGCAATGGTTCTGACAGGCTGCGAGGGTGGAGAGCAGGTGGACGCCGGAGCGGAGATCCCTGTGTCATCGGAGATGTTTACGGACCGCGACTTGAGCGGGGAATACAGGGAGGCTGAGGCGGAGGAGATCGTGCTTTCCCAGGGAGACGTGACAATTACCGGGGAAGGAGTATATCACATAAGCGGCAGTCTGACGGACGGCATGATACTTGTGGATGCGGGCGAGACGGCCAAGGTGCAGCTGGTGCTGGACGGGGTGCGGATCAACAACAGCGCCAATGCAGCCATCTATGTGAAAGAGGCGGACAAGGTGTTTATCACTCTGGCCGAGGGCTCGGAAAACAGTCTTGTGAGCGGCGGATATACCGCTTTGGACGGCAACAATATCGACGGGGTGATCTTTGCAAAGAGTGACCTTGTTGTCAACGGCACCGGAAATCTCTTGGTAGATGCAGCGCAGGGGCACGGAATCGTGTCCAAGGACGACCTGAAGATTACAGGGGGCCTAATCACAGTGACGGCGGAAGGAAAGGGACTGTCCGGGAAAGACAGCGTCAGGGTGGCCGGCGGTACGCTCCATATCACGTCAGGAAAGGGCGGCATCTGTGGGGGACAAAGCGATAGCGACGCCGAGAGGAAGAAAGGATATGTCTATATTGCGGGAGGCGACGTGCAGATTACTTCCCAGGGAGATGGGATCAACGCTGAAAGTACTGTTCTGATTGAGGGAGGAGACCTTCATATAACGGCCGGAGATGATGGTATCCACGGGGATGGAGATGTCAGAATCGCAGGGGGAGATATCCAGATATCCACCAGCACGGAGGGAATCGAGGGCGACAATGTGGAGATATCCGGCGGAAACATCAGGCTGTACGCCACGGACGACGGAGTGAACGCGGCGGGAGAGGGAAGAAACCATGTCCTACAGATTACAGGAGGTACGGTCTATGTACATGCCAAGGGGGACGGCCTGGATTCCAACGGTTCTCTGACGATCTCCGGCGGCGAGGTCTATGTGTCAGGCTCTGAGAGCGGGGCCAACGGCGCACTGGATTACGAGACGGCGGCGCAGATCACAGGGGGCAGCATAATTGCGGTGGGAAACAGAGGTATGGCCATGAATTTCGGTGACGCCTCAACCCAGGGCTCCATCTTGTCTTTCACTTCCGACTATGCGGCGGGGACGACGGTGACTCTGCGGGACTCCGGCGGCGAAGAATTGTTGTCCTACTCTTCGGAGGGAGCCTTTAACTCTGTGGTGGTCAGCTGCCCTCAGCTGGTGTTGGGAGGTGCTTACACTGTCACCGTGGGAGAGGAGAGTCTGGAGGTGACGCTGAGTGATGGGCTGATCTGCGGCACAGGATCCGAAGCGGGAGGTTTCGGCGGTGGAATGCACGATAGGGACTTTCACGGAGGGGGACGCCCGGAAGGAGAATTCCCGGGCGGAGAGCGCCCGGAGATGCCGGAAGGGGAATGGTCGGAAGGTGGATTCCACAGGGGAGAGCGCCCGGAAATGCCGGAAGGCGAACATCCAGAGCATGGATTCCCCGGAGGGGAGCACTCGGAAAATGAAAACGCTTTCTTCAAGTAATGATGGTTTTTTCCTGAAATCTGTGATACAATGAGAAATAAAAAATCACAGCGACCAAGGAGGAAACACCCATGAATATGAACAGCATCTGTGTGCAGGGCGGTTATACGCCGGGAAACGGACAGCCGCGCCAGATTCCCATTGTACAAAGCACCACTTTCAAATATGACACCAGCGAGGATATGGGCAAGCTGTTTGACCTGGAGGCCAGCGGTTACTTTTACACCCGGCTCCAGAATCCTACCAACGACTATGTGGCGGCCAAGATATGCCAGATGGAAGGCGGCACGGCGGCCATGCTGACCAGCAGCGGGCAGGCGGCCACCTTTTACGCACTGTTTAATATCTGCAGCGCTGGGGATCATATTGTGTCCTCCAGCAGTATTTACGGCGGCTCTTACAACCTGATAGCCGTCACTATGAAGAGAATGGGGATCGATGTGACCTTTGTGGACCCCGATGCCTCCGAGGAGGAACTGAATGCGGCGTTCCAGCCCAACACCAAGGTGATGTTCGGTGAGACGATCGCCAATCCGGCACTGACGGTGCTGGATATTGAGAAGTTTGCCAGATGTGCCCACAGCCATGGGGTACCCCTTGTCATTGACAATACCTTTGCCACTCCCATCAACTGCCGTCCCTTTGAGTGGGGGGCCGATATCGTGACGCATTCCACTACCAAGTATATGGACGGCCACGGCGCGGCGGTGGGCGGCTGTATCGTTGACAGCGGCAGGTTTGACTGGATGGCCCATGCGGACAAGTATCCCGGACTGTGTACGCCTGATGAAAGCTACCACGGTATCACCTATGCGGAAAAATTTGGTCAGGGCGGCGCATTTATCACCAAATGTACGGCCCAGCTTATGCGGGATCTGGGCTCCATCCAGAGTCCCCAGCATGCCTTTATTCTGAATCTGGGATTGGAGAGCCTGCATGTGCGCATGCAGCGCCACTGTGAGAACGGCCAGGCCGTGGCTGAGTTTCTGGCGTCCCACCCCAAGGTGGCCTATGTGAACTACTGTGGTCTGCCCGGGGACAAATACCATGAGCTGGCTCAAAAATATCTGCCGGGCGGCAGCTGCGGTGTGGTGTCCTTCGGACTAAAAGGCGGCAGAGAGGCTGCCAGCACTTTTATGAAGAACCTGAAAATGGCGGCCATCGAGACCCATGTGGCGGACGCCCGGACCTGCTGCCTGAATCCCGCCTCCAGCACTCACCGCCAGATGACGGACGAACAGCTCAGGGAGGCCGGTGTACCTGCGGAGTTGGTGCGCATGAGCTGCGGCCTGGAGGACAAGGAAGATCTGATAGCCGATATTGCCCAGGCGTTGGAGCAGTGCTGAGATAGTTATTTTTCACAGGGTAGCCCACACGAGACGTTCCAGATGGGTAATCATTCCTGTCCGGACCCGCTTTCGCTCGATTGGATACGTAGCGGACGCTAGGCTCGTGCCGAATACATTCGGCAAACCTCGCCAAGTGCCGACGTTTCCAGACGGTCCTACCAGAAACGATTATCCATCTGAAACTGCTTACTGGCTAGGGTGTGAAAAGTAACCTGAGATATAGGGATTAAAGAACAAATGTTCTAAAAATCCTTGCGTGATATTCTATAATATGGTATGCTAAATACAGCCGGATCGGAGGGTCTGGCTGTATTTTTCATCGGCGCCCGGATCGGAGAACCGCTGCCTGTGGACAGGAGGATATGGGTTTTATGGACATAAATGATATGATTGTGTACAGCCGCACCGTTCCGGCCAGGGGAGCGGAGTATGCGGACTATCCGGCAGGGCTGCTGCCGGAGCTTGCCAGGTATCTGCGGCAGAGGGGGATTGAACGGCTCTACAGCCACCAGGCGGAGATGTTTGATCTGGCGGAGCGGGGAGAGAATGTGGTGATAACCACCTCTACGGCCAGCGGTAAGACTCTGGGTTTTCTGCTGCCGGTATTGCAGGAAATCTTGAGAGAACCCCGGGCGAGGGCCATATTTGTCTATCCCACCAAGGCGCTGGCCAGCGACCAGTACAAGGCTCTGCGGCCTGTGCTGGAATATTTCGGGGAGGACAGGATATCGGCGGGAGTTTACGACGGAGACACCACCCCCGGAGAGCGCAGTCGGATTCGCCGCAGCGCCAATATCATACTGACCAATCCGGAGATGATAAACAGCTCCTTTCTGCCCAATCACAGCAAATATGGGTTTGATTTACTGTTTGCCAATCTGCGGTATGTGGTCATTGACGAATTGCATACCTACAGGGGGGCTTTCGGCTCTCATCTGGCCAATGTGATGCGACGCTTTGACAGGGTGTGCCGATACTATCACAGCCGCCCCGGTTTTCTGTGCAGTTCTGCCACCATAGCCAATCCGCTGGAACTGGCCCAAGGCATATGCGGACGGCATTTTGTACAGGTGGAGCGGGACGGAGCACCCAGAGCCTGCCGCCGGTATCTCTTTCTCCAACCTCCCAAAATCAAGGACAAAGCCGGCAGGGATATCGGACAGATCAGCGCCGCCACCGTGGCCGCCAACCTGTTGCCGGAGCTGATGCAGAACGGCACCAGCTTTATCACATTTGTCAGTTCCAGAAGAAATGTGGAGATCGTGCTGAAGGAGACCAGGGATCTGTTGGAGGGCCAGGAGACGGTGCAGAGGGGCAGAATGCGGGCGCTGCACCCAGAAGAGCTGATGGTGAACCGCGTCGCCGGATACCGGGGCGGCTACACCCCCAGGGAGCGCAGGGAGATAGAGGACAGAATGAACCGGGGCGAACTGCTGGGATTGGTGGCTACCAATGCCCTGGAGCTGGGGATCGATATAGGCAGTCTGGATGCCACTGTACTGGTGGGCTATCCTGACACCAAAGCCTCCTTCTGGCAGCAGACCGGCAGAGCGGGCAGGAGCGGACGCAGCTGTACCAACTACATGATCCTGCGGGAGATGCCCTTTGACCAGTATATCGCAGTGAACCCGGACTGGCTTTTTGCGGGCAGCAGTGAGAGCGCTGTCATTGACCCGGACAATCTGCTGATACAGCTGGCCCATATCAGGGCGGCAGCGGCGGAGATTCCTCTGGACCGGCAGGACATGGAATTGTTTCCCGATCTGGGCGAGGCCATCCCGGTGCTGATGGAGGCGGGAGAACTGACCTGTCAGGGAGGGCGCTATATCTGGTGCGGGCAGAGTTTTCCGGAGGGAGACTACAGTCTGCGCAATATTGACAACGGGCGCTACAAGCTGATTAACCAGGAGACCCGGGAACATATTACGGAGATGGACGAGCTGCAGGCTTTCAGGGAGATTCACACGGGGGCAGTGTACATGCACGCCGGGGTCCAATACCAGGTGAGTTCCATGGATCAGGAGACCCGGACCAGCTATGCAGTGCCGTTTTCAGGCAATTATTATACGGTGCCGGGAGGCAGCACTCAGATTCGGCAGCTGATGACCAGACAGACATGCAGTTATGAACCGACACAGCAGCAGGGGGATGCAATCCGGGTGTGCCTTGGGGAGATTCATGTGGAGGATATAATCAGCATGTACAAAAAGCTGGAGTTCCACAATCACCAGAATCTGGGCTATGACCAGCTCTCCCGGCCTCTGACAAAGCAATATGACACGGAGGGTACATGGATCTCAATTCCGGAGGAGGTGGTCCGAGTATACCGCAGCCTGCTGCAGGAAAGCGCGGGTGGAAAACAGGCGCTGAACAATCATTTCGAGGGACTTTGCTATGCGCTGGAGAACGCTGCAAGAATGCTGACCATGACGGAGAAGGAGGATATCGGCGTCATAGCCTCCGACAATGCCGCAGGTGAGCAGGCTGCTCCGGAGGACCAGGTGGTGGTCTATATTTACGATAAGTTTGTGGGCGGTCTGGGCTATGCAGAGAAAGCCTATGAGCGGATGCCGGAGATTGTCAGCCGCGCCCGGGCCCTGGTGGCCGGATGCGGCTGCAGAGACGGCTGCATTGCCTGTATCGGAGATTATCGACTGGATAAGTCAAAAGTGTTGTGGGGACTGGAGAAAATACAGCTTTCCCAGCGAGTGCAGGGAGCGCCCGGGGAGAGCGACACGGTGCGAGAGAAACTGCAGAAACGTTTGGACAGCGTCCGGCGAGTCTCACGGGACGGCCAGCCCCAGTGAACAGTGTGACGCACTGGCACATCGACATAAAAAGGAGCGGATGGAAGCGGATGGAGACAGAGATACTGGAACAACTGAATCCGAGACAGAGGGAGGCCGTGCTTGACGAAAGCAGTACCTGTGTGGTCAATGCCAATGTGGGGAGCGGCAAGACCACTGTACTGATCGCCAAGCTGCTGTATCTGTACTATGTGAAAAATATCCGCTACAGCCAGATGATCGTGCTTACTTTCACCCACAAGGCGGCGGAGGAGATACGAAACCGTCTGGAGAGCCGGGAGGGCAGTCTGCCGCCGGAGCAGCTGGCCGGTTTCGGAACCTTTCACAGCGTGGCCTACCGGCTGCTGAAACAGACGCTGCCGGTGGAGGAGCTGGGCTATACCCGGGAGTTTACGGTGCTGCTGCCGGAGCAGGAGCTGGAGCTTGCGCAGGAACTTATCCGGCAGGAGGGATATAAGATCAAGTATCCGGCGCGGCTGCCCAAGCGCCTGGAAACCGCCCAGCGCCTGGGCGTCAGGGACAAGGACAGTGTGGAGGGAAAGCGCCTGGACAAGCTGCAGGACGATATCTGGCAGCTGGCAGAGGCTCTGGAGCGGGAAAAAAGGCGGCGCAATACCATGACCTTCCGGGAGCTGTTGAAAAACGCAGAGAGTCTTCTGCGCAAATATCCCATAGCGCCCAAATGGATCGTGATTGACGAGGTGCAGGACAGTGATGAACAGCAGTTGGCCTTTCTGGACGCCCTGCGGGGGCGGGAGACCAGACTTTTTGCCGTGGGAGACCCCAACCAGATAATTTATGGCTGGCGGGGCAGCAGTATCAACGCCTGCTTTACTTTGGTGCACCGCTATGGAGCCAGGGAACTGACTCTGCCCATGAACTACCGCAGCGGCAGCAGGATACTGGCGGCGGCAGGGCGTTTCAAGCAATATGGGGACGGACTCACCGGCAGCAGGGACAGTGCCGGACAGATTAGAATCCGGCAGGCTTATGATCCGCTGGGGGAGGCGTACTATCTGGCGGAACAGATTCGCGGCTTGCATCAATGCGGTACGGCTCTGGAGCAGATAGCGGTCTTTTACCGGTTGCAGGCCCAGGCCCAGCAGCTGTCGGATGTGTTTACACGAGAGGGAATTCCCCACCTGGTTGTGACCCGCCGGGAGCGGGACAGCGGGGAGACCTATCTGGAGGAGGAGGGGATTGCCCTGTACGGAGCGGGTGGCGGAACCTGCGGCCGGGAGGAAGAATGTCCTGCATTGAGAGACGGAGCCCGGGAGCGGAAGGAAGGTTCGGGCGTCCGACTCATGACTCTGCATGCGTCCAAGGGGCTGGAATTCACCCATGTTTTTATCATTGGAGTCAACTATGGGCTGATTCCGCTGCATTCCTCCGGATTTGAGGAGGAAGAGGAGGAGAGACGGCTGTTTTTTGTGGGTATGACCAGGGCCAGAGACTTTTTGGAACTGTCCTACTATACCCAGCCTGGCATCCCCAGGGTGGTGCCAGGGGAGAGCCGCTATCTGCAGATGATTCCCCAGAAATTGGTGGAGCGTGTGGAACCCGAAACAATGACTGGTTCGGTCAATACAGCAGAGGAAAATATATCCGAGAGAGGAGAACCCGCCGGGGCGGAGCAGGGAGTAGAGACGGAAAAGCAACCGATTTCCCCTTGCCGGGTGCGTCATGCCAAATATGGGGTGGGGACGGTGGTCGAAGAATCGCCGGAGAGTGTCACGGTGGATTTCGGAGAATTGGGCACAAAGACTTTTATGAAAGATTTTGTGAGTCTGGAACCTGTCTATTCATGAGTTTGGTAGATGGTTTCGGACAGACATTGGCGAATGAAATCCCAAGTCAAAGGTATGACTTCTTCCATTTGCTCCGGGTCGGTCAGATACCAGCAAAAGCTTTCCGCAAAATATTCCTCGTTGTTCATGGGATTGCAGTGCATGCCCATGCTTTCGGCGGTTTCAAGTTCCAGCTCCATGATGGAGATAAATTGCTCTCTCTCACTGGGAAAGCAGCAGCAATAGTCCAGAAAATGGCCGAACTCATGGAAAATGGTGGAGGAGTCAGTGGCATTGTTCCGGTCTTCCACCTTGATATACAGGCTTTGCATGTCCGTGACGCCCTTGACGGAGGAGTATTGACCGTCAAATTCCGTCAGAGCGATGTCCTGGGCGGTTACATAAAAACGCCAGCCGTAGTCTTCAAAGAGATAGAGGAGATTTTCCGGCAGAAGAGAGAGCACTTCCTCGCAGCGGTCTATATAGCGCTGGCTCACCTCTCCGATGGTCTTCACCGGGGGGATGCGGTCCGCCATGTACGTCTGCATCTCCTGCGCCGCCACAGGCTCCTTTCCACAGAGAAAATGCCGCCTTCGGGTGAAGATTCCATGATAGGGTGGATAAAAGGGGAGTGTGCGCAGCACTGGGGAGTCCCCAGAGGCGGGACAGGAGATGTGGAGCGGGGAGGCGGCGTCACAGAGGAGAGCCGATCCCAGACCGCCCCACAGCAATATGACGATGATTCCCGGCAAAAGCCGGATTAACCCGTTTCTCTTTTTCATAAGTTCCTCTCTCCACCTACCCGGCGTATTGTTTTTAAAAATACGGTATCAGTATAACACAGCGCCTCGTCTTTTTCCAGTGAAAAGCATATTTATACCAACTGGCACTTGCATTTGTCGCCCTGGGGTGGTATATATTGAGAAAAAGGGGACATCCCCGGAAAGAGAGGACTAAGCAATGCAATTTGAACAGTTACAAAAAGACATGATCGCTGCCATGAAGGAGCGGAATAAAGTGCGCAAGGATGCTATTTCCACACTGGTCTCCGCCGCCAAGAAGGTGGCTATTGACGAGGGAACCCGGGACAACATATCGGAGGAGATCGTGGACAGGGTCATACTCAAGGAGATCAAGACGGTGAAGGAGCAGCTGGACGCCTGCCCTGACTCAAGGGAGGATCTGCGCAAGGAGTACCAGGCCCGTTATGATATTTTCCAAGAGTATGCGCCTAAAATGATGTCTGCCCAGGAGGTGGAAACATTTTTGACAGAAAAATACGCGGATCTGATAGCCCAGAAGAACAAGGGGCTGGTCATGAAAACAGTGATGCCGGAGCTCAAGGGAAAAGCGGACGGCGGCGTGATCAATCAGGTGGTGGCAAAACTCTGCCAGTAGTTCTGAAAATCTGAGGAGAATATATGGCGGACATTATCGAAATCAAGGACATTCATGCGCCGGAACTGGATATCTATGCCAGACTTTCCGAAGGGCAGATTGCGCATTATTTTGAACCGGCGGAGGGGCTGTTTATCGCGGAGAGTCCAATGGTGATAGGTCGTGCCATGGACGCCGGGTATCGCCCCTTTTCCATGCTGACAGAGCCGGGTATAGCACAGGGACAAGGGTGTGAGCTGATTGCCCGGTGCGGCGATATCCGTGTCTATACGGCGGAGAGAGAAGTGCTGGAACAGATTACCGGCTATGCGCTGACAAGGGGAATGCTCTGCGCCATGTACCGTAAGCCTCTGCCCACCACGGAGCAGATATGCCGGGAGGCGAGCCGGATCGTGGTGCTGGAAAATGTCATGAATCCCACCAATGTGGGGGCGATTTTCCGCAGCGCCGCGGCGCTGAACATGGACGGCGTGCTGTTGACCCACGGGAGCAGCGATCCATTGTACCGCAGAGCCGTTCGTGTGAGTATGGGAACCGTGTTCCAGATTCCATGGACATTTCTGGAATCGAACCATGGAGTTGACCGGAATAGTAAAAAATTGTCGGAACTTCAGATACTGCGGGACCTGGGGTTTAGAACCGCCGCCATGGCGCTCAGAGAGGATTCCATTTCCCTGGAGGATTCCCGTCTGCTGGCGGAAGAGAAACTGGCCATTGTGCTGGGCACCGAGGGGGACGGACTGGCGGCAGACACCATCTCCGAATGCGACTACACAGTGCGGATTCCCATGTCCCACGGCGTGGATTCTCTGAATGTAGCCGCCGCCAGCGCAGTAGCGTTCTGGCAGCTGGGCAGGAGGCAGAAGATAGAGTAGTCCGGCAACAAACTATAGAAATATTCACAATAAAAGCGGCACAGCCTCTCGGCCACACCGCTTTTTTGCTTTTTCTGGAACTTATCTCAACGGGCGGAAACCTCTAGCCCATGGTCACCACAACATTGATTTCTTTCTTATTCTTGTCGTAGGGGATGATATTGCCCTCCACAGCGGAACCATCCACGGTCATGGACGCCACGCCCTTCTCCACATTATTCGGATTCAGCACCTGAATGTTGTATACAGCCCCTCTGTACTCACGGGTCAGCTTAAAGTCGCCGAATCCCTTGGGCACGCAGGGATTGATCTGCAGTCCCTGGTGAGTGGGATATACGCCCAAAATGTACTGCGACACATTGGCAAAGGTCCAGGCTGCGGTGCCGGTGAGCCAGCTGTTCTTGGCCTCGCCGTGGAACTTGGCGTCCCGTCCGGCCACCATCTGGGAGTACACATACGGCTCGGTGCGGTGAATCTCGCTGATATCTTCCACATAGGCGGGGCATGTCTTTTTGTAGATTTCAAAGGCTCTGTCACCCCTGCCGATCACAGTCTCGGCAATGGATACCCAAGGGTTATTGTGGCAGAAAATACCGGCATTCTCCTTGTATCCGGGGGGATAGGAGGAAACCTCGCCCAGTTCCAGGTGATATTTGGTGTAGGCGGGCTGCAGGATCATGATGCCGTAATCGGTGTCCAGCTTTTCTTTCACGGAATTCAGGGCCTTTTCTGCCAGTCCTTCCTTCACGCCCACGCCAGCCAGTACACAGAATCCCTGAGGCTCAATATAAATCTGGCCCTCCTCGCATTCTTTGGAACCAACCTTGTGGCTGTAAGCGTCATAGGCGCGGACAAACCACTCTCCATCCCAGCCGCTGTCTAAAATCGTGTCGTACATTTCCGCCACCTGTGCCCTGGCGTAGGCAGCCTCCTGGGCGTCACCCATCAGCTCGCACAGCTGTGCATATTCTTCGCCGTATTTGACAAACATACCTGCGATAAACACGGACTCTGCCACAGGGCCTTCGCTGGGTCCGAAGGTCTGGAAGGACTCGCCGGGATGCTCGGAAAAGCAGTTCAGGTTCAGACAGTCGTTCCAGTCCGCACGGCCGATCAGAGGGAGCTTGTGGGGACCTTTATGGTTCACGATAAACTCAAAGGATCTCTTTAAATGGTTCATCAGCGGCGTGGCCTTGGACATGTCGTTGTCAAAGGGAACCAGCTGCTCCAGGATGGAGGTGTCACCGGTCTCGCGCACATAGGCGCTGGTGCCCGCGATGAGCCACAGGGGATCGTCGTTAAAGCCGCTGCCGATATCGGAGTTGCCCTTCTTGGTCAGGGGCTGATACTGATGATAGGCGCTGCCGTCCTCAAACTGAGTGGAGGCGATATCGATAATGCGCTCCCTGGCCCGGTCGGGAATCAGGTGTACAAAGCCAAGCAAATCCTGACAGCTGTCGCGGAATCCCATGCCTCTGCCGATGCCGGACTCATAATAGGAGGCGGAGCGGGACATGTTAAACGTAACCATACACTGATACTGGTTCCAGGTGTTGACCATGCGGTTGACCTTTTCGTCCTTTGACTCCACATGATACTTGCCAAGCAGCTGTTTCCAGTAGTCCCTCAGGGCGGCAAAAGCGGCGTCCACATCCGCATCGGTGGCATAGCGGGCCAGCATCGCCTCCGCCGGTTTCTTGTTGATGATGCCGGGGGCCTCCCACTTTTCCTCCTGAGGATTCTCAATATAGCCCAGCACAAAGATAAAAGTCTTGGATTCGCCGGGGGAGAGTGTCACATTCAGCTGTTGGCAGGCGATGGGAGACCATCCGCTGGCCATGGTGTTTTTGCACTGGCCGTTCTCCACAACCTCCGGGTTGTCGGCGCCCCTGTAAGCGCCCAGGAAATCGTCACGGATGGTATCAAAACCCGCGATGGGAGCGTTCACGGAGTATACCGCATAGTGGTTGCGGCGCTCGCGGTACTCGGTCTTATGGTAAATGGTGGAGCCCACCACCTCCACTTCGCCGCAGCTTAAGAGTCTCTGGAAATTCTTCATGTCGTCATCAGCATTCCACAGACACCACTCAACATAGGAGAAAACTTTCAGTTCTTTGGCATCACTGCCAGTATTCTTAAGAGTCACCTTGCTGATCTCGCAGTTGTCGTTCATAGGGACAAAGGTCAGCAGTTCGGCAGTAACCTGATTTTTGGCCCCGGTGAAACGACTATAGCCCATGCCATGGCGGCACTCATAGCTGTCCAGCTCCGTCTTCGTGGGCTGCCAGCCGGGATTCCATACAGTGTCGCCATCTTTTATGTAGAAATACTTGCCGCCCATATCGGTAGGTACATTGTTGTAACGGTAGCGGGTCAGACGCAGCAGCTTGGCGTCCTTATAAAAGGTATAGCCGCCGCAGGTGTTGGAGATTAAGCTGAAAAACTCGTTGCAGCCCAGGTAGTTGATCCAGGGCAGCGGAGTCTTTGGGGTGGTGATGACGTACTCCTGGTTGGCGTCATCAAAATAGCCGAATTTCATAGTTGGACTCTCCTTTTTTAAATGATTTTGTAAACTGTTTTAAGAAACGTATAAGTAAAACATGTCTTCTTGGGAGAATTATACAGAACCTGTCCGTAAAATGCAATAGAAATATTGAAGTATCCCCTCCTGACCCAGAAGACTGCTATGTTCTAAAGATATTGCACCGACGACTTTGAAACACACATAAACAGTTTTTATAAAAAGTTTATAAATGCTTTATGTCCCGTATATTTACGATGCCGTGAAACCATGTTATACTTAGGCGTATAAGAGATTCTATTTCCTATAAGGATAACATTTATTATGAATAAACAGGAATTTGTGGATCGGTTGAAAGTTTCTCTGAGCGGGAAGATCTCGCCGGCGCTGGTGGAAGAGAATGCCCGCTATTATGAGGATTATATCAATACCCAGATACGGCTCGGAAAACCGGAGGAGGATGTGCTGGAGGAATTGGGAGATCCCAGACTGATTGCCCGGTCCATTGTGGCGGCAGAGAGCGATAAGTCCGGAGGCAGAGAACAGGCATACAGCGATAGAGAAGAGGAGCTTCAACGCAGGGGAAGGCTCTGGCAGGTTTTCCGGGTGGCGGGTCTGCCCTTCTGGGCATTGCCTGTGTTGGCCGGAGGGATATTGCTCGTAGTGCTGGTGATCTTGGGATTGATATTCCGGCTGGCGCTGCATATGCTTGCCTGGCTGTGGCCATTGATTGCCATAGCAATGATCGTATTTTTTTTTATCAAATTATTTCGAGATTGGCTGCATTAAATAAATGTATATTTTAAAAAAGAGAGGACATACTACTCCTGTAACCAAAAACCAACAGGAGGAATGAATTATGTCCAACAACAATCAGAACAACAACCAGAACTGCAGCAACAGCCAGAACAGCTATCAGGATAGCCAGAACAGCTACCAGGACAGCCAGAACAATAACAAGAAGAACAATCAGAACAAGCAGAACAACCAGAACAACAGCCAGAAGAACAACAGTTTCTAGAGCTGGCGCTTAAGTTTCTGGGAAAATAGGGGTGTCGCTTTTGCGGCATCCCTATTTACATATTGGTGCAAATTGTGGTAACATGAATTTGATACTTTGCATTTGACCCTTATGAAACGCGCAGAATCGAAATTTACATGGGGATTAGATTGAAAAATCAAAGATTTTTCAATTTTCTATTTGAGCAATATCGCAGACACAGTCTGCGATATGCATGGGGATAGATATGAGACGATATGAACTGATAGCCCCCTGCCATTTTGGCATGGAGGCTGTGTTGAAAAAAGAAATCACCGATCTGGGATATGATGTGAGTGAGGTGGCCGATGGCCGCGTTACCTTTCTGGGGGACGAGGAGGCTCTGTGCCGGGCCAATGTATTCCTGCGCACAGCGGAGAGAGTGTTGATTAAGGTGGGACGCTTTAGGGCGGAGACCTTTGAGGAGCTTTTTCAGGGAACCAGAGCGCTGCCATGGGAGGAATATATTCCCCAAAGCGGCAGATTCTGGGTGGCCAAGGCCGCCAGTGTCAAGAGCAAGCTGTTCAGCCCTTCCGATATTCAGAGTATTATGAAAAAGGCCATGGTGGAGCGCATGAAGGGGCATTACGGCCTGGAACGGTTCCCGGAGGATGGGGAGTCGTTTCCCGTGCGGGTATTTTTGATGAAGGACGAGGTGACGGTGGGTTTGGACACCACCGGAGAGTCCCTGCATAAGAGGGGATATCGCAAATTGACGGCCAAGGCGCCCATTGCGGAGAATTTGGCGGCAGCTATGATCCTGCTGACGCCCTGGCATGGCGACCGGATACTGGTGGACCCTTTTTGCGGCAGCGGCACCATTCCCATCGAGGCGGCGATGATGGCGGCAAATATGGCGCCGGGCATGAAGAGAGAATTCACGGCGCAGAAATGGCCCCATGTGGTGGGGAAAAAGGTGTGGCAGGATACTCTGGAGGAGGCACAGGAGATGGTGGATCTGTCCGTGGAGACGGACATTCAGGGATATGACATGGACGACGC
Source organism: Lachnospiraceae bacterium (assembly GCA_014804645.1). Lineage (GTDB taxonomy): Bacteria > Bacillota > Clostridia > Lachnospirales > Lachnospiraceae > Acetatifactor. Next base: position 33,976 of record JAAUZI010000025.1, on the reverse strand, counting down.
CATGGTATCCATCGCCAGGCAAAACGCCAGACTGGCGGGAGTGGAGAAACTGATTCATTTTCAGAGACGGGACGTGGCACAGCTCAGTCATCCGAAGAAATATGGTTTTGTCATTACCAATCCTCCTTATGGAGAGCGGCTGGAGGAAAAGGAGGCCCTGCCCGCCCTGTACCGGACCATTGGCGAGCGTTTTCGCGGTCTGGACGGTTGGAGTATGTACCTGATTACCTCCTACGAACAGGCGGAGCAGGATATCGGGCGCAAGGCCGACAAGAACAGAAAAATATACAACGGCATGATGAAAACCTACTATTATCAATTTCTGGGGCCCAAACCGCCCAAGCGGGGAGGCGGTCATGAAAAGTAAATTGGACTGGAGAGGCTGGATGACGCTGGCTCTGTGGACGCTGCTCTGCACCGGCTGTATGACGGTGATGATGTGGTGGGCAGCGGGAAAAAGCATTGTCATTGCGGACACGGCGCCGGGGGATCAGGAGGGATATAGCAGCCAGGGTGATGACAGTTTGGAGCGCTATCGGCTGACGCTGGAGGAGGCGGAGGGTAAGCCCAGGCATTTTACCATTCCTGTGTCGCCCGCCGTCCATGCGGAGCAGATCAGCATAGAGAATCGTTATACGGAGCGTCAGCTGTGGATATATATTCAGGGAGCGCAGGCGTCGGATTACCGGGACTATGTGATCGCCGGAGATATCTCTTCCGTGGTGGGCGGATGGGCGCAGCAGCAGGAGGACATGACCATACTGAAACTGCAGATGAACACTATTCATGAGTACAGCAGTGTGATGGAGGAGAATCGGCTGTATGTGGAATATATGCCGCCGGAGGAGAGCTATGAGCGGATTGTGGTCATTGATCCTCTGTACGGTGGCGAGGAATGGGGTGTGACTGCAAACGGCTTAAAGGAGAAGGAGATTGCCCTGCAGATTGCCCGGGCAGTAAGGCAGCAGCTGGACGGATCGGAAATCAAGGTCTATCTCACCCGGCAGGAGGACGCGGAGGTGTCCCCGGAGGATCGGATACTGTTGGTGCGTGAGGTCAATGCGGACCTGTATGTGGGAATCGGCGTGGGGGGAGACGAGGAGGATCCGGAGCAGTTTGGCACGGAGGTTTGGTATAACGGGGACTATTTTCTTCCCGGTTTCGGCAATCTGCAGCTGGCGGATCTGTTGGAGCGCCGGGTCACGGAGGCGGTGTCGGGGCGAGCCAATGGTCTGATACAAACTCAGGATTCCATACTGCAGAGGTTGACCATTCCCGGAGCGCTGTTGAAGGCGGGTTATCTGACCCATGAGCGTGAGGGTGAACTGCTGGGACAGCAGGGATACATCGACAAAGTGGCGGAGGGAATCGTGGAGGCTCTGCGTCAGGCTTTTGATGAGCTGGAGGCGGCGGAGCTTTGAGGTTTGCTCTGATTAAGATATACGGAAAGAGGTAAATAAAATGATAGAGAAGATTGTTTTTGCCACTGGTAATGTCGGAAAAATCAAGGAGATACAGGCGATTCTGGCGGATCTGGACCTGGAGGTGGTATCCATGAAGGAGGCGGGAGTCTCGGTGGATATTGAGGAGAACGGCAGTACTTACGAGGAGAATGCGCTGATAAAAACCAGAGCCGTGGCGGCCTGTCTGGAGAAAATGGGACAACGGGAGGGTACTGTGGTCATGGCGGATGACTCGGGGTTAGAGATCGACTATCTGAACCGGGAGCCGGGGGTCTATTCCGCCCGCTATATGGGGGAGGATACCTCCTATCGGATTAAAAACGCCAACTTGATAAGCCGCCTGGAGGGAGTGGAGGACGACCGGAGGACGGCAAGATTTGTCTGCGCCATCGCGGCTGTGCTGCCGGACGGACGAGAACTGACCAGCCGGGGCGTCATAGAGGGGCGTATCGGATACGAAGAGAAGGGCAGTAACGGTTTCGGATACGATCCTATTTTTTATGTTCCGGAGTTTGGCTGTACTACGGCAGAATTGAATGCGGAAGAAAAAAACCGGGTCAGCCACCGCGGCAATGCGCTGCAGGAAATGAAACGGCAGTTGCAGCGTATCATGGAGTAGGATGAGCGGGAGGAACATGTTCCATGGAACAGATGAAGAAGATACTGGTTGTCAGTGATACGCATCGAAAAAATGAGAATTATTTTGCACTGCTGGAGAGGTTGAAACCACTGGATATGGTGATTCATTGCGGGGATGTGGAGGGGAGCGAGTACGCCATCAGCGAGGCGGCAGGCTGTCCGGTACAGATCGTGCTGGGCAACAATGATTTTTTTTCGGCGCTGCCCAGAGAAATTGAATTCGAGATCGGCAGCTATCATGTCTGGGTGACACACGGGCATACCTACGGCGTATCCATGAGCAGTGAAAGAATCAAACAGGAGGCCAGGGAGAGGGGCGTGGATATTGTCATGTTCGGCCACACGCACAGGCCCTATCTGGATCAGGCGAAGGATTTGATTGCTCTGAATCCGGGCAGCATTTCCTATCCCCGACAGGATGGTCACAGGCCCTCCTATATTATCATGGTGCTTGACGAGGCGGGTAAGGCCAGTTTTCGTATAGAATATCTGTAGGGACAGAAGGGGCGCAAAAATATGAATGCAATGGATATGAAACAGCTGATTGGGCTGATGGGAGGATTTTAGTGTGCTGAAAGTGAATGTGTCAGCACATTGGAGGCGGCCATGAAATACGCTATACTCCGGTTATCCACTGCGTACCGGGGAGGAGCTGGCCTGTCTTCAGAAAATGGCGTGTGATCTCCGCAACCAGCGGCATATCGTCCAGCGCCCACATTTTAGGGGTAGGGGTTTGTCCACCCATATTTACCGGGGCAAGTATCTCCACCGTGTCATATGCGGAGTTATAAGATGTATAGAAAATCTGATTCTCCTCGTCCATATAGTTGAGAGTTGCCCATCCGTCCGCAAAGTCTGCGAGCAGATAGTGCCCTTCGCCCCAGGGTTCCAGGGAGAGCGCATAGCTTTTTATCTGTTCTCTGAGAATAGCCTCTGTCAGTTGTCTGATTTTTGTCTCTTTTGTCTCCTGGTTTAGATGAAACCAATTATCCTCCTGCTGTGCGGGAAACTTCGAGAGCCGGGAATTATTCCTGCAAAAAACACAGATATCCACACAGCGGACCTCTGATTTGCCGCAGAAAGACAGCACAATATCTTCGGCTTTCACAATCTGCATATTGGGAAAATCTTCATCACGGTAAAAAGGTTTTTCCGCTTTGACTTTTACGGGCATATTGTGCGTGACAGAAAGTGTTTGCAGTATTTCCGTGTGTTCCAGCTTTCGCTCCAGGGGCAGGGAAACCTCTCGCAGCGCGGGCAACTGCGCCAATATGCGGCAGTCGGTAAAGTTGGTTTTCTGCAAATCTAAGACCCGTAAATTCCGGCATCCTGACAGGAAAGAAAAATCATTGATTGATACTTTGGCAAACCGCAGACGCTGGAGATTTGTCATTTCTCCGATCAGGGTAAAATCGCCCTCTTTTTCCACGAGCCAGCGGGGAAAGCCGCTGATATCATAGTCATTATTTCCGGCGTAATAGGAGCGCTCGCCGTCCAGCCGTTTGAGCTTTTTCAAATCACTGTAAGTCTGAGGATAACCACAAACGTTGTTGTAAATCCACCGCATCAGCCGCGGGTCTGCGCCATATTGCTGTTCCATAAGTGCCCCCTTTGTCTGCCTTGACAAGCAGTTCATGTTTTTCTCAAGTATACTATATTATACAATATATGGAGATGTGGCACAAGAATTGGTTGACACTTTTTCCAAACCATTATATAATAATGCTATTCATCGGGGTGTGGCTCAGCTTGGCTAGAGCGCCTGGTTTGGGACCAGGAGGTCGCAGGTTCGAATCCTGTCACCCCGATTTATTAATTTGTATTGAAAGTGCTGGGGGAGCCTGTTCCATAGGCTCATTTTTTGTGGATTCTGTACATTACGGGCGATCCTTTGTCGAATACATACAAGATTGGCGCAGGAAAAGGCATTTCTGCGGCGACGCTTATCTGCCGGTGCTCCATTTCCAGAGCGACAAGTGGAGTGCGTGAAGTATAAAATATGTAAGCAGGAAATAATATATGGTTGAAACGTAACGGCAAATGCGTTACAATAAGAGCGGAGAAGGTAATTGTTATGGAAAAAACAGCTACGTTAAATTTAAGAATAAACCCGACTGTAAAACAACGAGCAGAGAATGTATTAGCACAATTAGGAATACCTATGTCAACAGCCATTGACATGTACCTTAATCAAATATCTTTGGCTGGCGGAATCCCCTTTGCAGTGACATTGCCGAAAGTTTCCCCGGAAGTTAATGCGGATATGATGAATACGGCTGAGATTCATGCCAAGTTGAAGGAAGGTTACGAAGAAATAGGAATGGGCAAAATCCAGGATGCGGCTGGCAATAATAAGCAATTGCTCTTCTGAAGAAGTAAAAGTTATCAGACAAAGCAAGCTATATAAGTATTTTGATCAGGTAGTTCTATCTTACGAAGTAAAAATGCAAAAGCCGGATATTCGTATCTATAAAGAGGGTGCCGATTTGTTGGGAGTTGCTGCAAATGAGTGTATTTTTATAGGAGATGGGGGCAGCAATGAGCTTGAAGGTGCCAAAATGGCCGGAATGAAAGCGATTCAGGCCAAATGGTATACTAATCAACTTCCGCATAAGCGTGACAGCATGGATGGTTTCTTAACAGCGGAAGAACCTCTTGATATTTTACAATGTGTGACGCAGGGAACCTGATATAGCGACGCTTTTCTGAACGCTAAAATTGACCAAATAGCTCATGGGATTGACCTGCCAGAGTGACCTCCGAAGAGTAATTTTCGGAGGTGTTTTAATGCCTAAAAACGTGATGTTTCCAGGGCTTTTCTGGAAGGTACATGTCCGTTCTTCATTTTTTATCATATAAATTAATTCGCTTATCGGTTGAGTTATGTAAAATACACAGTTATTGAAACAATGTACCATGTAATATATGATTTGTTTATCAGCTGATACCTATGACAGACATGATAAGCATTGGAGGAATAAGGATATGAATATGGATATGGGAAGTGCGATCAAAAAACTGCGAATGGACCGTAAAATAACACAGGAGGAAGTTGCCGAATATTTAGGCATTTCTTTTCAGGCGGTTAGTAAATGGGAAACAGGAACAACCATGCCGGATATTACTCTCCTGCCTGAAATTGCGGCTTTCTTTGGCGTTCGGATCGACGATCTGTTTTCTGTAGATCATGAGGATGAGTTGAAACGCATTGAGCATATTTTGGCATATGAGGGGTTGTCTGAACAGAGTTACCTCTACGCAAAGCGGATTCTGGATGTTTCTTTGCAGGATGATCCGGATAATGTCCGCGCTTTGAAATTATATGCCCGCCTGCATTTAAAGAAAACAAATGATGATTTGCTGGAAGCGGGAAGAATGTTGGAAAGGGCAATGAAATATTCTCCGCTTGATGAGGAAATATTTGGATTGTATCGCCAAGTTCGCGGCGGGGGAGTCTATAAGGCTCACAGTGATGACGATTGGTTTATTCGCGTATGTGAACCCTATGCAGAAAAATTTCCTCAAAATTCTGAGCTAATTGTTACGCTTATTGAGGCGCTGATACGTCAGAGGTATTTTGAGAGAGCAGAAAAATATATCAAGCTGATGCAGCTTGATAAGAGTAAGGAATATCTGCGCCAGATATATCTCGGTGACCTTGAGCTGGCAAGAGGAAATCTTGACAGTGCAAAAGCGATATGGAATGCTGTATCCGAGGATGACAGTATGGGACAATACGAGGCAGGGGAAAGATTCAATCGGATCAATGAATATGATCGGGCGATAATGTGCTTTAAGAATGCATTTCAAACAGCCACTCCTCCCAGATATCTTGATGCAGTATTTTCTCTTGCGTTTCTTTACACAAAGTTGGGAAGAAAAACCGAGGCAATTGAAGCATGGCAGCTCATAATAAACACACTGGCATCAGATTTTAATGACTATGATAGTGAAACTGTAGAATGGGCACGTAGTGAAATACAAAAATTACAGGGGACAAAATAGGTTGTGCTACCCACAATAACAATGATCATCTAATGACAGTACTTTTGAAGGGGATATCTTTGGGTATCCCCTCTTCTGCTGATAGACAATAAGCCGGGGATATGGTAGGATAGTGTATGTGGGGTGACTTGCAGCAACAAGTGGAAAATGTTAGAATTAAGAGCCAAACTTTCAAACTCAGGAGGACCAGGACCTTTTTAACAGTCAGAAGGAAAACGACAATTATGGCGTAGTGAACTTTTATAATGTCAGCGAGGAGACATATCCTTCCCGTTTTATTGCCGGCTCTGATTATTGGATGTATTTTAACAGTCGTTTCTGCTGTTTTGTCCGAACAGCCGATATCCTGAGCATCCGCAGACAGGATGAGACGACAAGGGTATCCTATAATGTAGGCGGAAACCGCAGTGTGGCCAATATGGCTGTTGGCGTTTCCCTTGTCATCACATACAAAGCAAATTCTGTTTCAGCGAACAAAAATAGAAATGCCGAAGAGTCAATATTCTTCTCAAAAGATGAACAGTATCAAGAAACATTGGAACTGATCAGAAGACAGTGCCCCAATATCAGAGCTGGATTGCCTGAGGGAAAAGTTTGTACCATAGACAGAGAGGAAAAAACCATGTCCAAAACGGAAATATTGCATGAATTATATAACCAGTGCAGGGAAATTAATTTTAATGATTGCCCTGAGATAATAGCCAGCGCGGAATCGGAAGAGGAGGCAGTTTTTTTCAAGATAGTTACAGATTTTGTTCTACAGCAGAAACAGAAGAAAGTAATTGCGGAAAAGAGGTTCTAGGCATATGAAAAAATATATTATTTTTGCTGGGGTAAACGGCGCAGGAAAATCCACCTTGTTCCAGACGAACCCACAGCTTTTTGATATGCCGAGAATCAATATGGATGAAATCGTGCGGGAATTTGGAAATTGGAGAGATGTTCAGGATGTATTGACAGCCGGGAAGATTGCTGTCAAAAGATTGAAAAATTTTATGGCGGAAGGCGTCTCTTTTAATCAGGAAACTACCCTATGCGGAAAAAGTATTTTTCGGAATATTCAGTCAGCAAAAGCGGCAGGGTATTTTATTGAGCTTTACTATGTCGGTGTTGATTCTGCGGAAATCGCCAAGGAGCGGGTGCGTCTAAGAGTTCTTGCCGGGGGGCATGGAATCCCTGAGCAGGATATAGAGAAACGATATCATGAGTCCCTGCTGCAATTGAAAGCCGTTTTGCCTCTGTGCGATTTGTCAGTATTGTATGATAACACGGAAAAATTCGCGAGAATTGCAGATTTTGAAAATGGAAATTGTACGGGAAAGGTTTCAAAATTACCCCTGTGGGTAAACGGGATTTTGTGATAATATATTTTGGGGAAAGGGGTGATAGCTCATGGATCATGAAAATACAAACTGGGGTCAAAGTGTTACCGGCGTTGTGATTAATGAAGGTAAAGTTCTATTGGGCAGACATACATACGGCGGTGGAAAGGGAATGCTGATCGTGCCGGGAGGATATGTGGAGCACGGCGAAACGCCGCAGCATGCCTTGGTACGCGAATATTTGGAGGAAACGGGAATAACAATAGAGCCGGAAAGCATTATCGGGATACGTTTCAATATGCACGACTGGTACGTTGCGTTCAGGGCGAAATATGTATTGGGAACTCCTAAATCAGATAATGACGAAAACAGCGAGGTTCTGTGGGTGGATGTAAATGAGGCATTGGTCAGAGAGGATGTTCCGGAATTGACAAAGAAGCTGATTCAAAGCGCCATATCTGATGATGCGGGATTACATTATACCGATTATGAGAGTACATCGCACCCGCCTTTCTCGTTATATTGTATATAATAGTCGGAAATCAAAGGACCAATATGCTTTTGACATGGAAACTAAATATGCGACGCATGGACCGGGAGGGAACCAGGCAATGGAAACTGATATGCGGGATAAAATAAATTATGCGGTAAAAGAGTGGGGATTAGGTCATCTCGAAGTGATCTACGAGCATTTGACAAGGGGTGTTTTCTCTGCCGAGTCAAAGAATTTCGGGCCAGTTATACTGAAGATAAATCAACACAAATCACAGCTGGAATCCGAATACCGGATGTTGGAGCGGCTGTCGGGACGTCATAGCTGCAGGGTATACGCATTTGACGAAAGGGCCGGACTCCTTTTGGAGGAGCGCATTTTCCCGGGGACGGTGCTGCGCAGGGAGACGTCTCTGGAAAAAAGAATTCAGATGTTTTTACAGGTATTTTGTGAGATACATATGCCTGCGGACTCCAGCGCAACTTATCTGAACTGGCTGGAACGGATCTGTGAGTACTGTGCGCAGCATCATGTGGCAGAGGATTTGGCATCCCGTGCTCATGCTTTTTGCGTGGAAATGTTTGAGAAATATCCGGACAGAGTACTCCTTCACGGCGATCTGCATCACGATAATCTGCTGCTGAGAACGGACGGCAGCTATGTCATGATTGATCCCAAGGGCGTCGTTGGTCCTGCCATTATGGATTTGCCGAGATTTATATTGAATGAACTGGATACTATTCATGCAAGTTCGGACAGGCAGCACATTGAAGAGGTCATCCGGCTGCTTGGCGGGCAGTCAGGGTATCCGGCGGCGGATATAAAGAAACTTTTTTACATGGAAACCGTTCTGGCAAATATCTGGTGTCTGGAGGATGGCGAAGAGATGAACAGGCAGCAACTGGAACTTGCGGAATTGCTATTGCTGTGAGCCGTGCAGGCTCGCTGCTGGAGGGAGGAAGAAAAATGCGATTACAGGAAAAGGATATATATCTGGAAACACTAAGTCGGGAAGACTGCAAAACTCTTTGGAATGACTTTGAATATGATTTTGACAATCCGACGGAGGAGCTAAACTTAGGCCATTCCGACGAAAAGGCGAATGACTGGTTTGACGAAATACAAAAGCTGCAGGGAAACCAAAATGTTCGACTGGGAATCTTCAAAAATGACGGCACTGTGATAGGTGACGTGGCGCTGCAGGATATCGACAGGGTTAATCGGAAATGCAGCGTCGGCATGGGCATGGCCAAGATAGAGAACCGCGCCAAGGGTTATGGCGGTCAAGCGGTAATGCTGATGCTGAATTACGGCTTTAAGTATCTGGGGTTGGAGAGAATAACCGCCAATACGCTGGATATAAACATCGGCGCGCAAAAGCTTTTAGACAAATGTGGTTTTGTTTTGGAGGGCCGGGAGAGAAGGTCCGTCTATCTGAACTGCGAGATGCATGATAAGTTAAATTATGCTATTTTGAAAGAGGAATTTTTGAGAATGGGGTATGAGAATTAGAAATATCGCCCTATATCAAAGACAGTTGTGAAATAGCGAAAATGACGTTTCAATAGAGGTATCTGGAAGAAAGGACCGAGAACACATGACAGACAAGCTCAAGCAGATTTTAGACAATATCCATAAATACAATCCCTGCAGCCTGACACAGACTAACTTCGGATTGACAGACGCCTTTGTCTATGACGCTCTGGTCATAGCGCCGTCCTATAGCCCGTATAAAATAATAAGGGATGAGAGCTTTAACATTACAGAACTGCTTTCCGCAACGCATTCCCAGGGGTTTCTGGTCGAAAAGGAGAATCTCAAAATTGCATGGATCAAAACCACCACCGGCGCGTGCAATATGCTGGACTATCTGCTCATATGTGGGGAACTGCGATTCAAAAAAATGATATTTATAGGCGCTGTGGGAGCCTTGAAAAGAGAATTCAACCCGGGGGACATCTGTACGCCCAGCTATTCAATAGCGGGAACTCTTGCCAACACCTATCTGAAAGAGAGTATCAGGGATTATGTGCCCTTTGAACGGGTGTATCCGGATAGAGACTATGTGGCAAAGGTGCTTAGGCTGGCGGCGGATAACGGGTATTCCATCAAGGAGGCCAGCGTGTTCTGTACGGATTCCATTGTCATGGAGTATACGCATCTCGACGAGATCAAGTCCTTTGACACGGACTTGATTGAAATGGAAACTGCCACGTTCTATGCCATAGCAAAAATAATGGAAGTCCCCGCAGTGGCGCTATTGGTGGTCTCAGACAATTCCGCGACAGGCGTTCCGCTTGTCGGAAGGGACGAAAAAATACAGGAAGTGTACGAACATTCCAGATGTGTGGTTCTGCCGGATATGATATACAAGATTGCAGGATACGAACCGAAGTAGGGGCGATTATACTGACATACGCTTACGATTTTCCGATTTCTGCACAGCACATGCCGCATAATTGGGCAGATGTAGTTTATCAAAGATAAACTACAGTAGTTTGCCATTTGGCAAACTACATTGCACTGTGCGGAAAGGAAAATCTAATCGTTAGTGAGTATAACAGATTTTTGAAAAAAAGCGCAAAAACAGTTGACAAACACCTCATTCTACGATACAATATCATTCGTCGGTGCGGTTGAAACGCCGGATTATGTGTCCGTAGCTCAGCTGGATAGAGCAACGGCCTTCTAAGCCGTGGGTCGGGGGTTCGAATCCCTTCGGGCACAGGAGTGAATCTGCCAGCGGGAGATTTGCGCAAGCCGGGAAGTCAGTTTTCGGTTCAATATGGTGGGTATAGCGCAGTTGGTTAGCGCGCCAGATTGTGGCTCTGGAGGCCAAGGGTTCGAATCCCTTTATCCACCTTTTACGAGTATGTGTCTGCATGGCACGCTTGGTGTCATATAGGGCTATCGCCAAGCGGTAAGGCACAGCACTTTGACTGCTGCAGTCGCTGGTTCGAATCCAGCTAGCCCTGTTTTTCATTTGTGGGATATTAGCTCAGTCGGTAGAGCACCTGACTTTTAATCAGGTTGTCGGGGGTTCGAATCCCCCATATCTCATTGTGAGAGAAAAGCCAGGAAAATCAAAGGTTTCCGGCTTTTTTATGTGCGCAAAAAACAGCATTGCCGGGAGGACAAAAGAGATGGCACAGGAAACAGTCGGAAGACAGGAAAACAAGATGGGGGTAATGCCCATAAACAAACTATTGATTACTATGTCTCTGCCCATGATGATCTCCATGCTGGTGCAGGCGCTCTACAATATTGTGGACAGTATCTTCGTGTCTCAGATCAATGAGTATGCCTTGCGGGCAGTGTCGCTGGCATTCCCGATCCAGTCCCTGATGATCGCGGTCTCCGTGGGCACGGCTGTGGGTATCAACGCCTTTCTGTCCAAGACACTGGGGGAGAAACAGTACGAAAAAGCCAATGTCATTGCCACCAACGGCATTTTTATCGAGGTGGTCAGCGCACTGGTGTTTGCTCTGGTGGGACTTTTTGCCAGTAAGCCCTTTTTTATGAGCCAGACGGAAATCTCTCAGGTGCAGGAGTACGGTGTCACTTATCTAACCATATGTTGCGGTGCGGGCGTTGGCATCTTTCTACAGACATCCTTTGAACGTATCCTGCAGTCCACCGGAAAGACTATCTACACCATGATTACTCAGGGCACCGGAGCGGTGGTGAACCTGATTCTGGACCCGATACTGATCTTTGGGTATTTTGGACTGCCCAGTATGGGAGTGGCCGGAGCGGCGATAGCCACTGTCACCGGGCAGATCGTGGCGGCGACGCTGGCGATTATTTTCAACCTGAAATGCAACAAGGAGATTCACCTCTCTTTCAAGGGCTTTCGCCCCAATCTGCACCTGATCGGGCAGATTTATAAGGTGGGCGCGCCTTCTATCGTGGTACAGGCCATCGGGTCGGTCATGACCTATGGCATGAATTTGATTCTGGCGGCGTTTGGGGCGGCCCAGACGGTGTTCGGCGTGTATTTTAAACTGCAGAGCTTTATTTTTATGCCGGTGTTTGGGTTGAACAACGGTATGGTGCCTATTATAGCTTACAACTACGGGGCTGGCAAACGAGAGAGGGTGATTCAGACTGTAAAGAGCAGCATACTGTTTGCGGTGGGAATCATGTTGGCAGGGTTGGTGGTCATGGAGTTGTTTCCGGCGCAGCTGTTGGGCTTTTTCAACGCCACCGAGGAGCTGCTGGTGATTGGTGTGCCTGCCCTGCGGACCATCTGTCTGAGTTTCTGTTTTGCGGGATATTGTATCGTGGTGGGCAGCGTGTTCCAGGCGCTGGGCAACGGCGTCTACAGCATGGTGGTATCCATCGCCAGGCAGCTCTGCGTACTGCTGCCGGTGGCCTATCTGCTATCCCTGAGCGGCAATGTGGACATGATCTGGTGGGCTTTCCCTATAGCGGAGCTGATGAGCCTGAGCATGAGTACCTTTTTCCTGGTAAAAATATACCGGAATATCATACAGCATATCGGGAAGACACCGGAATTGTCTTGACAAAACCGTTCCCGACCGATATAATCGTATCTGTGCCTGAAACATACTTACAGGCACAGAAACAGGCGGATATGGCGGAATTGGCAGACGCGCCAGATTTAGGTTCTGGTGTCCCCGACGTGCAGGTTCAAGTCCTGTTATCCGCAGCAAATTGAAAGGGCAAATCTGTTATCTAAATGCGCAGATTTGTCCTTTCTGATTTTATCGGAAATAAACATGTACGCTGTAAACAAAAATGTTTGCGGCGTCTTTTTGTTACCATTCCCTGTGCGTAAGCCTGTATTGGCTGTAATCCCCCAAAAGTCTTATAAAATAGTGCAAAGATGGCTGACATTTGCAGAGGAAAATACTACACTATAAGCATAAATATATCGCAATGGAGGCCGATTATGCGAAATTACCAATTTATAAACGAATGGCTAGAAAATCGAAATATTTATCTTGCGGCAGGTTTTGCGGAAATGCTCCGCAGATATGCGAAGGAGTACAAAAGACTCCACAGTGTCAACTTAAGCGAAATTTATGCCATGCTCGGACAATATTACCAAGGTCGCACCGGTGGAGATCCCGCTGGTTGCGCTCGCTCATCACAGACAGGTTCACCTCGACAAGGTGAAGGTCAGAGTCAAGACGCGGCTCACATCGGACAACAGCGGCAGCGTCATGGCAGATATAAACGCTCCCATCTTTAACGCGGCCAACTCCCCCGAAGATACCGAAACTGTTTCTGGTGACGATGTGGGCGAGATCGAGCTTGTTTTCAATGTCACGGACAGCACGGAGGGACCGTCGAGGGTAGTGCAGAATATATCAAAGACGATTTAAGGAGGAAAAAACATGGCAGACGAAATTACCAAGAGCTTTGAGTGCTTGCCGATCGATCAGCTTATCTGCGCGCCTATTGTGGCGGTAGCGGAGGGGCAGGCGGAACTGTGCAGAGTCTATCTCGACAATCTGTTCAGGCTCGCTTTCAAGGATAAGGATCATAAGGAGATAAACTCCATCGACTTCAATCTCCGGCGAATGATCGTTGGTGAAAACGGCGACGTAAAACCGCAGGATATAACCGTCTCTGCACCATTGCTTTCGCTGGTTCCCGTGCCGGCATTCACAATGGATGAGGCGACCGTTCGCTTTACGATGGAGGTCAAGGAGATCAACTCTCAGAAGAAAGACTCCTCCGCCGAGGCTGATGCGGAAGCAGGATTCAGCAAGTGGGGATTCCATGCAAAGATTTCCGGCAAAGTCACCACATCTTCGAGTAATACGCGCACGTCCGATCATTCCGCGAAATACGACATCTTCGCGAGAGCCGTTCAACAGCCGCCCGCCGAGGGTATGGCAAAGCTCACGAGTATCTTTGCATCAGTTATAGAGCCGATCGAGGCAGGCAGTAAAAGCACATGATGCTGAGAATCATTCTGATCTTTAGTCAAACCGCTTATGGATAAATGAGACAGTATCGGGCATAGCCGCCATTCCCTCGGCAGCTATCCGGAAAGGCGGAAACAAGTTGAAGGTATATCGCAATGAATGGAACATTGACAAGGGACATCCTCTATATGACTATATAGCGTCTATTGAGGATCTGGCGCATTATGCGGCGAGAGAAATGTACGATGTAAGAAAATATGAGCATTCAGACAATGTAAAAATAGCCAATTGGTGCAAAACCGCGATACTGTGTGCGGAACTCGACCCGATTAACCAGCCCGAGCTTTACAGCGAGCATCATGATATACTTGTCAGGAATATGTACACTCAATATGGGTACGCCGTTGAAGAATGTGTGAATATTGAGGTTCAAAACGGAAATTTGCCGCCACCTCAGGGCTACACGATATCTACCCAGGAGACCCATGGCGGCACGCGTCCGGATTTTGTGATAAGGTGCGTTACCAATGCCGCAAGGAGCGGCACTGTGGCGTGGTTGGATCTGACCAGCATTCAAAGCTCCGGACACATTTTCCAAAAATCCGGCGCGGGCTGGCGAACAACGCCATTTGTGGCGGAGCTGTTCTATTCTCCCTTGCTCTTAAGCAATATAAGTATGGCGGGGGATTATTCGATAGCGGAGCGAGCACGCCTCAATTCCGCCATAAGAAGGCAGGAAACGCAGCAGCGACTGCTGATTGAGCACATGGTGCGCTGCACCAACAAAGCTCTCGGAATTCTTTACAGTGAATTAAGGCGTATTACAAGCGGCGATCCCCGGAATGCGATAAGCAGATCGCAGATAGCGGAGGTATTTGAAAGGGAGTTCCATTATAATCTGAGATGTATTTATAATCATCAGCAGATCGTAAAGGGAATTCTGGTAGAATATATGACTGCCCCCCAGAATTACTATCACGCCACGGCAAGGTATATCATTTTTACTTTTTATTCAGATATACACAGCAGAAAAGCCGATGCAATGCGGTATGTCCGCGATTCTTACCTTGGGAATGGCCTGTATGTCACCGGCGAGGAACTTGAGCGGCGTTTTGCTGAATTGGGAATAGAGTAACGTGCAGAAGAAGGATGGAATTCCCACGATACGGTGTCTTTTGCCTTAAACCGCTTGACAGCCCCTCTAAAATGTGTTATCCTGTCCACTAGTTAAAAGGGAGTAGTTGCAAGGGTGTAATCAACATACCCCGGCGCCAGGCCGTGGTTACACACTTTTACAGTATTGTAAGAGAACAAGACTTTTAGCACATATGATATGTGCTGAAGGTCTTTCCTTTTTGCAGCGGGTATTTGATTGCCACAGCGATTCTTATTGCTGTCACTCCCGGAATGGAGGGCATATGCAGATAGCATTACAACTTTTGTTACTCGCAGTGGGATTTGTCATGCTGATAAAAGGCGCGGACTGGTTTGTAGACGGAGCCTCCAAGATCGCGGACAAGTTCGGGATTCCCCAGCTGGTGATCGGTCTGACTATTGTCGCCATGGGTACCAGCGCCCCAGAGGCGGCAGTGAGTATCGCTTCCGCCATCAAAGGCAACGCAGGCATCACCATCGGCAATGTGGTGGGCAGCAATATCATGAATGTGCTGGTCATTTTGGGACTGACAGCGGTGATTCGGGCCATCGCGGTGAAGAAATCCACAGTCCGCTATGAGATTCCTTTCACCATTGTCATCACTGTGGTTCTGGCGCTGCTGGGACTTCTGGACAATACTGTCGGCCGTCTGGACGGCGTGATACTGTGGGGGCTGATGATCGTGTATCTGATATACCTGTTGCGAATGGCCAGGAAAGGGCAGGATGTGGTGGAGGATGTGCCCAAACACACGGAAAAGGATACGCTGCCGCGGATGATTCTCTCCATTGTCATCGGCGCAGTGCTCATTGTCTGGGGGGCGGACGTGACAGTGAATGCGGCTACAGAGCTGGCCTATCTATTTAAAATGGATGAAAGGCTCATCGGACTGACCATCGTGGCTTTCGGCACCTCCCTGCCGGAGCTGGTGACCAGCGTCACTGCCGCCATCAAGGGCAAAGCGGACATCGCTGTGGGAAATATTGTGGGCAGCAATATCTTCAATATTTTGTTTGTGGTGGGAACAACCGCTTTGATTACACCGGTGGAATACAGCGGAGGTTTCCTGGTGGACACCGTTGTGGCAGCGGGAGCCATAGTACTTTTGCTGGTATGCGTGCTGCCAAAAAAGAAACTGGGTCGTCTGGGCGGCCTGGTGATGCTGGCGGGATATGCGGCATATTTTGTCTATCTGATTCAGTAGGCGAGTTTGTGAAACCTGGGCCGCCTGTCTCATGGGAGGGCGGCCCACTCCCTATTCCTCCATATCTTCACGCTCAAGTTCCCGCAGACGGTTGTTGATTTTCCGGGCGTCGCTGCGGTTAAAGAGGCAGAAACACAGCCAGATTCCCACGAATATGCCGCAGGAAATAAAGAATTGCAGGACCGTGTATAGAATCCGGTCGGGGTCGAAGGGAATCCATCCCAGATACAGAGCCACAGGATAGAATCCCCCCATGCCAATCACAAAGTGGATGATGAATTTTGTCATTGTGGAGAGGCGCTCAAACTGATAAACCACGGCTGTTCCGCCGCAGGCCACACCCACGATCATGGCTCCCAGGGCATGTCGCGAAAAATCGTCCGTTATGAGGGTGAAATATACCGGATCGTCCATGGCGTAAGTGACCAAACAGGCGAATACCAGGACGGTGCAGCCCCAGGAGATGCCGTAACAGAAATATCTGATTCCCAATTTTATCCAGTACTTCATTTCAATCCCAGCCTTTCTTTGAAAGATTTCCGATACTTTCTGGAGATATAATCCTCTATCCCGTTTTTCATCACCAGCTCCATCGTCCCGTTCAGGCCCGCCTCCACATGGCTGATCCGTCTCAGGTTGATGATGGTGGACTTGGAGACTCTGGCAAACTGCTGCCCCAGAATGTCCTCCAGCTCATAGAGGGGCCTGCCAAGCAAATATCTATTCTTAAGCTTGTCATAGCAGGCGATCTCCCGCCCCTCCGTGCGCACCAGTTCCAGATTGCCGGGACTTAGGAAATACGTTTTCCCGTCCTTTGTGGCCACAAGCGCCGACGCATCCGCATCTTCTTTTTCAAGCAGCGATATGGCCTGTGCAATCGTGGGCGTCATTTTAGCGATGTGTAGAACTGCGCAGGGTTCCTTGCAGTTCGCGCTTATATTGCATTCTACTTTCATGGCGTCTTCCCTTCACAACTGATATATGGGTAATTGCGAGGCAGCAGCTGCCTAAAAGACATTTTGCGGCTGCCTATTTGATTATATCATAACTACGCTGTCTGTGCGTGCATTTGGAACAGGAAATACGACCTCTTGCGCATCGCGTCCTGCCACTTCCCCCAAACCCATTGTTCCCTGGTAAAACGCATTATAGAATAAAAACAGCATATTCCCGAACAGCGCACTGATGAATGTACGGACGCCAAAGCGGCTGAACATTCATCACCGGACCTGTGTGCTGGGAGGGAATATGCGGAACAGAGGATCTATTGATCCCCAAATAGGAGGTTCTATATTATGGCGAAAGCAATCGTGCAAGTGGAAAATTTAGGTCTGACATACGGAAAAATCCGAGCGGTTCAGGAAGTGTCATTTACTGTGGAGCCGGGGGAGATTCTGGCGGTCATTGGGGAGAACGGCTCCGGCAAAACCTCCTCCGTGGAATGTGTGGAGGGTCTGCGCAGACCGGACAACGGAACAGTCCGGGTCTTTGGGCTGGACCCCTGGCAGCACCGCAGGGAGGTGTATAGGAGAATGGGAGTTCAACTGCAGGAGACGGCATATCCCTCCAAAATCAAAGTGGAAGAGCAGTGCGAGCTGTTTGCCAGCTTTTATGACAGGCCCGCCGACTGGAGGCTGCTGCTGTCTCAGCTGGGGCTTGAGGAAAAAAGGAAACGCCCTATAAGCAGGCTCTCCGGCGGAGAGAGGCAGCGGCTGTCTATCCTGCTGGCCCTTATGGGGCGGCCGGAGCTTTTGGTGATAGACGAGCTGACCACGGGGCTGGACCCTCAGGTGCGGCAGAGCATGTGGGCCAGCTTTGAAAATATACGGGAGAGCGGCGTAGCCATCCTCATGGTCTCCCACTATCTGGACGAGGTGGAGGCTCTGGCCGACAAAATCCTCTATCTGGAAAAGGGGCGGCAGTTGTTTTATGGAACCCAGCAGGGATTCCGGGAATATGTGAAGGGCCGGGTGCCCGAAGAAAAGTGGCAGGAGGGCGGCACGCTGGAAAAGCTGTACCTGCAACTTGCCCCCAAGGCCAAGGGACTGACAATAGAAGGAATTGTGTAGCGTCCGCTCAGGCGGACAGAAGGGAGCCTGTATGAAAAGGTTAATAACCATCTGCAAAATAGAATTTTTGTTGTTCCTGCGGGATTTTTTCAGTGTCTTTTTCACTCTGATATTTCCCACTTTGATGCTCATATTGTTCGGGGGAATCTATGGGAATGCCCCTCTCTATCCCGGCGCGGGGGTGGGAGTGATGGACAGCTCCGTCCCGGCCTACTGTGTCATGGTCATCGGAGTTACCGGCCTCATGGCTTTCCCGCTGACGCTGGCCGGTTATAAGGAGAAAAAAATTTATAAGAGATTTGACGCCACGCCGGTGGGGAAGAAGAGCATTATGCTGGCGCAGGTGTCCGTCGATCTGGCGATGACTCTCATAGGAATCGGAATTCTCCTGGCCGCGGGGAAAATCCTCTATGACGTGCAGGTCCGGGGCTGGTTTCCCGCGGTTTTTGTGAGCCTGCTGCTTTCCGTGGCCGCCATGTTTTCCATGGGATTTCTGTTCACGGCCCTGGGAAAGGATGCCAGGATCGCTAACCTATTGTGTTATCTCTCTTATTTTATCATGCTCTTTTTGTCAGGGGCCACCATACCCGACATGTTTTTTTCCGATACAGTAAAAAAGATTGCCGCATTTCTGCCCATGACTTATGCGGTGGACCTGATACAGGGCGTTTTTGCGGGGGATGGGCTGAGCGGGCACGGAAAGGAACTGCTTGTCCTTGGCGGGGTGGCGGCAGGCTGCACCGTCGTTGGCGCAATGTTATATAGGAAAAAGGATTGGGCATAAGTTTGAGGTTTCGTTCAGCAATTGTGCGCAGCCCGATGCAATGTAAGCATCGGGCTGCGCATTTCCACACTCTTATAAAACATATTTGGAAAATTATAGAAAAAGGGTTTGACAAAGGAAATAATATCTAGTATGATGTTTGATAAGGAAAACGTTTTCCGAGCCATACTAGGCATACGGAAAACGATATTGTTCGATCAAAAATGAACTGGATTTGGCGTTTTACAAACGCCTAGGAACTTAAAATAAGAAAGGAGCAAGACACAAAATGAATTTGGAAGAGAGACTACAAAAGTGGACGAAGAAACTTTACAAAAAGGAGATCGCTGACTGCGACAGTCAGGAACTGTACTACAGCATCCTGAACGTGACCAAGGACCTGATGGCGGAGAAACCCATCATCAGCGGAGAGAAAAAAGTGTACTATATCTCTGCGGAATTTCTGATTGGCAAGCTGCTGAGCAACAACCTTATCAATTTACATGTGTACGGGGAGATGGAGGAGCTGCTTAAGTCAAAGGGCAAGAGCCTGGCAGAGATCGAGGAAGTGGAGCCAGAGCCTTCTCTGGGCAACGGCGGTCTGGGCCGTCTGGCGGCCTGCTTTTTGGACTCCATCGCCTCTCTCGGACTGCCCGGAGACGGCATCGGCCTGAACTACCATTTTGGCCTGTTTAAGCAGGTGTTCCTAGACAATTTACAGACTGCGGAGAAGAATGATTGGATCGAAAAGCAGTCCTGGCTGACCAAGACGGACACTACCTACACAGTGATGTTCGGCAAAAAGAAGGTGAAGAGCCGTCTGTACGATATCGATGTGGTGGGCTACGAGAATGGCGTCAATAAGCTCCACCTCTTTGATATTGAGAGCGTGGATGAATCCATTGTGGAGGATGGCATTGACTTTGACAAGACTGAGATTGCCAAGAATCTGACCCTGTTCCTGTACCCGGACGATTCCGATGAGGCGGGACATCTGCTGCGGATTTACCAGCAGTATTTCATGGTGAGCAATGGGGCACAGCTGATTCTGGAGGAGTTGGAGGCCAAGGGCTATGATCTGCATCAGATGAACGAGCATGCGGTAATCCAGATCAACGACACTCATCCCACCATGGTGATCCCCGAACTGATCCGCATTCTCACGGAGGACAAGGGCTTTACCATGGATGAAGCGATCAGTGTAGTCAGCAAGACCTGTGCCTATACCAACCACACGATTCTGGCGGAGGCNCTGGAGAAGTGGCCNCTGGCNTATCTGGAGAAGGTGGTNCCCCAGCTGGTGCCCATNATCAAGGAANTGGATGCGCGGGTGCGNAAGCTCTATCCCGGCGACAAGGTGCAGATCATCGACAAGGACAAGAGNGTGCATATGGCGCATATAGACATCCACTACGGTTTCTCCGTAAACGGTGTGGCGGCTATACACACNGAGATATTAAAGGATACGGAGTTAAANGATTTTTACAAGCTCTATCCCGACAAGTTCAACAACAAGACCAACGGTATCACCTTCCGCCGCTGGCTGCTNTCCTGCAATAAGGAGCTGACAGCGCTGCTGGAGGAAAAGATCGGCAGCGGCTTTAANAAGGATGCGGCGGAGCTGGAAAANTTGTTGGATTACAAGGAGGATAAGGCCACGCTGGANGCCATCGCCGCCATTAAGAGGGGNAAAAANGAGGAGCTGGCCGCCTATATNCNGGAGAANGAGGGCGTGGAGATCAGCCCNGATTCCATCTTTGACATTCAGGTGAAGAGGCTNCACGAGTATAAGCGTCAGCANATGAACGCCCTGTATATCATCCACAAATATCTGGAGATNAAGAAGGGCAAGACGCCCAAGCNCCCTGTTACCTTTATTTTCGGTGCCAAGGCCGCTCCNGCCTATGTGATCGCCCAGGANATCATTCACCTGCTCCTGGTACTGCAGGAGATTGTGAANAATGATCCCGACGTNTCTCCTTATATGAAAGTGGTCATGGTGGAGAACTACAATGTGAGNTACGCGGAGAAACTGATCCCNGCCTGCGATATNTCCGAGCAGATATCTCTGGCCAGCAAGGAGGCCAGCGGCACGGGCAACATGAAATTCATGNTAAACGGNGCTGTNACCCTGGGCACCAGCGACGGNGCNAATGTGGAGATTCACGAGCTGGTGGGAGACGACAATATCTATATTTTCGGAGAGAAATCCGATGCGGTCATCGCTCATTATGCCAACGCGGATTACAAGTCCAAGAAATACTATCGCAACAGCAAAGTGATTAAGGAGGCTGTGGACTTTATCGTGGGCGAGCAGGCNATGGCNGTGGGGCATAAGGAGAATCTGGAGCGGCTTTACAATGAGCTGCTGAACAAGGACTGGTTCATGACGCTGCTGGATCTGCGGGATTATATCAAAGTGAAGGACAAAGCCCTGAAGGATTACGAGAANCGCGAGAAGTGGAAACGCATGAGCCTGGTGAACATCGCCAAGGCAGGTTTCTTCTCCTCCGACAGAACNATCGCTGAATACAANGACGATATCTGGAAACTGAGGTAANAGATATGGCAACGACAACGAGACGAAANAAAAAANGNNCCCGGCGACAGAGTGGAATACTGATGCCCATATCCAGTATTCCGTCGAAGTATGGTATCGGCGGCTTTTCCAAGGAGGCGTATGCNTTTGTGGATTTTCTGGAGGCGGCAGGGCAGAANCTGTGGCAGATTCTGCCCCTGGGCCCCACCAGCTACGGGGATTCGCCCTATCAATCCTTTTCTACCTTTGCGGGGAATCCCTATTATATCGACCTGGAGGCGCTGATNCAGGCGGGATATCTGACGGAAAAGGAGTGCGAGGCCGTGGACTATGGCAGNNATCCCTCCTATGTGGATTATGAGAAAATNTGGCTCACCAGATTTAAGCTCCTGCGCAAGGCNTACGGGAAGGCGGGNAAGGCNGGTCTGCTGGAGNCGCAGGATTATCTGGATTTTGTGGANGAAAATGAGAGCTGGCTGCCNGACTATGCGCTGTATATGGCGGTAAAGAGCCATTTCAAGTATGTGTGCTGGGTGGAATGGGACGAGGATATNCGTCTGAGAAAGCCAGCGGCTCTNAAAAAGTACAGGAAGGAACTGGCGGANGAGATCGGTTTTTACCAGTTNCAGCAGTACCTTTTCACAACCCAGTGGAGGGCGCTGAANGCCTATGCCAACGAAAANGGNATTCGCATCGTGGGGGATATCCCCATCTATGTGGCCTTTGACAGTGCNGACACCTGGGCCAATCCGGAGCTTTTCCAGCTTGANAANAACAATATNCCCATCGGCGTGGCGGGCTGCCCGCCGGATTCTTTCAGCGTCACCGGGCAGCTGTGGGGCAATCCANTGTACCGTTGGGAGTANCACAAAGAGACTGGCTATGCCTGGTGGATCAGCCGGATCGCATACTGTTACCGGCTGTATGACGTGGTGCGGATTGACCATTTCCGGGGATTTGAGTCCTACTGGTTCGTGCCCTATGGGGATGAGACGGCGGAGTTTGGCCACTGGGTCAAGGGGCCGGGCTATGATCTGTTCAGGGCTTTGAAGGAAACGCTGGGAGATATGGATGTGATTGCGGAGGATTTGGGCTTTTTGACCAAGGAAGTCATTGCGCTGGTAAAAAAGACAGGCTACCCCGGCATGAAGATTTTGCAGTTCGGTTTTGGGGACGGCGCGGACAATGCCTATCTGCCCCACAATTATACGCAGAACTGCATTGTGTACACGGGAACCCACGACAATGAGACCATTCTGGGCTGGTATAAGGGCCTAAAGGCCGGAGTCCGGCGCAGCGTGAAAAAATATCTGGATATCCGGGGCAGCAAGGACATTCCCTGGTATTTTATACGGGCGGCCTTTGCCAGCGTGGCGGACACGGCGGTTATCCCCATGCAGGACTATCTGGAGCTGGACAATGTGGGACGGATCAACACACCCTCCACGCTGGGCGGCAACTGGGAGTGGCGCATGCTGCCAGGAGCGGCGACAACGGAGCTGGCGGAGCGGATCAGGGAGCTGACTGCTCTGTATGGGAGGGCATGACTTCCCGACTGCCTCTAAAGGAATGCAATATAAAAGAAATTGCCACAGAAAATAGCGAGTTTATGCGTATTTTCTGTGGCGTTTTTTGTCTTCCGTTACGGAACACTTGCATTCTTCCTACGACATGATATAATATGTTTATTCTATTTTTCTTGAGGAGGTAACTATTATGTCTAAAACTTGGACAGTCACTGCTGATGGTATCAACCATCAGATTGAGTACAAGGGCAGAAAGATTATCGTTGACGGAACAAAGTACAACTTGAAGAGTTCCAACTGGTTCATTCAATTGATTGACTATGCCATCAACTTTGGCGATGTATCCTGCCATCTCGTCGTCATCGGCAATAAGGCAGATCTGGCGGTAAACGGCAGATATCTGGGAAGCGGGGAAGCCTACGAACCCGTCTCCAACATTCCTGTTGCAGTTTCCATATTCGCAGGAATCAGCGTAGTGCTGGGTTTTCTGATGAACAGCTGGCTCGGAGCATGTATCGGTATCCTTTTGGGGGCGATGTACTTCAACTTTTACTTAAAGAAAAAATCGCTCACACCCGTTATCATTGTGTTCGCAGTTGCCAGCGTACTTCAGGTCGTACTTGGATTAGCGGTGGGTATGCTGCTTCTCTCGCTGTGATCGTTTTGTTGTATACATATTTATTTACGATAGCTTTAAGGAAAGTGGATTATGGATAACTATAATCAAAATCAGTCCCAGAACGGCTACACGGACAACTCCTATCCGAATAACACCAATCCCTGGACGGCTGAATCTCAGCCGCCCAGACAGCCCGTGGTCATTGATACAATGGACAACAAAAAGAGTCAACTGGCGACTACTTCTCTGGTTCTGGGAATCATGGGACTCGTTTTCTGTTGGGCATTGCTCTTCCCCATTATTCTGGGGCTGATCGGGCTCATTATGGGGATTATGAGCCTGTCCAAAACTACGGAGAATTCCGGTGTCGCAGTGGCGGGTACTATTGTTTCCGGAATCGGGATGGGCCTCAATATTGTGATCACGCTTTTTTATGTTTTTATTTTTGTGTTTTGAGGACATTAGGAACTCGAAGAATAAACAGCTGTTAAGCGCCCTGCATATCGCAGATACAGTCTGCGATATGCAGGGCGGAGTATTGTGACAAATCAGGATGTCGCCATACTACTCGGACATGAAATCTTTCAGGTCGTGCAGGGCCATATAGGAGTTGTGATATTCCTTGCAATAGGTCACATCCTCGTCAAACCAGTCCGGGGGCAGGAAAGCCTCGGCGGCCTCGGTGCTGCCGAATTCTACCTCCGCCAGCACTAAGGGTGCCAGATCCCCTTCGAATACATCCAGCTCGATAGTCAGGCTGTAGTCCCTGGGCGGCGTGGGAAATCCGGGCTTAAATCCGGGATTATGCAGAGGAATCAGGTAGCGGGTCTTGGACAGGATACGTCCGTCCGCCTTGTCCCGCAAATGGTAGTATGCCTCTTTGCTGAGCCAGAGATTGTGCTCTTCCCGGGCCATCATGCCGCTGCCCTTGTAGGTTAAATAGTATTCGTCGTTTTCCCTGCGCACACGCACCACCGGATCGGTGGACAGGTATGCCTGCTCGATTTGGAGACTGGGGTAGTTCTCCAAGTCGTCGGGAAGTGATTTTAAAGTAAATTTGCGCTCGATTTCCATGGTATCTCTCATTTCTTATTTATAGTTCCGCAAGTGCCCTTCCAGTACTTCTACCTGGCGGAATAATCACTGCCCCTAAATATGGTCAGCGATTCTTCCGGGCACTGTTCGGGCACTTGCTGATTAATAGTTCCGCAAGTGCCCTTAAATACATTCAGTAATTATTCCAGGTACTGTACGGAGACATGTTGTTTTAAATGGTTTATGTAAATATTATACCGCATTTTGCGGAGAAAAAAAAGAGTGACATAGAGAAAAAATAAGGGTATAATGAGTAAAATGCTCTGGAAACCCTAACCTGGATAAACCGGAGCACGCTTAAGAGGCAGTGTGGGGCATATGCAGAAAAATTCTTTCCCAGTGCCCCACATAACCAGGGAAATACGCTCTTTTTCCCAGTGATGGGGCATATATAAGAAAAATACCCTGCAAGATCCTCTTTTTTTGTTACAAGCGGGGCACAGGGAGATATTTTTTTTGCATATGCCCCATATACCCAGAACTGGCATCAATGGTTTGCCATTTTGTGCAAGAAATGGTTGTAAAGTGTCTAAGGTATCGGAAAGTTATGGAGGTAGAAAAGAATGAAAAGAATTGCAGTTTTTTTTGCGGAAGGATACGAGGAGATCGAAGCGCTGACAGTCGTGGACATCTGCCGCAGGGCCGGCATGGAGGTGCAGATGGTGTCGGTGAGCGGGGATGAGACTGTGAAAGGCTCCCATGGAATTGGGGTGCAGATGGACATGGGGTTTGACGAGGTGGATTTTGACAGTCTGGATATGATTGTGCTTCCGGGCGGTAAGCAGGGTACAGAGGGTTTGGAGGCCCATGAAGGGCTGATGGCCCAGGTGGACGCCTTTGACCAGGCGGGTCGATACCTGGCTGCTATCTGCGCAGCCCCCAGCATACTGGGGCACAGAGGGATTCTCAAGGGCAGACGGGCGGGCTGCTATCCCGGCTGGGAGCGGCATCTGGAGGGAGCTGAGGTCTCCATGGACAACGCCACGGTGGATGGGCATGTGATCACTGGCAGAGGCATGGGTTGCACCATTTCTTTTTCCCTTGCTATCGTATCTGAGCTGCTGGGCCAGGAGCAGGCGGACAAGATTGCAGAAAGCATTGTCTATCAGGGCAGATAGAGGGATATAAGGAGGCCATATGGAAGATGTAAGGGAAGAGGAACTGAGTCGGGGACTTTTGCAGTTTATCCAGGACAGCCCCAGTGTGTTCCACGTGATTGACAATATGAAAAAGAGATTGGAGGAGGCGGGCTTTGAGGAGCGCCGGGAGAGAGACCACTGGGAGCTGCGGCCCGGCGGAGCCTACTATGTGACCCGCAATGACTCCTCTCTGATTGCGTTCCGGCTGCCGCAGGTATTTGCCGCGGAGGGAGAATGTCCTTTTCAGGGGTATCATATTGTGGCGGCCCACAGCGATTCCCCCACTTTCAAGGTGAAGGCGCTGCCGGAGACGGTGGCGGAAAAGCAGTATGTACGGCTGAATGTGGAGAAGTACGGCGGTATGATCCTGTCCACATGGCTTGACCGTCCCCTGTCCGTGGCGGGCCGGGTGGCGGTGCGGCGGTCCGACGGCGGCGTGGACATGCGGCTGGTGAATCTGGACAGAGACCTGCTGGTCATCCCCAATCTGGCGGTGCATATGAACCGGGATGTGAACAAGGGCTATGAATACAATCCCCAGACAGACATGCTGCCGCTGATGGGGCTGCTCCCGGAGAACCCAGACGGCGAGGCAAAGGAGAGCGGTCCTCAGGGCATGCTGCTGCGGGAGATCGCAGGGCAGCTGGGGATTTTGCCGGAGGATATTCTGGACGGGGATTTGTACCTGTATGTGCGGGAAAAGGGCCGTGTGCTGGGCAGCAGGGGCGAGTTGATCCTGAGTCCCAAGCTGGACGATCTGCAGTGTGTATATGCGGGCCTGGAGGGTTTTGTGTCCGCTGTATCAGAAAAATATGCCAATGTGTTGGCAGTGTTTGACAATGAGGAAGTGGGCAGCGGAACCAGACAGGGGGCGGATTCCACTTTTCTGGAGGATGTGCTGCTGCGGATACAGGACAGCATGGGATATGGTCCGTCTGTGTATCGGCAGCTGGTGGCCGGGAGCTTTCTGATCTCTGCGGACAACGCTCATGCGGTGCACCCTGCCTACCCGGAAAAGGCGGATATCACCAACCGCCCCGTGCTGGGCGGGGGCATTGTGATCAAATACCACGGAGGGCAGAAATATACCTCGGACGCCATGTCGGCGGCACAGATGAAACTCTGGTGCGAGCGGGCGGGAGTGCCCTGCCAGACCTTTGCAAACCGGTCGGATATGGTGGGCGGTTCCACTCTGGGCAATATTTCCACGGCCCATGTGTCTCTGGCCTCTGTGGATATAGGGCTGCCCCAGCTTGCCATGCACTCAGCGGTGGAGACCGGCAGCAGCCGGGATACGGCCTATGCAGTGGCGGTGTTTGAGCGGTTCTGGCAAGAGTAGGGCAAGTGGATGAGTGATGTGGAACAGACTTATTTTCAGAGGGCGCTGTCCGATTTTGTCTACGATGTGGCCAGCGCAGGGGCAATCCGTCATTTGGCGGATATGGGCTGCACGGTAAAGCAGATACAGGAGAGATTGGATTTCCCCACTCCGTATGAGAGAATTCAGAAGACGGTGTGGAAACACCTGACGGATACAGGAGTAATTTTCTCCGAGAGACCGGAGCAGGGAAAGACGGGGGAAAAGGTGGAATATGTGCGGGAGTATGACAGCTACGGGAGGGCGAGCTTTCGCCGTGTGGTCGTGGCGGAGACTTCCACAGAGCCATCCGAGCCTTGTCTGCTCTGCTGTTTCGGTTTGCTGAAGTATAGAGATCCTGAGAGATATGCGCAGGTGCTGGGGGCACTGGAGCCGGAGCAGGCCGAATATATCGAGGGACTTCCCTGGGGCGTGGAGAGGGTTTTTCACCGGCCGGATAAGCGTATGCTGGGAATCTACCACACTTTGGTGAGCGCAGGGCTGTCAGAGGGAGTCTGCTTTTTTCAGAAACTGCCGGGCGGATGAAACTCTGGTGGGAACAGGACGGGCGATTGTCAGGAGCTGGGCGCATATTTTATTGCGGTTGTGCATACTATGTCAGGAGAAAATGGCAGATTCCGGGGCAGACCCGGACAGAGAGTGTACTATGAGTCAAAAACTGGAAAACTTGTTGAACCTGGCGCTGGAGACGCCGGAGGCGGTGCGCCTGCAGACGGACAATCTGAATGTAGGGTTTGACAGCGCAGGCCGCAGCTGGGAGCTGATTGTAAAATACCATGGCAGCCTGGATGGACTGGAGGCCCTGGGGGTGAGTGTGGAGTATCTGATTAACAGCTACGCGATTCTGCGGGTTCCGGAGCAGCTGGTGGAGGCTGTGAGCGGTATTGAGGAAATCGAATATGTGGAAAAGCCCAAGCGGTATTACTATCAGGACGTGGGTCCTGCGGCGGATTCCTGTATGACACAGGTTACGCTGCGGGACCCTTTTTTGTCCGGCGCGGGGGTGCTGGTGGCGGTGCTGGACTCGGGAATCGACTATGCCCGCCCGGAATTCTGCGACAGTGCGGGTAACACCCGGATTCAGTATCTGTGGGACCAGACCCTGCGGCCGCAGGAGGGCGATCCCCAAAGGCAGCCTCCGGCGGGATTCGTGCAAGGAGTGGAGTTTACTGCGGAGCAGATTAATCTGGCCTTAGGTGCGGCGGGCGCCCAGGAGAGGTATATGCTGCTGCCCAGCGTGGATGTGGGCGGACACGGAACGGCGGTGGCCGGGATTGCTGCGGGCTGTCTTCCGGCATATGGCGGGGGAGTGGCCGGAAGGCATGGCGGAGGAAGCGGAGCTTTGGGGGGTGGGAACCCGGCTGCAGGCATTCCCGGCAGTCAGTACCGGGGAGCGGCACCGGCGGCGTCCCTGCTGGTGGTGAAACTGGGACTGCCCGGAGAGGAGGGTTTTCCGCGCACCACGGAGATCATGCGGGGAGTGACCTATGCCCTGCAGAAAGCGGCGGAGCTGGAGATGCCGCTGGTAATCAATCTCAGTTTTGGCAACACCTATGGCTCTCATGACGGCGGCTCCCTGTTGGAGCGCTTTCTGGACAATGCGGCGGAGATCGGCCGCACCGTGATCTGTGTGGGCAGCGGCAACGAGGGCAATTCCGCAGGGCATGTGGCAGGGAATCTGTTTGCGGACGAGAATGGAGGGGGGAGAATCAGCAGTAATGTACGTCCAGCGGAGATTCAGCTGGCGGTGGCGGAGTATGAGCGTTCTCTGAGTATTCAGCTGTGGAAAAATTACAGCGATGTGTACCGAATCTATCTGCGTTCTCCCGGCGGTCAGGAAACGCCGCTGCCAGAGACTGTGCAGGGAGGAAAGTACACCCTGCAGCTGGAGCAGACCCAGGTCCTGGTATATCTGGGCAACCCTCTGCCCTATTCGGTGGCCCAGGAGATCTATCTGGAGCTGATCGTGCCGGGCGGACAGCAGACGGGGGGCAGGCAGTATATCAACAGCGGCGTCTGGACCATACGCATAGAGCCGGTGCAGACTGTCACGGGCCAGTACTATCTGTATCTGCCCAGCTATGCGGCCCGCAGCAGCCGCAGCGCCTTTTACCGTCCCACTCCCCAGGTGACCCTGACCATCCCCTCCACGGCGGCCAAGGTGATTACCGTGGGGGCCTATGACAGCACATACGACAGCTATGCGGATTTCTCCGGCAGGGGATATGTGGACGCGGCCCGGACCATAGGTGTGGTGTCCGCAGGGCTGGTCAAGCCCGACCTGGCGGCGCCGGGTGTGGGAGTACTGGCCCCGGATCTGTATGGGGGCTATGCGCCGTTCACCGGGACGTCCTTTGCCACGCCTATTGTGTCCGGCGCCGCCGCACTGCTGATGGAGTGGGGGATCGTGCGGGGGAACGACCCGTTTTTGTACGGGGAGAAGGTGAAGGCGTATCTGAGGAAGGGGGCCAGGCCGCTCAGAGGGGAGACGGAGTATCCGAACTCAAGAGTGGGTTGGGGTGGATTATGTGTCGGCTCAAGTCTGCCGGAGTGAAAGACGGATGTACTAAAGAATTTCATCATAACTGTTTACTTTTTAAATGAAATATATTAGAATCTAGTCATATGAAATTTAAAAACGAGAGGAGATTTGAAGTATGAAAATTTCACCATTACAAACGGCCAGATATGAGTATTCTCCGAAACTTCCGGGAATGTTGAGAAACGGTATTGCAAATATCTGTGTAAAAGAAGGCGAAGAAACTCAGAGTGTGGCTGACCAGGAAAAGGTCAAAGCGCTTTTTCCAAACACTTATGGTAAGAAGGAAGTTACTTTCCAGGCAGGACAGAACACTTCTGAAACCAAAAAACAGGTGGTAGGCGTTATCCTTTCCGGTGGACAGGCTCCTGGCGGACACAATGTTATTTGCGGATTATATGATGCTTTAAAGGCAACAAATAAAGAAAACGTCCTATATGGTTTCAAAGGCGGTCCAAGCGGTCTGATCGAAGACGATTATTTAATTTTCGATGATGAGTACATTGACCAGTACAGAAACACGGGCGGTTTCGATATCATCGGTTCCGGTAGAACAAAACTTGAGACAAACGAGCAGTTTGCAATCGCTGCTGAGGTATGCAAAAAGCATGGAATTACTGCAATCGTCATTATCGGCGGAGATGATTCCAACACAAACGCAGCTATTCTTGCTGAATACTTTGCAGCTAACAACACAGGTGTTCAGGTGATCGGATGCCCGAAGACCATCGATGGAGACTTGAAGAACGAAGATATTGAGTGTTCTTTCGGTTTTGATACCGCTACAAAGACATACAGCGAGCTCATCGGCAACATTGAAAGAGACGCAAATTCCTCGAAAAAATACTGGCACTTTATTAAAGTTATGGGACGTTCTGCTTCCCACGTGGCTCTGGAATGTGCCCTTGAGACACAGCCCAATATCTGTCTGATTTCTGAGGAGGTTTCAGCTAAAAAAATGTCTCTGTCCGAAATCGCAGATTACATTGCTGATTCCGTAGAGAAGAGAGCAGCAAAGGGAATGAACTTCGGTATTGCAATTATTCCGGAAGGTGTTGTAGAATTCGTTCCTGAATTTTCCGCATTGATCCAGGAGATCAACGAACTTCTTGCAGGAAGCAAGGCCGATGCCTTCAATGCACTTCCAACATGGAAAGAAAAATATGCGTTTATCGAGAATGGTTTAACCAAAGAATCTATGAATGTATTTGCGATCCTTCCGGAGACCATTCAGCAGCAGTTATTCTTAGAGAGAGATCCTCATGGAAATGTACAGGTTTCTTTGATTGAATCAGAAAAATTATTTTCTGCTCTTGTAAAGGATAAATTAGAGGCCAGAAAAGCAGCCGGCACATATAACGGCAAATTTAGCGCAATGCATCACTTCCTGGGATATGAAGGAAGATGTGCATTCCCGTCCAATTTTGATTCCGATTACTGCTACTCTTTAGGATATAATGCATTTATGCTGATCCAGTATGGCTACAATGGATATTTGTCGAAGATTTCCAACCTGTCTCAGCCGGCAAGCGAGTGGGTTGCAGGCGGTATGCCGATCACTAAGATGATGAACATTGAGAGAAGACATGGGGAAGATAAACCGGTAATCAAGAAAGCACTCGTTGAGTTGGATGGAAAGCCATTCAAATTCTTCGAGGCTCATCGTGATGAATGGGCGACTGATACCTGTTTCGTATATCCGGGTGCAATCCAGTACTATGGACCGGCAGAGGTTTGTGATATCACGACCGTAACCCTTGCTCTTGAGCAGGCAAAATAGAAACCTGGAGAATTACAGGAAACGCGATAAAAATGAAATACGGCAGGAGCAAATCTGTTACTATCATTCAGGTTTGCTCCTGTTTTGTATTTGCCCGGCATGGGGGAAATGATGTGTTTTTGCATGGGGAGAAGGTGAAGGCGCATCTGAGGAAAGGAGCCAGGCCGCTCAGAGGAGGGAGTTGTGACAAGGTCACAGCTTGAAAAACTTATTGATTTTAAAGCAGAAAAAAGATATATTATTATTACAGACATATTGTAAAACAGGAACAATTCTTGGAAAAATGGAGACGTTTATTTATAAGCATGATTAATAAAGTCGATGGAAACAACTATTATGTATATACAAGTCAGAAGAAAATAGATATCCCGGATATAGGTGAAAAGTTCAATCTGGATTATAAAAACAATGGATCGTCACCGGAAACAAAGGATAAGAAAGGGATATCCGATCAGGAGAAACAGCAGCAGGCAAAGCGAGACGGTGTCGTGCTGGAGCTTTCCAGCAGAGGGCGGGATGCAGGATCAGACAGACAGAGACAGACCGAGACGGCAGAGACTCAAAGTGAGAGTAAACCAGGGCGAGTGCCTTTGCTTGAAACCATACAAACATATGTTATGGCGATTATAACGGCAGTTCGCGAGTTCATCTATAATATCTGGAATGACCCGTCACAGGAAGACGTTTCACAGGATGTTCAACTGTTGGAAGATATCCCGCAGGAACCAATGGAAAGCATTGATGTTTCGGACGAGATGTCCGCCCTTGACATGGAGGAGGAAGATCGAGACCGCGAAATCCAGAAGTCTCTGCGCAGCGGAGATATGGATCAGGTCATTAACCTTTTGACAGATAATGGGAAAAGGACGATTGCCAGAAACTCCACACTTTTGACTAGCTATGACAAGAATGGCAAAGTGGTGGAACCCAGCGCCTCAGATATGGAGAGAGTTTTGCATGGGAACAGAAATACATTGGAATTATGATAAATGCAAAGAAATTTACCAAGGAAATCCAGGCAAAAATAGTTTTATATAGTACTTGACATATTTAGTTCTATATAGTACTATTTAGGAGAAAGGAGAACCTATGGAGACGAGAACAGGTTTCCTTATTTCACAAGTCAAGCAGGTGCAGAGCCGGATATTCCAGCGGCTGCTCACCGAGAGTGGAGTGGAAGAGTTTAACGGCCCTCAGGGCCGGATCCTCTATGTGCTCTGGCAGGAGGACGGCATTCCGATCGCCCAGTTGGTGCAGCAGACAGGCCTGGCAAAGAGCACTCTCACTGCCATGCTGGCCCGCATGGAGGACATCGGGCTGATTACACGGGAGAATTCATCGACCGACAAGAGGCAGGTGATTATCTGCCTGACTGACACAGCGAGGGGGCTGCAGGCCAAGTACGAGCAGGTATCCGAGGAGATGAATCAGCTGTTTTACCGTGGGATGACGCAGGAGGATGCGGACACTCTGGACGGTCTGCTGGGCCGGGTACTGGCGAATCTACAGAAACTGCTGTAGGTGTGCGGCTATGCTTGTGGACATGAGGGAATCGGGAAAGATGTAAACCGAGAAAGGAGCAATCAAATGGCAAAGACACAAGCATTAAGCAACGATTTCTGTCCCCAAACCCTGTTTTTGTATGGCAATTATGAGGAGGACGGCACACCTCATTTCGGACTTTTCTGCTGGTTTAGCTATTGCTGGCTGGACAATCTCTCTGTGATGGCCTGCATCGGAGAGGAGAAGATGACGAAGGATTTGATTAGAAAGACCGGCGTATTCTCCGCCAATCTGGTGAACGAACCTCTGCTGCCCCTGGCCGACTATTATGGAAACATCAATGGCCGGGAGGTGTCTGACAAGATGAAACGCCTGCCTGGGGTAGAGCGGGGGCAGGTGCTGGATGTACCCATCATCACTGAAAGTCCGGTTAATTTTGAACTGAAGGTCGTCAGCGAGCGGAACCTCTCGCCGGGTTGCGATCTGTTCATATGCCGGATAGAAAACGCGCTCATTGATGAGGGGCTGAAGGATTCGTCCCTGCCGGTAATTGAGCGGCTGCGGCTGGCCCAGCCGGTGAGCACAGTGGCGGAGGAGACCTACGTAAACTTCTTTGGGAAAGAACTGGGAAAATGGGGCAGCCCCATGGGAACACTGCAGTAAAAAACCACACTCTGTGATTTAATAATCGCTTTATTCGTCACATTTGCGATGAA
Source organism: Lachnospiraceae bacterium (assembly GCA_014804645.1). GTDB lineage: Bacteria > Bacillota > Clostridia > Lachnospirales > Lachnospiraceae > Acetatifactor. Next base: position 128 of record JAAUZI010000025.1, on the reverse strand, counting down.
TAAAGCGATTAGTAGAGTAAAGTTTTTGTCAGTTGACTAAAGAAATAAAGAGAGAGTACCAAGATTCCTGTTATAATGGTTTTTGCGAAAACAACAAACGGGAAAGGCGAGGTACTCTCATGGAAAAC
>JAAUZI010000024.1 GCA_014804645.1 Lachnospiraceae bacterium | reverse complement strand
CAGCACATGTCGCATAATCGGGCAGATGTAGTTTATCAAAGATAAACTACAGTAGTTTGCCATTTGGCAAACTACATTGCACTGTGCGGAAAGGAAAATCTAATCGTTAGTGAGTATAATAGGACTGAGATTGGAGGGACACGGATGGGGAGAAAACGGATATTGGCGAAACTTTGCGCAGGGGTGTTGGCTGTGAGCCTGCTTACCGGCTGCGGAGCCGGAGAAGTTCCTGAAGAGGTGACTGTGAGCTCTGGGGAGACTATCGGGGATCAAGGTACGTCAGGGAGCCTGGAGGAAAGCGGGGCAGAAGTGGAAACCTGGGAGCCTGTGGACTGGATGCAGGGGGGATACCAGATGCCATGGGGAGTGAAAGGTTACAGGGAATGCTCCTGCGTGAACACCTATGTGCTGGATATACCGGAGCCGGAATTTGCCTACGCCAAAATGGATTGGCGGTTCTATACCAGTCTGGGCGGCGATTTCTATGTGCTTGACAGGTACGCGATGAATGAGACACGGGATGAGAACTCGCAGTATCGGTATCAATTGTACTGGCTGGACGGAGATACAGGAGAAAGCCGAGTGCTCACCCCCTTCTGGGAGGAGCAGGGCATGAATGAGTATGTCTGGCAGATCGATGCGGTGAGCGACCATCAGCTGGCTTTTCTCAGCGGCGGAGTGAAGTGGCTGGGGAGCGGGTACAAGCTGATGCTCTGGGACCTGGAGAGCGGAGAGACCCGCATATGGGATATGACCCGGGCCTATCCGGAGGACCGTCACCGAATTTGGGTGGACGCTCAGGGGTATGCCTATGTGTCGGTCGCGGGGAACGCTCCCGCTCTGTATGTGTTAGGGGAGAAGGATACGCCGGGAGAGATGGAACTGCTGCGCACCATAGAGGTGGAAAAATCCGGTACGCTGGGTCTGTACTGCCGGATGCCGGATGGCACGCCGCTGGTACATATGGACGGTAAACTGGTATATGTGGATATGGACGCGGGCGGGGTAAAGGAACTGGCCAGTGTGGAAGGTTACTCGGCTGAGGAAGGGTGTATTGACGAGAGGGGGATTCTATATCAAATATGGAACTCAAACAACACACAGATAAATGTCTGGAATCCCGCCACCGGCGACTATAATTATATGGTGATCCTGCAAGAATATGGGTTTTCCTGGCCCTCATCGGAAATGGTGCGCATCGGTGTCAACAAGGCGGGCGAGCTGATGGCGCTGGCGAAAAAAGACGAGCAGTTGATGGTATGCTGCTTTGGCCCCAAAACCGAGGAGACGGAGGGAACCCTGCGCATTGCCAACCTGTGGTACAATAACAGTGATGTAAAGATTGCGGCAGTCACATATTCCAACCAGCATCCGGACTGTCAGATTGCGTATGAGACGGACTGGGAGAACCAGGAGGGCTTTTACGAGCGGATCATGGCACAGATGGCAGTGGGGCAGGGGCCGGATATACTCTTTGTGTTTGGCGAGGATATGGACAGGCTCAGTGCCAGGGGACTGCTGGCGGATCTGAGCGATGTGCTGGAGGAGGATACCCGCAAGCAGTTGTTCTCCGGTGTGATGACCGCCGGTATCAGGGATGGGAAGCTGGCAGGGCTGCCCGCGTCAGTCGCCGCATCCAGCATGGTGACTGTGGAGGATAACTGGCCGGGGGATACCTGGACCCTCTCCGAGGCGGTGGAGCTGTGGCGGCAGCGCAAAGGGCAGGGCGCCTGGAGGTTCATGCCCCTGTACCAGAGCCAGGATGAGATGCTGGAGTATCTGGTGCTGTCCGATATGTCCAATTCTCCGTTCGTGGATTGGGAGAGCGGGACCTGCGATTTTGAGAATGACTTGTTCCGCCAGGTGCTGGAGATGATCGGGGAAGGTCCTGTTTTGGAGCACACCCTTCTGGACATAGACGAGGAATATGAGACGGCGCAGCAGGTCATGGAGGGCGTGTACCTGGCGGATGAGAGGTATGTCCTAAACATAGGGTTTTATACCAGCGTCATGGACTACTACGGGGACAATGCGCGTTTTGTCGGTTTCCCCACGGAGAGCGGAAACGGAAATATGCTGATATGCTATGGCTTTTTGGTGGTAAACGCCCAGACAGAGCACTGGGAGGAGGTCGTGGATTTCCTGCGCTATATGTACAGCAAGGAGTTCCAGAGTCAAAATCCCGGATATCTGCTGCGCAAGGATGTGCTGCGGGAAAATATGGTTCCCGGCGCTGGGGATGAGAAGTATGAGACGTTTACATTGACCGAGGAGAATGTGCCGCTGAAGAGGGATGGCAGCAGCTATATAGAGGATTATATCGCATTCATGGACAGCTGCAGGGCGGAAACCAGAAACACGGAGGATATCGAGAATATCATCCGGGAGGAGACAGGCGCTTACTTCCTGAACATACAGAATCTGGACAACACGGTCAGGACTATTCAGAACAGGGTTCAGTTGTATTTGAATGAAAACCAGTGAAGCATCATGGAACTGGGAACGCCGTTAAATTGAAGGAACTTGATTGATATCGCGGAGAACGGGAGGGGCGTTTTGACAGCCCCTCTTTTTTGGTTGTCGTGTCACTGAGGAGTTAATACTTGACTATCGAACTAATCTACATTATAATGAAATGAAGTGTGGATGTTGCCCCTGGATACGCATTTGAAAACGACAGCCGCAAGATTGCGCGGTATCGGGGATGAGGTACGGCAGAGCGTGGAGGTAATCATGATAAAGAGCATGACGGGATTCGGCAGATGTGAGATCGTCGAGAACAATCGCAAATTTACCGTGGAGATGAAGTCCGTGAATCATCGGTATCTGGATGTGAATATCAAGATGCCCAAGAAACTGAACTTTTTTGAGTCCGCCATTCGCGCGGAGCTGAAAAACTATATTTCCCGGGGAAAGGTGGATCTGTTTATCACCTATGAGGACTACACGGAGAACAATGCCAGCATTCGCTACAATAAAGAGTTGGCGGCGGAGTATATGAAATATCTGCGTCAGATGCAGGAGGATTTCGGACTGGATGATGATGTCCGGGTGTCCACCCTGTCGCGCTATCCCGAGGTGTTTACCATGGAGGAGCAGAATATCGACGAGGAGGAGCTGTGGAAAGAGCTGCAGAGGGCCATACAAGGCGCTGCGGAGGGATTTGTACAGACCCGTATCACGGAGGGAGAACATCTGCGGGACGACCTCGTGGAAAAGCTGGACGGTATGTTGAAACTGGTGGATTTCATAGCGGAGAGATCTCCCCAAATCGTGCAGGAATATCATCACAAGCTGGAAGAAAAGGTGAAGGAACTGCTGGGAGACGTCCATGTGGACGAGAACCGACTGTTGACGGAGGTCACAATTTTTGCGGACAAGGTCTGCGTGGACGAGGAGTTGGTGCGGCTCCGCAGCCACATTGAGACCACGAAGGCGACTCTGCAGGAGGGCGGCACCATCGGCCGCAAGCTGGATTTTATCGCGCAGGAGATGAACCGGGAGGCCAACACCACTCTGTCCAAATCCAATGACTTGGAGATTTCAAACTGTGCGATCGAGCTTAAGACGGAGATTGAAAAGGTTCGTGAACAGATTCAGAATATTGAGTAACGGTGAGGACGGCGCATGAACAAATTAATTCACATCGGATTTGGCAATATTGTCAACACCGAAAAGATTATCGCCATTGTCAGTCCGGAGTCGGCGCCGATCAAGCGGCTGGTGCAGAGGGCCAAGGAGGAGGGCACGGTTATTGACGCTACCCAGGGCCGCAAGACCAAGGCTGTGCTGGTTATGGAAAACAATCGAATCGTGTTGTCAGCCCTGCTGCCGGAGACCATAGCGGGCAGAGCAAGGGCGGAGAGCGGAGGAAATGAGGATGAGTAGAGGAGTTCTGGCGGTGATTTCTGGTTTTTCCGGCGCCGGAAAGGGAACACTGATGAAGAGACTGACCCGGGATTATGACAATTATGCCCTGTCTGTGTCCATGACAACCAGGGCGCCACGGGAGGGAGAACGGGACGGTATAGAATATTTTTTTGTGGATACTGAGACTTTCAAGGAGCGCATACAGCAGGGGAGAATGCTGGAATATGCCTGTTACTGCGGGAACTATTACGGCACCCCCAAGGACTATGTGCAGGAGCAGCTGAAGGCCGGGCGGAATGTGATTCTGGAGATTGAGATTCAGGGGGCGCTGCAGATCAGAAAGCTGATGCCGGACTGTCTGCTGCTCTTTGTGACGCCGCCCAGCGCAGCACAGCTAAAGAGCAGGCTGGAGGGCAGAGGCACGGAGTCCCCGGAGGTCATAGCCAAAAGGCTGGCCCGCGCAGTGGAGGAATCAGAAGGCATAGAGGCCTATGATTATATAGTTATCAACGACGATCTGGAGGAGTGTGTCAAGCAGATACACAGCATGGTGCAGAACGCCCGGTATACTCCCGCCAGACAGGAAACACTAATAAAAGAAATCAGAGGAGAATTGAACGGATTCTCGAAAGGAGCAGAATAATGTTACACCCATCTTATTCGGATCTAATGAAAGTAGTAAACAGCGAGGTTGAGCAGGGAGAAGCGCCCGTGGTCAACAGCAGATATTCCATCGTGATGGCCACCTCCAAGAGGGCGAGGCAGATCATCAGCGGCGACGAGCCTCTGGTGGGCAGCGCTGGCAAAAAGCCTTTGTCTGTGGCCGTGGAGGAATTGAATCAGGGCAAGATCAAGATTTTGGCCGAGGACGAGGTCATGGAGGAGCAGGAAGTATATGACCAGGCGGAAACTGCTGCATCGGATTTTCAGACAGCAGATTTGGACAACACGGAAGTAAATGAGCAGGAAACGCCCGAGGCAGAAGAGGCGGAGGCGCAGCAGGCTGAGGAGCAAGCGTAAGACAGGGGGAGAAATGTTCGGCTATGAGTATTTCTCCCCTTTTGTGAGAAAATGCAGACATAGTGGTAGTTGGCAAAGCCAACTACAGATATGCGTGGGGATAAGCTTGAAAAATCAAAGATTTTTCAATTTTCTATTTGAGCAATATCGCAGACATAGTCTGCGATATGCGTGGGGATTAGTATGAAGATACTGTTTATTTCTCTGGGCTGTGATAAGAACCTGGTGGATACGGAAGATATGCTGGGACTGTTGCAGCAAAAGGGATACAGCTTTACGGATGATGAAAATGAGTGTGATATTGTGGTGGTGAATACCTGCTGCTTTATCGGAGACGCCAAGGAAGAGAGCATCAACGCACTGCTGGAGGCGGCGGAGCTGAAAAAGAATGGAAGAATGCGGGCGCTGGTTGCCACAGGCTGTCTGGCGCAGCGCTATCACCGGGAGATATTGAAAGAGATACCGGAGGTGGACGCCCTTGTGGGCACCACATCCATCGACCGGGTCGTGGACGCTGTGGAACAGGCGCTTTCGGGAAGAAAGGCCGTGTTTGTACAGGACCCGGACGCACCGTATGATTTTCGTATCAACAGGGTGCTGACCACCGGCGGCCACTACGCCTATTTGAAAATTGCGGAGGGCTGCAGCAAGCGGTGCAGCTATTGTGTCATCCCCCAGATTCGGGGAAACTACCGCAGCATACCTATGGAGATCTTACTGGAGCAGGCCAATATACTGGCTGAGCAGGGGGTCAAGGAGCTGATCCTGGTGGCACAGGAGACTACGCTGTACGGCTTGGAGCGCTACGGGGAGAACTGTCTGCCGTTGCTGCTGCACGAGCTGGCTCAGATTCCGGGAATCCGTTGGATCAGGATTTTGTATTGCTATCCCGAGGAGATCACGGAGGAGCTGATCCAGACAATCAAAAAGGAGCCGAAGGTGTGCCATTATCTGGATATTCCCATTCAGCATGCCAGCGACAGGATACTGCGTCGCATGGGCCGCCACACCACCCAGGGTCAACTGCGGGAACTGATTGACAGACTGCGGGAGGAAATCCCGGATATCTGTCTGCGCACCACTCTGATTACCGGTTTTCCCGGAGAGACTCAGGAGGATCACGAGAAACTGGTGGATTTTGTCAATGAGATGGAATTTGACCGCTTGGGCGTGTTTACCTACTCTCAGGAGGAGGGCACGGCGGCGGCGGAGATGCCGGATCAGATACCAGAGGAGCAGAAGGAGGCCTGGCGGCAGGAGATCATGGAGCTGCAGCAGGAGATCGCCTTTACCAAGGCGGAGGACATGCTGGGCCAGGTGCTGACGGTGATGATCGAGGGCCAGGTGGCGGATGAGGAGGTCTATGTGGCCCGTACCTACCGGGATGCTCCGGGAGTGGACGGCTATCTCTTTGTACATACTGCCGCTACGCTGATGTCCGGCGATTTGGTGCAGGTGCAGGTGACCGGCAGCAATGAGTATGATCTGATTGGAGAGATCTGGCAGGAGGAGGACAATAATGAATCTACCCAATAAATTGACGATATTTCGCGTGATACTGATTGTGCCCTTTGTGGTAGTCCTGCTGGGAGGAAATGCGGGATGGTTTGGCAACAATCTGTTGATTCCTGAGATTGTGGCGCTGGCTATTTTTATCATTGCCAGCCTGACAGACATGATCGATGGCAAGATTGCCAGAAAATATAATCTGATTACCAATTTCGGAAAATTTATGGACCCGCTGGCGGATAAGCTGCTGGTCAGCGCGGCGCTGATTGCGCTGGTGGCAATGGGACGTATTCCGGCCTGGGTGGTGATAGTCATTATCAGCCGGGAGTTCATTATCAGCGGTTTCAGGCTGGTGGCGGCGGACAACCGGGTGGTGATTGCGGCGAGCTACTGGGGCAAGTTCAAAACCACTTTTCAGATGATTATGGTGTGTCTGATGATTGTCGATCTGTCTGGATTCTGGCCCTGGATCGGGATTGTGACGGATGTGGTCATGTGGATTGCTCTGGTGCTGACAGTGGTATCTCTGGTGGACTATCTGGTCAAAAACAGGGCGGTCATGAAGGAGCAGATGTAGGGGAAGACAGAGAGGGCGACTATAATGACAGTGGAACTGATTTGCGTGGGAACAGAGCTTTTGCTGGGAAATATTGTGAATACCAACGCCGCTTATCTGGCTGAAAAATGTGCGGGACTGGGATTGTCCTGCTATTATCAGACTGTGGTGGGTGACAATGAGCAGCGCTTGGAGAATACGCTGCATACGGCCATAGAACGCTCGGATATCGTGATATTATCCGGCGGACTGGGGCCCACCGAGGACGATCTGACCAAGGAGGTGGCGTCCCGGGTCATGGGCAGGGAGCTGGTGGAGGACGCCGGTTCCAGAGCGTGTATCGAGGCCTTTTTTGCCGCCAGAGGAGCGATTCCCACGGAGAACAACTGGAAACAGGCTTTGATACCCAGAGACGGTATTGTGCTGCCCAATCCCAACGGAACGGCCCCGGGAGTCATTATTGCGGAGAAAGACACCCATGTGGTGCTGCTGCCCGGACCGCCCCACGAACTGAAACCCATGTTTGAAAATCATGTCATGCCGTACCTGATGAAATTGGAGCCGGGGATTATCTCCTCCCAGACTGTCAAGGTATGCGGCATAGGGGAGAGCAAGGTGGAGACTTTGCTCAAGGATCTCATCGACGGGCAGGAGAATCCGACTCTGGCCACCTACGCCAAGACGGGGGAAGTGCATATCCGAGTGACCGCCAAGGCGGAGGGAGAGAAGGAGGCCCGCAGACTGATCAAGCCTGTGGTCAAGGAGATCAAGAGCAGGCTGGGCAATAATATCTATACCACGGAGGAGGAAGTGACTCTGGAGAGAGCGGTGGTAGAACTGCTCCTGGCCAACGAACTCACTGTGACCTGTGCCGAATCTTGTACCGGCGGACTGTTATCCGCCAGACTGATTAATGTTCCCGGTGTATCGGATGTCTATAAGTCAGGCTATGTGACCTATTCCAACAAGGCCAAGAGAAAGCTGCTGGGGGTAAAGAAGAGCACACTGAACAAATACGGAGCTGTCAGCCGGCAGACGGCGGAGGAGATGGCCAGAGGGCTGGCCTTTCTGTCCAAGAGTGATGTGGCGGTGAGCATTACCGGCCTGGCCGGACCGGATGGCGGCACGGAGGAAAAGCCTGTGGGACTGGTGTATATCGCCTGCTGTGTGAAGGGCGAGGTGACGGTGAAAGAGTATCATTTTTCCGGAAACCGTCAGACGATCCGGGAGGCTGCGGCCTCCGCTGCTTTGGTGCTGATGCGCAGCTGCATTCTGGAATACTTCAGCGAGATCACCTTCGGCAAAAAATAGCAGCCCGTATATGGGCGGATTTATGAAAAAAGTATAAAATGTATCATACCTCTTGTGCTTTTTCGGGAAGTGTGATACATTTTCTGTGTGATACAGAATTCCAACACTGCTATATTCTTATACAGTCCGGCGTTTCGCCTGTGAATTCACGAGTAGAAAAATATGGGGGAGGAATGCTTATAAGTACTGTTTATGGGACTCGAAAAGTTCTATTATGTATATGACAACAGACAGGCGAAAAATAAATTAAAAACCTGTTGACAAAACCGAACAAATGTTTTATTCTATAACAAAATAAGAACGTTTGTTCCCTTGAAAAGGAGATCAGATATGGAAAAGAACGAGAAACTGAAAGCGTTGGATGCGGCTATCAGCCAGATTGAAAAACAGTACGGCAAGGGCGCTGTGATGAAACTGGGGGACCCCGCCAACCAGATGAATGTGGAGACGATTCCCACCGGTTCCTTAAGTCTGGACATTGCCCTGGGACTGGGAGGTATACCTAAGGGAAGGATCGTGGAGATCTACGGGCCTGAGTCCAGCGGTAAGACCACTGTCACCCTGCATATGATTGCCGAGGTGCAGAAGAGGGGCGGCATTGCGGGATTTATCGACGCGGAGCATGCTCTGGATCCTGTCTATGCCAAGAATATAGGTGTGGATATCGACAATCTGTATATATCCCAGCCGGATAACGGAGAGCAGGCTCTGGAGATCACGGAGACCATGGTGCGCTCCGGCGCTATCGATATCGTGGTGGTGGACTCCGTGGCGGCGTTGGTGCCCAAGGCGGAGATTGACGGGGATATGGGTGATTCCCATGTTGGCCTGCAGGCGCGGCTCATGTCCCAGGCCCTGAGAAAGCTGACGGCTGTAATCAGCAAGTCCAACTGTACCGTTGTCTTTATCAACCAGCTGCGTGAGAAGGTGGGCGTGATGTTTGGCAATCCAGAGACCACAACCGGTGGCCGTGCGCTGAAATTCTACTCCTCCGTGCGTATGGATGTGCGCCGCATAGAGTCCTTAAAGCAGGGCGGTGAGATCATTGGCAACCATACCAGAGTCAAGGTGGTCAAGAACAAGATTGCCCCTCCTTTCAAAGAGGCGGAGTTTGATATTATGTTCGGAGAGGGAATCTCTGTGGTGGGCGACATTTTGGATCTGGCAGCCAGCGTGGATATTGTGAACAAGTCTGGTGCCTGGTATGCCTACAACGGAGACAAGATCGGCCAGGGGCGCGAGAATGCCAAGCAGTACCTGAAGGACAATCCGGCAGTATGCCAGGAGATAGAGAGCAGAGTGAGAGAGCATTTTGGACTTAACGGCAGTGTGGCAGCCGACACCGCGCAGGAGAAGGAAGACTAAATATCCATGACCGTGACAGAGATAACGGATATATCAAAAAAACAGTGCAGAATCTGTGTGGATTATGATTTCAGCTTTGTCCTGTACAAAGGTGAACTGCGCCAGTATGACATTGTCGAGGGGGAGGAGCTGCCCGAGGAGACCAGGCGGAAGGTGCTGGAGGAGCTTCTGCCCCGCAGGGCCAAGCTGCGGGCTATGAATCTGCTGCAGCGCAGGGACTACACGGAGAAACAGCTCAGAGACAAGCTGATCGACGGCGGATATCCCCAAGAGATGGCCGAACAGGCGGTGGAGTATGTAAAAGCTTATCACTATATTGACGACCTGCGCTATGCGGGGGACTATCTTGCTGCCTTTGCGGGCAGAAAGTCCCTGCGGAGAATGGAGCAGGAACTGCAGCAAAAGGGGATTGCCAAGGATGTGCTGGAGCGGGCCGTCAGTGCCTGGCAGGAGCGGGATGGCGGTCAGGATGAGCTGCAGATGGCCTGTGCGCTCCTGGAAAAGAAACATTATGACAAAAGCTCCTGTGACCGCAGAGAGCAGCAGCGCCTGTATAATTTTCTGGCGTACAGGGGATTCTCCGGAGAGGTTATCCGAAAAGCCCTGCATATGGATTGAAATTGGAAAATCTAGTCGTTAGTGAGTATAAATAAAATATTACTTGACATTACGTTGATTTCGGTTTAGAATTTATATGTTGTAGATTGCCTGTTAGAATGTGAGCAGTACATACATTCTATATTAGATATTTGTACAATGAAAATTTAATAAGGAGGTGCTCCTGTAATGGATCCAAGTGTTATTATCGGTTGTGCTATTACAGCGGTAATCTGTATCCTTGTGACTGCGATTGTCACGGCGGTTGTTACTTCTGCTTATCAGAAGAAGGCAGCGGCATCCACCATCGGCAATGCAGAGGACAAGGCCAGAGAGATTATTGATGAAGCCCTCAAAACTGCGGAGACCAAGAAACGCGAATCACTGCTTGAAGTAAAGGAAGAGTCCATTCGTACTAAGAATGAGCTGGACAAGGAGATCAAGGAGCGCAGAGCGGAGGCGCAGCGTTATGAGCGCAGGGTTCAGCAGAAAGAGGAGAACATCGATAAGAAAGCTGATGCCATCGAGAAACGAGAAGCAAGCTTGTCTGCCCGTGAGGAATCCTTGAATAAGCTCAAGGAAGAGGTTTCTAAGCTGAACGAGCAGAGAGTACAGGAACTGGAGAGAATTTCCGGATTAACCTCTGAACAGGCAAAAGACTACTTGTTGAAAATTGTTGAAGACGAAGTAAAGCATGAAACGGCCGTGATGATCAAGGATATGGAGAGTCGGGCCAAAGAAGAAGCAGACAAGAAAGCGAAAGAATATGTGATAACTGCCATCCAGAGATGTGCAGCAGATCATGTTTCTGAAACCACAATTTCTGTTGTACAGCTTCCTAATGATGAGATGAAAGGACGTATCATAGGTCGAGAGGGACGTAACATTCGTACTCTGGAGACCATGACCGGCGTAGATCTGATTATTGACGACACGCCGGAGGCAGTTATCTTGTCGGGATTTGATCCGATACGCCGTGAGGTGGCCAGGATCGCCCTGGAGAAACTGATTGTCGACGGCCGCATACACCCCGCCAGAATTGAAGAGATGGTGGAGAAAGCTCAGAAGGAAGTGGAAGTGATGATCAAGGAGGAAGGTGAAGCAGCCACCTTGGAGGTGGGAGTTCACGGTATTCATCCCGAATTGATCAAACTCTTGGGAAGAATGAAGTTCAGGACCAGCTATGGTCAGAACGCATTAAAGCATTCTATCGAGGTTGCCCAGTTGTCAGGTTTGCTTGCGTCCGAGATGGGACTGGATGTGCGTATGGCCAAGCGGGCGGGACTGCTGCATGATATTGGCAAGGCAGTGGACCATGAGATGGAAGGCTCCCATATCCAACTGGGTGTGGAGCTTTGCAGAAAATACAAGGAGAATGCTACCGTTATCAATGCTGTGGAATCTCATCATGGCGATGTAGAGGCCACTTCCCTGATTGCATGTATTGTACAGGCTGCTGATACAATCTCTGCTGCAAGACCGGGAGCTAGAAGGGAAACTCTGGAAACCTATACTAGCAGACTAAAACAGTTAGAAGAAATAACCAACAATTTCAAGGGAGTAGACAAGTCTTTTGCTATTCAGGCAGGTCGTGAAGTTCGAGTGATGGTAGTACCTGAGCAGATTACTGATGCGGACATGGTACTGTTGGCTCGCGATATCTCTAAGCAGATAGAAGCCGAGCTGGAATATCCCGGACAGATCAAAGTCAATGTGATCCGTGAATCTCGCGTAATTGATTATGCGAAATAGTGAAAACCAGTGACTAAAATTTATAGGACAAAAGAGTTCCGCTTGCGGGACTCTTTTTTTTGAAAAAACTCTTGTGTATTGAGAAAAATTGTAGTAATATATACGGGATGTATGATTGTATACAATTATCCAATTTAGTATCAAAACTCCCGGTTATAATGGAAAGGTTGGGTTGGAAGACATGGAGAGAAAGGCTTATAAGGAGTTGAGCAGAGAAGAACTGCAACAGCTGCACACGCAGCTGACAAAGGAATATGAGGAGGCAAAGACCAAAGGTCTGCAGCTGGATATGTCCAGAGGAAAGCCCAGCGTGACACAGCTGGATATGGGCATGGATATCTTTGACGTATTGAATGCGTGGAGCGATATGAGAAGTATGGAAAAGATTGATGTGCGCAACTATGGTGTGCTGGATGGTCTGACAGAGGCCAAGCATATGATGGCGGATATCATGGGTGTGTCTGCGGACAATGTGATTGTCTGCGGCAACGCAAGTCTGACCATTATGTACGATACGGTCTCCCGCTCCATGACCCACGGCGTGATGGGAGGGACCCCCTGGTGCAAGCTGGATCGAGTAAAATTTCTCTGTCCTGTGCCCGGTTATGACAGGCATTTTGCTATCACCGAGCACTTTGGCATTGAGATGATTAATGTGCCTATGACTCCTCAAGGCCCCGATATGGATATGGTGGAGAAACTGGTGTCTGAGGATGAGAGCATCAAGGGTATCTGGTGCGTACCCAAGTATTCCAATCCTCAGGGCTACAGCTACAGTGATGAGACAATCAGAAGATTTGCGGCGTTAAAGCCAGCGGCAAAGGATTTCCGCATCTTCTGGGACAATGCCTATGCGGTACATCATCTGTATGAGGACAGACAGGATGAGATACTGGAGATTTTGAGCGAGTGTGAAAAGGCCGGCAATCCGGATATTGTATATGAGTTTTCCTCCACTTCCAAGATCAGCTTTTCAGGCGCCGGTGTGGCAGCTATCGCAGCCTCAAAGGGGAATCTGGAATATATCAAAAAATCCATGACCATTCAGACCATCGGCTATGACAAAATCAATCAGTTGAGACACGTGCGCTATTTTAAAGATTTTGAGGGTATCAAGGAGCATATGAAAAAGCATGCGGCAATCATGCGGCCCAAGTTTGAGGCGGTACAGCAGGTGCTGGAAAATGAACTGGCGGGGCTGCAGATTGGCAGTTGGACGAAACCTAACGGGGGTTATTTTATATCCTTTGACGCTATGGAGGGCTGTGCAAAGGCCATCGTTGCAAAGTGTAAGGAGGCGGGAGTCACTTTGACCGGAGCCGGGGCAACCTTCCCCTACGGCAAGGACCCTCTGGACAGCAATATTCGTATTGCGCCGTCCTTCCCCACGCCAGAGGAAATGGCTATGGCTACAGATCTCTTTGTGCTCTGCGTGAAACTGGTCAGCGTGGAAAAACTGTTGGCGAGCTGATCTGTACGGACCGTTAGCCGGGTGGAGAATGCGCCGATACGTCAGGCATGTGGATAGATCCTGCGGCATATAATAGAGTGTCCACAATTCTATGTATGCAGATATGCGGGAAGAGGGAGATTTGAAACTTGCCAATAAACAGTTAATTATATTTATAATCGGAATATGCGGCGGGATTGTGATCGCCAATTTGGTGAAAAGTGAATTGTTGTCAGGAACGGAGCTTCTGGAAGAGAATGCACTGTTGCAGGTGCGTTTTGCCGTGATCGACAGCAGTTCACTCTTTCTATGTCTTCTGGGCAAGAGACTGGGGGAGGCCATACTGCTGATCCTCCTTTCCACCACGTTTCTGGGTCTGGTGGCGGTGTGGATCTATGCGTTCCGCTATGGTTTTTCTCTGGGACTGCTGTTGACCACGCTGTTCGCCGAACATGGCCTCAAGGGGATGTTTCTGTTGATTGTGGGTCTATTCCCGCAGGTTCTGATCTATGTTCCGGCATGGGTGCTGCTGCTTGCTCTGGCGGAACGCACCTGCAGGCGGCTTTACTATATGAACGGTAACGAGGGGATAAGCGGACTAAAGCGCACAGGAATACATCTGTCGGCCCAGGCCGGACTTTTCCTCTTCATGCTGGCGGTGGGGTGCTGGCTGGAAGCCTATGTAAATCCGTATCTGTTGCGGATGGTAGTGAAGATATTCTGACGGATGGACTTTGGATAGGGATCATGGTATAATGAGTAAGGGATGCATATGAGAAGAGAGTGGTTTTTCCGAGTATTTTTTTACATAATGGGTCTGCTGGTGCTGGCACTTGGAATCACATTAAATACCAAGACGAATATGGGAGTTTCACCGCTGATATCGGTGGCTTTCTGTGTGGCCAGCCTTCTGGAGGAGAATGTGGGCGATGTGACGCTTATCTGGTATATCGTGTTCGTGGCGGTTGAGATAATATGTCATATCGGCCTGAAAAGATATAGGACGATACCGGCGGATATCCTGCAGATTCCGTTGAGTATTGTGTTTACAAGATTTATGAATCTGTTTTCGGATGTAATCCCGGACATGACCGGGAGTGTGGTGACAAGAGGAATATTCTTGGTGATAGCGATCGTTCTGACAGGAGTGGGGATAGGCCTCACTTTGAATGTGCGTCTGATACCCAATCCAGGGGACGGGATTGTGCAGGCCCTATCCGACTGCTGCGGTAGAAAGGTCAGTACGGTTAAAAACATGCTGGATGCGTTTTGTGTTTTAATAACAGTAGTTATCAGTATGATTTTTGCCGGAAAATTAATAGGTATCGGCGTTGGGACGATTCTGGCAGTGATTTTTGTTGGAAGAGCAGTGGCGGTGTTTAATTATTTTTGTAAGGATGCGGTGTCAAAGCTGAGCGGTCTGAAGGCGTAGACAAAGAGGGTACAATGGAAGAACAATTGCAATCTTTTATCACATATTTGCGGCAGGTAAAAAAGCTGTCGGGCAATACGGTGCTTTCCTATCAGCGGGATCTGCGGCATTTCAGGTGTTATTTGGAGCGAGAGCAGGGGATAACGGATTTTAGCGAGGTGACCGCCAGCTGTCTGAAAGAGTATTTTTTTGTATTGGAGCAGGAAAAAAAAGCATCTACCGTGTCACGTCGTATGTCTTCAGTCCGGGCATTGTACCATTACATGGAAAAAATGCATCTGATAGGGGAGGACATTACAGAGCAGCTGCAGACACCGAGACAGGATCGGGAGCTGCCGGAGATTCTGACTGTGGAAGAGGTCAATCTGCTGGTGGAACAGCCGTCGGGGGACAAGCCCAGGCAACAGCGGGACAGGGCGATTTTAGAACTGCTGTACGCCACGGGTATCAAGGTGTCGGAACTGGTTGAACTTCGGGTTTCCGATGTGAATCTAAAGCTGGGGTTTTTGCATTGCGGAGAGAGTGGCAGAGAGCGGGTCATTCCCTTTGGCAACCACGCCAGAGCGGCGCTGCTGCAATACTTGGACGAAGGGCGGGAGGCGCTGCTGGCGGACGCCCGCTGCGATACTCTGTTTGTGAATTACAGTGGAGTGGCCATGAGCAGACAGGGAGTATGGAAACTGATCCGCAAATATGGGGAGCAGGCAGGGATACAAAAGGAAGTAAATCCTCACAGTCTGCGGCACGCTTTTGCGGCGCACCTGATAGAAAACGGTGCGGATTTGCAGAGTGTGCAGGAGATGATGGGTCACACAGACATAGCCGCCACACAGATTTACGCGGCGGAATGCCGGAACAAAGTCAGAGAAGAATACAGTAGAAATCATCCAAGGAGATAGGTTGAAAAATCAAAGATTTTTCAATTTTCTATTTGAGCAATATCGCAGACACAGTGGTAGTTGGCAAAGCCAACTACAGATATGCATGGGGATAAAAAAGGAACATACAATTTGGAATTAACGGAGAACCAAATTGTATGTTCCTTTTTTATTCATATTCAGCCAAGTCAAAAATCAGTTTCTTAGTGTCTTCCCATCCCAGGCAGGGATCGGTGATGGATTTACCGTAGACGCCGCCGCCCACTTTCTGGCAGCCTTCTTCAATGTAGCTTTCCACCATGACGCCCTTGACCAGCCGATGGATGTCGGGACTCAGCTTGCGGCTGTGCATGACCTCCTTTACAATGCGGATTTGCTGCGCAAACTGCTTGTTGGAGTTGGAGTGGTTGGAATCAATGATGCAAGCGGGATTCTTCAGCTCCATTTTTTCATACATTTCCAACAGACGGTTTAGATCCTCATAGTGGTAGTTGGGAGTATTGTTGCCGTGCTTGCTGGTAGCGCCCCGCAGTACAGTGTGGGCCAGTTCGTTGCCGCTTGTCTTCACTGCCCAGCCCCGATAGATAAAGGAGTGGGGGTGTTGAGCCGCGAATACGGAATTCAGCATCACGGAAAAATCGCCGCTGGTGGGGTTTTTCATCCCGGCGGGGACATCAAAGCCGCTGACAGTCAGGCGGTGCTGCTGATCCTCCACGGAGCGGGCACCGATGGCCACATAGGAGAGGATGTCGGACACATATCCCCAGTTCTCGGGATACAGCATCTCGTCCGCCGCAGTCAGACCCGTCTCCTCCACAGCCCGGATATGCATTTTTCTCATGGCGATCAGTCCCGCCAGAAAATCCTCCTGTTTTTTCGGATCAGGCTGGTGTATGATTCCCTTGTAGCCCTCCCCGGTGGTGCGGGGTTTGTTGGTGTATATCCGGGGAATCAGAATCAGCTTGTCAGATACCTTGTCATTTAACCCGGCCAGGCGTTCCACATAGTCACACACGGAATCTTCATTATCCGCAGAACAGGGGCCAATGATTACTAACAGCTTGTTACTTTTGCCTGTGAGTACGTCACGGATTTCAAGGTCGCGCTCTGCCTTGCGCTGTGCCAGCGCCTGGGGCAGGGGATATTGTTCCCGAATCTCATCGGGTGTAGGTAATTTCTCAATAAAAGTAAAGCTCATTGTATTTTCATACCTTTCTGTGTATTTCTTGCCGATTTGTCTTAAGCAGTACCCATTATAGTATATCGCTAAAAATATGGCAAGTATTTTGTGCTATTTTCCTAGTGTGCCTGTTTTGCCCTATGCCAGCCGCACCACCACAGACAGCCCAGGTAAAGTCCGCACTGCAGAATCTGACTGACCAATATCCCGTACAGATAGCCCTGAATGCCCATGCGGGGCACGGTCAGCAGGATAAACAGCAGCCGCACCAGCAGAGAAGTCACATTGATTAGGAACAGGCGGCCCGCCATCCCCAGGCCCTGCAGGATGCTGGACAGAGTGGTATCCAGATAGAGGAAGGGACAAATCAGGCTCAGAGTGCGAATGAAATGTCCCGCCAGCGGGCTGCGGTACAGTCCCTCTCCCAGGAGCCGTCCGGTGAGCAGAAAAAAGCCCATACAGGAAAAGCCCAGGAGAAAGCAGTATTTTACCGTGCGCAGGATGGCTCGGCGGATTCCCTCATCATCACCACGGGCATAGCTTTCGGAGATCATGGGCAGCAGCATGACAGAGACGGAGCCGGTCAGGGCATTTGGGAAAAAAATCATGGGAAAGGCCATGCCAGTCAACACGCCGTACACGCTGAGCGCGGTGGCGTTGTCATAGCCGTAGCTGCGCAGTCCGGCAGGGATGGACACGGACTCCACGCTCTGCAGCAGGTTCAATACAATTCGGTTGGCAGTCAGGGGAATAATCATCCCCAGCAGCTGTGCGTAGCTGGGAACCGTTGTGGAATGCCTGTGGGCAGGGATATTGGCGTGGCGGGAGTGGTGATACCACGCCGCCAGCAGGGCCGCCAGCATGGAGCAGCCCTCGCCCACGGTCAGGCCCAACACCGCCACATTGATGGAGGGGGTATGGCCCTGGACCAGTATGGAGGCGGAGACCATATAGACACATGCCACGCGGCAGCACTGTTCAAACAGCTGGGTGCCCGCAGGGATACCGGCTTTCTTGATACCGTAAAAGTAGCCGTTGATGCAGGCGTGGATGGCGCTCAAAGGAACGGAGGGGGCCAGCAGCCGGATCATGGAGGCGGTCCGAGGCTCCTGGAGCAGGTTGACTGCAATGAAGTCGCTGCCTGTAAAAAGCGCCATGGTACAGACCAGGGACAGGGGGACCGTCAATAGCAGACCCATTACCATGGGACGGCGGGAGGGGGAAACGGCGTTTTCGCGTCCCGCCTGCGCCGCCACAAATTTGGAGATGGCGGTCTGAAAGCCTGCGGCAGTCAGAGAGAAGGACAGGGCAAGCACAGGGGACAACAACTGGTAGATTCCCATGCCCTCCTCCCCGAACAGCCGGGACAGATAGATGCGGTAAAAAAAGCCGATGATTCGGGTGATCAGCCCGGTGATGGTCAGTATTGCAGTACCCATAATCAGGGGATGCCTGGTATGGGGCCGGAAACGGGTTTTTGCGGAGGATGCCATGAAACTTCCCTTATCAACTCTGTTTTCTTATTTATATTGCAAAATAGTGCTTACTATGCATATGGTCAATACTCTCTTAAACGCGGGGAGTTGACAGAACAAATGCGAAGTGCTATATTAGAACTGTTAAATCTTAGTAAAATAGTAGGAATTAAATGGAGGGATCGGACATGATCTATTTGGACAATGCCGCCACCACCAGAACGGCGCCGGAAGTGGTGGAGGCCATGCTCCCGTTTTTCAGTGAAAATTATGGCAATGCAAGCAGCATATACGGCTTGGGATCAACCAGCAAAAAGGCGCTGAACCAGGCCAGAAGGACGCTGGCGGACTATCTGGGAGCCAAGCAGGAGGAAATCTATTTTACCGCAGGGGGTTCCGAGGCGGACAACTGGGCCTTGAAGGCGGCTGCAGAGGCTTACCGAGATAAGGGAAAACATATTATCACCACCCGGATTGAGCACCACGCAGTCCTGCATACCTGTGAATATCTGGAGAAACAGGGCTATGAGGTGACTTATGTGGGGGTGGATGAAAACGGAATTGTGAGGCTTGAGGAGCTGGAGGCGGCGATTCGGCCGGACACCATACTGATCTCGGTGATGTATGCCAACAATGAAGTGGGCACCCTGCAGCCCATCGGCGAAATTGGCCGGATTGCCCATGAGAGAGGAATTCTGTTCCACACGGATGCGGTGCAGGCTTTCGGTCAGCTGCCCATCAGTGTGGATGAGCTGCACATTGATATGCTCAGCGCCAGCGCCCACAAGGTAAATGGACCTAAAGGGGTGGGCTGCCTGTACATCCGCTCCGGCCTAAAGCTGCGCAGCTTTATCCACGGCGGCGCCCAGGAGCGCTCACGCCGGGCGGGGACGGAGAACATTCCCGGAGTCGTGGGTTTCGCAAAGGCCATTGAGCGGGCAGTGCGGATCATGCCCGAAAAAATTCAGAAGGAGACGGAGCTTAGGGACTATCTGATCGATCAGATATTTGAGAAAATCCCTTACTGCCGTCTGAACGGGGACCGCAGCAGACGTCTGCCGGGCAACGTAAATTTCAGTTTTCAGTTTGTGGAGGGAGAGTCTCTGCTGATTATGTTGGATATGAAGGGAATCTGCGGTTCCAGCGGTTCGGCCTGTACCTCTGGGGCGTTGGATCCCTCCCATGTGCTGTTGGCCATGGGACTGTCCCACGAGCTTGCTCACGGCTCCCTGCGGCTGACCCTGTCGGAGGAGAACACAGAGGAGGAGATGGACACGGTGGTGGAGGCCATCGCGGAGATTGTGGGGAAACTCCGGGCCATGTCGCCATTGTATGAGGACTTTATGAAGTGCCAGAAAGGAGACGGACATGTACAGTGAAAAGGTGATGGATCATTTTCAAAACCCGCGGAATGTGGGGGAAATAGAGAACGCCAGCGGCGTGGGTACCGTGGGCAATGCCAAGTGCGGCGATATAATGCGGATATTCCTGGATATAGATGAGGAGGGTGTTATCCGGGATGTGAAATTTAAAACCTTCGGCTGCGGGGCGGCGGTTGCCACCAGTTCCATGGCCACGGAGCTGGTGAAGGGAAAAACCATTCAGGAGGCTCTGCAGGTCACCAACAAGGCGGTGATGGAGGCGCTGGACGGCCTGCCGTCTGTGAAGGTACACTGCTCTCTGTTGGCGGAGGAGGCCATCCATGCGGCGCTGTGGGACTATGCGGAGAAAAACGGTATCACTATTGAAGGACTGGAAAAGCCCAAGTCCGACATTGGCGAACATGAGGAGGAGCCGGAGTACTGAAGAAAAACATACAGAAGTATTTGAATTAAATACCCTCCGCAAAATAACAGATGATATTGAGCATAACTTTAGTTTTCCAGGGTTGACTCTAAACCATACATTAGGTTTATACTACTTTCATGAAGCGCTTCATAAGTAACTGTAAACTGATTTTTGCATGAGGTACAGGCATGAAAATAGGTGAATTTGCGAGAATGACGGGAATGCCCATATCGGTGCTCAGGCATTACGATAAAGAGGGGTTGTTATGTCCGGACTATGTTGACAATTTTTCCGGTTACCGTTATTATTCGGCTGACCAGATAGGGCAGGTGCATAAAATTGAACTTTTAAAGAGCGGCGGCCTTTCTCTGAAAGAAATCAGAGATATTCTGAAAAAAGCCGACGATAATGAGTTCATAAAGGGCATTCTGGAACATCGGGAGTCGGAATATCGAAACATGCTTGCTGCCATTGCGGAGGTGAAGCGTATGATGTTTGAGAAAGAGGAGAAAAATACGAAGGCCGAACAGGAAAAACTGTCAGTAGTAGAAAAAAATGAATTGGGTGATATGATCATAAAAGGAATATCCCTGCCCTTACCGTTAAATCCAAAAGCCTTACAGGCTGCATGGCGTAGTTTGGACGAGGAGATCCAAAAAAGGAATTTTCAGCGTATTTCAGGATTCATGACCTATGGCGCTAAGGATAAAAATGAGATTCAGGTGGTTGCCGAGGTGGTAAAACTTAGCGACGAAATGGGGGAACTGCATGAAGATATAAACCTTGTTTTTGAGGATGATGAGCAGGTCATCGGAAAATGGAAGGTTGTGGGCGAATATGCCGTAAAGGAAGATTTTTATTCCGAGCAAGGAGAGCGGAGAGAATCTGATATGGGAAATAAGGACAGGGAAATCTATTTCCTGCCGGACGGAGAAGATTACTGGATTTACAGCTGGACAAAAGGATATTTGAAATTGGACGGCGGCGACCAGTCTTGTTTGTGCAGATATCAGATTGAGGATGATCAGGGCAGCCGTTATATGTTTGTGGAGAATAAATCCTATGAATATCTTCGCGGCGGAATGCCCACTGTATTGGTGCTGGAGCAGGTTGACAATAAAAGGTATACCAGACGTGAGATTGCCAGAGAAGATGACACGGATATGCCTTTTGTGAATGACGAGCGTGTTCTGGGAGATTGGAAGGCCATTGACTTTATCCGCAATAAAGAAGAGTTCGCTCCGGATGCAAATCATCTCCCTCAGGAAAGACTATTTTTTAAGCATATGCATTTTGGAGAAGAGGGATTTTTAACCAGTGTTTATATGGATGAAACCACATCGGGTAAAGAGCTTCAGAGCTGGACGAAGGGCTATGTGCTTAAACATTATAACCATACAGCCTGTGCATACGAAATTGTGACAGTTGATGACACAGACTATATGATTATAGAGTGGAAGAGCGGGGATTACCGCTGGGGCGGTTATGATACGGATTATTATGTATTTATAAGAGATTAAGCCAAACATTTGTATTTTTTTTGCCGATATGCTACAATATCTGCGTCGGATACGGAGGTGTCTGACGCAGTTTTTATGTTAAACAGTTATGGAACTCTAAATGGAGATTAAAGTTTGAAACTTACGTTTCAAATACTGATTAACGCAGTATCGCAAGCATAGCTTGCGATATGCGGGAAAGAGGTAAATATGAAACAAAAAGTGGTTGTGGGCATGTCCGGGGGCGTGGATTCCTCGGTGGCTGCCTTTCTGTTGCAGGAGCAGGGATATGAGGTGATCGGCGTCACCATGCAGGTCTGGCAGGACGAAGAGTATCAGCAGCAGGCCCGGCAGGGAGGGTGCTGCGGTCTGTCGGCGGTGGAGGACGCCAGGAGGGTGGCCCAGGTGCTGGACATTCCCTATTATGTAATGAATTTTAAGCGGGAGTTTAGGGAGAACGTTATGGATTACTTTGTGGAAGAGTATCTCAGGGGGCGGACTCCCAATCCCTGCATTGCCTGTAACCGCTATGTGAAATGGGAATCTCTGCTGCGGCGCAGTCTGGAACTGGGGGCGGACTATATTGCCACGGGCCATTACGCCCGTGTGGATAGATTATATAACGGCCGTTATGTGATAAAAAATTCCGTGACGGCTCAAAAGGATCAGACTTACGCCCTGTACAATCTGACGCAGGAGCAGCTGGCCCATACACTGATGCCGGTGGGGGAATATACCAAGGAGGAGATCCGGCAGATCGCACTGCGGCAGGGGCTGCCGGTAGCCCACAAGCCGGACAGCCAGGAGATCTGCTTTATCCCAGACCATGATTATGCGGCTTTTATAGACCGGGAGGCCGCGGACAGGGTGCCGCCCCCCGGGAATTTTGTCACCGAAGACGGACGAGTGCTGGGGCGGCACAAGGGTATTACCCACTATACTGTCGGGCAGCGCAGGGGACTGGAGCTTGCCATGGGCCACAGGGTATTTGTGACCCGGATCAGGCCACAGACCAACGAGGTGGTCGTAGGGGACAACGAAGATACTTTTACCCGGCAGGTGCTTTGCAATCAGGTGAATTATATGGCGGTGGAGGATCTGACGAAGCCTAAGAGGGTTGTGGCAAAGATTCGTTACAATCACGGAGGCGCTCCCTGTGTGATCGAAAAGCAGCCGGACGGAAAAGTGCTGTGCAGCTTTGAACAGCCGGTGCGGGCTTCCGCTCCCGGTCAGGCGGTGGTTTTTTATGAGGGTGAGTATGTGCTGGGAGGCGGAACGATCCTAGAGTGATTTTGGATGCATAAGTTCCGATAGGCGTTGGAAACTGAACATGCCCTGGCGCATACTATGAAAGAGACAGCAGTTTGCCCGAAATGGTTTGCCGCCGGGAAGAAACATACCGGGGCGGCCATGGGCAAAGGCTGCTCGGGAAATACTGACGGCATAGTGTCATGGGCACGCCATATGCAGGAAAGAGGTATAAAATGGATATGCAGTTTAACGGAAATCGAAGAAGAGAAAAGAGCTATCGGGGCATACAGGGAACTATTGTGAGCATGGAGCCTACGAGAATCGGCAATCGCCGGGCGGACGGCTGCATGATATTTGTGGGGCTGGAGGATCAGGACGGGAATCTGGTGAATTTTCTGGTATCTCCCACCACCTTCGCCCTGGATTTTGTGATGCTGCGGGAGGGGATGGAGGTAACCATGTATTACCGCACGGATGAGCCGGTGCCCCTGATCTACCCGCCCCAGTACAGGGCGGCGGTGGTAGTGCCTCAGATGATGGGGCAGATGGTGGATGTGGATTACTACAACAAATCTCTTGTAAACCAGGATATGACGCTGCAGCTGAATCTAAACGGCAGCGTGGAGATCACCACCACCAATAACCAGCGGTTCATGGGAAGTCCCGCAAACAATGATCTGGTGGTAGTGTACAGCAGCTCAACCAGGAGTATACCGGCCCAGACCACCCCGGCGAAAATCGTGGTGTTGTGCCCATATAGTTAACGTCAAAAGCGTATAAACTCCGGCTGGCGTTTTTCAAAGACAGTATAATACCGGAAACCGCATTCCTGCAGAACCTCCTCGGCCCTGTGGAAATCGGCGGCGATCTTGGCGGGATCATGGGCATCGGAGCCGATGGTGATGATCTCGCCCCCTTTTTGCTTATAGCGGCGGACAACCTCGATACAGGGATGCACGTCTCTAAGTCCTCCCTGAATCCCGCCGGTATTGATTTCCAGTCCCTTCCCCTTTTCCAGCAGCAGTTCCAGTATCCTGTCAAACAGATCACCATATTTTTCATAGGTATAGCCAAGGTCCTTTTCGGGACCGTAGCGCACCACATAGTCCAGATGGCCATATACATCGAAGTTTTCAAACTTTTTGATATTGTCTATGATGCTCTGAAAATATTCCCGATATGCCTCCTCCTGGCTGCGCCCCTCGTAAAAAGCGGGATAATAGGGGTCCCTGCCCCCGCAGATATGGGAGGAGCCGATGATGAAGTCGTAGTCGTGAGCCTTGGCAAAAATGGCGTTGCGCCGCATCAGGTGGGGCTGCAGGCCCAGCTCTACCCCGAAAAGGAGCTGAATCTGCCCGGCATATTTTTCCCTCAGCCGGATCAAATCGTAGAGGTAGGCGTCCGCATTCAGTTCAAACATGCCCTGGGGCGTGTCCTCCGACACGGGATAGTCAAAATCGTTGTGCTCGGTAAAGCACATATGGGTAAGCCCCCGGCGGATTCCCTCCCGGATCATATCCTCCATGGAGGCGTCCGAATCTCCGGAGTGAGAGGAGTGCAGATGGCAGTCGGCTTTGATGGACATGGTTTGTCTCCTTTCTTATGTTGATTTATGCTGTCTTGAATGATTACAGTAAAAGTATAGCGCCTTCACCAAAAGAGTGCAAGAGGAAGAAAAAAAACCGCAATTATTAACAAACTGTAAAAATTCCCAGTTTTGTCAATTATTTTTAATTTACATCTTGAATTTTGGACAGGAATTAGGTAAAATATCAGTGTTGACAAAATTTTGACAAGCCGTGGGCGTCAGGATTGGCAGCCTGTGGACTTACTTGTCAAAATAATATAATAAATTTTAGGAGGAAACTAAAATGGCAGTAAGAGTAGCAATTAATGGTTTTGGCCGTATTGGTCGTCTGGCTTTCAGACAGATGTTCGACGCAGAGGGCTATGAGGTAGTGGCAATCAATGATCTGACCAGCCCCAAGATGCTGGCGCATCTGTTGAAGTATGATTCTTCTCAGGGCAAGTATAAGTACGCTGACAGCGTAGTGGCCGGAGAGGACAGCATCACTGTGAACGGCAAGACCATCACCATCTACAAAGAGGCAGACGCCTCCAAGCTCCCCTGGGGCGAACTGAAGGTAGACGTGGTTCTGGAGTGTACCGGTTTCTATACCTCCAAGGAGAAGGCTTCCGCACATGTTACCGCTGGCGCCCGCAAGGTTGTTATCTCTGCTCCCGCAGGCAATGACCTTCCTACCATCGTATACAATGTAAACCATGACACCTTAAAGGCTGAGGATACCGTTATTTCCGCAGCATCCTGCACCACCAACTGCCTGGCTCCCATGGCTAAGGCTCTGAATGATTTCGCAGCGATCCAGAGCGGTATCATGACCACCGTACACGCTTACACCGGCGACCAGATGATTCTGGATGGTCCTCAGAGAAAGGGTGATCTGAGAAGAAGCCGCGCAGGCGCTTGCAACATCGTTCCCAACTCCACCGGCGCTGCTAAGGCAATCGGCCTGGTTATCCCTGAGCTGAACGGCAAGCTGATCGGCTCCGCACAGCGCGTACCTACCCCTACCGGTTCCACCACGATTCTGGTAGCCGTTGTTAAGGGTGAGGTTACCAAAGAGGGCATCAACGCCGCTATGAAAGCTGCTGCTACCGAGTCCTTCGCTTACAATGAGGACGAGATCGTATCCTCCGATGTGATCGGCAGCACCTACGGTTCCATCTTCGACGCTACCCAGACCATGGTTTCCAAGATGGAGGACGGCAACTCTCTGGTACAGGTTGTTTCCTGGTATGACAACGAGAACAGCTACACCTCTCAGATGGTTCGTACCATCAAGTATTTCAGCGAGCTGGCTTAAGTATTATAAGAAGACCTATAAGGGTCCGGTCCTTGGACCGGACCCTTAACTTTTAAGAAACTAATTTTATGACTTATAAAGGAGATTAAAGAAATGGGTTTAAACAAGAAATCCGTTGATGACATCAACGTAAAAGGAAGAAGAGTTCTGGTCAGATGTGATTTTAATGTACCTTTAAAGGGCGGAGAGATTACCGACGAGACCCGTATCGTGGCGGCTCTGCCCACGATCCAGAAACTGATCAACGACGGCGGCAAGGTGATTCTGTGCTCCCACCTGGGCAAGGTTAAGGAAGGTCCCAACGAGAAGGAGTCCCTGGCTCCCGTTGCAAAGAGACTGTCCGAGAAACTGGGCAAGGAGGTTGTGTTTGTCGCAGATTACAACGTGACCGGCGAGGCTGCCACCGCAGCTGTGGAGGCCATGAAAGAGGGAGACGTTGTGCTACTGCAGAATACCCGTTTCCGCGGCACAGAGGAGACCAAGAACGGCGAGCAGTTCTCCAAGGAGCTGGCTGATCTGGCAGACGACTATGTATGTGACGCATTCGGTTCCTCCCACAGGGCACATGCCTCCGTTGAGGGTGTGACCAAGTGCATTACCGCCAAGGGCGGCTCCAACGTGGTGGGCTACCTGATGCAGAAGGAGATCAATTTCCTGGGCAATGCGGTGGAGAATCCGGTGAGACCTTTTGTAGCTATCTTAGGCGGCGCCAAGGTTGCCGACAAGCTGAACGTTATCTCCAATCTGCTGGAGAAGTGCGATACCCTGATTATCGGCGGCGGCATGGCTTACACCTTCCTGAAGGCACAGGGCTATGAGATCGGCAACTCTCTGGTGGACAATGAGAAACTGGATTACTGCAAGGAGATGATGGAAAAGGCCGAGAAACTGGGCAAGAAACTGCTGCTCCCTGTGGATTCCGTGACCATCGAAAAGTTCCCCAACCCCATTGATGCCGAGGTGGAGACAGAAGTATATGGCGTGGAAGATATGCCTGCGGACAGAGAGGGCTGTGATATCGGACCCAAGACCGCGGCTATGTATGCAGATGCTGTAAAAAGCGCTAAGACTGTGGTTTGGAACGGTCCCATGGGCGTGTTTGAGAATCCTACCCTGGCGGCAGGTACCATCGCAGTGGCCAAGTCTCTGGCTGAGACAGATGCTACCACCATCATCGGCGGCGGCGATTCCGCAGCGGCCGTTAACCAGCTTGGTTTCGGCGACAAGATGAGCCATATCTCCACCGGCGGCGGCGCTTCCCTGGAGTTCCTGGAGGGCAAGACCCTTCCCGGCGTGGCTGCGGCTGACGACAAGGCTTGAAGCGGGGCCGGCGTGGCAGACTTTACTGTAAATGAGATGCTGGAGCTGCAGAGAAAACTTCTGGAGGAATATAAGGACAGGTGGAAACCTTTTGGTCCGGAACTTAGCAGGGAAAAGCTGTTGTTTATGGTTAGTGAAATCGGCGAGGTAATTGATATCATAAAGAAGAATGGTTGTCAGAGAGCCACGGAAGATGCACAGCTCAGAGCGCATCTTGTGGAAGAGATGGCGGATGTGTTGATGTATTATAGCGAGACGCTTCTGTGTTATGGGATTACAGCCGATGAATTAAAGCATGCCTATACAGAAAAAGTAGAGAGTAACATGACCCGCTGGAAATAGATATGCGGAACTAAAAAAGGAGAAGATTATGGCAAGAAAGAAAATCATTGCCGGCAACTGGAAGATGAATATGACTCCCAGCCAGGCAGTAGAACTGGTAAATACCTTAAAGCCTCTGGTGGTAAATGACGAGGTGGACGTGGTGTTCTGCGTACCCGCCATCGACATCATCCCTGCCATGGAGGCAGCCAAGGGCACCAATATCCAGATCGGTGCAGAGAACATGTATTTTGAGGATAAGGGTGCTTTCACCGGAGAGATCGCTCCGGGCATGCTGACGGATGTGGGCGTAAAATATGTTATCATCGGTCACTCCGAGAGAAGAGAGTACTTTGCTGAGACGGACGAGACAGTGAATAAGAAGGTGCTGAAAGCCTTTGAGCACGGCATCACTCCCATCATCTGCTGTGGTGAGTCCCTGACCCAGAGGGAGCAGGGCATTACGATCGACTGGATTCGTCAGCAGATCAAGATCGCTTTCCTGAATGTGACAGCAGAGCAGGCTGCATCCGCAGTCATCGCCTATGAGCCTATCTGGGCCATTGGCACAGGCAAGGTGGCTACCACCGAGCAGGCTCAGGAGGTCTGCAAGGCCATCCGCGACTGCATTGCAGAGATTTATGACGAGGCCACTGCGGCTGCCATCCGTATTCAGTACGGCGGTTCCGTGTCTGCCTCCAGCGCTCCCGAGCTGTTTGCACAGCCTGATATCGACGGCGGACTGGTGGGCGGCGCATCCCTGAAACCGGATTTTGGTCAGATCGTAAACTATAATAAGTAAGTTATATGTAAAAACGTAAAAACAACAGGCATCGGACAAAGGGTTTATACCCAAATCCGGTGCCTGTCTGTCTGCTAAAGCCGACCGTCTGAATCATTCCTCCATTTTATTATCCGTTTCGGTGCTGCCGCCATCGGCAATCTGCTCGCCCACACCGGCCTCCAAGTCATCCACTTCCTTCTGGACAGACTGTACCTTTGTGTCCAAGTGTATAGCGCGCATAATCAGGTTTATATCCTCCGGAGAGAACATGCCGATGGCTTTGGAAAGCTGGCCGAGATTTTTCCTGTTTACTTTCAGGTGGCCGCCGCCGGAGAGGGGGATATTGAGGACCTGCTTTTTGTCTGTCATATCTCCCAGACAGATGCTGTTTGTCTTCTCATCACAGGTAAATACTACCCCGTTGTAGTTGATAACTCCGTCCTTGGCGAGATATCCGTAGGGCACCTTGGGAACAGTGCGTATACTGTTTAATATCTGTCCACCGCCATTTAGAGCGGTTTCGCAGACCTTTGCCGCCTCGATTCTGTCGGCGGGTGTCTTTACGACGGTCTCATCGTCCGATAGTCCCTCTTTTTTCTCGGTTTCTTCCCGCAGCCATTCCTGAAACATATTGCCGTCCGGCTGTGTCTGCCCCAAGCTGTCCTTCCTGTGGGCGGATCGAACACCCGAAAAGCGTTTTGTTCGTGAAACTGTGCCCGCTATGGCGGAATCTGTCATATCGATTCTCATTGTAGCTACCTCCTATTGTTGTCTGAACAAATAAAGCCACGGACGGCATTGAACGTTTGTCCATGCCATCCGTGGCTGCTGTCACTGTTAACTAATGTAAATATCGGTATGTTTTTTCATAGCTTTATAGCCGCTGTAGTCTTTTTGTGCCATATTGTCAATTTACGCTTTCATTGGATGCACTTGATTTGTGCATTGCGGAAATGCAGACTTTTTGGTACAATATAGTGAGACATTGATTTGGAGTGTTACAAGCAGTTTAAAATATGAGGGAAGGAGAATAAACATGATATTTAAGTGCAAGAACTGTGGTGGTAATTCTGTCTACAGTCCTGAGAAAAAAATGATGTACTGTCCTTACTGTGACAGCGAGAAAAGTGACGAGCGGCAGCATGAACACGCGCAGATGCAGGTTTGCCCGAACTGCGGCGCAGAGGTGATATACACGGAACACACGTCAGCCCTGCAATGCCCCTATTGCGACCATTATATCATTCTGGACGAGCGGATAGAGGGAGCCTACACTCCGGGCAGGATTATTCCCTTTAAGCTGGGCAAGGAGAGTGTCAAGGGACTGATACGGGAAAAATTCAAGAAGTGTACTTTTGCACCCACGGATTTTCTGTCTGAGGTGCGTCTGAACACTATGACGGGAGAATACATACCTTTTTGGATGTACAATTATCATACTCGCTGCCAGTTCCAGGGAGAGGGCGTGAAACGCCGCACCTGGGTGGCAGGCAATGTGGAGTATACGGAGTCCTCCTACTATCAGGTAGTGCGGGACATGAGCATTGAGTTTGAGGGAATTCCGGCGGATGCCTCAGTGAAGATGCCGGATGGCATCATGGATCTGCTGGAGCCGTATAATTATGGAGAGTTGGTTCCCTTTCAGCCGGAGTATATGTCCGGTTTTCTGGGAGAGAAGTACAATATGGCGGCGGAACTGATCGAGGGGCGGGCCCATGCCAAGATGGAGAGCAGTGCAGCCACCATGCTGCAGAAGAGTATCAGCGGATATTCCTCTCTGGCACCCGCAAACAGGAGCATTACGGCTCCGAATCCCGACACGGAGTTTGATCTGCTGCCGGTGTGGGTATATCGCTACAGCTACAAGGACAAAGAATATCCTTTCTATGTGAATGGACAGACGGGGAAGATTATCGGAACCACCCCCATTTCCAAGGCCAAGGTATGGGCTTATGGAGCAACGCTGTGGGCCTGCCTGACTGCGATCATAGCGATGATAGGTTGTATAGTTGGGTAAAATAAAGAAACTTTGAATGTTGCGACATCACAGGCGAAATCTGCGATATGCAGGAAAGAGGTAAAGTTTGAAAATAAATTTTCAAATACTGATTCACGCAGTATCGCAGGCTAGCAGTAGTTGGCTTTGCCAACTACAGATATGCAAGAAAGAGGTAAAAATGGAGAATGATTTTAAGAAAGAAGCCCAGAAACAATATCTGCATTTTTTCCGCATCTGGTTTGTCATTGTGGGTGTACTGTTTGTTGTGACTATTCTGGCGGTGCTGGCAAAGAGCATGCTGCGCACTGTACGGGAGCGAAACAACAGCCAGGCGCCGGAGGAGCGGGTCTATGACTATGCGGAGGTATTGACGAGCGAGGAAGAGGATAAGCTGAGAGCGCTGATTGCGGAAAAGGAGAGGGAGATCGGCTGCGATCTGGTGGTGGTGACTATATGCCAGCCGGTGGAGGGCAGTGCGGCCAAGGAGCTTTACGGCTATCGCTACACAGACTGGAAACTGAACATGCAGGATATTGCAGATGATTTTTACGACGACAGGGCCTTTGGATACAATGCGCCCTACGGGGACGGCGCGCTGATACTGGACAACTGGTATGAGGGACAGGGCGGTACACATCTGTCCACCAGCGGCAGAATATTTGAGAAATTCAGTAATCGGGATATAGACGAGGCATTAACCCGCGTGGATCAATATGTCGAGAGCAATCCCTACAGGGCCTACAGCGCCTGTATCAACTGTATTGCCGACAAGATGAGCGGTAAAAACAGCGGCGTCGGCACTATGTTTGGACTGCTGGCTATATTTGTTCCCGTTGTCATTGCCGGAAGCTTTGTGGGCACTCATCTGCGCAGCAAGGAGGGCAAGAATACTACCACAGCCGTCACCTATGTCGTCGGCGGCAAACCGGTGATGAATCTGCAGAGAGACGACTTTGTGCGCAAGAGTGTGAGCCAGAGACGGATACAGACCAGTTCCTCCTCGGGAGGCGGAGGCAGCAGCGGACGGGGCGGCGCCCACGTCAGCAGAAGCGGTCACAGTCACGGCGGCGGCAGTCATCGCAGATAAAGAAAAAAGCGCAAAAAAAGAAACATCCACATGACGGTATGGATGTTTCTTTTTATGTTCTATGCCATCTGGTTTACAGCTTTGCTCAGGCGGGACACCTTTCTGGCGGCATTGTTCTTATGATAAATGCCTTTTGATGCAGCCATCTCAATGGTCTTGGTAGCAGCCTTCAACTCAGTCTCAGCGGCAGCCTTGTCACCGGACTCAACAGCAGCCAGTACCTTCTTGATAGCGGTTTTGGTGCCGGACTTAATGGATTTATTCCTATCAGCCTTGGTACGGTTTACCAGAATTCTCTTCTTTGCGGATTTGATATTAGCCAAGATTACACCTCCAATTACAATGCATTTGTGTTGTTGTCATTCGGTTTATCTTAGCCAGACACGGAAGACTAAGGTAAACATACTCTTGTATTTTAGTAAAAGAATGGCAATTTGTCAATACATAAAACCGAAAAAAACGCAAAAACTGTTATAGAAATTTGTTTCGTTGTGGACTGATCATTTCAGGTAATTGCGGAACGTTACAGGCGAGCGACTAACCGACCATTTTGAGAAAAAGGAGAATTCATATGAGCGGGTTTCAGGTAAGGACGGATCTGGCACTTGAGGCCAGGGAGAGCATCACGGAGGCCGAGAGCGAGCTGCGGGGCATCCGGGTGGAGGAATACTATCAGGAGCAGGAGGACATAAGGGTCACAAAGGTGATGATTGACACTAAAAATGCCGCCAAAGCCATGGGTAAACCCATAGGCACCTATGTCACCATAGAGGCTCCAAACCTGCTGGAGCCGGATGAGGACTATCACCGGGAGATTTCTGAATGTCTGTCTCAGGAACTGGTGCAGATGATGGAACAGGAGAAGGAAGAGCTCTCTGTGCTGGTGGTGGGGTTGGGCAACCGGGAAGTCACGGCGGACGCTCTGGGGCCCCAGGTGGTGGACAATCTGTTCATTACCCGTCATATCGTCAGGGAATATGGGTCGGCTGCATACAACAAAAAGCGGATGAATCTGATCAGCAGCATAGAGCCGGGAGTGATGGCGAAGACCGGCATGGAGACGGCGGAAATCATCAAGGGCGTGGTGGTGGAGACGAAACCGGATCTGCTGATTGTCATTGATGCGTTGGCGGCCCGCAGTACCCGGCGCCTGAACCGCACCATTCAGATCACCAACACCGGCATACAGCCCGGGTCAGGGGTGGGAAATCATCGCAATGCTCTGACCGAGGAGAGTCTGGGGGTGCCGGTAATCGCCATCGGCGTCCCCACAGTGGTAGATGCTGCCACGATCGTGGGAGATGCGCTGGAGCGTATTATGGAGACGGAACAGGAATTTGACAGAGTAAAATACATGGGCAATCACCGCACTGTTTTTGTTGAGCTGAACAATATGTATATGACGGGCAAGGACATTGACGCAGTGGTGAAACGGGTCAGCTACACGGTGTCGGAGGGCATTAATATGGCGCTTGAATGTCAGGCGTAAATCCCGCCGCTGTTCGCTCTGTAATGTCGCGGGCCGGGCATGCATATAGTAATAAGGATGAACTGGTGAAAGCAGGTGAGGCCTGTCAAACGCAGGATCAGTAACAAAATAATTCCTGCCATAGTGGTGTGCGGAATTCTGTTGGCTATATGGCAGGCGCTGACGGGTGGAAACGGACGGGGGCGGACAGACGGGGAAAGTCTGTTTGTGCGTCTATTTCAGGCGGGACGCGATCAGAGTATCCGTGAATTTCTGCCGGTTCTGGCATGGCATCAGGAGGAACAGGAGGACGTGACCCTTACCGGAGAGGCACTGGAGGAGTGGATGCCGGGGTATCTCTACCAGACTCAGACAGGCCAGGTGGCCGTGCGTCAGACTGGGGAAGAAATATCCGAGGAGACAGAGCTGACTCTGGAGGAGCTGATGCGCCGGGAAAACCAGGAGCATATCTCTGAAGAGCCGAACAGTGTGGTAATGCTGGATATGGAGAGCCTTCTGGCGGAAAACGGCTGGGATACCGGGGAGGGGATGGCGGAGCCGGAGACCGGAGAAATCTGGAACCCGACCGCTTTGGCAGAGGACAGCGAATTTGTACCTCATGTGCGTCAGCAGACCGTGGACCTTGTGGCCTTGCAGGACTATGAGACTCTGCGGAACCAGTTTTATGTGGTGGACAGTGTTACCAATATCGGTAGGGAATTGCTGGACGTGGATAAACTGTCTCAGAGGGATCTGACCATCGACAAAGAGGGAGAGGGCCCCCAGATACTGATTTATCACACGCACTCGCAGGAAAGCTTTGTGGATTCCATACCCGGGGATGACTCCACTACCATCATGGGCGTGGGCCAGCGTCTGGCGGATATTCTGGAGCAGCAGTATGGGTATAAGGTGCTGCACCACATGGGCACCTATGACAAGGAGGGCAGGGACAACGCCTATTCACGCTCTCTGCCGGAGATTACCCAGCTGCTGGAGGAGAATCCGCAGATTCAGGTGGTCATTGATCTGCACCGGGACGCGGTGGCGGATGAGAGCAACCGTCTGGTCATGGACCTGGACGGACGGCCCACCGCGCGGTTTATGTTTTTCAACGGCATCAGCTGGACCCGACGAACCGGCAGCATCAGCTATCTGCAGAACGATAATCTGTCGGATAATCTTGCCTTTTCCTTTCAAATGAAACTCAAGGCCGAGGAATATTATCCCGGGCTGACCCGGAAGAATTACATACATGGTTACCGTTACAATATGCATCTGCGTCCCCGCACTCTGCTGATTGAGCTGGGCGCGCAGAACAATACGCTGGAGGAGGCCATGAACGCCTGTGATCCCATAGCGCATCTGCTTCACTTGGTGCTGTCCGGGGAATAGGTGAAATTTGAGTGCCCGCTGCAACGGGCAGATGGGAGTTATTAAAATATTGATTAAGCGGCTAAAAGATGATATATTGTATGACAAAGGTACATGACAAAAGCTGGCAGTTTGCGCGAAGGAGGCAGTGATGGACTTACAGAAGGAGTTCCCTAAGAAAACACTTTTTTGGAAATATATGATTGTGGCCCTGCAGGCCATGGAACAGGAATATGAGCTGTATGAGCGCCTGGCAAAGGACAGGAGGTTTGACATGTCCCGGCATCTTAAAAAGACGATGGAGCGCTTTTACCAGGCGGCGGCGACGGGATACCAGCCGGATGAAAAGTACATATTGGCGGTGGAGGAGAGCTATTTTGAACCCAGGGACGAATATGAGAAGCTGGCGTACCAGATTGTGAAGGATCTGGAGGAGTTTTTCCATCTGGTGTATGAGAAGGACTGTAAAAAAGCCGGAATGTTTCTGGAGCGTCCGCTGCAGATATTGGAACAGTTTTGTTCATTCAGCAAAAATATTGACCTGAAGAAGGCTCAGGAGGAGGAACGGCAATATCTGTCTCAGCTGATCAGAGAGGTTGTAGCCGTGGACAAAAGCGGCAAAAAAGCCTATATCGAAACCGTAAAAAACAGAGAGTGCCCGCTTTTGATTGGCGATGCATTGCTGGAAAACCGTGCCCCTGTAGAGAAAGAGAAACCTGAAAAGAAGACCTTTCCTCTGATACGCAGGACATCCCTGCGGTATGACTATGATTTAAAGTCAGAGGTAGGCCAATATTGGAAATTCAAGGAAAACTGGGAGGATGTCCTGGCGGGCTGGTATCACTCGGCGCTGTCGGCACTCTATAAGCGTAAGCTGCTTGAGAGCGGATATCCGTTGGACGGCAATGAGTTCTTCTATCATGAGCGGCATGGCGAAGCGGAGATTAGCAGTTCCATGGTTCGGGCATATGCGGCAGGGGCCAGGGAGCTGGTTCCGCAGTTGTTTGACTATTCCTATGACAAGAGATCCGGAAACACATATGATCTGCTTACTGGAAACGCCGCAAAGGAGCAGTTTCCAAACAGGGATGCAGAGGGGCATATTAACAGAGGAATCCATGCGATTCTTGAGGGTGACGGAAAAGAACTGACAAAGGCGCTGCTTGCCCGTGTCCGCTATATCAGAGGCTGGTATGAGATGTACCGTATCGTATCGGACGAGTGGGGATACGTCCTGGTGAGACTTGCCGGGGAAACGGGGCTTAAGTATGAGAAGGTGACTGCGGTGGAACTGCTGGACTGTGAGGTGCGGCGGGCTGATCTGTCAAAGATCAAGTTGGAGAACCAGGAGGAATGGGATGTGTGGCTGGAAGAAACCGGGACGAGGCATTTTAAGCTGGACGGTATTTTTCCCTATGTCCCCCAGGGAAAAAATGTGCGCAGACCATACACCTCGCTGGACACGCTCTCTTATCTTGTGGATACAAAAGGCCCTTCGAAAACGGAGGAAATATATCGGTTTTGCAAGAAATTTGACTATCAGGCCCTGCAGGAGTATGGAAATGGTCTGATCGAGGGCGATAAGCACCCATATATCGGATACATTGTGAGGGCTTATGCTCATATGCAGCTATACAGGGAACAGTATGATTGGGAGCAGGTAAATGAGGATTTGAGCAAAGCTATTCTGTGCAGTAAACAGGAGGATAATGCCTTTTGGAGAAAGCTGGAGATTATGGCCAGAAGGTCAAGAGCTCTTATCAACCCCGATAAGAAATCCCGACAATACCGGAAGGATTTGGAATATTTGAAAAATGCGGACGAGGAAAAGCGCTGGTACTATGAAGATGATTGGAAGAATCTTGCATAGACGGTATTTTTCTGCTAGAATAGGGAAATGCAAGATTTTAATCGGTATACTTATGCACAGTGCTTGGAATAAATGTCGGCCGCATTAAGGACAGAATTTATTCCATAGTAAAGGTACTGCCAGGAGGTATGCGGAACTTCAAATAGAAAGGAAATACAGATGAGTTCTATAGAGCAGAGTAGAATACGGAATTTTTGCATCGTGGCCCATATCGACCACGGAAAGTCCACCCTGGCAGACCGGATTATTGAGAGCACAGGGCTGCTGACAAGCCGTGAGATGCAGGCCCAGGTGCTGGACAATATGGAGCTGGAGCGGGAGAGGGGCATCACCATCAAGGCCCAGACTGTGCGCACGATCTACAAGGCCCGGGATGGACAGAAGTATATTTTCAACCTCATCGACACCCCGGGACATGTGGACTTTAACTATGAGGTGAGCCGCTCCCTGGCGGCCTGTGACGGGGCCATTCTGGTGGTGGATGCGGCCCAGGGCATTGAGGCGCAGACCCTGGCCAATGTGTATCTGGCCCTGGACCACAATTTGGATGTGTTCCCGGTGATCAACAAGATCGATCTGCCCAGCGCGGAGCCCCAGAGAGTGATCGAGGAGATCGAGGATGTGATCGGTCTGGAGGCCCAGGATGCACCCCTTATCTCCGCTAAGAACGGCATCGGCATCGACGAGGTGTTGGAGCAGATCGTTCAAAAGATCCCGGCTCCCGGCGGCAGCCCGGAGAACCCGCTGCAGGCGCTGATCTTTGACTCAGTGTACGATCCCTACAAGGGGGTTATTATCTTTTGCCGCATCATGGAAGGCACGGTGAAAAAGGGCACTATGATCCGTATGATGGCCACCGGAGCAAAGCAGGAGGTGGTGGAAGTAGGGTATTTTGGCGCAGGGCAGTTCATCCCCTGCGAGGAGCTTTCTGCAGGCATGGTGGGCTATATCACCGCCTCCATTAAGAATCTGAAAGATACGGCGGTGGGCGATACAGTGACGGATGACCGCAATCCCTGCGCGGAGCCGCTGCCCGGCTACAAAAAAGTACAGTCTATGGTATACTGCGGCATGTATCCGGCGGACGGCGCAAAATATCCCGATCTGCGGGACGCGCTGGAAAAACTGCAGTTGAACGACGCCTCCCTGCACTATGAGCCGGAGACCTCCGTCGCCCTCGGCTTTGGATTCCGCTGTGGGTTCCTGGGACTGCTGCACCTGGAGATTATTCAGGAGAGGCTGGAGAGGGAGTACAATCTGGATCTGGTGACTACGGCGCCGGGAGTTATCTACAAGGTACACCGGACCAATGGGGAGATCATTGAACTGACCAATCCCTCCAATTTGCCGGACCCCTCTGAGATCGAATATATGGAGGAGCCTATCGTCAATGCGGAGATTATGGTGACCAGCGAGTTTATCGGCTCCATCATGGAGCTGTGCCAGGAGCGGCGGGGCCGTTATCTGGGCATGGAGTACATCGAGGGCACCAGGGCACTGCTAAAATATGAGCTGCCTTTAAACGAGATTATCTATGACTTTTTTGACGCTTTGAAATCCCGCTCCAGGGGCTATGCATCCTTTGACTATGATTTAAAGGGCTACGAGCAGTCCAGCCTGGTCAAGCTGGACATCCTTATCAACCGTGAGGAGGTGGACGCCCTGTCATTTATCGTCCATGCGGATTCTGCATACGAGAGGGGACGAAAGATGTGCGAAAAGCTCAAGGACGAAATTCCCAGACATTTGTTTGAGATTCCGATACAGGCGGCGGTGGGCGGCAAGATCATCGCCAGGGAGACCGTAAAGGCCATGCGAAAGGACGTGCTGGCAAAGTGCTACGGCGGTGATATCACCCGGAAAAAGAAATTGTTAGAGAAACAGAAGGAGGGCAAGAAGCGCATGCGCCAGATCGGCAATGTGGAAATCCCTCAGAAGGCGTTCATGAGTGTGCTGAAACTGGACGACCGGAAGTAGCGGAGTAAAACGGGGTATAAACTTGAAGAATCTGGAGATATACATGCATATCCCTTTCTGTGTTCGCAAATGCGGATACTGCGATTTCCTGTCCGCTCCCGCAGACCGGGATACGCAGGAAAAATATGTACAGGCTCTGGAGCGGGAGATCCGGGGCCGAGCGGAGGAATACGGGAAGTATCAGGTGCCTACGGTGTTTATCGGCGGCGGCACTCCCAGCATATTGGGCCCCGGGCAGATAGAGCGGCTGCTGGCTGCTCTGGGTAGCTGTTATCGGATTTTGCCGGGGGCAGAGATCACTATGGAGGCCAACCCTGGCACGGTGGATTATGACTCCCTGGCACGGTATCGGAAGGCGGGCGTCAGCCGCCTGAGTCTGGGGCTGCAGTCCTCCTGGGACGAGGAGCTGAAGGATCTGGGGAGAATCCATACCTGGCAGCAGTTTTCGGGCGCCTACGAGACGGCGGTGGCAGCAGGCTTTACCCATATCAATATCGACGTCATGAGCGGTCTGCCGGGGCAGACTCCCGACTCCTACGGGACAACCTTGAGGCGGGTGGCAGAATTGATACCCAGGCCGGAGCATATTTCCGCCTATAGTCTGATTGTGGAGGAGGGGACAGCTTTTTCGGAGCGTTTTGCAGCCGGGGAGCTGGAACTGCCGGATGAGGACACGGAGAGAGCGCTGTATCAGTTGACAGAGCAGGTTCTGCGGGAGTATGGATACGAGCGCTATGAGATATCCAACTATGCAAAGAGCGGCTGCGAATGCCGCCACAATGTGGGATACTGGACCAGGGAGAACTATTTGGGCTTTGGCATTGGCGCCGCCTCCCTGGTGGACAATGTCAGATTCCAAAACGGGGATAGTCTGCAGGCATATCTTGAGGAGCCTCTGGGACAGCGGCAGCAGGAGCAGAAACTGACTGTGGCAGAGCAGATGGGGGAGTATATGTTCCTGGGACTGCGGCTGACGGCGGGCGTCGGGGCGCAGGATTTTCAGGAGACTTTTCATTGTGAACTGGAGCAGGTGTACAGGGAGGTCATAGAGAAACACATTGCTCAGGGGCTGCTGGCCTGGCGCAGCAGTGTTGAGGGCAGATACCTCCACCTGACGGGGAGAGGACTGGATCTGGCCAACTATGTGATGGCTGATTTTCTGGACCCTTCGACATCATAGCAGGAGAGCTGATTGGAACAATTATTTGCTAGAGCGTTGAGGAGAGAAGAACAGAAATAGTGGAAAGTAGGAAAGGCACTTGTAATGTCCTAAGCACATAGACTAGAGGTAAGAGTATCCTATGGAGGCTACGATTGAAGACCTTTCAAAAGCCCCTGACCTCCGGAGAAGAAACCTACTATGTCCGTCTGCTCAGGGAGGGAGACGCCGACCAGGCCAAGGCTGCCAAGGACATTCTCATAGAACACAATCTGCGTCTGGTGGCCCATGTGGCCAAAAAATATCAGAATGTGGATGAAGATATGGAAGATATGATATCCATCGGCTGTATCGGCCTGATTAAGGCTATTGATACCTTTGACGCGGGCAAGGGAAGACTTGCCACCTATGCCTGCAGGTGTATCGACAATGAGCTGTTGATGCTGCTGCGCAGCAAGAAAAAGACTTCCAGAGAAATCTCTCTGTATGAACCCATCGGACAGGACAAAGAGGGCAATGAGATACATCTGATGGATGTGATAGAGCAGGAGCAGCAGGATGTGGTGGAGGCATTGGAGCGCCAGAGCAATATCCGCAGGCTCATGCTGCTGATGCGGCAGGAGTTGACCGAGCGAGAACAGGAGATTCTTGTGCTGCGGTATGGACTTAAAGGAGGACGGGAACTGACCCAGAGCGAGATCGGGGAGCGGATGGGGATTTCCCGCAGCTATGTGTCGAGGATTGAGAAGAAGGCGCTGGGAAAGCTTAGACAGAAGTTTGAGCAGGAATAGCTGTGAGAAAAGTTGGAGGAGTGCCGGAAAATGGGATAGAGTCAGTTATGCTATGGGAGGCAGAACTGATTCTGTCTTTTTTCTGTTGATACACCGCTGTATTTTTGCTATTATGAATTTGTAAGAATACGGATTATCAAATGAGAGCATGGAGAGTTAGTTCCATGGTGTTTTAGCTATGAAAAAATGTTAAACGTGGTGTGGAAATAGAGGGGGAAGTCTATGGATTCTGTCAACATGTTGGTATCGGGAATCATAAACAGGGAGGGCAGAAGATTTGCCAGAGTATCCTTTATCCGTGGAAAAGATATCGCCGAGGGCGTTGTGCCGGATGGGATCGTGGACCATGTGGAAGGGTTTTCGGATGCGGAAGTGGTAAAGCTGGAGCGCTATCTGCGGGAGAACTGCGGGGAGATTATGGAGCAGGCCAGAGGGGTCAATCCGATAAAAAACTGGCTGGGAATATAGGTGGAAACGGAGCAGTGAAACGGATACTTTTAATAGTCGTTGTACTAACGTGTATATTATGCAATGCGGGCTGTACAGACGAAAACAGAAAAGAATTTGCATTCGATGACAGAGAATGCATTGACGGTGAAATAATCCGGTATTTAAATATGCCGGTACAGGAAATACTCGATATGACAGATACGGGTATTGATGGGGAAAGCGGTCTTGTGGTATTTGAACCCAATGTATTTTTCCCGTATATTGAAATGGAGCACTTTCTCATTGTCTGCAGAAGTAGCGACACGACATATACTCCCATATATGTTGCATTATATCAGAATTATGCAGACAGCTATCTGGAGATGCTGCAATTAAATTCCGACATGAGTTTTCAGGATATCATGGAAGTTATGGGAACGGTACCTGTTGAGGAGTCGAAAGAGCGGGCAGATTATAAGAACTATATGATTTCGTTTACAAATGGTGAACTGGAGTACTATTTTTGCTCTGATAATCAGGACGGGCGGGGATTCGAGCTATATATCGGTCTTGCGGAAATAGGAAATTTGTCTGGAGAGATACAATAACAATTGCAATCATATCATGCATAGTATATAATAGTAATTATTTAAGGATTTTATTGAAATACTTGCAAGTTATGCCCTAGGCTGCAAGACTTTAATTCTTGGATGTATGTGTTGGGTATATGTAAGATTTATTTGGGAAAGGGAAAGTATATGCTGAGCGTAGGACTGAATTGGCTATACATTACACTAACAATATTTTGTGTTGGATATGGCATCGAATACCTGATGGAGAAATGGCTACATTATCGCATACGGAGACTTGACAGCATACTGATGGCGGGATTGGTGGCGGTGACAGTATATGCAGAGGTTTTCAGTCTTTTCTATAAGGTTGGCGCAATTGCTAATTTGGTTCTTCTGCTCGTATGCGCAGTGGTGCTTTTTCTGCTACACAGACAGATATGGAAGAGCTTGGGAGAATGGTGGAAAGAGATATCTGTTGTGAAAAAGGTGCTGATACCCATACTATTCCTGTTGTGGGCTTTTTTTACGTCCCGAGGTTATATTCATATTGACACAGATCTTTACCATGCCCAGAACATCCGCTGGATTGAGGAGTATGGAGTGGTTCCAGGTCTTGGTAACCTGCATGAGCGATTCGCGTATAATAGTTCCTTTTTTCCCTTAAGTGCCCTCTATAGCATGAAATTTTTAGTGGGAAAATCCCTGCACACCGTGAGCGGATTTTTTGCCTTCTTGTTGAGTATTACAGCGCTGAATATTACGATGAGTTGGAAGAAACGTCAGATTAGTTTGAGCAACTATGCCAGAGTAGGGGCCATTTACTATCTAACTACCATCGTGGATGAAGTCGTTTCACCGGCATCAGACTATCCCATCATGTGTATTATTTTTTTTATTGTAATTAAATGGTTGGATTCACTGGAAGAAGAAAAAGAGTCCGCCCCCTTTTCTTTGCTCTGTGTGATGGGAGTGTATGCCCTGACGCTGAAATTGACAGCAGGACTTATCCTGTTGCTTTTAGTAAAACCAGCATACTCGCTGATCAAGAAAAAGCGTATAAAGGATATTTTTCTGTATCTGGGTATGGGGATAGCAGTGGCTGTTCCCTGGTTTGTGCGGACGATAGTGATTTCCGGCTGGTTGTTGTATCCTTTTCCGAAACTAGATTTGTTCCAAGTAGATTGGAAGATGGACGCAGCGTTAATAGAAGTGGATGCGGCGCAGATTTCAGCATGGGGAAAGGCGTTGTATAATATATCGCTTTTAGATACACCAATTACACAGTGGCTGCCCAATTGGTTTAGAAGCACTCTTTCCGGTACAGAGAAACTTTTGATTCTGGGCAATGTAATCTGTATTCTGGTATTTATAGGAGCAGCAGTTTGGGTGTTCTCTAAGAAAAAGTGGAAAGAACTGGATATGCTGCTGGTATTGGGAACTCTCGTTTGTTCTTATTTGTTCTGGCAATTGAGTGCGCCTTTGATGCGTTATGGTTATGCATATGTGCTTTTGTTGGACTTTGTGACAATAGGATGGCTATTCACTCGGCTGAACTGGAAAAGATTGCAGAATATAATATATTTTGTACTGATATTTTATGGTTTTTACAAATTATTTGTCATGGGCAAATATATCTATGGCTGTAGGCTGGTCGAGTGTTATATCTGGCAAGCTGACTATGGTACTTACGAACTGGAAAGCTACGAGATTGATGGAGTTACATTTTACAAACCAGTTGTGGGAGCATTGACCGGATATGATCTGTTTCCGGCAGCGCCTACACAAGCGGATATTGAGCTGCGCGGAGATGGTTTGAAGGATGGTTTCAGAAGAAGACAGTAACCGTTTGGATATTTATTGAGACGGATGGAATTGTTAATGTAGAAAGGAGATAAGCCGTTGCTGTTTAATTCATATATATTTATCCTGTTTTTTTTACCAGTGGCTCTGGCACTGTATTTTGGACTTAACAGATTGAGAAGAGAAGAAGGGGCCAAATGGGTGCTTGTCGGCCTGTCACTGTGGTTTTATGCCTATTTTCACATTTCATACTTGGCATTGATTGTAGGAAGTGTTATATTTAACTTTTTATATGCTAAAATACTTTGCAGACAGGATAAGAATCTGAAAGGCAAAATTTTTTTGGCAATCGGAATTTTTATCAATTTAGGCGTGATTTTTTATTATAAGTATTTCAATTTCTTTTTGGAAAACACCAACGCATGGTTTCGGACGGATTTTGAAATCAAGAAGATATTGATGCCTCTGGGGATCAGTTTTTTTACATTCCAGCAGATATCCTATTTAGTGGATTCTTACCGGATGGAGACAAAAGATTACAGAATAGTTGATTATGCCCTGTTTGTCACTTTTTTTCCGCAACTGGTAGCGGGTCCCATTGTACTACATAGCGAGATGATACCGCAATTTCAAGATAAGTCAAGAAAGAAACTTAGCCAAGAAAAGCTGGCTTGTGGAATTCATCTTTTTGCGATAGGGCTATTTAAAAAGGTAATGATTGCGGATACATTGGGTAGAGGAGCAGACTGGGGGTTTGCTAATCCGCAAGTATTGACATCTGTGGATGTAGTAATAGTATCTGTTTTATATACCCTACAGCTCTATTTTGATTTTAGTGGGTATTGTGATATGGCCTGCGGAATTGCCAATATGTTTCATTTTGAATTGCCTCTGAATTTTAACTCTCCATATAAGGCAGCCTCCATACATGAATTCTGGCAGAGATGGCATATGACGCTCACCAGATTTCTACATAAATATCTTTATTTTCCATTGGGGGGAAACCGCAGAGGAAAAGTCCGCACTTGGATAAATGTTCTGATTGTCTTTGCAGTCAGTGGTATTTGGCACGGAGCAGGGTGGACTTTTATTTTATGGGGGCTGGTTCATGGTATAGCCAGCGTCCTTTACAGATTGTTTAAGCGCATTTGGGATAAAGTCCCCCGGCTGATTTGTCGGCTGATCACATTTGCTTTTATTGACTTGACATGGATTCTTTTTCGGGCCGATTCCCTAAGCAGTGCAGCCACTCTTTATGGCAAACTGACCGCCCCTTGGAAGTGGCAGTTAAACAGGACATTGCTGGAACAATTTGAACTGTTAGAGTTTACCTATGTGGAAGAACATGTGGCAGTTCTCAAAGCGTTTGTGGATCAATTTCCATTTGTGCATATGGGTATTGTTTTGGTCATAGCTCTATTTTTAGCTTTGGTTCCCCGCAACTGTCATGAGAGAAAATTTGTACCGAATGCAGGTAATGCAATAGGAAGCATTATTCTGTTGGTGTGGTCTATTGTATCGCTTTCCGGGTTGACGACTTTTATATATTTCAATTTCTAGAACAGGAATGGTGCAGACATGAAAGAAAAGAGATGGAATGCTATTGTAATAGGGGGGACGCTGGCAATATTGATTATGTTGGCCGGGGTAACTATATTGGTGGATCCATTTTTGCACTATCACAGGGGGCAGGATTTTTTAGAGTATCCACTTAAAGATGAACGTTATCAAAATGACGGTATTGTACGGCACTACGAGTATGACAGCATTATCACAGGAACTAGCATGTGCCAGAATTTTAAATGCAGTG
Organism: Lachnospiraceae bacterium; assembly: GCA_014804645.1. Taxonomy (GTDB): domain Bacteria; phylum Bacillota; class Clostridia; order Lachnospirales; family Lachnospiraceae; genus Acetatifactor. The sequence continues at coordinate 112,352 of JAAUZI010000024.1, read as the reverse complement.
AATTTGATGAACTTTGGGAAGCGGCATCGGTCAAGATTGCAAATTCGGGGGCCAGTTATCATGAATCCTGTGAAAATATTAGAAGGGCACTTTCCCATAACGCTAATGTGAAAAATGTGCTGTGCAGCTTGGACGGAAATCGTCTTAATTATTCGGCCTTCCAAGACGAGTATGAGGGATATCCGGTATATTTATATGACAACAATCCCTTTAATGATGTAAACTATTTATTGAATAAGGATGTGGTTCCCAAAACAATTGCCGTATTAAATTATACTCGGTCAGGACAAAAAACCACAACCATGGATGAATATGGAAACTGGAATCAATACAAATCTTTTGGCACAGCAAGTGTTTTGGCTTCCTTTGACTTGATTGAAGAGAGGGAAGAGGAGTGGAGACTGACAGAGGAGGATATAGAGCGGATTCAGGAAAATGTGAATGAAAATTTTGTGAAACTGGCGAAACAGTACCCAGATACGACCTTTTATCTTTTCTTTCCTCCATATAGCATATGCTATTGGGAGGCACTTGTAAGGACAAAGCAACTGAATGCCCAGTTGGAAGCGCAGAAAATGGGAGTAGAAATGTTGTTATCCGCCGATAATATCCAAGTTTTTGATTTTAGTTATAGGATTGATATTACTGAAAATCTGGACAATTATACGGACACGATGCACTATGGGGAATGGGTCAATTCCGAGATTTTACAGATGATGGCGGAGGGAGAGGGAGAGTTGACATATGAAAATCTGGAAGAGTATTACAATACTCTTTATGAACTATATTCCATATATGACTACACCTCATATCGAAATACTAAATAGCCTTTGAAATAATCTTCAGCCCAATAGCAATAGATGCTTGCCATCAGCCACTTTTTCATGTAAAATAAAGGTATTCGGACAATCGGACTATTTTAGTCTTCAATGTATACTATAAAGAGCGGAAAAGAGGAAAAAGTATGCCTACGATTGAAGAAATTTTGTCAGCGGCCAAGGAGGCGGGTGCATCGGATGTGCATCTGACCGTTGGCATACCGCCTAAGATGCGTGTGAACGGCAATCTGATTACCATGAATTATCCCAGGATGCTGCCTGCGGACACTCTGGATGTGCTGCTGTCCATTATGACGGAGGTTCAGAGAGATCGTTTTGAGGAGAGGGGCGAGTACGATATGTCCTTTTCCATTCCCAACGTGGGACGTTATAGAGTTAACGCCTACAAGCAGAGAGGTTCCGTAGCCATGGCCTTTCGTCTGGTGGGCACTAAAGTGCCTGCTCCCGAGGAGCTGGGTGTGCCCGTGTCCGTTGTGGACCTGTATCAGAGGAAGAGGGGACTGGTTCTGGTGACAGGGCCTACCGGCAGCGGTAAGTCCACCACTCTGGCAGCAATTATTGACAAGATCAACAACAACAGAGACGCGCATGTAATCACGCTGGAGGACCCCATAGAGTATCTGCACCAGCACAAGATGTCCATGGTCAATCAGAGAGAGATCGGTCTGGATTCCGAGACTTATGCCAACGCTCTGCGCGCGGCTCTGCGTGAGGACCCGGACGTGATTCTGGTGGGTGAGATGCGTGACTTTGAGACAATCAGCGTGGCTATCACCGCGGCGGAGACAGGCCATCTGGTGCTTTCCACCCTACATACCATAGGCGCTGCCAGCACTGTGGACCGTGTGATCGACGTGTTCCCGCCCCACCAGCAGCAGCAGATTCGTGTACAGCTGGCCAACGTGCTGGAGGCGGTTATCTCCCAGCAATTGATTCCTACGGCGGATGGCCGGGGGCGAGTGGCGGCCTTTGAGGTCATGCATGCCAATCATGCAGTGCGGAACCTGATCCGTGAGGGCAAGTCCCACCAACTGGCGTCTGTCATGCAGACCAACCGCAAGATGGGCATGATTACCATGGATGAGGCCATTTCCCAGCTGTACTTTGAGGGAAGGATCGACAGAGAGCTGGCGATTCAGTTTGCTCAGGACCCGGATGCCATGGAGAATAAGATATAGATAGAGCAATAAAGAAAAAAGCAATTAGAGTTTGTTTACAAAAGAATAATCTTGTGTTATACTTTATTCTATTCAGAAAAAGTGATGCGAGATTGTTGGATAGTTTCTATATTGTATATTTGAGTTATCTACATAGGCTGTTTCGTAAATAAATGTGTGAAGTAGTGACAGTTTTTGACTTTTTGTCTGAAACATTTGTCACATGCCATAGGCAAAATCATGATATAATGCAAGGAGGAAAAACGATGTTAAAGAAACTGAATCAGTATCGTATCAAGGATCGGTTAGTGCGTGCGTTTGTGTATGCGACCAGCATTCCCGCGGCAGTTGCGGTTGTGGTGCTGATTGTGCTGTTGGTGGTGTCGAGAGTTTATGCCAACTCGATGGTGGACTATGGTTTCGCCCAGGGAGACGTGGGGAAAGCGATGGCCTATTTTTCGGAGACAAGATCAGCGCTGCGGGCCTGCATCGGTTTTGACGATCCGGATTTCATCGCCAGCGCGATTGTTAACCATGATGAGAATAAGGAGATGTTCACCCAGAGTTTTGCAGAGCTGGAAACGGCTATGGTGAGCGCTGAAAACAAAAAAATTTACAATGAGATTTCCAGTGCATTGACAGGATATTGGGAGCTTGACCAAGAGATCCTGGATCTTGGAGCGTGTGAAGACGCTGAGCGTTCCCATGCGGCTCAGGACATGGCAAGGACAGAATTGCTGCCTGCGTATAACAATATCAATGATAAACTGATGGAAATCATGGATATTAAGGTGGAACGTGGAGACAGTATTTCCAACACCATGACGTTTATCTGTATTTTGCTTATGGTGATAATCGCAGTAGTCATCACTGTGGCTATCGTATTTTCCATTCGCTTAGGCAAAAATATTGCCGTGGGTATCTCCACTCCGCTGATTCGGTTGGGAGACAGGCTGGAAGGGTTCGCGAAGGGCGATCTGTTCAGTCCCTTCCCGGATGCTGACACGAAGGATGAGGTGGGGGATATGATTGCCTCAGCCAAGGATATGGCGGAGTCTCTCGACTTTATTATTTCCGACATGGAAAACATACTGGGAGAGATGGCGAATTCCGACTTTACTGTAAAGTCCAAGGACAAAAACAGATATGTGGGTGACTTTAAGCAGTTGTTTGACGCTTCCAGACAGTTGAAATATCGTATGATTGAAACCATGCGTTTTATCGAGGAGTCCTCCGTACAGGTGACGGAGGGGGCCGGTCATCTGGCCGACACTGGGGTGAGCCTTGCGGAGGGCGCTACGGAACAGGCAGGCGCAGTGGAGGAGCTGCAGGCCACGATCACAACGATTTCAGATGCCGCAGAGAAGGCGGCGGCGTCCGCCCAGGAGGCCTATCATCAGTCTCAAAAGTATGCGGATGTGGCGGACGACAGCAGCGCGGATATGCGGGAGATGGTGGAGGCCATGAATCGTATCAACGACGCCTCCAAGAAGATCGGCAATATTATCTCCGAGATCGAGAGTATTGCCTCCCAGACCAATCTGCTCTCACTGAATGCTTCCATTGAGGCGGCAAGGGCAGGAGAGGCAGGAAGAGGTTTCTCGGTTGTGGCGGATCAGATCAGGCAGTTGGCGGAGCAGAGCAGCAAGTCTGCCGTGGATACCAGAGCTTTGATCGAGGGAGCTATACAGGAGGTAGAAAACGGCAACAAGATGGCAAACCGTGCAGTGAGTTCCATTGAGACGGTTGTGGATGGCATCAGAACCATTGCCAATTCCTCCAAGGAGGTCAGTGTTGTTTCCGAGAATCAGGCCGCTACCATGAAAGAGGCCGAAATAGGTATCAATCAGATTTCGGATGTTATTCAGACCAATGCGGCGCTGGCTCAGGAGTCTTCCGCGACCAGCCAGGAGCTGGCGGCTCAGGCGGCCACGCTGGATTCCCTGATTGCCAAATTTAATCTTCCGAAGGAATAATTTCTTTCTTTTGACACACACTACCGAATAAAGATTCCGTTCCGGGCGGAATGGGAATCTATAGTAAACGACATTTCTAATGTCGTTTACTATAAGTATAGGTAGAGGAGTGTAAAAGAATGGAAGACGATACAATCAAGCTGCTGAGGGAATGCAATGCCGGGGTCAAGATGGGTATTACCTCTCTGGATGATGTGATGGAGCATGTAAAGGATGCGAATTTGAAAGATCTGTTGATTCAGAGCAAGGCGACGCATTCCAAACTGGGGAGCGAGACCCACGAGTATCTTGCAAAATGTCATGACGACGGCAAGGAACCCGCAGCCATGGCAAAAATGATGTCCTGGATGAAAACCAATATGAAACTGACCGGAGAGGATTCCGACAGAGTTGTGGCAGATTTGGTTACGGACGGCTGTAATATGGGAGTTAAATCTCTGTACAAATATTTACACCAGTATCAGGCGGCCGATCAGGACAGCAAAAAGCTGACGGAAAAAATCATTCAGGCAGAGGAGACCCTGATCAAGGATTTGAGGGAATATCTGTAGCCGGAGGAGCAAAGGACGGATTTAACATAAAGATCATAAATCCGAACAGGCAATATCTGATACAAATTTAATGACATGCAGCGGGCTAAATGCGTATGATACGCACTTGGCCCGCTGTTTTTTTATATGGTAAAATATACATGTAATCGGTGTTTTTGAAGGGCAGAGGAGGGTACATATGGACAGAGAATCAGAGAAAGTGAGACAGGCCAGGGAAAGTTTTGACCGAATCCTTCGTCGGAAGGCATACACAGAGATCATAAGAGACGACGAACAGAGGAGTTTGCTGCTGGATATGCTGCGTGGGGGCGATTATAAGAAGATTTTGGATATTGGGACAGGAACAGGCTACCTGGCATTTGCGCTGGCCGAAACCTATCCATGTGCCCTTGTCCACGGAATTGATATTGTGCGGGCAATAGCGGAGGAAAACAGGCCCTCCAACCTGGTACTCCAAACCTTTGACGGCATCACATATCCTTTTGAAGATAATACTTTTGATCTGATCGTGTCAAGATATGCCTTTCACCATTTTCCCAATCCGGAGAGTGCGGTGGAACAGATATACCGGCTCCTGCTTCCGGGAGGACGGGTGCTGATCTCAGACCCTGTGAGGGCAGCAGAGGACAGAGGGGAGATTATAGACCGTTTTATGCGGATAAAAAGAGATGGTCATATACGATTTTATGCAAGGGAAGAGTTGGAGGAGTTGTTTGCAGCCGTAGGATTTTCTGTTGAAAAGCAAACGATTACTCATATGGCGTTTCCCTTTGTTCCCAGGAATGAGTATGAACAATTATATGATACATTGACAGACAGAGACAGATGCTGTTATGGTATAACAAAGGAAAATGGGACTGTGTGGGTCAGAAATATGGAGGTAGGAAACACAATTTTTATAAAAATTTGATATTTTTTGTGATATTTATGGATTTTATAGGTCTTATAGGAGAGAGGAGGAATCGAAGACAATGGATAAGCCGGATATTTTATTTGAACAATATTATGAAGATGTGTTTCGATTTCTGAGAGGACTCTCTGCGGACGAGCATCTGGCGGAGGAGCTGACGCAGGAAACCTTTTACCGGGCGCTGAAATCAGCTGACAGTTACCGGGGAGAGGCGGATATGCGTATCTGGCTGTGTTCCATCGCAAAGAACCTGTATTATACACAATATAAGAAACAAAAGCGCCTTGCGACAGAGGAGGATATAGAGGAATATCAGGCAGAAGATAAAAATTTTCTCGATATTATCGCAGACAGAGAGACGGCGCTGCAGATACACAGGATTCTTCACGAACTTCAGGAACCGTACAAGGAGGTTTTTTCCCTTCGTATTTTCGGAGAATTGCCGTTTAAGGACATAGGAACACTTTTTGGGAAGTCCCAGCACTGGGCCTGTGTGACATATCACCGTGCCAAGGAGAGGATACGGGAGGAGATGGAGGCTGAAAGGAGAGGTAATCATGAGGATGGAATGTGATATTATCAGGGATCTGATGCCGCTGTACGCAGAGAAGATGGCCAGCGCCAGAAGCGGCGAGGCGGTGGAGGAGCATTTGCGGGAGTGCTCGGAATGCAGGGGAATCTACGAAAATATGGTAACGCCTGCTCCCCAGATGCAGTTCCATACGCAGCCCCAGGAGAGTTTTCGCAAATATGTCAGAAAGAAAAAATGGAGCTATGGATTAAAGGTTGCTCTGCTCACTCTGGCGGGAGTGGCGGCAGTACTGTTGCTGCGATTTGCGCTGGCAGGCGGATTGATCGGCCTTCTGGCACTGGATAGTGAGTTGGCGGAGGTGGAAGTCGATACGGATATAAGCCATTATGAACGCTATATGGGTGAGACAGCGGAGGAAAAATATCAGGGTAAGCTGGGGGTGGATGACAGCATCTTTCCGAAGGAGATCACAGCGGATATGCATGTGCCGGACTATAAGATGGTCTATTATAATCCCTGGGACCCTCAGTATTTAAGCTATCTGGTGGTAGAGTACGAGGATGCGGACTATGCGGCGGAGCTTGCACGACTGGAGAACTGCGCACAGGATGTATATACAGGTTTTTATGGGACACAGGGCTTTGAACAGGGTTATGAGGTGCTGGCGGCAGAGATTGACGACCACAATTATCACGGCCTTGTGTACGCCCTGGGAGCGGAAGACAATCGGATTATCTATGTGGAGATTCTTTTCTGTAACTATTTTATGGATTTGGAGTATGAGGAGTATATCGACTCTGCGTATCTTCCCATTGGGTTTAATGTTGCAAAGGGAAATCCCTATCGAGAGGAGTACTATACGGCAGTCTTTGGAAAGAATCCATGACTCCTCCATTGAGATTGTCCAGGAGCCGCAGCGCAATGTGGCGGATATCACCGGCAAACTTTTGGAGCTGGTAGAACAGTAGATAATAAAAGAAAGATCATATGCAATAAGCCTGTCCGAGACATCAAGTTTCAGGCAGGCTTATTTGCCGTAAAGGTTTTCAAAAAATATAAAAAAACAATAAACTCACAAAAATGTCTTGCAAAAACAGGCAGTCTCTGTTACGATACTTGAAAAGCATAAGTTTGAAATTGACATTTCAAATACCGATTCTTTTTTCATTAAACATTTATCTTTTTTGAATTCCCCATTTTAAGCAGGAATGTAAACAACAAAAGGGAAGGAGTTTTTATGTACAGTTCAATATTGACGGGGTCTCTCTATGGTATTGAGGCCAATTTGATTTATGTGGAGGTAGATATCTCCACGGGACTGCCTGGCTTTTCTATGGTGGGTTCGCTGAGCAACGAGGTTCGAGAAGCCAGGGAGCGGGTGCAGGTGGCCCTGAAGAATGCGGGATTTGACATTCCCCCGAAAAAAATCACGATCAATCTTGCGCCGGCAAATCTGAAAAAAGACGGGACAGGCTTTGACGTGCCGATTGCCATCGGTATTCTGCAGACATTGGGGTATTTCAGGGAGAAGGCAACAGAGAAAATATTGTTTGTGGGTGAGTTGGGGCTGGACGGAGAGATCAAGCCTATCAGCGGTATATTGCCCATTGTGAAGGAGGCGGCTCGAAGGGGGATTGCCACCTGTGTCGTACCCTGGGACAATCGGGTGGAGGGAAGCGTAATACCGGATATTCGGGTCAGAGGCGCCCGCAACATCTGCCAGCTGACAGCCTTTTTGCAGGAGACGGACCCAGGAAGGCAGGAGGAACTGCTGCCTGCGCAGCCCTGCGGCACCCGGCAGATACTGGAGAGGGAACAGTACCGCACGGACTGCGATTTCTCCGAGATTAAGGGGCAGGAGGTTGCCAGAAGAGCGGCGGAGATTGCAGCGGCAGGCTTTCACAATCTGCTGATGTCGGGTCCGCCCGGCGGGGGCAAGAGCATGATCGCCCGGGCCATGGCAGGAATTCTGCCGCCTATGACCTGGCAGGAAAGCATTGAGGTGACGGCCATTCACAGCGTGGCCGGGGTGCTGGACAGGGAAAATCCTCTGATTCTCCGCCGCCCCTTTCAAAGTCCACATCACACAATTTCCGGGGCCGCCCTGATTGGCGGCGGCGTCCACACTCATCCCGGGGCTATCTCACTGGCCCACAGGGGTGTCCTCTTTCTCGATGAATTGACGGAATTTCCCAGAAATATATTGGAATGCCTGCGGCAGCCCCTGGAGGACCGCCAGGTCAACATAGCCCGGGTGCAGGGCAACTATATTTACCCAGCGGACTTTATGCTGGTATGCGCTATGAATCCCTGTAGGTGTGGCTTTTTTCCCGATAAAAACAGATGTCGCTGCACTGAGGCGGAGCTGGCGAAATATTGGAACAGGCTGTCCGGGCCGCTGTTGGATCGCATGGATATGTATGTGGAGACCAGCCGGATTGAACTGGAGAAACTGCAGTCTCTCAGCCCGGGGGAGAGCAGCGCGCAGATAAGGAGGAGGGTCGTGGAGGCCAGAGCGGTTCAGGAGGAGCGATTTAAGGGCAAAAAGTATTCTTTCAACGGGGATATGGAGACGGGGGAGCTGGAGCGTTTCTGTGAGCTTGGCCGGGAGGAAAAAAGGCTTATGGAACTGGCATACAGGCGGTTGGATCTCAGCGCCAGAACTTATCACCGGATTCTGAAGGTTGCCAGGACTATCGCGGATCTGGGGCACTCGGAGCATATACGGGAGGAGCACCTCAGTGAGGCGCTGGCCTATCGGCTTACGGAAGGAGCAAGGATAAAGAATGGATAAATATCTATATTGGCTGGCCAATGTAGGCGGACTGGGAACCGCGGGCAGGGAGCGTCTGTTGGAGGCCTTCGGCACGGGCGCAGCCGTGTATGGGGCACAGGAAAAGCATTTGGCCATGGTGCTGGAAAAAAATAAGCTGGAAAGCCTGTTGGAGATGCGAAAGAGCTGGGATGTGGACCGGGAGTATGCACAGCTTCAGGAAAAACAGATCTCTTTTATCTGTACGGCGGATGAGGAGTATCCGGAGAAACTGCGCAACATTCCCGATCACCCTTTTGGCATATACTGCAAAGGGCGAATGCCGCAGCCGCAAAAGCTGTCGGTGGCAGTGGTGGGCGCCAGGGAATGTTCGGATTACGGACGTTTTATAGCCACAGAGCTGGGCAGAGAGCTGGGTGAGGCGGGTATCCAGGTGATCAGCGGTATGGCCAGGGGAATAGACGGAATAAGCCAGCTGGCGGCATTGGATGCGGGCGGAGAATCTTATGCAGTTCTGGGCAATGGAGTGGATATCTGCTATCCCAGAGATAACCGGCCCATTTATGACCGCATGCTGGTGCAGGGGGGCATTCTCTCCACCTATCCGCCTGGAACTGCGCCCAAACCCCAGCTATTTCCGCCCAGGAATCGAATTGTAAGCGGGCTGGCGGACGTGCTGGTGGTGGTGGAGGCACGGCAGAAAAGTGGTACGCTGATTACGGTGGACATGGCGCTTGAGCAGGGCAGAGAAGTATATGCGGTTCCGGGGCGGATTACGGACCGGCTCAGCGACGGCTGCAACAAGCTGGTCAAGGATGGCGCACTGGTCTTCTTGTCCCCCAGAGATTTTATGGAGGGGCTGCGGCAGTCCTTTTCTGAAAAACTGGCATACTGTACGCCGAAACAGGCGAAGACCGCCGAGGGTCCCACGCTGCCTCCCATTACGCCAGAGGAGGCGGTGGTGCTGGAGACGTTGGATATGTATCCACAGCCTCTTGAGAGAATACGGGATCAGCTGCAGGTCAAGCTGACGGAAAGGGGATTTCGCACTTTTTCCAACAACCTGTTGACCATATTGATGCATTTATGTCTGAAAGGCGTTGCAAAGCAGAATAGTCCCGGGTGGTTTTCTCTGGATATTTGACGGGAGTCGAAGGTTTGTTGTATAATATATCAGTATATATGGCTTGAAAGGTACATTGCGCTTCCTGCGTCAGTGAAGAGGCGGCAGGGGACGCAGGTGGGGGTACGTCGGTCGATGGATAATGGATACGAGAGCGCAGAGGTCTGCAGAACCTGTGGCGGAGCCTGCTGTAAGGCAAACGGATGCTGTCTGGCGCCGGAGGATATGCTGCGGGAACTGGCAGAGTGGCAGGCAGGACAGGAAAATGGCGGAGAGGAATGGATAGACCGGGACGCCGGGGCGGAAAAACGGCAGAGCGGACATCCACAGCGGGAATTGTTAGAGAGATGGCTGCAGGCGAGCCAGTGCGCCATAGACTCCTTTGTCGGACAGGCAGGTCCATGCTATTATATCCGCATGCGGCATAAATGTTTTACATTCATTGGCGTGGATGCCATGGGGGAGTGCATAGCTCTGACGGACCAGGGCTGCAGTCTGTCCTATGAGAGACGTCCCAGAGGTGGACGGTATCTTGAGGGCAGACAGGACAGGCGTTGTCTACAGCATTATACCCGGGAACAGATGGAGACGGACTGGAGGCCCTATCAGCAGTTACTTACGGAGATATGGGATCAATGGCATGACAGGCTGGAGAGGGAGGGCGTGTTTGACCGGTGTGAGGAGGAATACATGCGTTGGCAGAGGGAGAGAAGACAGGTGTAGTGCGCAGTTGAAACGAGACAGAGTAATCGAAGTTTATTGCAGGCAGAGGAAAGGCGGAAAGATGGGAAGAAGGATAATATCGGGACTTGCGCTGATGTTGACGGTCTTATTGCTGACAGGCTGCGGCGATATGAAAATGCCGCTGGCAGAGACCTTTCAGCAGGAACGGCTGGAGCAGCAGACCATACAGATTGTTGAATGGCTGAATGCAGAAGAGTATGAACAGGTGTATGAGACGTTCCGGGAGGATATGAAACAGGCACTGCCGGTGGAGGAACTGAAGGCAGCCTGCGCGGAAACCTATGGCAGCGGAGGCGCTTTTTCGCAGATCAACAGTACTGAGGTCAGCGGCCAGAAGATTGAGGAGGATGATTATGCCGTGGTCATGGTCAAGGCTCAGTATGAGAAACAGATTGTGACATTCCAGGTGGGATACGATGCGGATATGAAGGTTGTGGGCTTGTATATGAAGTAAGTGAGGGTAACTTGCATGAAAATTCTGGTGATTGGCGGCAGTTATTTCTATGGCCGAGTATTTGTAATGCAGACGGCGCAGCAGCAGGATATCACATTGGTGAACCGGGGAACCTATTCCATGGCGGACATGGGAGTGACGCAGATCAGAGGGGATCGCAGAGATCCGGCTGTCTGGCGGGGATTGTCCGGGGGATACGATGTGGTGGTGGATTTCTGTGCCTACGAGCCGGGAGATATCCGATGTGTGCTGGACAATATGCCGATAAAGCCCGGGCAGTATATCGCTGTCAGTACTGTGGATGTGTACCGCCGGGGAATGGGAGGATACAAGACGGAAGACGCGCCTTTTGAGGAGAGACAGTTGCCGGGGGAGGCGGGAGCCTATATTGCAGGCAAGGTTGCTTTGGAGAAAGAACTGCGTCAGGTCTGTGAGGAGCAGGGAGTGGCGTGGACGGTGCTGCGGCCGGGAATTCTCTACGGACCATATAACTATGCGCCCCGGGAGTCCGCATATATTCAGATGATGGTGCAGCAGCAGATATTGCCCAGAATTACGGATGCAGACGGACAGTTCCAGTTGGTGTATGTAAAGGATGGAGTGGAGGCGATACAGCGATGTCTGTGCAATTCCCAAACTTATGGAAAGGCATACAATATCTGCATGGGAGAGCCAACCACATACGGCGGCCTAGCAGATATGCTGCTGCGGGTGTGTGACCGGCCGGTGCGGGAACTGCCAATGACTGTGGAACAGGCAGAGCGGCAGGGAATACCATTGCCTTTTGCAGTGAGGCAGCAGGAGACGGAATTGTATGACAACGCCAAGAGCCTGCGGGAGCTGGGAATGGTCTATACCTCCCTGGAGGAGGGTATGGGCAAGACGTACAGGGCCTTCAGAAATGTATATCAAATCTAACCTCGTTCCATCAGCGATTTGTGTTGATTCTGTGGAAAATGTTATAGAGGATAAGAAATGTTGGAGAATGGGACGAATCTGTTTGCATTATTATGGCAAATAGTATACAATAGGGTCTGTACTGAAATGCAACCGTAGATAGAGTTTTGATAGAAAATGTGAATTCTACGTTATTGCAGGAAGAATGAGAATCCATTAAAATGGGGATATGCGGAATGGAGGTTCCAAGGAACCCAGAGGTTCTAAAGAACCTCAAAAATAGGAGGAGAAAAGATGCAGGAATTAAAGCCGATAAAGGAAGGAAAAGTACGGGAGATTTATGACAATGGGGACACTTTGATCATGGTGGCTACAGACCGAATCAGTTGCTTTGACGTAATTTTGAAGAATCAGGTGACGAAAAAGGGAGCCGTACTGACCCAGATGTCCAAATTCTGGTTCGATATGACCAAGGATATTCTGCCCAATCATATGATCTCGGTGGATGTGAAAGACATGCCGGAGTTCTTCAGGCAGGAGCGCTTTGACGGCAACAGCATGATGTGCCGCAAGCTGGAGATGCTGCCCGTGGAGTGCATTGTGAGGGGATATATCACCGGCAGCGGCTGGGCCAGCTATCAGAAGGATGGCATGGTGTGCGGCATCAGACTGCCGGAGGGATTGAAGGAGTCGGATAAGCTGCCGGAGCCTATCTACACACCCTCCACCAAAGCGGAGATCGGAGACCATGACGAGAATATCTCCTTTGAGCAGAGCGTGGAATATCTGGAGAAACGTTTCCCCGGCAAGGGGCAGGAGTACGGGGAGAAGTTGCGTGACTATACTATAGCCCTGTACAAAAAGTGTGCGGAGTATGCGCTGACACGGGGCATTATTATTGCGGATACCAAATTCGAGTTCGGTCTGGACGAGGATGGCAATATTGTGCTGGGGGATGAGATGTTGACGCCGGATTCCTCCCGTTTCTGGCCTGCCGAAGGGTATGAGCCGGGACATGCCCAGCCCTCCTTTGACAAGCAGTTTGCCAGAGACTGGCTGAAGGGCCATGAGCATGACTGGGAACTGCCCCAGGAGATTGTAGACAAAACCATTGAGAAATACTTGCAGGGGTATGAGATGATCACGGGGAAAACGCTGGTGTGATCTTGCAATATGCTTGTAGAGGAAAGTTTGGATGTTACACGTCTGAATAGATATTTACACAATAGTGTATGTATAAAACAGGGACAAAATCTATAAAAGAAGATTTTGTCCCTGTTGCTGTGCTATTTCTTATATGTTTCACCTGCGGAATGCCCGTCATCGTATCCCTCTGTAAAATACATAATAAAGTATTTCCATTTGCCGTTCCCAGGCTCATAGGGGTTGATTTCTACAGCCAATTGCTGGCCGCTCTGCCACCGGTCATTGAGGGCGTCCGTGTAGCCAAGGGTATAACCATGCAGATAGCCTTGCTCTTTACCGGTATTTTCGTCTGCTTTTTGAACATATAAAAATCCGGATACAAATATAACAACAGTTATGATAACAGATATTGCAATGATTATTCCCTTTTTCATAATATCTCTTACCTCTTACCTAAATCTATTTTTCCAGATTCTTATTCGCGGTGGACAACATCAGCTTGATGCGGTTCAGNTGGTTNACNTCGCTGGCGCCGGGATCGTAGTCNATGGCCACAATATTGGACTGGGGATAGGCTTTCCGTAGAGCTTTAATTACCCCCTTGCCCACCACATGATTGGGCAGACAGCCAAAGGGCTGGGTGCATACGATATTGGGCACGTTCTCGTGGATCAGCTCCACCATCTCCCCGGTCAAGAACCATCCCTCGCCGGTCTGGTTGCCGATGGATACGATGGGCTTGGCGTATTCCACGATCTCCCGGATGGGAGTGGGCGGGTCAAAATGCTTGCTCCTGGCAAAAGCCTTGGCGGCAGCCCCACGCAGCACATGCTCGATGGCCCAGATACCCAGGGAGGAAACCTTTGCCGTCTTTTTGCTGGTGCCCAGATGCTCTGCCTTGTAGATCTGGTTGTAGAAACAGTATAACATGAAGTCCATCAGGTCGGGCACTACGGCCTCTGCGCCCTCAGCCTCCAGCAGTTCCACCAGATGATTGTTGCCCGCAGGGGAGAATTTAACCAGAATCTCTCCCACAATGCCCACTCTGGGCTTTTGGATATCTTGGAGCGGAATGGCGTCAAACTCCTGGATCATCCTCCGGCACATGCCGGGGAATTTTGTCAGATTGATATGCTTGGCAGACACGTAATCCTGAGCGACTTTCAGCCATTTCTGGTGCACCGCCTCCACGCTGCCGGGAACCTCCTCGTAGGGGCGCATACGGTAGACGCAGCGCATGAAGATATCGCCGATCTGGGCAGATAGCGCCGCGCGAATCAGCAGGTCAAGATTCAAGTGGAAACCGGGATTGGTCTCTATGCTGCCCAAGTTCAGGGAGATCACCGGGATCTGTGCCATGCCTGCCTTTTCCAGGGCTCGGCGGATAAAGCCGATATAGTTGGTAGCCCGGCATCCGCCTCCGGTCTGAGTCATAATAACNGCNGTNTTGTTTAAATCATANTTTCCGGAGAGCANNGCCTCCATNATCTGTCCCACCACCAAAAGGGANGGATAACAGGCGTCATTGTTTACNTATTTCAGTCCNACGTCCACGGANTGCTTGTTGTCGTTGGTNAGCACCTCGAAATGATAGCCNCAGGCNGCAAAAGCCTTCTCNAAGATATCAAAGTGGATAGGNGACATCTGGGGGCAGAGGATGGTATAGTCCTTGCGCATCTCCTCGGTAAACTGTACTTTTTTNATGGCGCTGGAGTGGATGGCNCGCTGNTCCGCCTTCTGCTCCCGCACACGNATGGCGGACAGGAGAGAGCGCACACGAATCCGGGCGGCGCCCAGATTGTTTACCTCGTCGATCTTAAGACAGGTGTANATCTTGCCGGAGCCGGACAGGATATCGTTNACCTGGTCNGTGGTCACTGCGTCCAGACCGCAGCCGAAGGAGTTCAGCTGGATCAGNTCNAGATTCTCCACCAGCTTGACATAGCTGGCGGCGGCGTACAGCCGGGAGTGATACATCCACTGGTCGGACACGATCAGGGGGCGNTCCGGCTCCGCCAGATGNGAGATGGAATCCTCNGTCAGCACNGCGATATCATAGGAGGTGATCAGTTCCGGTATGCCGTGGTTGATCTCCGGGTCGATATGATAGGGACGGCCCGCCAGCACGATGCCCCGTTTNCCGGTTTCTTTTAAATATTGCAGGGTTTCTTCTCCCTTTTTCTGCATATCNTNGTGAGCCGCNAANAGNTCCTCCCAGGCTTTNGNNACGGCCTCCCGCACCTGGTCGGCGGGGAGTTCGGTAAACTCCTTTAACAGGGCGTCGCAGATGGTCTCCTGGCTGGTAAANGCCATGAAAGGATTNCGGAAAGTGATNTTTTCACTCTTAAGCTCCTCCACATTGTTCTTGATATTCTCCGANTAGGAGGTCACAATGGGGCAGTTGTAGTGGTTGTTGGCATCTCCAAACTCGTTTCTCTCGTAAAATAATGCAGGGTAAAAGATGAATTTTACCCCCTGTTTGATCAGCCAGCTCACATGCCCGTGGGCCAGCTTGGCCGGGTAACACTCGGACTCACTGGGGATNGACTCTATGCCCAGCTCGTAGATCTGGCGGGTGGACACGGGGGACAGCACCACCCGGTATCCCAGGCTGGTGAAAAANGTGTGCCAGAACGGGTAGTTCTCGTACATATTCAGCACTCTGGGTATACCTACCACGCCCCTGGGGGCCTCGTCAGCNGGNAGGGACTCNTANNCAAACAGGCGTTTTAGCTTGTACTCAAANAGGTTGGGNACATTGTGGGCGTTCTTCTGNCCGCCGATGCCCCGCTCACAGCGGTTGCCGGAGATAAACTGCCGTCCGCCGGAGAATTTGTTGATGGTCAGGCGGCAGTTGTTGGTACAGCCCTTGCACTTTGCCATGCTGGTATCAAACTGCAGGTTGCAGATCTGCTCGTAGGAGAGCATGGAGGACTGGTAGCTGCTGCATTCATTAAAGCGTTCACGGGCGATCAAAGCCGCNCCGAANGCTCCCATGATNCCTGCGATATCCGGGCGTATGGCCTCNCANTCNGCNATTTTTTCAAAGCTGCGCAGCACGGCGTCATTGTAGAAGGTGCCGCCCTGGACCACGATNTCNNTGCCCAGCTCCGANGCNTCGGAGACNTTGATTACNTTAAANAAGGCATTCTTTATTACNGAGTANGCCAGACCGGCGGAGATATCCGCCACGCTGGCGCCCTCTTTTTGGGCCTGTTTTACCTTGGAATTCATAAACACGGTGCANCGNGTGCCCAAGTCGATGGGATGCTGGGCAAACAGAGCAGTCTGNGCAAAATCCTGGACGCTGTAGTTCAGGGATTTTGCAAAGGTCTCTATAAAGGAGCCGCAGCCGGAGGAGCANGCCTCGTTGAGCTGCACGCTGTCCACGGTCTGGTTCTTGATCTTGATGCATTTCATATCCTGGCCGCCGATATCCAGNATGCAGTCCACCTGGGGGTTGAANAAAGCGGCNGCGTAGTAGTGGGCCACAGTCTCCACCTCCCCGTCATCCAACAGGAAAGCGGCNTTCATCAANGCNTCGCCGTANCCGGTGGAGCAGGAGCGGACGATCTGNACATCCTCCGGCAGNTGCTGGTAAATCTCTTTCAGNGAGCGGATNGCAGTNTTTAACGGNCTGCCGTCATTNCTGCTGTAAAAGGAGTACAGCAGGGAGCCNTCCTCNCCAACCAAGGCGATCTTGGTGGTGGTGGAGCCTGCGTCAATGCCCAGAAAGGCGTTGCCGCAGTAGGAGGCCAGGTCTCCGGTGCCCACTTTGTGCCGGGCATGGCGACTCTTAAAAGCATCATATTCCTCCTGGGTGGCAAAGAGCGGCTCCATGCGCTCCACCTCGAACTCCATCTTGATCTCCCCGGAGAGTTTTGCCACCATTTCCTCCATGGTGTAGCTGACCTCCTCCTTGGCGTTCATGGCAGATCCCATGGCGGCAAAGAGGTGGGAGTTGTCCGTATCCATGATATGTTCCTCATCCAGCTTTAGCGTGCGGATAAAGGCTTTCTCCAGTTCCGATAAAAAGTGCAGGGGCCCCCCCAGGAAAGCTACATGTCCTCGGATAGGCTTGCCGCAGGCCAGGCCGGAGATGGTCTGGTTGACCACCGCCTGGAAGATGGAGGCCGCCAGGTCCTCTTTGGTGGCGCCCTCGTTGATCAGGGGCTGGATATCGGTCTTGGCAAACACGCCGCAGCGGGCGGCAATGGTGTACAGGGACTGATAATTTTTGGCGTACTCGTTCAGGCCCGCCGCATCCGTCTGGATCAGGGAGGCCATCTGGTCGATAAAGGAGCCTGTACCACCGGCGCAGATGCCGTTCATACGCTGCTCCACATTGCCGCCCTCAAAGTAGATGATCTTGGCGTCCTCGCCGCCCAGCTCGATGGCCACGTCGGTCTTGGGAGCCAGCTCTTTCAGGGCGGTGGCCACGGCGATGACCTCCTGGGTAAAAGGTACGCCCAGGTGATTGGCCAATGTCAGGCCGCCGGAGCCGGTGATCATGGGGTGCAGCAGGGCGTTGCCCAGCTTGTCATAGGCTTTTTGCAGCAGGGAGGACAGCGTCTCCCGGATATTGGCATAGTGCCGTTCATAGTCGGAAAAGAGAATTCCGTGGTTCTCATCTAGTATGGCAATCTTGACCGTGGTGGAACCGATGTCAATGCCCAGGGTGTATTCGGGGAGATGCTGATTTTCCGCATCGCAGCTCATACAGGTATTGTTCATGTAAAAACATCCTTTCTGGATTAAAGTCGCGTCTCAAGGTTCATTTATAATATCTATGAATGGATATTGATTTTTACGCATTCTCAGACATTATACGACAGAAAAAACAAAAATGCAACGGATTGCGAGCCTGGGACAGTGTTAAATTTGTGTTAAATTTTTGCAAAGCTGTTCATTTTAGGCAAA
The DNA here is from genome assembly GCA_014804645.1 of Lachnospiraceae bacterium. Taxonomy (GTDB): domain Bacteria; phylum Bacillota; class Clostridia; order Lachnospirales; family Lachnospiraceae; genus Acetatifactor. Next base: position 94,330 of record JAAUZI010000024.1, on the reverse strand, counting down.
TTTTTGATTTGAAACAAGTGCTGCATCACTTTCGGCAAAAATAAATTGACACCTATAACACCATATGCTATATTGAATTCAAAGCAATGATTCTATTATGTCTACGACCGGATTTTTTTCTTTCCCATAAAGGGTGTCGAAACAGATTCATGCTTTTATTCCAACAAATTATATGAATAGGGCAGGAGGTTTCGGCGTTGGGACGCTCCTGCGTAAGGAGGCAGTATTGGGAAAAAAGGATTTACTATTAAAGACGTACCTGTCCAATCCAGTGCGTTATGCGGATGTGTATAACGGCAGCGTATTCGGGGGTGCGCAGGTGCTGGACGCATCACAACTGGAGGAAGCCGCAACAGTGGTTACGAAAGCGGACGGTAGCGCGATACTGGAGACGACATGCGATATTGCCATGCGCCAGAAGGTGGAAGGCGGGCTGTTTGCCTTGTGGATTCTGGAGAATCAGGAGGAGGTGGACTATGGCATGCCCGTGCGCATTCTGCTGCGTGAGGCGCTGGAGTATGACCGACAGGTAAAGGCGTTAAAGCGCAGGAATGAGGCAGAGTACAGGGAAGGGCATGAAGGAGAAATTGCTGCGGGAGAATATTTGTATAAGGTCAGGAAGAGTGATCGAATCCATCCGGTATGCACGCTGGTCATTTATTGGGGCAAGCACTGGGATGGACCCAGGAGTTTGCACGAGTTTTTGGATTTCAGCGGGTATGGTGAGGGCGTGGCAGAGGAATTTAAAAAGCTGATTCCGGAGTATCCTCTGCACATCCTGAACTTGAATGAGGAAAATGACTATTCGGGTTTCCGGACGCCGCTGCGGACAGTGTTTGAGCTGTATGCCCGCCGGGCAGACAAGGGGCGTTTCCTGGACTATGTAAATACTCATGAGGAATGTCAACATTTGGATGTGGAGACTTATGGGATCATACGGGAATTGATTGGAATAGCACAGGTGCGTAGGATGCGGGATAGATCAGAGGGAGAGGAGGAACAGGATATGTGGAAGGCAGTGGAGGATTTGATAGAGGATGGAAGAACAGAAGGAAGAGCAGAGGGCAAGATTGAGAAAGCGAATCTATTTATATCCATTATAGGCAATATGATGGAGAGGCTGCATTGCACCCTGGAGGAAGCCTGTGAGATCGCCGGGCAGTCTGTTGAGGAATATAAACAGGCCAGGGAATTGTTGTCAAACTGAGGATGCTTTCCGGCCTTGCAAAAACCGTATATGTGAGCTTTAGCAAGGCCGAAAACGAAATAGTTAATGTTGTTAACTATGGAAGTCAGCGGCAAAGGCCATGAGCTTTGACGCATTCAGGGAAAAATGGAATGATTTATTTTTATTAAGATAATATTTATAAAAACGCACAAAGCCCCTTTGAAATCCAAGGGCATTGTGCGTTTTTATTCCTCATCGACATCAATATACTCTATAACGTCTGTCACATTGCATTTTAGAAGTTTGCATAGCTGGTTAATCGTGTTTGTAGAAACGCTGTTGCCTTTTTGAATGGAATAATAAGTGGCTCTCGAAAAACCCATCTTTTCCAATCGGTAGGAAGTGATATGTTTGTCTTTCATTGTCTTAAAAAGTGGGGCATAGCTTATCACAATATAACCCTCCTGTCTATATTTGAGTGCAGCATCTGCCCGGGCAGATGCTGTTTTTATGGATAGGGTGGCAAAACTATAGGGCTACAACTTCCATAATCATTTGTAAGATATTTGGTAAATTAAAAAATGTTTTCCCCAGAGTAAAAAGTGATCTCAACTACAATCCCCCATACAATATTGTATACACAACGCCAAACAATGATTCACCTCAAAAAGCCTATCTTTGTACTCATTGTAAGGAGAAAAAATTGGCTTGACTATGTATGAATATCCGAGTATAATGAACAAAAATATGTATGGATATTCATACATATTTACTAAGCAGGAAAAATATTCTTTACTATAATGAATCCTAAAATAAGGCATTTACAACAGGCTTTGGTAAATCATAGCTAAATTGGAACTTGCCAAAATTATGAAGTGAGAGGAACAGAAGATATGAGAACAATCAGGAAAAGAGTAATGGCAGTGTGTATGGCGGCATTGTTATTGGTACCCGCTCTGACAGTATTGGCGGAGGCGGAAACTGTGGAGGGGATGGAGATTGCCGCAACCGTATCCGGTGGCGATGCAACCGTGGAATCTGGAAATGGAGAAAATGCAGAGGATCAGATAATGACCTATGCAGGTGGCGATATTGCCAGCGGCACAAATGAGAGTGGAAGTATTACTTGGGTAATTGATGCCAGTGGAAAATTGACGGTAAACGGAACCGGGGATTTGTCGGGGCATGCAAGTTATAATTTTGCATGGAGACCTTATAGCAGTCAGATTACTTCGGCTGAAATTAATGTGACTGGGATGACGGATGCATCTTCTTTATTCAGTGGTTGTAATAATATGACTAGTATTGATATGCGAGATTTTGATACAAGCAATGTGGTAAATATGGGAGAAATGTTTGAGGGTTGTGGCAGTTTGACTAGCTTGGATATTAGTAATTTCGATACATCAAATGTAAGAAATATGCGGTATATGTTTTCGGGTTGTAGTAGCTTGACAAGTTTGGACGTCAGCAATTTCAATACTATCAATGTAAACGACATGGAGAGTATGTTTCTTGATTGTAGTGGATTGATGAGTCTGAATGTTAGTGGTTTTGATACTGGAAATGTGACAAACATGATGAATATGTTTAGAAATTGCGCGAGCTTGACCAGTTTGAATATAGACACATTTAATACCGGTAAAGTAACAGATATGAGTTGGATGTTTTCGGGTTGTAAAAGTTTGGAAAACTTGAGTGTTAGTGGACTGGACACTCATAGTGTGTATTTTATGCATTCCATGTTTCAAGATTGTGATAGTTTGCTAAGCGTGGACGTTAGAGGATTTGATACCAGTAATGTATGGTTTATGGATGATATGTTTAGGGGTTGCAGTAACCTAACGAGCTTGGATATAAGTAATTTTGATACCAGCAATGTTACAAGTATGACTCGTATGTTTAGCGGTTGCAGTAGCCTAACGAGCTTGGATGTAAGTAACTTTGATACCAGAAACGTGACGAACATGGGGGAAATGTTTTTGGATTGTAGTAGCTTGATGGACCTAGATGCAAGCGGATTCGATACTAGTAGAGTAACAAGTATGGGGTTAATGTTTCATGAGTGTAGCAGCCTTATGAGTCTGGATGTTGGAGGATTTGACACTGCCAATGTGACGAACATGAATGCAATGTTTGCAGGTTGCAGTAGTCTGACAAATTTGGATGTTGGAGGATTTGATACCAGCAATGTAACGCATATGGGAATGATGTTTATGGGATGTAGTGGTCTTACGGGTCTGGATTTAACAGGATTTGACACTGCCAATGTGACGAACATGAATGCGATGTTTCTGGGCTGTAGTGCTTTGAGGGGATTGGATATAAGTGGATTTGATATCGGTAATGTGACGGAGGATTCGCTTTCGGGGACTATGTTTGGAGATTGCGCTAATTTGATTTCCCTTCAAAGCCCTTATAATGTGAATCTATCTGTTTCATTACCTGTTGTTCAAAATACAGTCTGGCTCCTCCCCGATGGAACGGAAGTCACAGAACTGCCTCAAGGCCTAAGCTACAGCGTGACACTGACCCGCAGCGGTACACCGATCACGCCGCAGATCACCACCACCACACCTGACCTGAACATGGAAGATGTGGTCAGAGTAAAATATGTGCCCTACTCCTATACGGTGGAAACAGATAATACAGATACATCAAATACGGTTACATTCTCCATCGAAGAGGGGCGGCTGGCAGAGGGGGTGGAGCTGTACCCGGCTACTGGCGAAATATACGGTGTACCTCTGGAGGCGGGCGAGTTCAAGATCAAAGTGAAAGCCACCTACAGCAATCCAGCGTATATTCCGGCCTATGCGGAGTTGAGATTGACCGTCTTGGACAATACGGATGCCAACGTGGGTGTCGCCACAGATTACGGATACGACATTACTCAACCTGTGACAGGTTTCGATATGGATGCCATGGCGGGGAGCGGCGCTCAGACGCTGGTTTCTCAGGGCGAATATTCACAGTTTAGGGACGTCTACATAGACGGCAGAAAGCTGACAGCAGGACAGGACTATACCTCTGAGTCTGGCAGCACCAGAATCACAATACTGAATCAGACCCTGGCGGATGGAGGTACGGGAATTCACACATTGGGTATTGAGTTTCGCACAGAGAACGGCACATTGAAACGTGCGGCACAGAATTATGTCATCAGCAGCACGACTTCTGGCAGCGACAACACAGGCAGCGATAATAACAGCAACAATAGCAGTAGCCACAGCGGCAATAACAGCAGTGCTGTAAGTGACAACAACGACAGTCCTCTCCTCATGGAGACTTCCCAGTGGGATTTCATCATCTATACGGTGGAGCGGGGCGACAGCTTGTGGAAGATAGCGGAAAGATTCTACGGCAAAGGTCATGGATGGCGCATAATCTATCAGGACAATGCGGCAATAATCAAAAACCCTGGCAGACTCTACGCAGGCCAGAAACTTGTGATTCGCCTGACTGGAAATGCAGTGCTAAACCCCTTTCTGGAGACATCCGCCCCTGTGTCCGACGAGATAGCCTTGGCTGGGACATCCTACAGAGTGCAGAAGGGCGACAGTCTCTGGACTATTGCCCGCAGGGCTTACGGCAGCGGACGACTCTGGAACATCATCTATGAGGCCAACAAAGACGTCATAGCAGACGTGGAGCGCATCAGTGAGGGCCAGGAGATTATTATTCCCCAGAGGTGACGCGGGACTGAGAAGAAAGTAATGTAGTTTTCATAATTCTGAAATTTGTAATTTGGAATTCTGAAATTATGAAATGGGAAGGAAAGTTAATATGGGAACACTTAGAAGAAAAGCATTGGCTATGTTTATGGCTGTATTGCTTGGGATGGCCAGCTTTGCGGTACTGGCAGAGGAGCCGTTGGAATCGGAGAATAAAGAAGTTGTAGATACTGTGGAATCTGTATCCAATGGTGACAGTGTTATATATGACAAGACATCTGAGAAACCAGATGATGTAGAGAATGAGGACACGGTAGATGAGGTAGCGTCCATAGATATGATAGACACAGATGATGTGATAGATACAATAAATGCGGTGAACATAGATGCAGATAATATGGCAGATGCGGAGGAAGAATTAAAAGAACTGGCGGAGGATCAGGGGATTGTCTATGCGGTTGATGATATTGCCAGTGGTGTCGATGGGGATATCACATGGGTGATTGACGCAAGCGGAAAGTTGACTGTAAATGGGGCTGGGGATTTTTCAGGAGAGCATGCAAGTGATAATTTTGCATGGAAACCTTATAGTAGTCAGATTATATCTGCAGAAATCAATGTGAATGGTATGACAGATGCCTCATATTTGTTCTACGGATGTTCTAATATGGTAAGTGTGAATTTAGAGAATTTTGACACCAGCAATGTGACGGACATGCATCGTATGTTTAGCGGCTGTAGCGGCTTAACAAGTTTGGACGTAAGTGGCTTTAATACCAGCAACGTGACAGATATGTGGGGGATGTTTAGTGGTTGCAGCGGCTTGACGAGTTTGGACATAGACGGCTTTGATACCAGCAATGTGACATACATGCTTTCTATGTTTGATGGTTGCAGCGGCTTGACAAGATTGGACGTAAGTGGCTTTAATACCAGCAACGTAACGAACATGTGGGATATGTTTAGTGGCTGCAGCGGCTTGACGAGTTTGGACGTAGGCGGCATTGATACCAGCAACGTGATGTACATGGGTTTTATGTTTAGTGATTGCAGCGGCTTGACGAGTTTGGACGTAAGTGGCTTTGATACCAGCAATGTGACGGACATGCGGAGTATGTTTAGTGGTTGCAATGGCTTGACAGGTTTGGACGTAAGTGGCTTTAATACCAGCAACGTGACGAATATGGGGGATATGTTTAGGGACTGCAGCGGCTTGACGAGTTTGGAAGTAGACGGATTTGATACCAGCAATGTGACGGACATGATTTGTATGTTTAGAGGCTGTAGCGGCTTGACAAGATTGGATGTAAGTAGCTTTAATACCAGCAATGTGACGGACCTGGATCAGATGTTTTATTGTTGCAGTGGCTTGACAAGATTGGATGTAAGTGGCTTTAATACCAGCAATGTGACGAGCATGTGGGGTATGTTTTGGGACTGCAGTGGCTTGACGAGTTTGGATGTAAGTGGCTTTAATACCAGCAACGTGATGTACATGGATCGTATGTTTAGTGGCTGCAGTGGCTTGACGAGTTTGGACGTAAGTGGTTTTAATACCAGCAATGTGACAGGCATGGGTCATATGTTTAATGGCTGCAGTGGCTTGACGAGTTTGGACGTAAGTGGTTTTAATACCAGCAACGTGACGGGTATGGATAATATGTTTAGTGGCTGCAGTGGCTTGACGAGTTTGGACGTAGACGGCTTTGATACCAGCAACGTGATGTACATGAGTTTTATGTTTAGTGGCTGCAGTGGCTTGACAAGATTGGATGTAAGTGGCTTTAATACCAACAATGTGACGGGCATGGTTCATATGTTTATTGACTGCAGCGGTTTGACGAGTTTGGACGTAAGTGGTTTTAATACCAGCAACGTGACAGACATGGGTGATATGTTTTATGGCTGCAGCAGCTTGACTACCCTCCACAGCCCTTGCAATGTAAACAATTCTGTTTCACTTCCTTTCGTTGCAGGAACAATATGGCATCTTGCCGATGGAACAGAAGTCACAGAGTTGCTCCAAGGATTAAGCTACAGTGTCACCTTAACCCGTATTGACACTACCCCCCAAATCATCACCACAACAGATGACCTAAATATGGACGATGTAATCCGGGTAAAATATGTACCCTATTCCTACACTGTGGAAACAGACAACACAGATGAGGAAAACACAGTCACATTCTCCATAGCAGAGGGCAGCCTGGCGGAAGGGCTGCAGATGTACCCGGCCACTGGTGAAATCTATGGCGTGCCTCTGGAAACGGGGGAGTTCAAGGTCACAGTGATGGCTACCTACAGCAACCCGGAGTATCCTCCCTCATATGCGGAACTGACATTGATCGTTCTGGACAATACGGACGACAATGTGGATGTAGCTACAGACCCCGGATATGACATTACCCAGCCGGTGGTGGATTTCAACATAGGTGCCATTTCGGGAGAAGGCACTCAGACGCTGGTATCCCAGGGCGAGTACGCGCAGTTCCAGCACATTGTTTACATAGACGGCAGGCTGCTGGAGGAGGGCGAAGGGAAGGACTATACCTCTGAGGCGGGCAGCACAAGAATTACGATACTGAACCAGACGCTGGCGGATGGCGGTGAAGGAACCCATACACTGGGCATTGAGTTCCGCACGGAGGACGGCACACTAAAACGAGCGGCACAGAATTATACCGTCAGCAGCAGTTCCGAAGATAACGGAGAAAAAGATAAGCCTGGAGACGGGGGCAATGGTGAGCAGAATCCCGGAAACGAGAGCGGCGATGACAAACCATCTGCGGGAAATATCCCCGAAAATAGTGGAAACGACAGTAATATTGGCAAGGCTGACAGTAGCAATAAAGATATTGGTATTGATGTCATTCCTGTTAAAAACTCATTGGATGAAGGAGCTATAACAACTGTAGAATATACGATTGTGTCAGGAGATACACTTTGGAGTATTGCCGAAAGATTCTATGGAAATGGATGTCTGTGGACAAAAATCTATGAGGACAATGCAGAGATAATCCGTGACGCCAACAAAATTTATGTGGGCCAGGTCATTACAATTTATCTGACAGAGGAGCAGACTACGTCCTCTTCCTCTGCGGTTGATCCAGAGAAGTCCGTTACGGTGGACGGAGAAATCTATGTGGTACAGAGCGGTGACAGCCTATGGAAAATAGCCGTAAAGTTCTATGACAATGGACATCAGTGGAGAAAGATTTACGAGGCCAATCAGGAGGTGCTTCGCGCACCGAGTAAGATTTATGCTGGTCAAGTACTGGTCATACCTGACAGATAGAGGTCGGGTAAGGATACTGATAGTTCCAGAAGAACCGTCTATTGGGCGCAGAAGAGATATCTAATGGCAGAGAAAAGGAAATATTGAGGTACAAGCATGAGAATTAGGTTGGCAATTTTGGAAAAAGACGCAGTCTACTTAAGCCGTCTGGAGTCTGTATTTAATGTAAAATATACAGATAAGTTGGAGATATACTCCTTTACGGACAAGGATATTGCGGTGCAGTCGCTGCGGGATAAGAGGATCGATGTGTTCCTAGCGAACGAGACATTTGAGATAGGGCAGACGGAGCTACCGCCTAATTGCGGTTTCGCCTACCTGGTGGATACGGCGGACATTGATACCATCAGGGATGCCGTGGCTGTGTGCAAATTCCAGAAGGCGGAACTCATTTACCGCCAGGTGCTGGGTCTGTTTTCCGAGAAAGCGGCGGTAATGACCGGGGTATATCGGGAGGGAGACGGCAGCAAAGTGCTGGCCTTTGTCTCGGCCGCCGGAGGCACGGGAAACTCCGTTGCCGCCGCTGGCTGCGCCATGCATTTTGCTCAGAAAGGGAAAAAGGCATTGTACCTGAATCTGGAGAAGTTCGGCAGCGCAGACGTATTTTTTCGGGCAGAGGGCACCGCTGGCTTGGGAGATGTGATCTATGCCATCAAAAGCAGGAAAGGGAATCTCGCCATGAAACTGGAAAGTGCGGTGAAACATGATGTATCGGGCGTGTTTTTCTATTCTCCCGCAAAGCTTGCGCTGGATATCGCGGAGCTGAATGCGGAGGAGATACAGCAGATCATCGGCGCACTGAAAATGTCGGGAGGCTATGACTATATCATTCTGGACCTGGATTTTTCCATGGATAAGAATATGCTGAAGATTTTTGATGAGTGCAATACCATCGTGTTTGTGGCCGACGGCTCCCCGGTGTCCAATGTGAAGCTGGAGCGGGGGGTGGCGTCCCTGAATGTGCTGGAGCAGCAGACAGACAGGAAGATCCTGATGCGGTGCGGGATATTGTACAACCGTTTCAGCAGCCATACCTCCCAGAAGGCCCGGATCGGGGAACTTAGGGAATTTGGCGGGATCAGCAGGTTTGAGGGATTTGACATTCCCAGGCTCCTGCAGCAGATCAAGGCGCAGCCGGTTTTTGACGCGCTGGAGTAGGAGGAACGGGAGATGACTTTTGAGGCTGAACAGCAATTCATAGCAGATTGCAAGAAATACATATCCGAGAACTTTGCCCTGAGCAAGCTTTCGGATGAGGAACTGCAGGAAAAGATTGAGGAGATCTGCGACCAGCGGATGCAGGGGCAGTATGTGTCCATAGAGCAGCATGTGTCCATCGTGGAGCAGGTATACAGTTCTATCCGTGGCTTTGGCCTGCTGGATACTATCATAAAGGACGACACCATCACCGAGGTCATGATCAACGGGCCGGAGGATATCTTTATCGAACAGAACGGCCATCTGTTTAAGCTGGAAAAACAGTTTGAGAGCGAGAGGCGGCTGGAGGATATCATTCAGAGAATCGTGGGACTGGCGGGGCGGGAAGTGAACCAGGCCAACCCTATCTGCGATACCCGTCTGCCGGACGGTTCCCGTGTAAACGTGGTATTGCCGCCGGTGGCCCTGTGCGGTCCCACTCTGACCATCCGTAAGTTCTCCAAGACCCCCATGACCATCGAGAGACTGATTAAGTATGGGTCTATCACCAGGGAGATCGCGGACAAACTGGAACTGCTGGTCAAGGCAAAATACAATATTTTCATCTGTGGAGGTACTGGCTCCGGAAAGACCACCTTTCTCAATGCGCTGTCCAACTATATCCCCAAGGATGAACGAGTCATCACTATTGAGGACTCGGCGGAATTGCAGATCGTGGGCGTGGAGAATCTGGTGCGGCTGGAGACCCGGAATGCTAATGCGGCGGGGGTGGGGCAGATCACCATCCGGGATCTGATCAAGTCCTCCCTGCGTATGAGGCCAGAGCGCATTGTGGTGGGCGAGGTTCGCGGAGGCGAGGCGCTGGATATGCTGCAGGCCATGAACACAGGACACGATGGTTCCCTGTCCACGGGCCATGCCAATTCCACCCAGGATATGTTGAGTCGTCTGGAGACCATGGTGCTGCAGGGCGCCCCGGGGCTTCCTCTCGAGGCCATCCGGCAGCAGATCGCCTCGGCTGTGGATATCATTGTCCATCTGTCCAGGCTGCGAGACAAGTCCCGTAAGACTATGGAGATCACGGAGGTGGTGGGCTATAAGGACGGGCAGGTGATTTTAAACCCCCTGTATGTGTTTGAGGAAGATGAGAAGAGTACCCTGGAGAAGGTGTCCGGCAGCTTAAACCGCACGGAAAACAAGATGCAGAATGTGTTCAAGCTGCAGCTGTCAGGAATCAAGACAGAGATATAAAGAATGGAAGTGTTTGAATGATGCAGTGTTGCGGGCCGGGCCTGTGATATGCGGGAAAGAGGAGTTTATGGCAAAGAAGGAGAAGGTTGTAAAGCAGTCAAAGCAAAAGAAGATAAAAGAGCCCCAATATTATTACTCTGCCACCAATATGCAGACATTGAACTATAAGGTGTACTACATGAATGGGGCGGAGAAAATCCTGTATTTTTTGATAGGATTTGTGGTGGGCGCCGCTGTGGGCTATCTGTTTTACGGAGGGCTTGCCAAGGATGCCTATGGAGACCCCACCACCGTAACCCATGTGCTGAATCTGTTGATATCCGGCGCAGCAGGCATTGCCGCCGGTTGCGCATTCCTTCCAATTCGGACGGATATGATCCTGAAAGCCAGGACCAAGAAACTGAAATCACAGTTTCGGGATATGCTGGAGGCGTTTAACACCTCTCTGGGAGCGGGCAAAAATGTGACGGACTCCTTTCATTCGGTATACGACGATCTGAAGGTGCAGTACGAGGAGGATGCCTATATTCTGAAAGAATTGGAAGTTATCCTGTCCTGCATGAGCAACAATGTGGATCTGGAAGTGCCGCTTTTGGACTTTGGAGTAAGGAGCGGTGTGGATGACATTGCCAGTTTTGCCAATGTGTTCAAGATCTGCTACCACAAGGGCGGCAATATCAAGGACACTATACGGAATACCCACGAGATCCTGAGTGATAAGATGGAGATTGCGGAGGAGATCGAGACCATTGTGTCTGGGGCCAGATCGGAGCAGTATCTGATGCTGGTCATGCCGATTCTGCTGATCGGAATGATCAAGATGATGAGCGCGGATTTTGCCGCCAATTTTGCAACCCCTTCCGGGATCCTGGCTACCACTATCGGCATTGTCATGTTCGTGACCGCTTATCTGGTGGGCAGAGCTGTTTTGAATATTAAGGTATAGGGGGCGAGTGGGCATGTTTACTTTGACCAATATCGTGATATTTTCAATCGGATCGGTATTTCTTGTAATGTGGCTGATCTGTTTCTTAAAGGGCCTGAAGAATGCTTATTTGTTTGATGTGCTGGATGAAAAGGAGTATCCGCTGAAAGAAATTTATTTCGTGGGTTATGAGGTGCTGAACATAGCGAAATATTCCTACCGCAGCAAGAATGACAGAAAGCTGAGAAAGGAAATATCCATTCTGTACGGCGAGAAATACGCGGATTATTATCTGCGGGTCATTCACTCTCAGCAGCTCACCATGGCGCTGTCTCTAATCGTGTTTTCCTTTGCCATGTACGGACTGGCGAATGATATTCTGGCGCTGTTTGTGGTGCTGATGTTCGCCTTTGTGGCCTATTACTATTTCGGAACTGTGACGGGCAATAAGATTCTGAGCCGCTCCGAGGAGATGATGAGCGATTTCTCGGAGGTGATTTCCAAGCTGGCGCTGCTGACCAACGCAGGCATGATTTTCCGTGAGGCATGGGAAGAGGTGGCCTATACGGGGGACAGGGCATTGTACAAGGAGATGCAGACGGCCATAGACGAGATGAACAATGGATTTGCGGAGGTGGACGCCCTGTTTCGGTTTGGTACCAGGTGCGTGGTGCCGGAGATCAAGAAGTTTACCTCTACTGTGGTGCAGGGTATCACAAAGGGCAACAGCGAATTGTCCATCATGCTGCAAAACCAGAGCAAGGAAGTGTGGAACCTGCGGCGGCAGGTGATCCGGCGCCAGGGGGAAAAGGCATCCAGCAAGCTGATGATCCCGATTATGATTATGTTCGTAGGTATACTGGTGATGATATTAATCCCGATTTTCTCAAATCTGGGAACGTAAGGTGAGAGAATGCGGGCTGTTAATATAATTTTTTCAAGGAGGAGGCGAAAGGTATGTTTCAGAAACTGGATTCATTTTTATTTTTGGCAAAGTACAGATTGCGTGCGTTCCTTACCGATGAAAGTGGTGATGTGAACATCGTGTCAATGGTCGTTCTGATTGGCATTGCGGTGTTGTTGGCGATCGTATTCAGAGATGCGATCAGCAACTTAATCAAGACCTTGCTAAACACAATTGCAGGTAATGCAACCAATGCAGTAAATGGCGAATGATAGGCAATTTGTATACTGTAGGCTTCCCGGCAGAATCCCTGGCGGGAAGCATTGCCATGTGTATGAAAAGGTATGTCGGGCTCGGCGGAATGCGGCGGCCCGGCGGACAGATAGATAATTTTGGTGGACAGGCGGATGAAAAAGGGAATGAGAGATGACAGGGGAGCCTTGATTGTGGAGGCCACGATTGTGTTTCCCGTATGCTTGATTGTGATATTGATGCTGCTGTATCTGGGAAATGTGTACTATCAAAAGTCCCGGATCGAGGCGATTGTAGTGGAGGCGGCGCTGGATGGCGCAGCCTACTGCGCGGACCCGCTGCTGCGGGCCATCGAAAGCAGCGAGGGCCATAAGGTGCCGGATCTGGGGGCAGTGGACTACGAACCCTACCGGTATCTGGGAGGGCTGTTCGGAGGCATGAATCCCATAGAAGAATCAGTATCCTCACTGATTAAAAACAGGATCGGCAGTATGAATACAGGTCTTTTCTCTGGTATGAAACCCACAGGCTACAGCAACAATCTGCAAGTGAAGTATAAGAGCAGCTTTATCGCCTCCTCCATCAGCGTGGATCTGGAATATAAGATTGAACTGCCCATCAGGCTGCTGGGAGACAGGGAGAACCTGTCTATGAAATTCCGGACTCATACGGAGGTTCCGGTGGGAGATACCCCAGAATTCATTCGCAATGTGAATATGGTGGATGATATTTTAGAAAGTTTGGGTGTTGAAGAGGTAATAACGGAAAAGATACAGGAATTCAGAAAGTTTGTAAATGATTTCTTCCATAAATAGACTTGGAGGCTCGACTATGTTTTGTTTTCGTAAAAGCCATGGGGCAATATCGGTGTTTCTGGTGATCATACTGGTTCCCTGTATGCTGATCGCCAGCCTCTTTGTGGATATCAGCAGGGTGCAGCTTGCCAGGGCCGTGGCGGAATCCTCGGCAGACCTGGCGCTCTCCACACTGATGACTAACTACGACTATGATCTGAGCGAATATTATGGGCTTATGGGTTCCTGCCAGAATATCAGCGAGTATTATAGTCTGGTTACGGAATACTATGATACAGCGCTCCACTCCCAGGATGTGGATGACGAGGAAATTCAGCTACTGTATCAGAGGGTAATGAAGGAGATAAGCAGTAGATTTGACGATGAGACTATCAGCGATATCCTGCAGGTTCAGAATCAGACGGAGGGAGCTGTGATTACGCCTCTCGACGGGGCCAATATGTACAATGCCACGATCTTGCAGGAACAGATTGTGGAGTTTATGAAATACCGCGGCCCGATTGTGATAGCGCAGGAGATTGTTGAGAAGATAAATAGCGACAAATCGGGCGTAAAAGCTTTTCTGGAGAGTGATCAAAATAAGACCATTGTGGATAATAAGACAGACTTTTATAAGGCGGAAGGAGAATTGCTGAAAGCTGCTTTTGACGTGTACTGGCTCACTCGGGACTACACGGACAAGGTGGGTGACAACGGGGAGAACATGTCCGCCGGAAAGCTGCAGGAGTATGCGCAGAACCTGGAGAATTACCGGACGGTCTATGGGGAGATTCACCGCTATCTGGTGGGCAATTTGATGAACACCGGGGATCTGAGCAATTCCTACAGCCGGGTCGTCTTGGATTTGGAAAAATATAAAGACGATTATGACAAAACCAGTGCAGAGATATATTCTCGAAAGGAAACGCCGACTCCGGCTCCATCAGTTACTCCGGAGCCTGGGGCGACAGCGGCTCCGGAATCCACCACCGATTCATCGCCGGAACCGACCTACTATATTGACGGAGACAAGGTGACAGCGTTGTTAGAGGAACTGACAACAGCCAAGGATGAATTTGTTGCGGCAAAAAATGATTTTATTGATGCGAGCAGCGGCCTGATGAATACTCTGCCGGGCACGGGAGATAACGATGCCCATGTCATTCAGTGGTGGGTACAGATGGAGAATGCTGTCAATTCCCGGACGGGAACCAACTACACTGCGGAGTTGAGTCACAAAGCGGATGCTATGGCCGTGGCTTATGCCAAGGTGCTCGCTATAAAGGACTGCGAACCCGGCAATGATATGCCGCCCAACTGGGAGAGTAAAAGGGAAAAAATTTTAAACGATGTAAAATCTCTCCACGGGCAATATCTGGTGGAAGGGGTCACCGACAGTACAGACAGATATCTGAATGCGGTGAACCAGCTGGAACAGGTCTCGCAGGAGCATTTAAGAGAGCTTCAGCCATCGTATCTGAAAGTGGATGTGGACGGTCAGAAAATGTCTCTGGAGGAGGCGGTTCTTTATATCCAGAAACATTTGGATGAGATGCAAAAGACTGTGAACACTTACAGGAGATTACTGAATCGGCTTTTAAATGAAGGGGAAGACGGAACTCCCGCTCCGATGGACAATCTCTATGATCTGGCCGGAAATTATGCCTCAGCACTGAATATCTGGACTAATTCCGCAAATTATGTTTCCACGGATATGGCGAAGGAACACCGGGATGAGATTGCGAAACTTAAGAGTCTGAAGGATGAGGAGGACGAGAAGTTTCAAAATCACCAAACCAGCGATTCCATGGAGATAACCATTGACAGAGAGGCAGTCAGAGCGATGAGAACTAGGCTGGCAAACATACGCAGCCAGTACCAGATCATCAACAATGCCATTGAGGAAATGAAATATGGGAACAGTATGCTGCTGGAGATCATGAATGTGGACGCTATGAAGAGCTGCGCTGGCACTGTGGTTCGGAAAGATGCCATCGGACTGACCAACCAGGAAGTCAGGGGATATGCCGACAGTACATTTTCCCAACTGTTTGTGCCGAATACAGGAACCATTGCGGCACTGCATGATATAAGTGACAATGCCTATAACCCGCTGATGAGCCCGAACACGAAAAATATAGACACGCCGGATTTGTATGTTTATATGCATAGTAAGTTCAAGGATACGCCCCGTAGCGCGGTGGAAGATGAGGAAAAGGAGCAGAAAGAGGCTAACGACCAGGCCGACAAAAGGAAAGAGGAGGCCAAAAATAGAGAGTATCGGGGTGGGGGCACGGAGATTACGCCAACGGAGAGCTCTCAGGGTCACGGTTTTGAATTTGCTGAAAGCATGTTGACAGGGCTGATTAAGATTGTAAGCAATCTGCTTAATGGTGAGGTTGACAATATCAGGGATGACCTCTATGTAACCATATACATTATGGAGATGTTCAGTTATGATACCTTTGAAATGGAAGGGAAGTACTCTATACAGGGGAAAAAAGAAGGAGAGGTAAAAAAGACAGAACTGACGCTATCCACATGTGAGAATGCCTATGCCCGGAAAGAGGGTTCCAAAGAGGAGCCTGGCACGTGGCTCAGTGAAAATCCAAAGGACACTTACAACAAGACACTGACGAATAGACTGATTAACAAGGATAACAATGCGGCTTATCTGGCAGAGGTAGAATACATACTATATGGAGAGTCCAATGCAAGTAATGTGAAAGCAGCCTATGAGGATATATATAAAATCCGCTATGTCGTAAATCTGATATCGGCATTTGCCAATTTCTGGCAAGGAAACAACAATACATCCAAAGCGATTAACGGGGTTGCGAAGTGTATTATGACATTGACGGCAGGGGTAATTCCCGCAGCGTTGACCAAGGTGATTTTGCTGCCCATACTCACTGTTTTTGAGACTTGTAACGACATGGATCGGCTGGCAGCAGGATTCCCTGTAGAGTTATATAAACAGGCTGGAGACTGGTGGTATAGTCTTGAGGGAATCGGCGGTGATCTTAAGGGAATTGGCGGTGATCTTAAGGAAATCGGCGGTGATCTTAAGGAAATCGGCGGTGATGAAGGTTATTGGGAAAACAAAAAATTGGGTGATATCATGGATGCGATTAATAATCTTGATCCAAAAACAAAACAGAACCCCGGCAAGGGCCTGCAGTACAGCGATTACCTGACCCTGTTCGTCTATCTGGGATTGCAGAGGGAAGACGAGGCCTCGGAGAAGATGTATCTGCGCATGGCGGACGTGATACAGGCCAACATGTGCAAGGCTACAGGCAAGTCGGACTATAATCTGGCCAATACTCAGGTCTATTTTCAACTGAAAGCCAAGCTGAGAGTGGATCCCCTGATGCTGACGCTACCCTATTATACAGATTATGTGGACGATCCGACCATGAAAAACGACTGGTGTACCTTCGAGGTGGAGACCATAAGGGGCTATTGATATGCAAAGTAAGATTAATATGAATGGCGCAGTATCACAGACGGAACCTGTGGTATGCGGAAATAAATCAACGAAAGAGAGCAGGGAGAGAGGCGCTGTAGTCGTTGAGGCGATTATCTCCATGACCGCCTTTATCTTTACGATGCTGATTATATTGTCCATTGCGGACATTGCCTACACCCAGAGCAAGATGGCGGTGGCCCTCAACTCTGCCGCCAAGGAGATATCGCAGTACTGCTATTTGTATTATAAGTTCCAACTGGACGATGTCAATGCTGACCAAAGCAATGGCACGGAAAGGGCGCAGGAGACGGTGAAGAACACCATGGCCGGACTGGGGCAGATGATGGATTCTTTCGGTGAGGCGGGCTCCAGTTTTGACGAGAGGAATTTTGACAGTGCGGTAAATCGTCTGATAGAGGGGGCGGATGCCGCGAACCAAACCGTGTCCAGTCTGGCAAATGATATAGCGGAGGATCCCAAGGCTTTCTTGATTGGTATGGGTAAGCTGGCGGGTCGGGAGATGACGGAGGCGGCAAAAGTATATTTGGGACAGATTATGGCCAAGGCGTTTATGTCCAAGAATCTGAAATCCTTCGCCGGGGACGACCCGGACGCTTTTCTGCGCAGGCTCCATGTGGTGGATGGGATGGACGGGCTGGACTTCCAGTATACTTCGCTGATGGCTTACGGCTCTTCCAATGAGATTCATCTGGTATGTACCTATCAAGTGAGAGTAATCCAGCTGCTGAAGACAGATTTTACCTTCACATTCCGCCAGACGGCCAAGACCCTGGCCTGGGGGGATGGGGCGTCTCTGGTCACTCCCAGGAGCATCTGGACCAGTATGGCTCCTACCGCAAGGGGGAAGTACATTGTGGGAGAGGAGAAAGAGGGCTATGTCTATACCTCCAGTGGACAGGGTTTTGACGCCTATGTAAACAGCGGGGGAAAGAATGAGTTTGTGACCATCACCACCATAGATCCCACCAGCGGCAGTTATCAGGATGTGGATGGCATTCGGAATCGGCTGAGTAAGAATTTTGATGACATGTATGCGGGAGTAGCCAATTTGGGCAGTTCCGTTACTGTGATGGGGAGTGGCGGGGAGGCAACTGTGGATTCGGATCCTGCAACGAGATCTTACCAGATCGTACTGGTACTGCCGGAGGGAACCGATGCGGCCTATAAGTCCAAGGTCAATGAGGCGATATCACAGCTGCAGGCGAAATATCCGGGCACAGCTCTCAGTGTGAAGGTGAAAGAAGGATATGGGAGCGTTCCGACCAAGCCTACGGGCAGTACCGACACCGAAAGCGGATGAAAGTTTCGCAATCACCTGAAAAAGTATGAAACTTCGTTTCATATTCGGATTTGTGCAGTATCGCAAGCTCGGCTTGCGATATGCATGTAGAGGTAAGTATGAAAGGAGTCATAAAGATGCTCGGTTGGATGACACTATGCAGCATTTTGATCAATGGAGCTGCAGCCGGTCTGTTTTATTACGAACTGCAAAAACATAGGGAAAAGTATCCGGCAAGGCAGGACGGGAAACCGCCCAGGGCGGCGTTTATCTACAGCGCGTTCATGATTGTCGTGGCTGTGGGACTGGCTCTGTTTATCACGGGTTTCTACAGTGAAAACACATTCCTGTTCACGCTGAAAAGAGTGGTCATGCTTGCCCTTCTCTGGCCTATTGCTTATACGGATTTCACAGCTTATCGGATCCCAAATCTGTTTATCGCAGCAGGATTGGCTGCCAGAGCGTTGGTGCTTGCGGCGGAGTTTTTCTGGGAGAGGGATACTCTGCTCGCTTACCTGATAACGGAAGTGATAGCCAGTGCAGTTATGTTTCTGGTGGCGGCGCTGTGTGCGTTTCTTATCAAAAACAGTATCGGTGGCGGTGACATGAAACTGTTTGTCGTGATGGGGCTGCTGCTGGGATTGCAGGGAACCTGGGGAGCGATTTTCCTGTCGCTAATCGTCTCCTTTATTGTTGCCGTGGTGCTGCTGGCCACTAGAAAGAAGTCAAGGAAGGATGCCATTCCTTTCGGGCCAGCGCTGACAGTGGGCACTTATCTGTCCATATTCCTGACAGGAATGTGAAAAAGTTGGAAAGATTAACGCAATAACACAGGCTGAACTTATGTTATGCAGGAAAGAGGAAAGCTATGAAAAACTACAGATTTTTAGCGCCCATAGTGCTGATTGCCCTGTTTGTGCTGGGCGTATATATGATAGGCAGCAACAATGTCAAAGAGGAGACACAGTATCGCCAGTATCTGGAGGACGCCAGAGCTTACGCAGCTCAGGAGATAGAGATATATGCGCTCCAAAATTACCAGAATGCCATAGATATGCAACCGTCTATGGAACTATATATGGAGGTGGCAGAGTTTTATCGGGACACGTTAGGAAATCGTAATAAGGCGGTGCAGTGGGGGGAGACATTGCTGGCAAAATACCCCAAGAACCCGGAGCCCTATGAGTTCCAGCTGGACATGTATCTACAGAACAAGGACTATATGGCTTTCTTTGATCTATATGACAGGATGGAGAACCGCCATGTGCGCTCGGAGGCGGCGGACGCCATGTACCATTCGGTGGAATATGTATTCTATGAACAGGGAGAGTATGACGAGATATCCATATTCAGCAGCAATCTGGCATCCATCCGCAGAAATGAGACTTGGGGATTCTGCAACAGCAAGGGTAAGAAAAAGATCAATACACTCTATACATATGTCGGGACTTTCAACAACGGCATGGCTCCGGTGGTGGATGCGGAGGGAGAAGCCTATTATATTGACAACGACGGAAATAAGGTCATGGCAGTGAATGTGGAGGATGTCCAGGAGCTGGGAGTCATGTCTATGGCGGATATCTATACTGTCTTCAACGGGAGGGAGTGGAATTACTATAATAAATCGGGAGAACTGCTGATGGGCGGTTTCCTGGAGGGGTCTACCTTTGCCAACGGCCTGGCGGCAGCCAGAACGGAGGAGGGCTGGAAAATTTATGATGTGAATGGGAATGCCAGGACGGACATGGTCTATGGAGATGTGGTCATGGATGAGAAACAGATGGCTTATCGGAATGAGCGGCTTTTTGTCAGGATGGAGGACGCCTATATTCTGATTGACGGGGAGGGCAACCGGATCGGGACGGAAACCTATGAGGATGCAAAGGTTTTCTATGAAAATACCTATGCGGCCGTGAAAAAAGACGGCAAATGGGGCTTTATAGACAAGGACGGCAACTGGTTTTCAGAACCCATTTATGAGGATGCCAGAAGCTTTTTAAATGGGTTTGCCGCAGTGCAGGTGGACGGGCTTTGGGGGTTTATCAATATGGAAAAGGAGTTGTGTATCCCTTGCCAGTTTACCCAGACCAAGGACTTCACGGCGAACGGGACGGTGCCGGTCCAGAAGAATCAGACTTGGTCAGTGCTGATTTTGTATAAGGAAAATTATTAAACGCAGCTGCTGAGGGTGGTACTGTCCGGGCGGATGTGGAACTCAAAATAAGGAGAATCAAATCATGGCATTTACATTTGAAACAAGCGGGAACAACACTTTTCTGGTGTATGCAATTCAGGAGGAAGATGTGCTGGATACCATGACATTGGGCATGATCACAAACAACCGGATTCCCGGCATGGCATCCGTGCTGTATACCCAGATGAACCGGGACTGTTTTCTGAAGTACAATGTGACCGCCAAGGTTGCGGTGAAACAATTTTTTTCCGGTGTTGTAAATAAGCGCAGGTTGCTGGGAGTTTTCTCCAGTGTGGCAGCGGCGTTGTCAGCGGCGGAGGAATATATGATTGATGGCAGTTCTATGCTGCTGGATGCGGAATATATTTATGCGGATGTCAGCACGTGCAGGGCGGAGGTGATCTGTCTGCCTGTGATCCGGGAGGCAGGGGCTGTGGATATGGGCCAGTTTTTTAAGAATATCATGTTTTCCACGCAGTTTGATCAGACGGAGAACTGTGATTATGTGGCCAGGATCATCAACTATCTAAATAGTACGCCAGTGTTTGTGGTGGGAGATTTTTTGCGTCTGTTGGAGGAATTACAGGGGACAGGGAGCCTTTCAGTCTCCAGCGGGGTACAGTCCTCCCTGCCAAAACAACCTCAGTCCGTCCCCAGACCTCAGGCCAATGCTATGGCGCGGCCTCGGCAGTCTTCCCCGGAGTCTCAGGCCAATGCCATGGCACAGCCTCAGCAGCCCGTTCAGGCGTCTCAGGCACAAGCCATGGCACAGCCTCAGCAGTCTGCTCCTGCGCCCAAGAAGCAGGAGCACTCTGCGGCTGCCGGGATGGATTTCGCCGTGCCGGGACAAGGCGGCGATGGCGGATTTGCTGTGCCTGGGCAGGGCAGTATGGCTGGGACTGAGAAACGGCAAAGGAAGGAACAAAAGGAGGTTCAGCAGCCATCCGCAGAGAAGGAAATGTCCATGCTTTATCTGCTACAGCATTATAACAAGGAAAATGCGGCGGCATACAAGGCCCAGAAAGAGGCTAAGAAGAAAGGCGGAAATGCGGTGCCTGCTGCCAATCCTGCATCGGTCTCAGGCGCTGGCTTTGCCGTGCCGGGACAGCAGGCATCCTCGCAGCCTCAGTTCCAGCAGCCGCCAGTACAGGTTCAGATGCAGCCGCAGATTCAGTCCAGGGTGCAGCAACCAAGGGAACAATTGGCCCCAGCGCAGTCCAGCGTTCAGCCTTTGCAGCCGTCGGTGCAGTCCTTTCCCGGCAGCGAAAACTTTGGGGACACAGTGATCATGGGAGCCGATGGCTATGGGGAGGACACGGTGGTGATTGGTGAGGCAATGGCTGCAGTTTCCATAAAACCTTATCTGCATCGCAGCAGTAACAATGAGAGGATCCTCCTGGACAAGCCGGTTTTCCATATTGGGAAAGAGAGGAGCTATGTGGATTACTGCATCAGCGGCAATGCCACTATTAGCCGCAGCCATGCGGACATTATCAACAGGAATGGAAAGTTTTTTATCGTGGACAACAACTCCACCAACCATACCTATGTAAACGGTGAGATGATTCCCAGCAATACAGAGATCCCGCTGTCCCATGGAACCAAGATCAGACTGTCCAATGAAGATTTTGAGTTTTTGACATTTTAGTTATTTTTATTGAAACTTGTACGCCCGCTGAGGCGGACAGATGGGGAAATAAAGATATGAAATTTCTGGTTTCTGCCAGCACAGATGCAGGCACTGTCAAAACCATCAATCAAGATAGCGTAAGCGTACAACTGCTGGAGCAGGACGGGAGCCAGCTGGTATTTGCTATACTCTGTGATGGTATGGGCGGTCTGCAGAAAGGTGAGCTGGCCAGTGCCAGCGTGATACATGCCTTTCGGAACTGGTGTAGTCGGCGTCTGGAGGTTCTGCTTCAAAATGGTCTGCAGGACAGCGACATCCGGCGAGAATGGACGCAGGTCATCACGAACTGCAACGAGAAGATCAAGGCATATGGAAGAGAAAAAGGCGTGCGGCTGGGAACCACGGTCACGGTTTTACTGTTGACGGAGAGCAGGTATTATGTAGCCAATGTGGGAGATTCCAGAGTCTATGAGCTGCAGACGCAGTTGACGCAGATCACCAGGGACCAGACGGTGGTGGCCAGAGAGATTGAACTGGGGTTTCTGGCCCCAGAGCAGGCGGAGACAGATCCCCGTAGAAGCGTGCTACTGCAATGCATAGGCGCATCCGAGGTGGTATATGCGGATTTTTTCTTTGGAACACCCCTTGGCAATGCCGTCTATCTGTTGTGCAGCGATGGTTTCCGGCATAAGATTGCACCTGAGGAGATGCTAGCCTATCTGGAGCCCTACCGCATGAATAGCCCAGAAAATATGAGGGAAAATGAGCAGGCATTGATCCGTTTGATAAAGGAGCGCAATGAACGAGATAACATTACAGTGGCTACAATCAGAACCTATGAGTGATGGATTGAAAAATCAAAGATTTTTCAATTTTCTATTTGAGCAATATCACAGACACAGTCTGCGATATGCAAGGGAGATTATTGTGAAATATGGTGGAAAACTCTGGGCGCAGGGAATTGCCATGTCGCAGGTGACTCAGGTGTGGGCTATGGCAGTGTTGGCTGCCATATTGGCGCTCTGCCTGGTTTGGCTACTGATTGGTGTAATAAGAAAGAGGCATAAACACCGGGGTGTATTGAAAGAGCAGTCCTCCATGGCTGATTGTGCTATAACCCAAGAATTGCCGATAGCGGCTGTGCTGGCAACCGGGCATTTTCTGAACACAGTGGAAGACATTGTTTATTGTGAGAGTGAGGAGATTATTCCGTAGTATAGGGCTATGAGTAAAAATAAGAAAAAGAGGTATTTTGAATATGGTTTCATCTTTCTCGTGCTGCTGTCTATCATAGGAATATGCGTAATAGGCAGGCCGTTGAAGTCATTGGATGAACTGTGGCAGTACAGTGTAGGAAGCAATATGGCAAAGGGGCTTTTGCCATATCGTGACATCAATATGGTGGTGCCTCCGCTGTCTGGAATCATTGGGGGAGCTGCACTGAGAGTTTTCGGGGAGCAACTAATTGTATACAGAATATTGGGTACCTTATTATGCACGACATGTATGATGCTATTTTATGATATTCTGCAAATTATGGAAATTGAGAAGAGGCTGGCCTTTTGCTTTTGTATTTATATCAGTGCTTTTTATTGCGTGCATTTCACTTATGATTACAACTATTGGGTGCTGTTGATGCTCCTGCTGATCATGGATTTGCTGCTTCGGCAGGAAATAAAGGGAAAAAGGCAAGGCCGCATCCGATGGTTTATCATTGGAACTGTGGCAGGATGTGCAGTGCTGGCTAAGCAATCAACAGGATTAGCCGTATTTGTGGCAACTTCCATCATGGTCTGGATATTTGGCCCGGACAGGAGAAAAGTTCTGTGCTATATCGCAGGCTGTATGATGCCCGTGGTACTATGCTTTGGATGGCTGCTGCAGTTTCATATATGGGAAACGTTTTGGAATTATGCCTTTGATGGAATAAATATGTTCCGGCAATACAATAGAGTAAGCTTTTGGACATTCCTGTTTCACAGCGGTTTATTATGTACAGTGGAGGCAGGTCTGGCAATCATTATTATGGTAGAAGGAATCAGAAAACTAGTACAGGGCAGGGGGATGCAGGCTCAAAAGAAATGGCTGGTCATATTCGGTCTCTCTGTAGCAGGAATGACAGTGGTCTATCCTATAGCAGATGATACACATTTTGTTATTGCCCTATTGCCGTTTCTGATTCTGGGGATATGTGAATTGCCGCTTATTAGTGCCTGTCAGCAGAAGCTTTCTTTAAGGCTGGTAGTAATGATTGCGGTGATGGGAATGGGAGTCTCTCTCTGGTCCGTCCGTGATGAGAATGTCGTATGGTCAGAACTGGCACATTATCAGGGAATCCGAATGGATCGTTCCATCGAGCAGATGGTACAGGAGGTAAATTCTTATTTGCAACAGTATTCAGGAACTTCAGTATATATATTGGATGGGGCAGCCATGCTCTATAAGATACCAATGGGACGCTATGATAAGGATTATGACATGTGTCTTGCGGGGAACTGGGGAGACAAAACCTCGGACGAGATGGCGCAGGCATTGCTGCAACGGGGAGGGATCATGCTGCTTGCTGCGGATGGATATGGGATCAATTGGCAGGTGCCGGAGGAATTTATAGAGTATATTAAGTATCATGCATCCTGTGTGGACCACATTGGTAAATATGATGTATATATTGCAGAAGAACATCTGCCCGGACAACGTCCAGAGATTTTTCGGACATCAAAGCGGCCATAAGCATAATCAGGGAGAACGATGGATAAAACGACAAAGACTACATTTTATATATTGTTGATTAGCGGCAGTCTGGCAATCCTGGTGTACTGTTTCAACGAGGGAATCAGCGGAAACGATTTCTGGTGGCACATAAAAACAGGGGAATGGATATGCCAAAATAAGCACGTACCAAGCAAGGATATCTTCTCCTGGTATGGCATGGCGCATGACTTTGACTGGGTGGCTCATGAATGGCTGGCAGAGGTGATTTTCTGGCTCCTGTATCACGGTGGTGGCAAGGGCGGCATATTCTTATTCAGTCTGGGCACGGCCATGCTGATGGTTCTTCTGCTGATATGGCGTATCAGGCAATATTTTTTAAATAACTGTATTGTAACAGTATTTTATATCTGCCTGTTCTGTGTACTGACAAGTCTGTTCTTTTATGGGCGACCTCATATATTCAGCTTTTTTCTGCTGTATGGAGAGTTGTACTGCCTGTATGAATTTGCAGAGGGACACGGATGGTGTCTCAACCTGATTCCGGTATTGGCCTGTCTGTGGAGTAATTTGCACGGCGGCTCTTCCAATCTGTCTTACATATTGTTGCTGGTCTTTCTGGTCTGCGGGGTCAGGGAATGGCATATTGGCAGGCTTTACAGCGTCAAATGGAGTCGAAGGCAGTTGTTGCATCTACTGGCCGTGCTGATACTTACAGTATGTGCTATCGGCATAAATCCTGCAGGATATAAAATGTTGTTTTATCCCTATGAGTGTATGGCAGATCCCGTGGCAATGCAGATAATCAGCGAATGGGCAGCGCCCGATGCCAAAAATATTGGGGGATTGGTCTTGTATTTTCTGCCGATTCTGCTCGTGAGTTTTGGAATTCTCTTTGGAGAGCAGAAAGTCAGACTGCGGGACGCGGCGATGATGCTCCTGTTTCTATTTTTGTTTTTCAGAAGTGCCAGGTTTATTGTTTTGTTTTATATTGCGGCGGCATTTTGGGCTTTTCCTTATGGAGTGCCCTGCAGATTGAAGAACATTGAGAGGACGCTGGAGAAAGTATTGGTATCAGGCGCAGAGGTTGTTTTGTTAGTAATGATCTGTATGAGCATTAGGAATTGTCTGGGAACCTGGACGCAGGGGGAGATGATTACGAACACTCTGGAGAAACAGGTGATAGAGTTTGTCAAGGAGGACGCACCGTCCAGACTCTACAATGATTATAACTACGGAGGAGATTTGATTTTTGAGAGTATTCCCGTTTTCATAGATGGGAGGGCGGATGTGTATGCGCAGGATAATCTATTGGCAGAGAGTACTTCTCTGTTGTTGCTGCAGACAGCTGGTCCGGGCGGGCTGGACGTAGAGGCGCTCATAGAACAATATGGCTTTGATGCTTTCCTGATTGAGGTAGGGCGTCCCTTATATAGCTATCTGGCCAGCCATGAGGAACGATATGAAACATTGCTCGTGACGGAGGAGACGGCATATTTTCGAAAAAAGTAAATAGGAGGGGGAACAGGAATGTTTGGATTATCAGAGAGTGAATTATTCTTCTATGGCGGTGTTGCCACTATGGCGGCAGCAGGAGGTCTGATGGTGTTATGTATTATAGTGTTCACATGCACCGGCAGGCGATTAAAAAAGAAACTGGAGCAGGAATATGGAAAGCCACAGCACTGACAGGTTGTTGCCAAAACATGTGAGAGAAAACTTAAGGTTGAAAGGAAACAGAAGAGAATGCCACAGGTAATTGCAGGAACATATGAGTTAATAGAGAAAATCGGAGCCGGGGGTGGCGGGGTGGTATATCTGGGGCGGCATATGCGTCTTGATAAGCCAGTGGTTCTTAAGGCGGATAAACGAACCCTGCGCATTGGCACTGCAGCCCTCCGGCGGGAGGTAGACCTGTTAAAGGGATTGAGCCATACTTTTATCCCGCAGGTGTATGACTTTGTTCAGGAGGACGGCGTTGTCTATACGGTGATGGACTTTATTGAGGGTGAAAGTCTGGACAAGCTGATTGCCAGAGGGCAGCTGCCTGGGCAGGCGGAGCTGATTGGCTGGGCCTGCCAGCTGCTGGAAGCGCTGGTTTATCTACACAGCCGTCCGCCCTATGGCATTCTGCACGGGGACATCAAGCCGGCCAATATCATGAGGCGTCCTAATGGGGATATGTGCCTGATTGATTTCAACATCGCTTTGGCGCTGGGAGAGGACGGGGCGGTAAAGGTGGGCTATAGCAGGGGATATGCCTCCCCGGAGCATTATGGGGCGGACTATCTGGTGAGCCACCAGGCGGCAGCGGGCGTCCATTCCCAGTTTAGGGGCAGCAGTTTCTTTAAGTCTGGTCGACAACGGGAAGGTTCGGAGAAAACATTACGGGAGGACGGCAGCGACAGCACACTGGTGTTGGGAGAAGGATCCGAGAAAACCCAACTGCTGGAGACGGGCAACACCTCTGGAGGCAGGGGAATCCTGTTGGATGTGCGGTCAGATATCTACAGTCTGGGGGCCACCCTGTACCATTTGATTTCCGGCAGAAAGCCACCTCAGGATGCCAGAGAGGTGAAACCTCTGGAGAAAGAAGTGTGCAGCGCCGCCGTATCTGCCATTTTGTATAAGGCCATGGCGCCCCAGCCGGGCGACCGTTACCAGACAGCCCAGGAGATGCTGGACGCTTTCCGGCAGCTGCACAGGCAGGATAAAAGGGCTGTGAAACACAGATGGCGCATGAGGACAGCGGCGGCGGTGCTGGTCTGTGCGTTTCTGGCGGGCGGAGCCAGTACTTTTATCGGAATGGAGCAGCTACAGCAGCGGCAGGGAGCTCTCACACTGGCAGAGTATTCTGCCAATGCTCTGGCGGAGGGGGATACAACTACGGCAATCCGCCAGGCGCTGCAGGCTATTCCCCAGCCCCGCCGCATACTGGATGCTCCAGTGACAGCCCAGGCGCAGAAGGCTCTGACGGATGCGCTGGGTGTCTATGACCTGCTGGACGGCTATAAGGCGCTGGACGTCCTCGGACTGCCCGGCGCACCCTTTCAGATTACTTTGTCGCCGGAGGGGACACGCCTTGCCGTGGTATATGCCTACGAGACCGCCATCTATGATCTGGCAACCCGGCAGCGGATAGCGGCATTGCCCGCCCAGAAATCCGCCCTGTCGGACTGTCTCTTTGTGGATGAGAACCATATTATATATGCGGGGGCTGATGGTGTTACGGGTTACGATCTGGAAAGTATGAGGGCGGACTGGACAGGGGAGGTGTCTACCACGCTGGCGCTGTCTGCGGATGGACAGGTGGTGGCGGCGGTGGACCGGGATGCCAGTCGGGCTGTGTTTTACAGGACAGCGGACGGCACAAAGCTGGCAGAACGTGACTTTGAGGGCCAGCATCTGCATGTGCCGGTGAACGATATTTTTGCGGATGCGGGAAATGATATTTTTGCCCTGAATGCCGATGGGAGCATGCTGGCGATCAGTTTCCACAACGGAGGTCTGTGGATTATGGATATAGACGATCCGGAGGGGGATCTGATCTTGTATGAGGAGTCGGACTATGGGTATTTTGAGGGCGGTTTTTATGGAAAATATTTTGCTTTCACGGCGGAGAAGAGCGGGGAGGCACAGTTTGGGATTGTTGACACAATGGAGGCGGTGTTTACAGGCGGGTACACTTCCCAGAACCATCTCCTGCTCCAGGCCGATGAGGGAGGCATATATCTGGCCAGCGGCAATCTGCTAGTGCAGATCGATCCCGATACCTTTGGAGAGCGGGAGATGGCTTATACGGACAATGCCATTATTATAGGTTTTTGTGCAGGGCCAGAGCATACGCTGGTGGCTACGGAGGACGGAAGAGTTTCCT
Source organism: Lachnospiraceae bacterium (assembly GCA_014804645.1). GTDB lineage: Bacteria > Bacillota > Clostridia > Lachnospirales > Lachnospiraceae > Acetatifactor. Next base: position 65,727 of record JAAUZI010000024.1, on the reverse strand, counting down.
TTTATGATAGTGCGGCAGGCCGGATGTCAGTGGAGGAGGGGCAATTTAGCAGTGATTTTGTGGCCCTGTCGGCGGAGTATGCTGTGATTGCCAATCGTAACGAGCCGTCTCTGCGTTTGATGGCACTGGAAAATCATCAGGAGGCCCAACTGCTGTCCTATGACGCACGGTATGATCATGACGAGGCCAGAGTCAGCCAGGACGGGCAAACAGTGATGCTCTTTGGATACAAGGACTTTCGCGTTTATGATATGGAGGGAGAACAGGTGGCGGAGGGGGCATTCCCCGATGCTGACTACATCTATGACCAGCAGTTTTGCAAGAGCGAAGAGGGCTCCTGGCTGGAGGTGATCTGGTATGACGGCACACGGAGGCTTTACAGTGCTGTGGACGGCAGCGTGCTTTCGGAGGAGAGCGGTGAGGCGCCTCCAAAGGATTTGTATGAGGAGTTTTTAACCGATCATTACCGAGTAGCCTCATCTCTGCACGAGGCGCCGATGGTATATGATCTGGACACGGGCAGGCAGGTGGCGGTTCTGGAGGAGGATGGTTATCTGACCTATGTGAGCCAGACAGAGAACTACCTGATCACAGAGTATATTGCCACCTCGGGGGAACGATATGGCCTGTTGTTGAATGAGAATATGGAAAAACTGGCGTATCTACCCGGGCTTTGCGACGTGACGGGAGATATGCTGGTATTTGACTGCGGAGCGGGGAATTTGCGGCAGAGCCGCTTATATTCCCTCCAGGAGTTGATTGCTCTTGGGGAGACATATATAGAGGAATAAGTATTCAAATCAAGAAGGGAGAATTTCAGAAGATGAAATCGATTAAACGCGGTATAGCAGTGTTGCTGGCGGCACTGCTGATTGTACCTAACATGCTAGCGAAAGCGGAGGTGGATGCTCCTGCGGCCTCTCAAGGGACAGAGGTGGTGCAGTATAACACCGGAGACGGTATCCACACGATTGTAATCCCTGTCGCCCAGCCGGAAAAGACAGAGCCTGAGAGCATATCCGGCAACAGTGTGTCCGGCGGCGATGCGACAGGCGGCACAGAAAGGGATACAACGGGTGAGATCGTGCATCTGTCTCCAAGTGGGGACGACTGCTTTGCGGCGGACGGCAGCTATACTATCCGGATTCCAGAGACGGATCCATTCTTCCCGTATGAGGTCCAATTCTCTTGGGACGGGGTAGTGAGCAATCGGTGGTTTATGACGCCTGACGACACTGTGGAAATCGGGGGACATACCTTCCGGGTGGCAGCTGATTTCACTGGCACTGCCATGACACAGATGAGTCTGGACATAGCGGGCAGAAAGGTGATTGTCTATCCGGAGAGTAAGAATTTCAGCGGTGAGGATAACGTGGAGGATATTCCCCAGGCATACTCTCTGCTGCCGCTGGAGTATCGGGCACTCCAGGTAGACTTGACAGGTTTTACTCCTGCAGAACTGACCATGGTATCCGTGGATTCTATTTTTACAGGAGAAAACGCGCTGACGGACACCTCTCAGATTATGTGGGCGGCGTACTCTAATGACGATTACATTATAAGCGGAGCGGGAGATTCTCTGAATCTCAGCGCTGCCTCTTACTGGGAAATGATTGTCGGTGTTGCGGATCAGCTGGCGGCAGATAACATCCGCTACAGGATAGATATCAGTACGACAAACTCCTATGACTGGTTGGTTCCTACAGTTTATATCCAGGCGGAAGATGGTAGCCGTGCGGAAGTGACGGTGAATGATTGCTACTATTACAGCACTTATAGTGATGAGAGGGTGAGCGGATATCTGCGCTTTGACTTGTTGGAGAAGGAGATGCAGGAGCGCCGTGAGGCGTATGTGAGTTTGAACATTGACGTCAGCTCTTTTGCTAACACGAATTATGATCATATGAGAGTCTTTGAGGGAACCCATAAAACTGCTGCGGAGGCAGAGGCAGCGGCGGAGATTACGGACAGGATATGGCAGGCGGATATGTCACAGATAAACGCTGGGTATCTGACAAGCCAGTATGCAGATCATTATGTGACGCTTGTCATGTATAACGCATCAAATGAGGTGATAGGTCTGTTGCCGATCTATATTTACTGGTCGCTGGATCGCAGCTATGTCAGTGCATCGAGCCTGTATTATGGTCAATCTTACAATGAATATTTTTATAGTTACAGCTCCACCACAGGTAGCGATGGAGTGGTAAAAAGGATATTTAACATACCTTCCGGTTATGCGGTGAATGGTTCCTACCGACTCCCTATGTATTATTATCAGGACGGCACTTCCAACAAAGACGCTGTGACGGCGGCCTATGTGGGTCTGTATTCCTCTATTGCGGAAGCAACGACAGCTGGCGCGGTAGATATAAAGGATACGGTATTTGGAAACGGATATGTTGCGGATTATAGCCAGGGCGTGTGCTTTTCCATTTTCGTGGGAGCAGACGGGGCAGAAGACCAGGAAATATATCGTTTTTACTTCATTACCCAAGAAGATCCGACGGCATCCGCATCCTCAAATAATCTGCACAGCGGCACAGCGGTGCAATTCAACGGTCTGGTGGACGGCGATGGAAACTCGGTGGATTGCTATGTCATGAGTTACAACGAGGATTCCTACGCCGAATATAACTTCCCGACCATACTGGTAGACAGTGATGTGGATGTGACAAATTTGGCACCTCGATTTTCAACGTCTACTGGTGTAAATTTATACGCTCCGGGCAGCAGTTCTCCGGAGGTCAGCGGCAAGAGCTATCACAACTTTGCAAATGGGCCTGTACAGTATACGGCAGCGGCGGAAAATGGAGAGGATTCCATGAACTACTGGCTGCAGATTGTCAAGCCATCTCAGGGAGCGGGTCAACTGTACGTCAACAGTCTGGCGGATCCTGATGCTCAGACCAACGGTATTAACTCCAAACGTGAGGTTATGCTGGATGGATACCATGACAATGTACACGACATCGTGCTGATCAACATGGGAACTGAGGCTATCAGCGCATTGACAGCGGAAGTAGTCTCCGATGTGGTAGAGTTGGACGCGTACTGGACGCTGAAAGGGGTTTATGACCTAGCGGGTTTCTCAGGGACAGACAGAACAAATTCCTATGGCGAATTGGCGAATATGGCAAAGGTTCGCCTGCGGGTAAAAGAGGGTGTTAGCAATGGTGCGGATATTAGCGGAACATTGACCATTAAGTCCAACGGTACGCCTCTGATGGTGATGACGCTGACGGGCACCATCGGAAATCCCTGTATCAGTACTACAAAGATTCCAGAGGCTGTAAAATATGTTCCCTATGGATCGATGATTCAGAACAACAATAAGTATAGCTGGAACACGGTAAGCTATAGCCTGTATTATGGTTCCCTACCACAGGGCATGGTAATAAAGTCAAATGGCGAACTGTATGGCGCGCCCAGAGAGACAGGCGAGTTTACTTTTGCCGTCTATATGACAAACAGTGCCAGTCAGTTTAGCAATTTATGGAAAGAATTTACCTTGATTGTAAAGGAAAATACGGATACCAACGTAGACGGTGCCACAGATGTAGGCTATGACGTAACCCAGCGTATTCCCACGCTGCAGCTTGGCAATGTGTCATCAGACCAGCTGTTTGTATCCCAAGGTGTGTTTGATCAGTTTGCAGGTTGTGTCTTCTTGGACGGTCAGTTGTTAGAGGCTGGCAAGGATTATAGAGCAGAATCCGGCAGCACCAGAATTACGATTCTGTCCCAGACTTTGAACAATGATTTGGGCGAGGGTACTCATACTCTTGGCGTGGAGTTTCGTACTCCTGATACAGGTACATTAAAGAGAGCGGCTCAGAACTTTGTGCTGAGTACTTCACCTGTCAATAGTGGGAATAACAATATTGGAAATGGGAACAATGGTGAGAAACCACCAGCAGAAAATTCACCCGGCAACAGCGGAAACAACAGCAACAATGGTAAAGGTGACATAACCAGCATTGAACCTATAAAAAATATTGTTTATGCAGGAAACGTAACAGAGGTAGCATACACTATTGTATCCGGCGATACACTGTGGAAAATTGCGGACAGATTCTACGGAAACGGGACCCTGTGGACAAAGATTTTTGCAGACAACGCAGATATAATCAAGGATGCTAATAAGATATATGTAGGGCAGGTAATCCGGCTTTACATAATGGATCAACCCGAACAAGCCAGTATATCTGCGGTACCCACTACTACTTCCATCCCTCTTGGGAATACGGGGCAATTACCCATTGATGCCGAGGCTGGAGAGGTCTATGTGGTGCAAACCGGCGACAGCCTGTGGAAAATCGCTGCAAAGTTATATGGTGATGGTCACAAGTGGAGAAGCATTTATGCGGCAAATCAAGATGTGCTTCGCGCACCGGGTAAGATTTATGCCGGCCAGAGACTAATCATTCCGGACAAATAAAACAAATACAGAGTGGACAATCACAGGGGCTGTTGCAAAAGTAGGTGAATAATCTACCTGAGCGGCAGCTCTGTTTTTATACTCTATCATTATGGCTTGAAACACTTGACAAATGATTTACACCATGTATAATAAGAGATACAACGGCAGAAAGAATATTTGACTCACGAGAGTGGGTCGTTATTCTTTCTGCTGTTTTTGTTTTTCAAATAACATGATTGAAAATCTCAAACAGAGGAGGAATCTGCTCATGACAAAAGGCAACAGAAAAGGTATATCTAACCGTGAGGTAAAGGACAGCGCATTCACAACGTTTTTCGGGGAACCTGAGAATGCGTCTGAACTCTATGCGGCTTTGGGAGATACGGAGGTATCCCCGGAGGATATTACATATGTGACGCTGGAGGGGGTGTTGTTCATTGCGAGGAAAAATGACCTGGCTTTCACCGTGAAGAACCGTGTGCTGGTTATCAGTGAACACCAGTCCACAATAAACGAGAACATGCCTCTGCGTGATCTTCTCTACCTGGGGCGGACGCTGGAGAAACTGCTTGACGAGAAAAACCTGTACAGGCGCAAAATGATCTCCGTTCCCACACCGGAATTTTATGTGTTTTACAATGGTGATGATCCCTTTCCGACAGAAAAAATCCTGCGTCTTTCCGACGCGTATCTTGATAAAACGGAGCATCCTATGTTAGAATTGGAAGTGAAAGTAATCAACATTAACCTTGCGTCGGGCCACAGGCTTTTGAAGGAGTGCCGCCCGATGTACGAGTATTCCTGGTTCATCCAGCAGATCAAGGACTATCTGGCGGCCGGATGGAGCCGGGACGATGCAATCGCCCAGGCGGTGCGGGACTGCTTGGATGAAGGGATTATGGCAGAGTTTATGCAGGAGCATGGAACGGAGGCGGTAAATATGCTATATACGCAGTGGAATTGGGATGACGCCATGGAGGTGGAGAGGGAAGAGGCGTATGAGGACGGGGTAGAGGCCGGAAAAGCAGCTGGAATGGCTACAGGAATGGTGGCTGGACAAACTCTTGGAGACCTCAATCGCAGCCGCCAGGATATTCTGGACCTGCTGGAGGACCTGGGAGAGATCCCCGAAGATATCCAATCCCGTATTTACACGGAGGAGGATACCCAGATTCTGCGCCGGTGGCACAAGGCAGCAGCAAAGGCCATAAGTTTTGACGCATTTAGGGCACAACTTAAATGATTATTAAATTACATTTATTGAGTTTACTTTTTCCCCGGTGAATGCTACAATGGGTTAAATGTATGTGTGCTAAAGCGCAGGAAATCGTGGTATAATGAGTGAAGGGCGCAGGTCCTTTGGAGGCTTTCATGAGTAAATTTGAGAAAAAATTTGGCAAATACGCAATAAGAAATTTATCGCTGATACTGATTCTGTGTTACGCGGTGGGATATGTGATACAGCTGGTGGGCGGCGGCTTTCTGAATTTTCTGACCCTCGACCCGTATAAGATTCTGCACGGACAGATATGGAGGATTGTGAGCTGGATCATTGTGCCGCCCTTCTCCTTCAATATTCTTACGATTATCACGCTGTTTTTCTACTATTCCGTGGGTAACACGCTGGAGCGCACATGGGGGGCCTACCGCTACAATGTGTACCTGTTCTCCGGCATGATTTTTACGGTGCTGGGCAGCTTTGTCGCTCTGGGATTATGCTATCTGTTCTATGGGGACATAATGGCGATTCCTGGCAGTGCGGAGGTTGTGTGCGGCAGCTATAGCTTTCTGTTCAGCACCTATTATATCAACATGTCCATTCTGCTGGCCTTTGCGGCTACTTTCCCGGACGTGCATGTGCTGCTGATGTTTTTGATCCCGGTAAAGATGAAATGGCTGGGAATGATATATGGAGCCATGCTGGTGCTCAGCCTGATTCAGGATATGGGCAATCCGCTGGCCAATATATTCTATCGGACGGCCATCGTGGCGTCCCTGTTGAATTTTGTAATTTTCTGGCTGACCAGCAGAGGGCATATCCATATGTCGCCCAAGGATATCAAGCGCAGGCAGGAGTTTAGACACGAGGTGAAGAAAAACATGCGGACCACCGGTCACAAGTGCGCCATCTGCGGCAGGACGGACGCAGACGAGCCCACGATGGAGTTTCGGTACTGCTCCAAGTGCGAGGGCAATTACGAGTATTGTCAGGAGCATATTTTTACCCATGAGCATGTGAAAGGGCAGTAGTTTAACATAAAATGGAAAAATTGCGCCGCCCGGTGTAACCTGTGGGCGGCGAAAGCTGTCTATAATGGTTGAGAAAGGAAAAATGGAATGAATCAGGAGGATTTGTTTGCGCAGACCCTGGAGCAGGTAAAAAGCCATGCTGCGGATCAGGGAGGCTGGATCAGCGAGGAGGATGTACAGGAGGCATTTGCCCCACTGGAACTTTCGGGAGAGCAGCTGCAGATGGTCTATGACTATCTGATAAAGTGCAAAATAGGTATCAATGCGCCGGTAAATCCGGACGATTATCTGACGCAGGAGGAGAAGAATTATCTGCAAAACTATCTGGACGAACTGGAGATGCTGCCGCAGTCCCGAGAGGGCGAGAGGGAGGCGGTAACGCTTTCAGCCATGGCGGGAGATACGGACGCTCAGAGTCGGCTGGTGACTATGTACTTGCCGGATGTGGTGGAGGTGGCCAGGCTGTACAGCGGACAGGGAGTGCCATTAGAGGACCTGATAGGAGAGGGCAACCTGGCTTTGACCATGGGGGTGTCCATGCTGGGGGCGCTGGAGCATGCCTCCCAGGCCCAGGGGATGCTGGGAAAGATGATGATGGACGCCATGGAGGAACTGATACAGGAGCAGCAGGATATATCTAGAGCCGATCAGAGGATGGCAGACCGTATAAACAAGGTTTCGGAGGCGGCGCAGTCGCTCTCGGAGGAACTGCACCGCAAGGTGACAGTGGAGGAGCTGGCCGGGGAGACGGGGCTGACCGAGAAGGCCATAAGGGATGCTATTCGCCTCAGCGGTCACAAAATTGAATTTCTGGAGGAAGTCTGATGCTGTTGCAAAAGCAGAGCTATGAGGATTACAAATATGTGATGGTGGACACGGGCAATGTGTACCTGGGTGCCAAATATACCTACGGGGAATTGCTGCAGAACGAGGATGTGCCGTTTAAAATCCGTGCTATTGTGGAACGCTATATTTTGCCCCAGTCGGACATAGAGACTACGCTGGAGAGCGAGTTTTACTATATGACGCAGGACAGTTTCATCTACCGCACCTTCCGGCAGTTGAAGGTAAAGCTTAAATGTAGCCGGATTGTAGAGAAAAAAAAGCTTTTCTCGAAGGGAAAGAAAAACAGGTGTTACGTTACGGAACTGATAGGTCTGGATGAACTTACTGCAATGGCTCCGGCTCAAAAGCAGGCCCAGGGGATTGTGGTGCAGGAGATTGTGGTGAACAAATTGGCTATGATGGTTTTTACAGTGTGAGCGAGTCAGTGAAACTAAAAATTTAGAAGAGAGGAATAGACAATGCGTATTGAAGATGTAACAAGCTATGAGATTATAGACAAGAGGGAGATAGGGGACTTGAATTCCATGAGCTACCTGCTGCGGCATAAAAAGACCGGAGCCAGGGTGGCGCTGCTGGAGAATGATGACAGCAATAAGGTGTTCTACATCGGTTTTCGCACACCGCCGGAGAATTCCACGGGCGTGGCCCATATTCTGGAGCATTCCGTGCTGTGCGGCTCCAGGGAATTCCCTGTGAAAGACCCCTTTGTGGAGCTGGTGAAGGGGTCTTTGAATACTTTCCTGAATGCTATGACCTATCCGGACAAGACCATTTATCCCATAGCCAGCTGCAACGACAAGGACTTCCGGAATCTGATGCACGTGTATCTGGATGCGGTGTTCTATCCTCGGATCTATGACACAGACAAGATATTCTGCCAGGAGGGCTGGCATTATGAGCTTGACGGCCTGGACGGTGAACTGACCATCAACGGAGTGGTGTACAACGAGATGAAGGGGGCATTTTCCTCCCCGGATGATCTGCTGTTTCGGGAAAAAATGAAATCCCTGTACCCGGATACCACCTACGGCAAGGTGTCCGGCGGCGACCCGGCGGTGATTCCGGAACTTTCCTATGAGGAGTTCCTGGAGTTCCACAGGCGTTATTATCATCCCTCCAATTCCTATATCTATCTGTACGGCGACATGGATATGGCGGAGAAACTGGTGTTTCTGGATGAAAAATATCTGTCCGCTTTTGACAGGCTGGAGATCGACAGTTCGATCCGGGATCAGGAGCCTTTTCCGGCCCTGCGCAGGGTGGTGCGGGAGTATCCCATCAGCGATGAATCCAAGGAGGAGGAGAGCGGGTATTTAAGTTATAACATGACTGCCGGGGACTGCTTGGATCGGGAGTTGTATGTGGCCTTTGAGATCTTGGATTATGCGCTTTGCAGCGCGCCGGGAGCACCGCTGAAACAGGTTCTGCTGGATCACTCCATGGGCAAGGACGTCTACAGCGAGTACGACAATGGCATTAAGCAGCCTTTCTTCTCTGTGGTGGCCAGTGACACGGACATTGCCAAGGAGCAGGAGTTTGTGGAACTGATCGACAAGGAATTGCAGCGGATCGTCAAGGAAGGCTTTGACCGAAAGGCGTTATTGGCGGGCATCAACCACTATGAATTCCGGTACCGGGAGGCGGATTTCGGCAGATATCCAAAGGGGCTGATGTACGGGCTACAGGTTTTGGACAGCTGGCTCTATGCGGATAATGCGCCTTTTATCCATGTGGAGGCCAACGATACCTATGCCCGGCTGCGGGAGGCGGTAGAGCAGGGCTATTTTGAAAAGCTGGTGCAGACCTACCTGATTGATAATCCCCATAAATCCCTTGTGATCTTAAAGCCCAAAAAGGGTATGGCCAAGGAGCAGGAGGAGGCGTTGAAAGCGCAGCTGGCGGAGCGCAAGGCCGGTATGAGCCGAGAGCAGCTGGAGGAGATCATGGACCGGCAGCAGGCGCTGACGGCCTATCAGGAGCAGGAGGACAACAAGGAAGATCTGGCCAAGATTCCCATGCTGGCAAGGGAAGACATTGGCAGGGAGGCCAGGAAGATCATCAACGAGGAAACCGGGATCGGAGAAATCCCGGCGTTGCGTCACTCCCTGTTTACCAACGGCATTGCCTACATCCGTCTTGTATTTTCACTGGATCGGATTCCAGAGCGCCTGTATCCCTATGTGGGAATTCTAAGCGCCTGTCTGGGTCTGTTGAACACGAAAAACTACAGCTACGGCGAGCTGTCTAACGAGATAGATTTAAACACCGGCGGCATCGGTACGGCGAACAATATTTATGGCAATGTGGAGAATACGGATGAATACAAAGCCACATTGGATCTGAAGACCAAGGTGTTGTACGGCAACATTGACAAAGCCATGGAGCTTTTGCAGGAGATTGCACTGACCTCTGATTTTACGGACGAAAAGCGGCTGTTGGAGATTGTGTCCGAGGGACAATCCCAGATGCAGTCCCAGATGGCGGCCAGGGGGGACCAGACGGCGTTAAATCGTGCTCTGGCCTATGGCAGCGTGTCCGGTGCTGTCAGCGAGACCCTTTCCGGCATTCCCCATTTCCGTCTGTTATCCCGAATTCAGGCGAATTTTGAGGAGGAGAAGGGGGCGCTTGTCAAGGCGCTGCAGGAATTGGCGGTCATGATTTTCCGCAGGGAGAATCTGATGGTGGATTATGTGGGCGCCGACGAGGGCTGGGAGAAACTAAAGGCACCGGCGGAGCGCTTTGTGCAGTCGCTGCACACGGAGCCGGTGGAGACAGGAAGTTTTTGCCCTGTGCCTCAGAGAAAGCAGGAGGGCTTTATGACTGCCGGGCAGGTGCTGTATGTGTGTCGTGCGGGCAATTTCAAAAAGAAGGGGCTGCCTTACAAGGGAACGCTGCGCTTTTTGCAGGTGATGATGCGTTACGATTACCTGTGGATCAACCTCCGAGTCAAGGGCGGGGCCTATGGCTGTCAGTGCAGCTTTGGCAGGTCCGGTGAGAGTGGCTTTACCTCCTACCGGGACCCTAATCTGAAAAATACCGTGGAGGTCTACGAGAAGGCGGCGGAGACGGTGGAAAAGTTCACTGCAGACGAGCGCACAATGACCCAGTATATCATCGGAGCCATCAGCGATATGGACACTCCCATGAACCCGGCGGCTTATGGGTTGTTCTCTCTGAGTGCATACCAGTGTGGTATCACGCAGCAGATGCTGGAGCAGGAGAGAGAGCAGCTGCTGGGGGCCACTCAGGAGGGAATCCGGGAACTGGCGGACTATATCAGGGCCTTCATGCAGGATGATTTCCTGTGTGTGGTGGGCAATGCCCAGAAGATCAGGGAAGAAGAAAAGATGTTTTTGACAACGGAAAATTTGTATTGATAAACGGGGAGAGGAGGTAAAAATGAAAAAGAAAAGATGGATTACGGGACTGCTGGCTATGGCTATGGCGCTTGCCATGACGGCCTGCGGCAGCCCGGCGAACGAAACAACAGCCGCCATATCGCAGGGATGGAACGGTGGAATGTCGGATAGTGCAATGGCTGAAGACTATGAGTATGCGATGGATTCTCTGGGAATGGCTATGTCATATCCCGAGTCGGAACCGAGCTACAATTCCAATGCCGACTCTGTGAAGGAGTCGGATGCGGCCAGCCAGCAGAGCGACCGCAAGCTGATCCGCACGGTGAACATGTCTGTGGAAACCAAGGAGTATGACGCGGTCATGGGCACCATAGAGCAGAGAATATCGGAGCTGGGCGGCTATATTGAAAAGATGGACTCCTACAACGGCAGTGTCTACAGCAGCTATCGCTCCAACCGCAGCTCTACCATGACAGCCCGGATTCCGTCGGAACAGATGGATGTCTTTCTGGGCGAGGTGTCCGAGATCAGCAATGTGACCAGACGCTCGGAGAACGTGCAGGACGTGACGCTGGATTATGTGGATATGGCGAGCCATAAGAAGACTCTGCAGGCGGAGCATGACCGGCTGCTGGAGTTTCTTGAGCAGGCGGAGAGCATAGAGGATATAATCACGATCGAGCAGCGTCTGTCCAACGTGCAGTATCAGATCGAGAGCATGGAGTCGCAGCTGCGTACATACGACAATAAGGTGGATTATGGCACCGTGTATCTGGAAGTGAACGAGGTGCAGGAGCTGACGCCGGTGGTGGAAGAGGAGACTCTCTGGGATAGGATCAGCAGTGGTTTTGCTAATGACCTGAAGAGGATCGAAAACGGCGCGTTGGAGATTCTGGTGTGGCTGCTGGTTCACATTCCCACGCTGGTAATGTGGACTCTGATAATTGTTCTGTTCGTGCTGTGGGTGAAATGGGTTTACAAAAGGAGCCTGAAGAAGGCGGAAAAGAAGCAGTTGGCAGCGCAGAATACAGCTAGAGAAGAGGGCGGGAGCCATGAGTGAGAATCCGGCATATAAATCCGGCTTTGTGACGCTGATTGGTCGGCCGAATGTGGGAAAATCCACGCTGATGAATCAGTTGATCGGTCAGAAAATCGCGATCACCAGCAATAAGCCTCAGACCACCCGAAACAGGATTCAGACGGTGTACACCTCCGAGGAAGGCCAGATCGTGTTCGTGGATACCCCGGGCATCCACAAGGCGAAGAACAAGCTGGGGAACTACATGGTGAATGTGGCGGAGCGCACCCTGTCCGAGGTGGATGTGATACTGTGGCTGGTGGAACCAAGCAATTTTATAGGGGCGGGGGAGCGCCATATCATAGAGCAGCTGCAAAAGGTGCACACCCCCGTGATCCTGGTTATCAACAAAGTGGATACAGTGAAAAGAGAGGAGCTGCTGCCCTATATCGACACCTATCGAAAGCAGATGGAATTTCAGGAGATCGTGCCGGTATCGGCCCTGAAGGGGGAGAACACGGATACCCTGATTTCCTGTATCATGAAATATCTGCCCTATGGACCGGCGTTTTACGACGAGGATACCGTCACCGATCAGCCCATGCGGCAGATCGTGGCGGAGCTGATCCGCGAGAAGGCGCTGCGACTCCTGGAGGAGGAGATACCTCACGGGATCGCGGTCAGTATTGAGCAGATGCGATACCGGAAAAATATCTGCGACATTGAGGCCACTATTGTATGCGAGAGGGACTCCCACAAGGGCATTATCATCGGCAAGGGAGGCAGCATGCTGAAACGGATAGGTTCGGCGGCCAGGCCGGATATTGAAGATTTGCTGGAGCAGCAGGTGAATCTGCAGCTCTGGGTCAAGGTGAAAAAGGATTGGCGGGACAGTGATTTTCTGATGAAAAATTTTGGATATAACCCCAGAGATATCCAGTAACCTATGTGGTTCATAGACCCTGCCGTGCGCATAGAAAACCGAAAAGTGCAAACCCTATATACCAGCAAAAGAGTGGTGAGGTTAATTTGGAGGTAGCTATGCGAGAGACGTCGGAGAGCAGCAGGACAAGGTACTGGCAGAGATTTGTTAGCACGGGGAAGGTGGAGGATTATCTGCAGTATTCCTGCGGCAAAGGGGCACAGGAAAACATGAGTGAAATGTCAGGAGCAGATCCAGATGCAGGATTTTATAATAGTAACGGGAATGATATTGAAACAGACGCCTATCGGTGAGTATGATAGGCGTATCTGTTTGCTTACAAAAGAGAGAGGAAAGATTGCGGCGTTTGTCAAGGGCTCCCGCAAACCAGGCAGCAGGCTCAGCAGCGCCACCAATCCTTTTTCTTTCGGCACATTTAAGCTATATGAGGGAAGATCCTCCTACAATGTGTCGGATGCAGAGATTCAGAATTATTTTGAACCCCTGCGGACGGACTACATAGGTGCCTATTACGGCATGTATTTTGCGGAGATTGCGGATTACTACACCAGGGAGAATAATGACGAGAGGCAGATGCTGAAACTTCTCTACCAGTCCCTGCGCGCCCTGTGCGCGCCGTCCATACCCAATGAGCTGGTGAGGTATATATATGAAATTAAAAGCATTGCTGTGAACGGAGAATTTCCCGGCGTGAGGCGGGACAGGGGACCGCAGCCACAGCTGCTGGAGTCCACAGTCTATACTCTGGAATACATTGTCTCCAGCAGCGTGGAAAAGCTATATACCTTTACGGTGACTCCCAGTGTGCTGGCGCAACTCGGGGAGGAGGCTGAGTGGTACTGCGACAAAATCATAGGCCATGAATTCAAAAGTCTGGAAATTCTGAAAAGTCTATGTTGAAAAACGAGGACAAGTCGGATATAATAAAGAGGATGCTTTAGCGTTTTGTATGAAAGGATATAGGCTGTATGAGGAGCAGGAAGAGAACGATTGCGGCGCTGGCGGCAATGGGAGTGTGTGTGTTGGCCCTTGCGGGCTGCGGTGAGGCCCCTGCGGAGGAGCCTATCAGCACCTCCACGATTGTGCTGGCGGCGGACGGGAGTTTCACCCATTACCGTGTGGAGGATTTTGACAGAGAGTACTATCAGCTGAGCGAGCTGGACAGCATGATCCGGCAGGAGGTACAAAACTATGTGAGCGGAGCGCCCGGAGACGGTCAGGCCGTGGCTGTGGAGCAGGTGGATACTTTGGAGGAGAACAGAGATCAGGTCATGGTGTCACTTCACTTCGCGGACAGCAGCGTCTATGAGGACTATGCGGCACAGGTGGATCAGCAGTCCCGCAGTCTGTTCTATGGCACGGTCAAAGAGGCCATTGCGGAGGGCTACGATCTGGCGGCAGTGCTGCAGGACACAAAGAAGGGAACGGCGGTCACTGCCGAGCAGTTGAATAAAATCGGTGACAAGCTGGTGCTGATCTTTGAGGAGCCCCTGCAGATAAGATGTCCGTCCAAAGTGCTGTATATCAGCGGCAATGTGCGGCTTACGGAGACAGGCTATGTGGACGGCACGGAGGGAGAAGGGCCGAAATACGTTGTGATAAAATAATGTGTAGGAGGATAATATTATGGAAAAGACAATGGAGAAAATTATCGCACTGGCGAAATCAAGAGGTTTTATATATCCCGGCTCGGAGATTTACGGCGGTCTGGCTAACACATGGGACTACGGTAATCTGGGCGTGGAACTGAAAAACAATGTGAAAAAAGCGTGGTGGCAGAAGTTTGTGCAGGAGAATCCCTACAATGTGGGTGTGGACTGCGCTATTCTGATGAATCCTAAAACATGGGAGGCCAGCGGCCATCTGGGGGGCTTTTCCGATCCGCTGATGGAGTGTAAGGAATGTCATGAGCGCTCCCGGGCGGATAAGCTGATCGAGGATTTCTGCAAGGATGAGAACATCGCTTTGGACGGGAGTGTGGACGCCTGGGGTCAGGAGAAGATGGAGAATTTTGTCAGGGAGCACAAGATTCCCTGTCCTGCCTGCGGCAAACATAATTTCACGGATATCCGTCAGTTCAATCTTATGTTCAAGACTTTTCAGGGCGTCACAGAGGAGGCAAAAAATACTATTTATCTGCGTCCCGAGACCGCTCAGGGTATCTTTGTAAACTTTAAGAATGTGCAGAGAACCTCCAGAAAGAAACTGCCCTTTGGCATAGGTCAGATCGGCAAGGCGTTTAGAAACGAGATCAGCCCCGGCAACTTTACCTTCCGCACCCGGGAGTTTGAGCAGATGGAACTGGAATTTTTCTGTGAGCCGGGCACGGATCTGGAGTGGTTCCAGTACTGGAGAGGTTTCTGTCGGGATTGGCTTCTGTCCCTGGGAATCAAGGAGGAGGAGATGCAGCTCCGTGACCACAGCCCGGAGGAGCTGTGTTTCTATAGCAAGGGCACCACGGACATTGAGTTCCGTTTCCCCTTTGGCTGGGGCGAACTGTGGGGCATTGCCGACAGGACGGACTATGACCTGACCCAGCATCAGAATACCTCCGGCGAGGATATGACTTACTTTGATGATGAGAAGAAAGAAAAATATGTGCCCTATGTGGTGGAGCCTTCTCTTGGCGCTGACCGCGTGGTTCTGGCTTTCCTGTGTTCGGCCTACGATGAGGAGGACCTGGGAGACGGGGATATGCGCACTGTGCTGCGTTTCCATCCCGCGCTGGCACCGGTTAAGATCGGTGTGCTGCCTCTGTCCAAGAAACTGGCAGAGGGGGCGGAGAAGATCTATGGGCAGCTGTCCAAGAGATATAACTGTGAGTATGACGACAGAGGTAACATTGGCAAGCGCTATCGACGTCAGGACGAGATCGGTACGCCTTTCTGCGTGACCTATGACTTTGACTCCGAGACGGATAACTGCGTCACTGTCCGATTCCGTGACTCTATGGAGCAGGAGAGAGTGGCCATTGCGGATTTGAACGCTTACTTCGCAGACAAATTTGAGTTTTAAAAAAGTGGATAGGGCTGCCCCGGGGACAGGTATCGCCTGATACAGGCGATGCCTTGCCTTGTGGCGGCCTGTTTTCATTTCGCGGATGCGAAACTATGGATTCGCAGATGCGAATCCATGGAACTATAATAGAGGTGTTGGAATTATTATGGAGAAGACAGAGATTTTCAGTGTATTGGGCATCTCGGAGACCGGAGATGAGAGAGAGATCAAGACGGCTTATCGAGAGAGGCTGGCAGTGACCAATCCGGAGGACAATCCGGAGGGATTTAAGCGTCTGCGTCAGGCCTACGAGGAGGCGCTTGCACTGTTAAAGGCCCCGCAGGAAGAGCAGCAGGAGCGGGAGGATACCACGGAGACAGGACAGTGGGTGGCGCAGGCCGCCAGACTTTATGGCACTCTGGATGGGAGACAGGATTTGGAGGCATGGCGGGAGCTGTTCTCGCAGGATATCTACCAGTCTCTGGACGGTGAGGCAGAGTGTCAGGAAAAGCTGCTGGTCTTTTTGATGACGCATTATAAACTTCCCACGAACATATGGAAACTGCTGGAGGAAAATCTGCAGATATGTAAGAATCAGTCAAAGCTGAAGGAGAAGTTTCCCGCCGATTTTATAGATTATCTGGTGAATCGGATAACACGGGGGGAGGAAGTGGAGTTCTCCCAGTTTGAGGGACCGCAGGACGGGGATTATGATGCTTTTTTGCAGTGCTATGACAACTGCTGGGGAGCGCTGCAGGATAAAAAACTGGAATATGCGGCGCAGCTGCTTGAGGAGAGCGACCGCATGGGAATATGGCATCCCTGTATGGAGGTGTGCCGGGCGCATTATTATCAGGCCAGCGACAGACAGGAGGAGGCTGTGAGCTGCCTGAGGGAGCTGAGACAAAAATTCCCGGGAGATGAACTGGTGGAGTTCAATCTGGCACAAATGCTCTGGGAACTGGGATATACGGAGGAGGCCGCCGGCTGCTTTGAGGGCATAAAGGAGCGGAACGACAAGCATTATACGGCCAATATGCGTCTGTCACAGTGGTACCATGACCATGGAGATGATCAGAGAGCAAAAAAATGCGCCGAGGAGGTGCTTTCCCTCGGATATGACGACGCATTTCACCAACTGCTCAAGGAGATCAACGCAGGGCTGGAGAAAGAGCTGGAGAGAAGGGTGAACCAGGACTTTAGCCCGGAGGATGTGCTGGAGCTGGGATGGTGTTATCTGCAGGATGAGCGTTTCGCTCTGGGAATTCGCAGGGTAAAGGAGATTGAAAACAGTGTTCCCGAGGGCCGTATGGAGGAGTATCTGGGGCTGATGACCAAGCTCTACCGGGAGGCGGCGGAGTATGAGAAGTCCATAGAATATTCCAAGCGGTGGCGACAGGCTTTGGAGAAACGAATTCCCACGGTGGAGGGGGAGGCGCTGGAGAAGGATAAGGACAGGCTGCGGCAGTCCCATGCCATCTCCATGCAGTGTTATCGCATCCTGGGGTATCTGGATAAATCCTACTACGAGCTGGCCTTGGAGGAGGCGGACGCCATGGAGGCCGTCAATCCCCACGATATCGGAGTGTTGATGGAACGTGCCCAGACTTATATGGAGATGGAGGAGTATGAGAAATGTCTGGAGCTGGTCAAGCGCCTGGTGCGGGAGTATCGAGTCTATGCGGCTCTGGCTACAGCTCTGGAGGCTTACCGCAGGCAGTGGGACGCTGAGGGGGTAGTGCAGACGGGCAGGCAGTTGATACAGTATTTTCCCGATTATGTCAAGCCCTATGTGGATATGGCCAAAGTGTATCTGGATCTGGAGCACACCAAGGAGCTTGAGGAACTGCTGGCGGAGGCCAGGGAAAAAGAGATTGAGAGTTCCTATCTGGAGGCATATGCCTATCAGAAGGACCACAAGGCTGACACGGAGCTGATGCAGCAGAAGGTGGAAAAATTTAGGAAAGAGTTTTTGGACCGCGTGGAAGACGGGCAGCTGTCTTTTTACGAGCCGGGGCTGAAACAGCTGACGGAGTATCTGTACCAGTCGCCGGGAGCATATTTGCTGGTGGAGCGGGGCATTTTCCAGAAGGCTGCCCATCACTATGAGGAGGCAATTAAGGACTACGAGCAGGTGCTGGCCTATGTACCCCAGCAAATCTACGCCCTGAACGGCATGAGCCAGGTACACAAGCACCAGGGGGATTACGATCAGGCCATTATCTGTCTGCGCAAGGCGATTCTCTTTGACGATGAGGAGGATCTGCTGCCCGGCGCCTATATGGATATGGCAGATCTGTATATGCGTCTGGCAGATTACGAAAAGGCGCTGGGGTATTTGGAGCAGTATGTGAAATATGCGGACAGCAAAAAGCAGAATATCAGCGTTTACAGACTGAACAAGATTGCCACAGGCTATGTCCGCAATGGTCAGCTGGAGACGGCGGCGTCATTCTTTGAGAAGTCCTATGCCGGAGATTCGCTGAGATTGTACGACAAACTGGTGGATATGTATCAGGTTACAGGGAAGTTCCGGGAGGCCAGAAAGGTGTTGCAGCAATGGGCCGCCCAGCTGGGAATAAACGGCAATGTTCTGGGAAAGCTGTTGGGAAAGCTGGGAAAGGTCAACGAGCAGCACAGTGACTACTATGTCAGTCTCGGCTGGACGGAACTGATGGCCGGGGACGGTGCAGAGGCGATAAAAGCGTTTGTCAGCGCGCTGAACAATAAGCCTGACCAGGACAATGCGGAGGGACTCCTCTGTGATACCGTATTCGTCTGTATTTTGTGCGGGGAGGACAAGCTGGGTAAGAAATATGCGGCCAAGCTGAGGGACTGGCTCCGACGGGAGACATTCTCTGACAAAAATGAGTATTATGAGATGGAGAAAGGGCATTTGCAGCTGGAATTTCTGGCGGCCTACTACACCGAGACGGATGAAAAGCTGCAGGAGCTGTTGGAGAGAGAGAGCAAATGTGAGTGTTGCAATTTCTGTACATACGCCATTTGCAAGGAGTTGGAGGGCGTCCGGATTCTGCTGATGCTCCGCATGGGGCAGATCGACGAGGCAAGGGAGCGTCTCTTCCATAATCTGGAGATACAGCCTCAGGATGAATATATGCTGGCAATAAAGCATATGCGTTTTGAAGGTTGAAATAAGGAGTTTGAAATATATGATAGTAGGAATTGATCTGGGAACAACAAACAGTCTGATTGCATTTTTTTCAGAGGAGGGGCCGAAGATAATCCCCAACCGTCTGGGAAAGAATCTGACACCTTCCGTGGTCAGCGTGGATGAGGAGGGCAATGTCTATGTGGGCGAGACCGCCCGGGAACGTATGAGCCTGTATCCGGACTCCGTAGTCAGCGCTTTTAAGCGCAGCATGGGCACGGAGAGACAGTACAATCTGAGCGGGCATATGTACAGACCGGAGGAGCTCTCCAGCTTTGTGCTGCGGTCTCTGAAGGAGGATGCGGAGGCCTATCTGGGTGAGGCGATCACGGAGGCCGTAATCAGTGTGCCAGCATACTTTGACGACAAGCGCCGGAAGGCAACCAAGCGGGCCGGGGAACTGGCAGGGCTGAAGGTGGAGCGCATGATTTCCGAGCCTACGGCTGCGGCGGTGGCATACGGTCTGTATGACAAGACCAGGGATACCAAATTTCTGGTGTTCGATCTGGGCGGGGGCACTTTCGACGTGTCCATACTGGAGCTGTACCACAATATTCTGGAGGTTCGCGCTGTCGCAGGAGACAATTATCTCGGAGGCGAGGACTTTACGGAGGTGATGGGCAAGCTGTTTTTACAAAAACAGAAACTGGCCATGAGCAGTCTGTCAGAGAAGGAACAGGTGCGTCTGTACAAGCAGGCGGAAAAGGCAAAATGCGCAGTCAGCGGCAGTGACAAAGTACAGATGAAATGCATGATTGACGAGAAGGAGCTGGAGGCGGAGATCACCTACAGGGAGTATGAGGACGCCTGTGAGGAGCTGCTTAACAAGATTCGGGAGCCGGTGAAAAAGAGTCTGGCGGACGCCGGGCTGCGGCTGGGAGACATCGATGAGATTCTGCTGATCGGCGGCGCCACCAGATTGTCCGTTGTAAGAGATTTTCTGATTCGATTGTTCCGTAAGTTCCCGGACACCAACATGAATCCGGACGAGGCAGTGGCTCTGGGAGCGGCGGTGCAGGCGGCCATGAAGGAGCGCCGGGAAGAGGTGAAGGAAGTCATTTTGACAGATGTGTGCTCCTTTACCCTGGGCACGGAAGTGGTGGTGGAATATGAGGAGGGAAAGTTCGAGGACGGGCGGTTCTGCCCCATTATCGAGCGCAACACCGTGATTCCCGCCAGCCACACAGAGCGCATGTACACCGTGCGGGACAATCAGGATAAGGTCAGGGTCAGAGTGCTGCAGGGAGAGAGTCGTTTTGCCCGGAACAATCTGTATCTGGGGGAAATGGTCATTGATCTGCCCAAAGCGCCCAAGGGTCAGGAGTCTGTGGATGTGACCTACACCTACGATATCAACTCGCTGTTGGAGGTGGAGGTAAAGGTGGTGTCCACCGGTCAGACACAGAAAATGATTATCAAGGGCGTGGACAATACCATGACTGACGAGGAGATCGCCAAGCGTATGGAGGAACTGGCATATCTGAAGATTCAGCCCAGGGATCAGGAGGAGAATCGCCTGGTGCTTTTGCGGGCGGAGCGCATGTACGAGGAGTCGCTGGGTGACAAGCGCAGGAATCTGGATCACTATATCAACCGTTTCGAGGCGGCGCTGAAGAGCGGAGATCATCAGGAGATCGCGGATACACGCCGGGAGCTGTCGGAATTTTTGGACGAGGATGAGGATATGTAGAATAGAACGGGAGCCAGTTGACAAGTTCCCGGAATAAATCTATAATAACTTAGATTGTGAACCCAGTAAAGATACTGAGAAAATAGAGGAATCTGGAGGAAAACATCATGAAGGCATATGGTGTAAATGAATTACGGAGAATGTATCTCGACTTTTTCGAGAGCAAAGAGCATTTGAAAATGAAGAGCTTTTCTCTGGTGCCGCCCCATACGGACAAGAGTCTGTTGCTCATAAACGCAGGTATGGCGCCCTTGAAACCTTATTTTACGGGTCAGGAGATTCCGCCCCGCAGGCGTGTGACTACCTGCCAGAAATGTGTGCGCACAGGCGATATTGAGAATGTGGGCAAGACTGCCCGCCATCTGACTTTTTTTGAGATGTTGGGCAATTTCTCTTTCGGAGATTACTTCAAGCATGAGGCGATAGCCTGGAGCTGGGAGTTTCTGACCGAGACCATCGGCATGGACCCGGAGCGGCTCTATCCCTCCATATACGGGGAGGACGACGAGGCCTTTGAGATATGGAATAAGGAGATTGGGATTCCAGCTGAGAAGATTACCCGTTTCTATCGGGACGAGAATGGCGACTGCGACAATTTCTGGGAGCACGGCGCCGGTCCCTGCGGCCCCTGCTCGGAGATATACTACGACAGAGGCGTCCAGTATGGCTGCGGCAAGCCCGACTGTAAGGTGGGCTGCGACTGCGACCGTTTTATGGAGGTATGGAATAACGTATTTACACAGTTTGAGAGCGACGGAAAGGGCCATTATGAGGAGCTTTCCCAGAAAAATATCGACACCGGCATGGGCCTGGAGCGTCTGGCGGTGGTGGTGCAGGACGTGGATTCCGTCTTTGACATTGATACCATGAAGGCCATCCGTGACAGGATCTGCGAGATTGCAGGAGTGAGTTATCACACGGACGAGGCTGTGGACGTGTCTGTGCGCCTGATTACCGACCATATCCGCTCCACCACTTTTATGATAAGCGACGGCATCATGCCTTCCAACGAGGGCAGGGGCTATGTGTTGCGCCGTCTGATACGGCGGGCGGCCCGCCACGGCAGACTGCTGGGTATCTCCGGCAAATTCCTGGCCAACTTAAGCCAGACTGTGATAAACGAGTGCAGGGATGGCTATCCGGAGCTGGAGGAGAAGAGAGAGTTTATCCTGACAGTGCTGACCCAGGAGGAGGATAAGTTTGACAAGACTATCGATCTGGGACTGAGCATCCTGGCGGAGATGGAGGAGGAGATGAAGGCGGCGTCTGTGACGGAATTATCCGGCGAGAATGCCTTCAAGCTTTATGACACCTACGGATTTCCCATGGATCTGACTCAGGAGATTCTGGCGGAGAAAGGCTTTACCATTGACGAGGCGGGCTTTGGCGTGTGTATGCAGCAGCAGAAGGATATGGCCCGCAAGGCCCGCAAAGTGACCAACTATATGGGCGCGGACGTGACGGTGTACGAGTCCATTGACCCGGCTGTCACCACGGAATTTGTGGGATATGACAGACTGCAGCACAACTCCAAGGTTACGGTACTCACCACCGAGACAGAGCTGGTGGAGGCACTGACCGATGGACAGGTGGGAACCATCATCGTGGAGGAGACTCCCTTTTATGCCACCATGGGTGGTCAGAATGCGGATACCGGCGTGATCACTACCGCCGATGGCAGTTTCGAGGTAAAGGATACCGTGAAGTTGATGGGCGGCAAGGTAGGCCATATCGGCACGGTGACAAGCGGCATGATCAAGGTTGGAGATACAGCCACGTTGACGGTAAATGCCGGGCAGAGAAGTGATACCTGCAAAAATCACAGCGCCACCCATCTATTGCAGAAGGCTCTCCGGGAAGTGCTGGGAACCCATGTGGAGCAGTCCGGTTCCTATGTGGATGGGGAGAGATTGCGGTTTGACTTCACTCATTTTGCTGCCATGACGGATGAGGAGCTGGCCAGAGTGGAGGCCATGGTCAACGAGAAGATTGTGGAGAACATTCCCGTGGTCACGGAGGTTATGGGCATTGAGGAAGCCAGGAAGACCGGCGCCATGGCCCTGTTCGGTGAGAAGTACGGCGAGGAGGTCCGTGTGGTCAAAATGGGAGATTTCTCTGTGGAGTTATGCGGCGGTACCCATGTGGCAAATACGGGGAATATCGGCAGTTTCAAGATTCTGTCTGAGAACGGTGTGGCGGCGGGAGTGCGCCGTATCGAGGCTCTGACAGGAAACGGCGTGCTGCAGTACTATAAGAATCTGGAGAAGACAATTCAGGAGGCGGCCCGGGCAGTGAAGGCCACCCCCAACAATCTGGTGGAAAAATGCGAGCATCTGATGGCGGAGCTGAAATCCCTGAATGGGGAGTTGGAATCCCTGAAGAGCAAGGCGGCCCAGGACGCCCTGGGGGACGTGATGGATCAGGTGCAGGAGATCAAGGGCGTAAAGCTGTTGGCAGCCAGTGTGGACGGCGTAGATATGAACGGCCTGCGCGATCTGGGCGACCAGCTCAAGGAGAAACTGGGCGAGGGCGTTGTGGTACTGTTGTCCGGCTCGGATGGTCGGGTGAATATGATCGTCATGGCTACCGACGGCGCACAGAAGGCGGGCGCCCATGCGGGCAATCTGGTCAAGGGCATTGCCGCCTTGGTGGGCGGTGGCGGCGGCGGCCGCCCGGGCATGGCCCAGGCTGGCGGCAAGAACCCTGCGGGGATTCCGGCGGCGGTGGCCGAGGCAGCCAAAGTGCTGGAGAGCCAGCTGGGATAAATGCAAAAAGCGGAAAAAAGTGAAAAAAATACAAAAAAACAGTTGACGTATCCGACTTTTGTGCTATAATGTGTTATGTGCATGTGGTTTTCCGATGTACATAATATTAACCCAGTCAGTCAAGATGCTTGCAAGGGACTGAAGGGAGGTCAGGTGTAATCATGTCAAACGTAATCGTAAAAGAGAACGAGACTTTGGACAGCGCATTGCGTCGTTTCAAGAGAAGTTGTGCGAAGGCGGGTATCCAGCAGGAGATTCGCAAGAGAGAGCATTACGAGAAGCCGAGTGTAAAGCGTAAAAAGAAGTCCGAGGCAGCAAGAAAGCGTAAATATAACTAATGACATGAAAGTCCTTGGCACAGTCCAAGGACTTTTGCTTTCCTGTACATGTGAGGGAATGATGTCCGTGGCATATTGGGGGAGGTATATATCATGTGGACAAAAGAAATGTTTGGGACAGATGTGTATCATCTGATAGCGGCATTTATTGTATACAGTGCGCTGGGATGGCTGGTAGAATCTATCTACATGTCTTTTTGTAACAAAAAGCTGACCAACAGAGGCTTTGCCAAAGGGCCTTTTTGCCCGATTTACGGCTTTGGGGCAGTGATTGGCTACCTGCTGCTGCGTCCGCTGCAGTTTAATTACATCGTGCTGTATGTGGTAGCGGCTTTCTCAGCCACCACCTTTGAGTTTCTGGTGGGCAAGATGATGATTCGTATTTTTGGGGAACTCTGGTGGGATTACAATGAGAAACCCTTTAATTATAAGGGGATTATATGCCTGGAAAGCACGGTGGCCTGGGGCTTTTACGGCCTGGGGATCGTACTGTTTCTCCACGGCTGGATACAGCAGCTGATCGACAGAGTTCCCATAGGTGTGGGAACCAAGCTGATAGGGGGAATCATGCTGCTGGTGACTATTGACTATATTGTGCAGCTGATGCATGCGTTCCATGTGGATCTGTCGCAGCAGCGGGAGCGGCTGTCGGAAAAAGTGAATGAATTCAGAGCCAGATGGAACTAGTGTGAGAAGAAGTTCAGGACTTGCCTGGGCAAGTCCAAGTGCGGTGTTTTTCATCCGGATTTGAGTCGCTGCAAGGCAGCGACATGGAGGATAATGTCGGATAAGCCGATCAGGGGGTGTGGCGGATGTGCCGCAGCCCCTGTTTTTATGTCGGAATACGCATATGCGCTTTCTCTGCCCCATATATTAGTGGTAGAACAGAACAGGGAAGGTGCAGGAATGACAGAGAGATTCCGAAATACAAGATTACATATCAGATTACATAAAGCGCATGGAAATCGGAGGGCGGCTGCGCTGGTCATGGGACTGTGGCTTGCTCTGCTGCAGTTTTTCAGCGGCGGCATGCCCGTTCAGGCTCAGGTGGAGATATCGGCGCCGTCCGCAATTTTGATGGAGGCGTCCACCGGCCAGGTGATTTTTGAACTCAATTCAACGGAGCGGAGATGTCCGGCCAGCATCACCAAGATCATGACATTGCTGCTCACCTTTGAGCAGATCGAAAACGGAAAAATCAGTCTGCAGGACAGCGTGATCACCAGCGAGTATGCCAGTTCCATGGGCGGCTCTCAGGTGTTTCTGGCCCAGGGGGAGATACAGACTTTGGACACTATGATAAAGTGTATTACTGTGGCCTCGGGCAATGACGCATCTGTGGCGGTGGCGGAGCATGTCGCCGGTTCCGAGGAGGCTTTTGTGGGAATGATGAATGAAAAGGCTCAGCAGCTGGGGATGGTGGATACCCATTTTGAGGATTGCTGCGGTCTGACCAATTCGGATGGGCACTATACCACGGCCAAAGATGTGGCTCTGATGAGCCGGGAGCTGATTACCAAGTATCCTCAGGTCTATGACTACACCCAGATATGGATGGAGGATATTACTCACGAAACTCGCCAGGGATCCACGATTTTTACTCTGAGCAGCACCAACAAGCTGCTGAAACAGTATCCCTATGCCACGGGACTGAAGACGGGGTCCACGGAGAAGGCAAAATTCTGTCTGGCCGCGACGGCTCAAAAGGACGGGATGGATATGATTGCGGTAATCATGGGTGCACCGGACCCAAAGGAGCGGTTTAAAGATGCCCAGACCCTGTTGACCTACGGCTTTAATGTCAGCGCTATGTATGTGGACCCTAACTCGGAACCGCTGCCTGCCCTGCCGGTAAATCGGGGCGTGGAGGAGCAGGTGCCTCTGGTATACGCGGGAGAGTTCCGCTATCTGGACATTCAGGGACGGGATATGAACAGGGTGGAGAAGGTGGTGGAATTGCCGGAGTCCGTGCAGGCTCCTGTGGAGCAGGGGAGGCAGGCGGGACTGGCAAAATATGTGCTGGACGGCGTGGAGCTGGGCTGTGTCCCCCTCCTGTATGGGGAGTCGGTGGCCCAGGCGGTGTACCGAGATTATATTATCAAGATTTTCAGGGAATTCCTTTTGTAAAGGAGCCGGATGTGGTAAAATGAGTAAAATGCTTCGCATTTAACTCTTAAAAGACTTACGGGCGGAGAAAGAAATGTTGGATGTATTGTTACTGTTATTGACCATGCTTTTTATTGTGATTCTGTGGATTATGATCTACGACAGCAACCGCTTTGTGGTAGTGCGGCATGAAATTCGCGACCGGCGTATCTGTGGACGCTGCCGGATGGTGTTTCTGTCTGATTTACATGGCAAGCGGTATGGGAAGGACAATGTGCGGCTGCTGAAAGCCATTGAGGACGCAAGGCCGGACATTGTGCTGATCGGCGGAGATATGATTAACGGAAAACCCGGGGAAAAACTGGAGGGGACAGTGAATCTGCTGCGCGCTCTGAAGGAGAAATATCCGGTGTATTACGCCAACGGCAACCATGAACACAGGATTAAGCTGTACCCCGCAACTTATGGGGATGCGGCCGAGAGGTACAGCAAGGCTTTGGCGGCTCTGGGAATTGAACCCATGGTCAACAGCCATGTGCAGCTGCCGGGGGTCAATATGACAATCTACGGCTCCGAGATAGACAAATACTATTACAAGCGTTTCACTGTGCCGGAGATGACGCCAGACTACCTGCCCGGGCTGCTGGGTCGTCCCCGGACGGAAACATACACGGTCCTGTTGGCCCACAACCCGGATTTTTTCCCTAGGTATGCCGAGTGGGGGGCCGACCTGGTGCTGGCCGGGCATGTGCATGGGGGGATTGTGCGCATTCCCCTTTTGGACAGGGGTCTTTTATCTCCCAATGTGCGCTTTTTTCCTAGGTATGACGGAGGTATATTCCGGGAGGGCGGCAGCACCATGATTCTGAGCAGGGGTCTGGGTATCCACACCATACCCTTTCGGCTTTTCAATCCCGGCGAACTGATCGTGATTGATTTCACAGATGACAGAACAGAACAATAGTTCTGCTTGAACCCTGCGAAAAAAACAGGTACAATACTTTCGGATATCTATTAAAAACGAAATTTCTAATGTTGTTATACTGACTAACGTTAAGATTTTCCAATATCCGCAAAGCACATGTCGCATAATCGGGCAACATGCACTGTGCGGAAAGGAAAATCTAATCGTTAGTGAGTATAACTATATATCAGATAAGCGTCGCGGCTGGTCCGCGATATATGAATATATGATAGGAAGAGCCACGGAAAGGATAAAGGCATGGCGATACCGGTAAAATTGGAGGTGTTTGAGGGGCCGTTGGACCTGCTGCTGCACCTGATTGATAAAAACAAGGTGGATATCTACGACATCCCCATAGTGGAGATTACCCAGCAGTATCTGGACTATATCAAGCAGATGGAGACGGAGGACATGAATGTCATGAGCGAGTTTCTGGTCATGGCGGCCACGCTGATTGATATCAAGTGCCGTATGTTGCTGCCCAAAGAGGTGAACGAGGACGGGGAGGAGGAAGATCCCAGGGCGGAGTTGGTGCAGAAACTCCTGGAATACAAGATGTTCAAATTTATGTCCTTTGAATTACGGGACAGGCTGGTGGATGCGGAGAAAAATTATTACCGGGGCCAGCAGCTGCCGGAGGAGGTGGCGGCGTACCGCCAGCCCGTGAATTATGAGGAGCTGATAGGGGACATGAACCTGGCTAGGCTCAATGACATTTTCAAATCCATGCTCAAGCGCCAGGAGGACAAAATCGACCCTATACGCAGCAATTATGGCAATATCGAAAAGGACGAGGTGGATATGGAGGAGCGTTCTCTGTATGTGGAGGCTTATGCCAGGAGCCACAGGCGTTTCAGTTTCCGGGGCCTTTTGGAACAGCAGGCCGGAAGAATGCAGATCATTGTCACTTTTCTGGTGATTCTGGAGCTGATGAAGATGGGAAGAATCACCATATCTCAGGAAAACATTTTTGACGATATTTTGATTGAGTCCAATATGTACGAGAGCGCATAGGCGGTGTGCAGGAACAAGGAAAATCGGGAAAGGTAAAGACACGGATGGAGAGGATACGCGCAAAAGCAGCGATAGAGGCAATTCTTTTTGCCATGGGAGAGTCGGTGGAGATCAGCCGCCTGGCGGACGCCATAGAGGAGGACGTGCAGACTACCGGGGAGATTCTGGAGGA
Organism: Lachnospiraceae bacterium; assembly: GCA_014804645.1. Classification (GTDB taxonomy): domain Bacteria; phylum Bacillota; class Clostridia; order Lachnospirales; family Lachnospiraceae; genus Acetatifactor. Next base: position 37,670 of record JAAUZI010000024.1, on the reverse strand, counting down.
GATGGCCCGGGAATATGAGCAGGGGGACAGGGGGATCGGGATCACCCGGTTTGAAAATGCCGTACAGCTCTGCACCAAGGCGGATATGTACGAGTATCTGATAAAGATTGCCAAGGCTCCCAGAAAGATGGTTTTGACAGATACGGTGATAGAAACCCTGTCCATAATAGCCTACAAGCAGCCCATCACCAGGGTGGAAATAGAGAGAATCAGGGGAGTCAGCTGTGACCATGCCATCAATAAGCTGCTGGAATATGACCTAATCACGGAGCTGGGGCGTCTGGACGCGCCGGGAAGACCGCTGTTGTTCGGCACCACGCAGCAGTTCCTGCGCTGTTTCGGTGTGGGGAGCCTGGAGGAGCTGCCGGAGCTTTCCACGGTACAGATCGAGGAATTCAAACAGCAGGCTGAAGCAGAGGTGCAGATGCAGCTGGATATATAGAGACTAATATTATAGAGAAGATGCCACATGAATCCGCAGGCTGGTCCGGGTGGAGGATCCATGTGGCATTTCATATATTTGCGGGCTGCCTCATATATTGAGATAAACAGAATCTGGGACGGTTGGGCAATCAATATGAGAAAAAGCCTGAAACGATACCTGTGTGTCTTCTGCTGTCTTCTGACAGTGTTGTGGCCGATATCGGGTTATGCCCGGGAGCCGCAGCCGGGAGAACTCTACGCCCAGGCGGCGGTGTTGATGGATGCAGATTCCGGGCGTATATTGTACGAAAAGAACGGCACACAGGTGCTGGCCATGGCCAGCACAACCAAGATTATGACATGCATTTTGACTCTGGAACTGGCAGACTTACAGGAGACGGTGGAAATATCCGCCTATGCGGCCTCTATGCCCAAGGTAAAGCTGTATGTGCAGAAAGGGGAGCACTATCAGCTGGAGGATCTGCTGTACAGTCTGATGCTGGAATCTCACAACGATGCGGCGGTGGCCATAGCGGAGCATGTGGGACGCAAATATCTGCCCGCACAACTGCAGGAAAAATCACCGGCAGACTACACGCAGGAGGAAAGCAGGCGGGCGGTGGAGGCGTTTGCGACGATGATGAACCGCAAGGCGGCACAGCTGGGTTGCAAGGACACCTGGTTTATCACTCCCAACGGACTGGACGCCACCCAGGTGTTTACGCTGGAGAGCGGGGAAACCATAGAAAAACACCATTCCACCACAGCGACGGACTTGGCCACTATCATGTGCTACTGTATAGGCCGTTCGCCCGAAAAGGAGAATTTTCTGAAGATAACCCAGACGCCCTCCCACAGTTTTTCCATAGAAAATGGCCGCAGTTTCTCCTGTGTCAATCACAATGCCTTTCTACAGATGATGCAGGGGGCTATCAGCGGCAAAACCGGATTTACCAATCAGGCTGGATATTGCTATGTGGGGGCGCTGGAGCGGGACGGGAAAACGCTGGTGGTGGCGCTTTTGGCCTGCGGCTGGCCGAACAACAAGAGTTACAAATGGAGCGACACAAGAACGCTTATGAACTATGGACTGGAGGATTTCACCTATCACTCTCTGGATGAGGTGGCGTACCAGGAGTCCCAGCTGGAGTCGATTCCCGTGCTGCGAGGGCAGACTTTGGATATCGATGGGACGGCCCGCGTGCCGGTGCGCATTCTGGAGAGAGGGGCAGAAAGCGGACCGCCGGGGACCGTTGACGGACTTCTCCTGAAGGAGGGGGAAGAGATACGCGTGGAGTGCAGCGTGGAGCGGCAGCTGCAGGCGCCGGTTGCCGCAGGAGAGCAGGTGGGCACCATACAGTACATATTCCAGGATCAGATATATCGGGAGGAACACATTGTGACCACAAAAGCTGTGCGCCGCATTGATTACCGCTGGTGTTTCCAACAGATATTGCGTTTTTTCCTGATTTGAAAAATATTGTAAAAAAATGCAATTCGTGCTAGGCGAGTTGCATTTTTTGTGTTATACTGTGAAAGAAATTAATCATGGGGTAATTTGTGTATTTTCTTATTTTGTGTCCCGTATTAATTCGCTATATTTTATTTTATTATAAACGGAGGGCTGAAACATGAGTACTACTTCAAAAGCGAGTCAAAGAATCGAAGCTTTACTCGACGCAAACAGTTTCGTTGAAATCGGCGCCCTGGTGACGGCCAGAGCCACCGATTTTAATTTGAAACAGAGCGAGACTCCTTCAGACGGTGTTGTCACCGGCTATGGAGTGATTGACGGCAATCTTGTCTATGTGTACAGTCAGGATGCGTCTGTGTTAGGCGGGTCTGTGGGTGAGATGCATGCGGGAAAGATTGTCCGGCTGTACGAGCTGGCCATGAAGACGGGGGCTCCCGTCATTGGACTGATCGACTCTGCGGGACTGCGCCTGCAGGAGGCAACGGATGCGCTGCATGCGTTTGGTGAGATTTATCTGAAACAAACCCTGGCATCCGGTGTGATTCCTCAGATCACAGCAATCTTCGGCGCCTGTGGCGGCGGCCTGGGATTGTTCCCCACTATGACCGACTTCACCTTTATGGAGGAGAAGAGCGCCAAGCTGTTCGTGAACGCACCTAATGCGTTGGACGGCAATGTGATTACGAAATGCGATTCCTCTTCGGCGGAGTTCCAGGCAAAGGAGAGCGGCATTGTGGATGTAACCGGCGACGAGGATACCGTGCTGGCGGGAATTCGGAGACTGGTGGGATTCCTTCCCTCCAACAATCAGGAGACGGCTGCGGAGGCGTGCAGCGACGATCTGAACAGATCCACTCCGGAGTTGGCCGGCTGTGTGGGGGATACCTCCATCGCGCTGTCCGTTCTGGCGGATGGCCGTGATTTCCTGGAGGTAAAGGCTGCCTACGCCAAGGATATGGTGACCGGCTTTATCCGTCTGAATGGCGCCACCGTCGGCTGTGTGGCCAACCGCTGCGAGGTGTATGACGGGGAAGGCAAGCTTGCGGAAAAGATGGATTCGGTACTCACCGTGGCGGGCTGCGAGAAAGCGGCGGATTTCGTTGCGTTCTGTGACAGCTTTAACATTCCCGTACTGTCCCTGACCAATGTGAAGGGATATGAGGCTACTGTCTCCGCAGAAAAAGGTATTGCAAAGGCTGCAGCTAAGCTCACATATGCTTTTGCCAATGCCACTGTTCCTAAGGTGAATCTGATTCTGGGGAAGGCCTACGGTACAGCTTATGTGGCTATGAACTCCAAGGGCATTGGCGCTGACCTGACCCTGGCATGGCCCACCGCTGAGATAGGTACTATGGATGCCAAGCTGGCCGCCAAGATCATGTATGACGGACAGGGTGCGGAAGTGATCGATGCCAAGGCTGCAGAGTATGCAGCGCTGCAGACCAGCGCCAGGAGCGCCGCTCAGAGAGGCTATGTGGACCAGATCGTGGAAGTTGCCGATACCAGAAAATATATTATCGGAGCTTTTGAGATGCTGTGTACCAAGAGTGAGGATCGTCCGGCCAAAAAGCACGGGACAGTCTGAGAGAGCAGAATATGAATAGGCAATAGCACAGGCATGATCTGTGTTATGCAGAAATGAGGTAAGTATGAAGAAACGATCAGCATTCATTTGTGCGACAGCCTGCGTCTTTGGCCTGACGGCCTGTGAAAGCGATCTGGGTGCGAGAATGGAAGTTGCGGCCCTGAATACCGTGATCGGTATGGGTACCGTATTCGCCGTTTTGATTATCATTATCGGTGTCATTTCCCTGTTCCGCTTTATTCCTATGATTCAAGACAGGCTTGCAGGTAAGAAGAAGGCAGCAGCCGCGCAGGAAAACGCCGATACGCAGATTGTCGAAAGCCAGGAGAACACGGAAGTGTCCGATGACCTGGAACTGGTGGCCGTGATCGCCGCAGCGATTGCCGCCAGCGAGGGAGCTGCCTCCACAGACGGTTTTGTGGTGAGGAGCATTCGCAAAGTAAACAGAATAAAAAGAGCATAAAACTGTAAATATGGAGGAATAAATCATGAAAAATTATACCATTACCGTAAACGGCAACGTATATGACGTAGTAGTAGAGGAGGGCGCTGCAGTTCAAGGTGCTGCCCCGGCCCCTGCAGCTCCCAAGGCAGCTCCGGCCCCTGCAGCTCCCAAGGCGGCAGCTCCCAAGGCTGCGGGCGGCGCAGGCAGTGTGAAGGTTGAGGCTGGCGCAGCTGGCAAGGTATTCAAGATTGAGGCCAAGGTAGGACAGGCGGTAAAAGCCGGTGACGCGGTTGTTATTATTGAGGCAATGAAAATGGAAATCCCTGTTGTGGCCCCTCAGGATGGCACGGTGGCGAGCATAGATGTGGCTGTAGGCGATTCTATCGAGGCCGGCGCTGTACTGGCTACCATGAACTAATCATTCAAACAGCTTGAATGAATCACAACAGGAGGTCAACACATGGATTATATAGCAAATACGCTTAACAATCTGATCCACCAGACGGCGTTTTTTAACCTGACCTGGGGCAATTATGTGATGATTGTGGTTGCGTGTGTATTTCTTTATCTGGCTATTCGCCACAATTTTGAGCCGTTGCTGCTCACCCCGATAGCTTTTGGTATGCTGCTGGTGAATATCTATCCGGATATCATGATGTCCATTGAGGAGTCATCGAACGGTGTCGGGGGCTTACTGCACTATTTCTATTTACTGGACGAATGGGCGATTTTGCCCTCCCTGATATTTATGGGCGTCGGTGCGTCAACGGACTTTGGTCCTCTGATCTCCAACCCCAAGAGCTTTCTGCTGGGAGCGGCGGCGCAGTTCGGTATCTTTATGGCTTACTTCGGAGCCATATTAATGGGCTTTAACGATGAGGCGGCCGCAGCCATCTCCATTATCGGCGGCGCCGACGGCCCTACCTCCATCTTCTTGGCAAGTAAGCTGGGACAGACGGCAATCATGGGTCCCATCGCCGTGGCGGCATATTCCTACATGTCCCTGGTTCCCATTATCCAGCCGCCCATTATGAAACTGCTGACCACTGAGAAGGAGCGGAAGATCAAGATGACACAGCTTCGTCCCGTGACCAAGCTGGAGAAGATTCTGTTCCCTGTCATTATCACCATTGTGGTATGTATGATTCTGCCTACCACGGCTCCTCTGGTAGGTTTGCTGATGCTGGGTAACCTGTTCAGGGAGTCTGGCGTGGTGAGACAGCTGACCGATACCGCTTCCAATGCCATGATGTATATTGTGGTTATCCTGCTGGGTACCTCTGTGGGCGCTACCACCAGTGCGGAGGCATTCCTGAACTGGGATACCTTGAAGATCGTTGCTCTGGGTCTGATTGCCTTTGCTTTCGGCACGGCGGCGGGCGTTCTTTTCGGAAAGCTGATGTGCGTTGCCACCAAGGGCAAGGTCAACCCGCTGATCGGTTCCGCCGGTGTGTCCGCGGTACCTATGGCGGCCCGTGTATCTCAGAAGGTGGGTGCGGAGGCAGATCCCACCAACTTCCTGCTGATGCATGCCATGGGCCCCAATGTGGCAGGTGTTATCGGCACCGCCGTGGCTGCGGGAACCTTTATGGCCATTTTCGGAGTATTTTGAGTTGTGTGAAATAGTTAAATAAATAAGCTGCTGCCTCCCGGTATTAGTACTGGGAGGCAGTGGAAGAACTAAAAATAGGAGGAGACGTAAATGTCAGAACAAGCTAAAAAACCGATTAAAATTACGGAAACAATATTGCGTGATGCTCACCAGTCTCTGATTGCCACCAGAATGCCCACCGATTTCATGCTGCCCATCGTTGAGAAGATGGATAAGGTCGGCTACCATTCCGTAGAGTGCTGGGGCGGCGCAACCTTTGATGCATCCCTGAGATTCCTGAAGGAAGATCCCTGGGACAGACTGCGCAAGCTCCGTGATGGATTTAAGAACACCAAGCTGCAGATGCTGTTCAGAGGCCAGAATATTCTGGGTTACAGACCCTATGCAGATGATGTGGTGGATGCCTTTGTGCAGAAATCCATTTCCAACGGTATTGATATCATTCGTATTTTCGACTGTCTGAACTATCTGCCCAATCTGCAGGAGGCGGTAAACGCCACCAACAGAATGAAACAGCAGGAGGGCAGAGGTCACGCTCAGGTGGCGCTGTCCTATACTCTGGGCGATGCATACACTCTGGAATACTGGGCCGACATGGCAAAGAAGATCGAGGAGATGGGTGCGGATTCCATCTGTATCAAGGATATGGCAGGTCTGCTGGTGCCTTACAGAGCATCTGAGCTGATTGCCGCCATGAAGGAGAACACCAAGCTGCCTATTCAGCTGCATACCCACTACACCTCCGGCGTGGCAGGTATGACCTATCTGAAGGCAGTAGAGGCGGGAGTGGATGTGATAGACACAGCCATGAGCCCCTTTGCCATGGGAACTTCCCAACCCGCCACTGAGGTTATGGTGGAGACCTTCCGAGGAACACCCTATGACACAGGATTTGATCAAAATCTGTTGGCTGAGATTGCCGACTACTTCCGTCCTTACAGGGATGAGTGCTTAAAGAGCGGCTTGCTCAATCCCAAGGTGATGGGTGTGGACATCAAGACTCTGCTGTATCAGGTACCCGGCGGCATGCTTTCTAACATGGTGAGCCAGCTGAAGGAGCAGAATGCTGAGGATAAGTACTATGATGTGCTGCGCGAGATTCCTCAGGTGCGTAAGGACCTGGGCGAGCCGCCTCTGGTTACTCCTTCCTCCCAGATCGTGGGAACTCAGGCTGTGTTTAACGTGCTGATGGGCGAGAGATACAAGATGGCTACCAAGGAGACCAAGGCAGTACTGCGCGGTGAGTATGGTCAGACCGTTAAACCCATGAGCCAGGAGGTTATCGACAAGGTTATCCCCGGTGAGACCAGACTGACAGGCCGTTTTGCCGACACTCTTGCCAATGAGATGGATAAGCTGGAGGGCGAGATGAAGGAGTGGAAACAGCAGGATGAGGATGTATTGTCCTATGCACTGTTCCCCCAGGTGGCAACCGACTTCTTCAAATATCGTCAGGCGCAGCAGGAAAAAGTGGATATGACCCAGGCCGACACCAAGAACGGCGCATATCCTGTGTAAAAAGATGATAAGTGATACAAATATGCAAGTCCCCGGTTTTTTTTGAACCGGGGATTTGTAGGATATAATGTAATAAATATCAAGCAAACAAATTAAAAATTGAATTCTATTTGCAGTGATTGAAGAGAACCCATCTCTTTTTGGAGAGGGTTCCTGCTATGTTCAGGCTTGTTTAGTGTTTGGCAGGCACTTGACAAAGGGAGCTTTTTCGTGTAAAATAACAAGCGTTATATGTTGCGGCTAGTTGTGTTAGGAGAAAAGATATGCCCAGAAAAGAGAGTATTACCATAGAACAGATATTGGACACTGCATTTGCTATGACTCGCGAGGAGGGCTTTGCCAGCGTGACCGCCAGAAAAGTGGCGTCAAAAGCCGGATGTTCCACACAGCCTATCTTTCGGGTGTACAAAAACATGGAGGAATTGTGGGATGCGGTCTATGAGAAAGCGGCTGTTTTTTTTCAAGATTATTACAGTCTCTATCCGCGGATGTCCCCGGTTCCCTTTGTGAATCTGGGAATGGCATACATTGCTTTTGCCAGGGAGGAGGGCCATCTGTTTGAACTGCTTTTCCTCTCCCAGAGGAAAAACGGAAAGAGTATGTATGATCTTTTGAACGGCGAAGCGGGCAATGTGCTGTATGAGATTAACCGGGCCAAAGTCGAGGGATGCCGCCGTCCAGAGGAAGTGTTCACGCGGATGTGGATCTTTATTCACGGAAGCGCCTGCATGACCCTGACCGGAGACTACGATCTGTCCAATGTGGAGACTCTGTCGGTGCTGAAACAGGTCTATGGACAATTCACCAAATAACTCAAAAAGGCATTTTTCGGGAATATGCGGAACTCTGAAACAGCATGCTCCCGTACAGCGCACTGATAAATGTCAGGACGCCTTAAGCGGCCGGATATTTATCACATGGCTTGTGTGCTGGTAGGGAGTATGCGGAACTCTGAAACAGCATGTTTCCGTACAGCGCACTGAACGATATCAGGACGCCTAAGCGGTCTGATATTGTTCGCCAGCCTTGTGTGCTGGGAGGAAATATGCGGAACTCTTAATAGGAGGAATATTGCGGATGCAATATGATGTACTTGACAGGATCAGGGAACAGTATGAGGGCATGAGTAAGGGACACAAAAAGATTGCGTCCTTTATTCTGGAGCATTATGATCAGGCTGTTTTTATGACGGCGGCCCGGCTGGGAGACGCTCTGCGGATCAGTGAGTCCACGGTGGTGCGCTTTGCGGCGGGAATCGGCTACAAGGGATATCCGGAGTTTCAGCGGGCCTTGGAGGAATGTGTGCAGAGCAAGCTGAGCAGTGTCCAGAAGATCGATGCGAAATACGGGCACAGCACGCAGTCCGAGATACTGACAAGTGTGCTGACGGCAGATATCGAAAAGTTGCAGCACACGATACAACACATGGATGCGGCGGCCTTTGAGACGGCGGTGGACACGATTCTGGCGGCGGATCACATCTATATCATGGGGCTGCGCAGCAATGAGCCTCTGGCGGAATTTCTGCATTTTTATCTGAATATGATACGGGGCAATGTGGTGCTTTTAAAGACTACCAGCGTCAGTGAGACCTTTGAGCAGATGATACGAATAGACGAAAAGGATTGCTTTATTGGTATCAGCTTTCCGCGCTACTCCATGCGTACCCTGAAGGCCATGGAGTTTGCCAACGACAGAAATGCCAAGGTGATTGCGATCACCGACTCCATCCATTCCCCTATGAACCTGTATTCCTCCTGTAATCTGCTGGCTCGCAGCGATATGGTGTCCATTGTGGACTCTCTGGTGGCGCCCTTAAGCGTAATCAACGCGCTGGTGGTGGCCATGTGCCTGAAGTGTCCTCAGGAGGTGAAACAGAATCTGGAAATGCTTGAGGAGACCTGGAACAATTATCAGGTATACCTGAATGATGAGATCAATTTCATCGACGATGAGCCGATTTTGAATTATTCTCTGAGAAAAGAGGAATAGAGCGGATGCGTGTGATTGTGGTGGGCGGCGGGGCTGCCGGTATGATGGCTGCCATAGCGGCGGCCCAAAACGGCGCAGAGGTGACGCTGCTGGAGCGTAACGAAAAACTGGGCAAGAAACTGTTTATCACCGGCAAGGGCAGATGCAATGTGACCAATGCCGGCGACATGGATAATCTGTTTGCCAATGTGATGACCAACGCCAAGTTTTTGTACAGCGCCTTTTATGGTTTTGACAATCGGGCGGTGATGGAGTTGATAGAGACGGCCGGATGCCCCCTCAAGACAGAGAGAGGCGGCCGCGTCTTTCCTGTCAGCGACCATTCCTCAGACATCATTGCCGCTCTGGCGGGAGCCTTGAAACGGCTGCGGGTGGAGATACGCCTGCGAGCCAGGGTAAAGAGTCTGTGGTGGGAAGATAATACAGAACAATCCCCGGGTGAGAATGTCAAAGTAAAAAAATCGGGGAGTGGAATCATACGGGGAGTGCTGCTTGAGAGCGGAGAGCGGCTGGAGGCCCAGCGGGTGATTCTGGCCACCGGGGGTCTGTCCTACAGCAGCACCGGCTCTACGGGAGACGGTTATCTCTTGGCGGAAGAGTCCGGGCATAACGTGACAGAGCGCAGCCCCTCCCTGGTGCCGTTCAAGATCAGAGAGGATTGGTGCAGAGAATTGATGGGCGTATCCCTGCGCAATGTCTCTTTGAGTCTGCGCCAAGGAAATAAGGAGATATTTCGGGATTTTGGAGAGATGCTGTTCACTCATTTCGGGGTAAGCGGTCCACTGGTCTTAAGCGCCAGCAGCTACTATGTGTCAAAGTGCCGGGGAGAGGCGGAGCTACTGATAGATCTGAAACCGGCTCTCGACGCGCAGCAACTGGATAAGCGGGTGCTGCGGGACTTTGAGGAGAGCAGGAACAGACAGTTCAAAAATTCGCTGGGACAACTGTTTCCGGCCAAACTGATTCCTGTCATGATACGTCTGACGGGTATTCCACCGGAAAAACCTGTGAATGAAATCACCAGGGAGGAGCGCCGGAATTTCGTGAGTCTGATTAAGGCTCTGCCCATGACCGTTATCGGCGTACAGGGCTACGAGGAGGCGATTGTCACCAAGGGCGGCGTCACCGTCAGGGATGTGAATCCATCCACAATGGAGTCAAAGAAAGTACAGGGATTGTATTTTGCCGGAGAAATGCTGGATGTAGATGCGCTGACAGGCGGATATAACCTACAGATCGCATGGTCAACCGGGCATCTGGCCGGGGTCAGCGCGGCCAGGTGAGAGCAGATACGGAACTCTAGAACAGTGTCTGCCCAGACAGCGCACATACAGAATATAAATCGATGATTGTAAAACTCCCCTTCAAGGCACAGGGAGTGAGCAATATAGACAAAATAAGGGTGACTTGTCACCGCATCGGAGCCCGTTTTTGTCTATATTGACCAATCCCGTCACTTGCAGAGAACGTTTCACAATTACCTAAGATCTTTTAATTATAGAAAGGAATTATCATATGAGTTATAATATTGCTGTAGACGGTCCGGCCGGCGCCGGAAAAAGCACCATAGCCAGAGCTGTGGCGAAGGAATTGAATATCATTTATGTGGATACGGGAGCCATGTACCGGGGTATGGGACTATACATGTTGCGCCTGGGAATCGACCCGGAGGATGAGCAGGCGGTGATCGCCCACTGCGATGAGGCTGATATTACTCTGCGGTATGAGGACGGAGTTCAGGTGGTCTGCCTGAACGGAGAGAATGTCAACGCCTATATCCGCACGGAGGAAGTGGGAGCTGTCACCTCCAGAATCAGTGTACTTCCCCCGGTGCGCAAGCGTATCACTGCCCTGCAGCACGAGCTGGCCGCATCTGCGGACTGCATTATGGATGGCAGAGACATTGGTACCTGTGTGCTGCCCCATGCGGACGTAAAAATATATCTGACCGCCAGCAGCGAAGTGCGGGCCAAACGCCGCTATGACGAGCTGACCGCCAAGGGACAGGATTGCGATCTGGCCCAGATTCAGGCGGATATGGAGGAACGGGACTACCGGGATATGCACCGGGAGGTAAGTCCCCTGCGCCAGGCTCAGGACGCCGTATTGGTGGACACTTCGGACATGACGCCGGAGCAGGTCATAGAGAGAATTCTGGAGCTCTGTGAAAAAAAAGGCTGAGGAGACAGGCGTATGGAGATCAGAGTTGCCGGCAGCGCGGGGTTTTGCTTTGGGGTAAAACGTGCGGTGGAAACAGTGTATGAGCAGATACAAACGGGGAAAACTATATATACTTACGGTTCTATCGTACACAACGAGGAAGTGGTGAGAGAACTGACGGAGCTGGGGGTCAAAGTCATTGAAGACCGACAGGAGCTGGAACAGATGCTGGAGCAAAAAGCTCAGGCAAATGAGGATCCCCAGGATGTGACGGTGATCATCAGGGCGCACGGAGTTTCCAGAGAGATTTCGCAGCGCATGAGGCAGAAGGGCTGGAATATCGTGGACGCCACCTGTCCGTTTGTGCAGCATATTCACAAGCTTGTGGAGGAGAGGAGCCGACAGGGAGAACATATCCTTGTGGTAGGCAGCCCGGAGCATCCGGAGGTGGAGGGAACCGTAGGATGGTGCAACGGCCCGGTGGATGTGCTGGAGAGCGTGGAGGAGGCCGAAAAATACACGCTGCCGGAAGAAAAAAAGCTCACTGTGGTGGCTCAGACGACATTTAATTACAATAAATTTCAACATATAGTTGAAATTCTTCAAGAAAAAGGTTACAATATAAGTATTGTGAACACCATCTGCAATGCAACAGAAGAAAGGCAGAGGGAGACACGGGAAGTAGCGGCAGATGCTGATGCAATGATTGTAATAGGAGGGAAACACAGTTCCAACACCAGAAAGCTCTACGATATCTGCAGGGAAGTGTGCGACAATACCTACTTTATACAGACACTAGATGACTTGCATTTAGAACTACCTAAATCAGCTGGACTGGTTGGCATTACTGCAGGGGCTTCCACCCCAAATAAATTAATAGAGGAGGTTCAAAATTATGTCAGAATTAACTTTTGAACAAATGCTGGAAGAATCATTAAAAACAATACATGCAGGAGAGGTAGTTGAAGGCACTGTCATCGATGTAAAGCCGGATGAGATCGTTCTTAACATCGGATACAAGTCAGACGGTATTCTTACAAAGAGTGAATACTCTAATGATCAGAGTCTGGACCTTACCACTGTTGCTAAGGTTGGAGACACCATGGAGGTGAAGATTCTGAAAGTGAACGACGGGGAGGGACAGGTTGTTCTGACCTACAAGCGTCTGGCGGCAGACAGAGGCAACAAGCGCATTGAGGAGGCTTATAACAACAGAGAAGTGTTGAAAGCAACCGTGACGCAGGTTCTGGAGGGAGGACTCAGCGTAGTAGTTGACGAGGTGAGAATTTTTATTCCTGCAAGCTTGGTGTCTGACACTTATGAGAGGGATCTGACCAAGTATGCAGGTCAGGAGATCGAGTTTGTAATCAGCGAGTACAATCCCAAGAGGAGAAGGTATATCGGCGACCGCAGGCAGCTCATTGCAGAGCAGAAGGCAGAGCTGCAGAAAGAACTGTTCGCGAGAATCCATGAGGGCGATATTGTGGACGGCGTTGTGAAAAACGTCACCGATTTCGGCGCTTTCGTCGATCTGGGCGGCGCGGACGGCCTGCTGCATATCTCTGAGATGTCCTGGGGAAGAGTAGAGCATCCCAAGAAGGTATTCAAGGTGGGTGAGCAGTTGACTGTTCTGATCAAGGAGATCAATGGCAACAAGATTGCTTTATCCTTGAAGTTTGACGATGCCAATCCATGGAAGGATGCGGCTGAGAAATTTGCTGTAGGCAATGTGCTGACCGGAAGAGTGGCCAGAATGACTGACTTTGGCGCGTTCGTGGAGCTGGAGCCTGGCGTTGACGCGCTGCTGCATGTATCCCAGATATCCAAGGAGCATATCGATAAGCCCTCCGACGTATTGAGCGTGGGTGATGAAGTGACCGCCAAGGTGGTTGACTTCAATGAGGCCGACAAGAAGATATCCCTGAGCATCAAGGCTTTGACCGTTCCCGATTCCGCGGCAAAGGAAGAGGATGGTGATGTGGTGTCCGTGGATATCGATGCGGTGATCGCAGCAGAAGGCGAAGAAGAGTAAAGGGGAGCTTTTAGATGCCGATTTATGCGTATCAGCGATACGCATGAGGAGGTCCAAATAATATAGGGTGTTGAGCGATGGAATATGATTATGAATATTTGAAACAGCAGATATTCAATCTGACCTCAATTGATCTGAACGCTTATAAAGAGCGTCAGATGAAACGGCGGATTGACACACTGATTGCTAAACACAGTATTGCGGGATATGATAAATACGTGCAGGCACTGAAGAACGATAAAGCTCTGTTTGAGGAATTCGTCAACTATATCACGATCAATGTATCCGAGTTCTACCGTAATCCGGAGCAGTGGAAGATTATGGACGAGCAGGTTATCCCGGAGTTGATCAGCAGATTCGGCAAGAATCTGAAGATTTGGAGCGCCGCCTGTTCCACGGGCGATGAACCCTATTCTCTGGTGATGGCTCTGTCGAGACATATCCCGTTGGGGCAGATTCATATAATTGCTACGGATCTGGACAAACAGGTGATTGCCAAGGCAAAGCTGGGGCTGTATTCCGACAAAAGTGTCGTGTCGGTTCCTGCGGACCTGAAGAAGAAGTTTTTCACGCAGGTGGGACCGTCCTATAAGATTTCTGACGAGATCAAGGCACGGGTGGAATTCAAAGAACATAATCTGTTAAAAGATACTTATCCTAGCGATTGCCATATGATTGTATGCCGCAATGTGTTGATTTATTTTACAGAGGAGGCCAAGGACGAGGTTTTCGCAAAGTTCCAGAAGAATCTTAAGCCCGGCGGCGTTCTGTTTATCGGAAGCACAGAGCAGATAATCGGTTACAAGGAGCTAGGGTACAACAGAAAAAGCTCGTTCTTTTACGAGAGACCCTGCTAGAAAATGCAAAGCAAAACCCCATGGGGATTTACCCATGGGGTTTTTTGATTTATTTTAGCAAGCTCTGGAGTCAATAGGTCGCAGCCATCATGGATAGAATGTGGTTGGCGTAAATAGTAAAGGCAGGGCGGTTCTTTTTGATCTCATCCGTCAATTCAAAAAAGAGTTCCTTACTCTTATAGTCCCGCTTAAAAAACGGCTCGATCAGTACGTCCCACTGGGGAAGATAGCAGGAGTATTTGCGGGTGTAGCAGGTGGCGGCAGTGGCGGCCACACGGTGTTCATGATCTACAAAGGACGCCACGGATTTGTGCAGGGCGACATCCTCTGTGGGAAGATAATAGTAATCCCTGTAGTTGGTGTAAAAATATTTCAACTCCTCTTCATAGATAGGTACCCGCAGCTGGGCCTCCGTCCCGCCGCCCTTGAAATAGCAGTAGTTGGCGGAGGTGGAGACATTTACCGGCAGTGAGCAGGGCAAGGTCAGCGTCATCACCAGCTCCTGTCTCCTGCCGCCGTTTATATCCTTGTAGGAATTGGCCTGTACCTTTCGGGCCTTCACCTTGCCGTCAAACAAATCATAGTAGGACAGTATGGGCATAATCTGCAGCATACCCCGCAGGTCGTCGGCATTGTGCAGCAGCAGCGACTTCTCCGCAAACTCGGAGGGGAGTTTTACATAGTCGTGATACACGCCGATCAGTTCACCGCCGGAAAAAGCGTCCTCCCGATTGATTCCCAGAAATTTTTCAATGGTCTTCTGTTTGCAGTTGGGAAGTTTCAGAAAATATTTGTAAAAGCTGACCCGGCGGTAGATATCGAGTCCCTCAAACTGGTCAAAATTGTAGGGCAGCCGCAGTTGCTCACATTTTTGTTGAATAAAGGGCAGGTCAAAATTGTTACCGTTGAAATGAATCAGGTATTTGTAGGAGGCCGCAAACTCAAAGAAAGCAGTCAGGATCTGAATCTCCTCCACATAACTCTGGGCAAACCACTGTCTGGTGCGCCAGCAGCCCTCGCTGTAATAGGCACAGCCAATCAGATACAGATAGGATGTGCGGACTGTGAAACCTGTGGTCTCAATATCCAGAAACAAAATCTGATCCAGAGGAGCCAGATGTTCCAGGGGATATTTGACTTCAAGGTTTTCGATTTTGGCGTCATCTGTCTTCATAATTTCCTCTTTCCTGCATATCTGTAGTTGGCAAAGCCAACTACTGCCATGCTTGCGATACTGCGTTAATCAGTATTTGAAACGTTAGTTTCAAAATTATTTCTCCTTTATATCTCCATGCGTATGCTCTGATATTTGACATTCCATTCGCCGGGAATTTTTTGGAAAAGGATTATTTAACTAATTATAGCATAAATTTTGAAAATACTGTAGTATTTTTGTAAAAAAAATAGTATATTAGTAAGAGAAACAGATTCGACAAGTTATGCCATAATGCATGGCTTGCGCATCCACGGAGAGATAGGAGTGAGAGCATGCGAAAGTTGACTTTTCAGGGTGGTATACACCCATATGACGGCAAGGATCTGTCCAAGGACAAGCCCATTGTGTCTGTGCTGCCCAAGGGTGAACTGGTCTATCCGGTGTCCCAGCATATCGGCGCGCCTGCAACCCCCATTGTAAAGAAGGGCGACAGGGTATTGGTAGGGCAGAAGATAGCGGAGCAGACAGGTTTTGTATCGGCTCCGGTCTACGCCACTGTATCCGGCAAGGTCAAAGCTGTTGAGCCAAGGCGCGTAGTGACCGGCGACAGTGTCATGAGTATTGTGGTGGAAAATGACAATCAGTATGAGGAAATGCCGATGCAGCCGCCAGGCCCATTGGAATCTCTGAGCCGTGAGCAGATTATAGACTGTATCAAGGAGGCGGGAATCGTTGGCATGGGAGGCGCGGGTTTTCCCACCTATGTAAAACTTTCTCCCAAGGAGCCGGAAAAGATAGAATACTGTATTGCCAACTGCGCGGAATGCGAGCCGTATCTGACCAGTGATTACCGCAGAATGTTGGAGGAGCCGGAGAAACTGATCGGCGGAATGAAGATAATCCTGCAGCTTTTTCCCAATGCCCGGGGTATTCTGGCGGTGGAGGACAACAAGCCGGACTGTATCCGGCTGCTGCAGGAGCGCGTCAGGGGAGAGGAGCGCATCAGTGTGCGGGTATTGCAGACCAAGTATCCCCAGGGTGCTGAGCGCACTCTGATCTATGCCGTCACTGGCAGGCAGATCAACTCTTCCATGCTGCCGGCTGATGTGGGCTGTGTGGTGAACAATGTGGACACTGTGGTGGCCGTTTACCGCGCGGTGGCAGAGGGGCGGCCGCTGATGGAGCGTATTATCACCGTGACGGGCGACGCGATAGAGAATCCCCAGAACTATCGGGTGCGGATCGGTATGAATTATCGGGAGCTGCTTGAGGAGGCGGGAGGTTTTCGAGGTAAGCCGGAAAAAATAGTGTGCGGCGGTCCCATGATGGGGTTTGCCATGTTTGATCTGGACGTGCCCACCACCAAGACTTCCACGGCGCTGCTGTGCCTGTCCCATGACGAGGTATCCGCCATGGAGCCGGGGCCTTGTATCAACTGTGGACGCTGTGTTGAGGTATGTCCCGGCAGAGTGGTTCCCAGCAGACTTGCGGATTACGCGGAGCATTTTGATGAGGATGCATTCGTTAAAAATAACGGCATGGAGTGCTGTGAATGCGGCTGTTGCAGCTATGTCTGTCCGGCCAGAAGACCGCTGACTCAGGCGATTAAATCCATGCGTAAAATCCAGTTGGCCAAGAAGAAAAAATAGGAGGTGGGAGAAGTGGAAATAAGATGGAAAGTGTCATCCAATCCTCATGTCCGTTCAAAAGTGACCACGGGCGGTATCATGATGGCTGTGGTGCTTGCGCTGCTGCCTGCCGCCGGATTCGGTATCTATAACTTCGGC
The DNA here is from genome assembly GCA_014804645.1 of Lachnospiraceae bacterium. Classification (GTDB taxonomy): domain Bacteria; phylum Bacillota; class Clostridia; order Lachnospirales; family Lachnospiraceae; genus Acetatifactor. The sequence goes on along the minus strand of JAAUZI010000024.1, from coordinate 20,629 downwards.
TTGAGGGCGCTGTTACATATTCTGATCACGGTAGTTTCCACCGTGATCACGGAGTTTTTGTTTGGACTGTATAAAAAGAAACTGACTATAACGGATCTGTCCGCAGTGGTGACAGGATTGTTGCTGGCCCTGAATCTGCCGGTGGGCGCGCCCCTGTGGATCGGCGCCATGGGCGGTGTGTTCGCCATATTGGTGGTAAAGATGCTCTTTGGCGGTCTGGGGCAGAATTTTATGAACCCTGCACTGGCGGCAAGGTGTTTTCTGTTGATATCCTTTCCGGCGCTGATGACCAATTTCTCCTGTGACGCCTACACCGGAGCTACACCCCTTGCGGCGCTCAAGGCGGGGGAGACTGTCAATGTGACGAATATGATTATAGGGCGAACGGCCGGAACCATCGGCGAGACCTCCATGATCGCTATTGTGATTGGCGCATGCTTTTTAATTCTGCTGGGCGTGATAGATTTGAGAATCCCCGGCAGTTATATTGTGAGTTTTGGCGTGTTTGTGCTGCTGTTTGGCGGCAGAGGGCTGGATTTTCAGTATCTGTCCGCACAGCTGGCCGGAGGTGGTCTGATGCTGGGGGCCTTTTTCATGGCTACAGATTATGTGACCAGGCCCATAACGGTCAAGGGGCAATATGTCTTTGGCATATTCCTGGGTATTATGACAGGTATCTTTCGCATCTTCGGCCCGGGCGCAGAGGGTGTGTCCTACGCAATCATCCTGGGCAACCTGCTGGTGCCTCTGATAGAAAAAGTCACCATGCCCAGAGCATTCGGCAAAGGAGGTGCGGCACATGGCAGAAAATAGAGTTGGCAGCGACGGAAAAAACATGTGGAAGGACGCCCTGATTCTCTTTGCGATCACCCTGATATCCGGTCTGCTGCTGGGACTGGTGTACCAGGTGACTGCGCAGCCCAGAAGAGAGCAGCAGGAGCGCAGGATTCAGGAAGCCTGCCGTGCTGTGTTTGTCCAGGCGGAACAATTTGAGGAGATTGACTACGCCGTCAGCGAGTCGCTGGCAGAGCAGCTCGCGGCGGACGGGGTGAATATAGGAACGATATATCAGGCGCTGGGCGGAGGGGGAAATCCTCTGGGCTATGTGATCGAAACCAGCTCCGGCGAGGGGTACGGTGGCAATATTACCCTGTATGCAGGCATATCAAATGATGGTATAGTAAATGGGGTCTCCATTCTGTCTATCTCCGAGACTCCGGGACTGGGCATGCGCGCCCAGGAGGTGCTGGTTCCCCAGTTCGCGGAGAAACCGGCGGAGGATTTTACATACACCAAAACCGGCAGTCAGTCGGATAGTGAAATAGACGCGATAAGCGGCGCCACCATCACCACAAAGGCTGTGACAAACGCGATAAACGGCGCAGTTCGTGTATTTAATCAGGAATTGAAAGGGGGGGATACAGAATGAGCAAAACGAATCGTCCCGACAGCGCTGGGGAGAGACTGGTCAATGGATTGATAAAGGAAAACCCCACCTTTGTACTGATGCTGGGCATGTGTCCTACATTGGCTGTGACTACCTCTGCCATGAATGGTTTTGGTATGGGAGCTACGACGCTGGCAGTGCTGGCGCTCAGCAATCTGATTATCTCCCTGCTGCGAGGCATCATTCCCACAAAGGTGCGTATTCCGGCCTTTATCGTGATTATTGCCTCTTTCGTCACGGTGGTACAGCTTCTGTTGGAGGCATATCTGCCCTCCCTGAACGATGCGCTGGGCGTGTATATTCCGCTGATCGTGGTGAACTGTATTATACTGGGTCGTGCGGAGAGCTATGCGTACTCCAATCCACCCATCCCGTCGCTGTTTGACGGCATCGGCATGGGACTGGGTTTCACTGTGGCGCTGACCTGTATCGGTACAGTGAGGGAACTGCTGGGTACAGGAGAGATATTTGGCCTTCGGATCATGCCCCAGGCCTATACTCCCATCGGAATATTTGTGCTGGCGCCGGGCGCTTTCTTTGTGCTGGCGGCTCTCTGCGCCCTGCAGAATTTTGTGAAAATCAGAGGGTCCAGAGCGGGAAAAGACACCAGCAAGATCGGCTCCGGCTGCAGCGAAGACTGCATGAACTGCGGTGAGAAGGGCTGTGGCAGAAGAAAATTCTATGATGACAGTGATGACCTGGTGGTAGAAGAACTGTAGGCAATATTGACTTGGCCTAGCTTTATACTGACTAACGTTAAGATTTTTAGGTTTCCGCACAGCACATGTCGCATAATTGGGCAGATGTAGTTTATCAAAGATAAACTACAGTAGTTTGCCATTTGGCAAACTACATTGCACTGTGCGGAAAGGAAAAACTAATCGTTAGTGAGTATAGTATATAAAGGAGAGACACATGGAAACAGTGAAAGAATTACTTGTCATATTGATCGGCTCCTCATTGGTGAGCAATGTGGTTCTGAGCCAGTTTCTGGGATTATGTCCCTTTCTGGGAGTATCAAAAAAAACCAACACCGCGGCGGGGATGGGCGTGGCCGTGATCTTTGTCATCACTCTGGCCAGCGCAGTGGCGGGATTGATGTATCGCTTTATCCTGCAGCCTCTGCACATTGAATATCTGCAGACCATATGCTTTATTCTGGTGATCGCGGCCCTGGTGCAGTTTGTAGAAATGTTTTTGCGCAAGGCTATGCCGGCGCTGTACGAGGCTCTGGGAGTGTATCTGCCCCTGATTACAACCAACTGTGCGGTGCTGGGAGTGGCCCTCACTAATGTGCAGAAGGAATATGGCATACTGACGGGGATTGTCAACGGCTTTGCCACAGCGGTGGGCTTTACTGTGGCCATTGTGATTCTGGCGGGACTGCGGGAAAAAATGGAGTATAACGACATACCGGAATCCTTTAAGGGCATGCCAGCAGTGTTGCTCACAGCAGGTTTGATGGCCATTGCGTTCTGCGGATTCTCCGGACTGTTATAGTCTGCTCAGACAGCATGTGGAACTATATCAGCATGTTCCTTAACAGTGCACTGATAAATATACGGACGACAAGGCGGCCGGATATTTATCACTGGGTCTGTGTACTGGAAGGGACATGCGGAACTCTAATAGGAGGTAAGGAAATGATAACAGGAATTCTTATTGCTGCAGGCATTGTGGGGGCAATCGGTATCTTTATCGGATTGTTCCTGGGCATTGCCGGTATCAAATTCAAGGTAGAGATAGACCCCAAGGAGGAGGCAGTGCTGGGAGTGCTGCCTGGCAACAACTGCGGCGGCTGCGGCTATGCGGGATGCTCCGGCCTGGCGGCGGCCATTGCCAAGGGGGAGGCTCCGACAAACGCCTGTCCCGTGGGGGGCGACAGTGTGGGTGCACAGGTGGCTCGCATCATGGGAGTGGAGGCGGAGAGCGCCGAGTCTATGGTGGCTTTCGTGCATTGCCAGGGTGACTGCGACAGAACCAGCCAGGACTATAAATACAGCGGTGTGGAGGACTGCCGGATGCTGCCCTTTGTGCCGGGAGGGGGCCCCAAGTCCTGTAACAGCGGCTGTCTGGGCTATGGCACCTGTGTGAAGGCTTGCCCCTTTGATGCCATCCACATTGTGAATGGTATTGCCAAAGTGGACAAACAGAAATGTAAGGCATGCGGAAAATGTGTGGCTGTATGTCCCAAACACCTGATTTCTCTGATTCCCGCTAATGCAAAAGAGGTAGTGGCCTGCAGCTCTGTGGACAAAGGCCCGGTGACTATGAAGGCATGTACGGTGGGCTGTATCGGCTGTGGACTCTGCGTGAAGGCTTGCCCGGCGGAGGCGGTCAAGGTGGAGAATTTCCACGCAGTCATTGACCATGAGAAATGTGTGGCCTGCGGCGCCTGTATGGAAAAATGTCCCAAGAAGGCGATTGTGGTCAATGAATAGAGAATANNTGCTGGATAGGGATATGCGGAACTAGATTAAAACAGCATATCCCGGACAGCGCATTGAACAACAGAGGGACGCCTNNAAGCGGCCAGATGTTGTTCACCTGCNTATGNGCTGGTAGGGATATGCGGTACTANANTGGAGGAAAAGATGAAACTGCCAGAGGATTACAATGATAAGTCCGGAATGACGCCCACGATCGTCTCTACGATTATGGCGGTCAGCATGTTCGTGCTGGTCATTCTGGCGGTGGTGCTCTATATCAATCATAAACAGAATCCTCCCAGACGGCATCTGTATACACAGCAAATGCCCGAGGAGAGTGCGGCGGGACCGGAGTATCCGGACACGGCGGATTTGCTTGGAGACACTACCCTGACCCCTGACGATCTGGACTTCTGGGATATGTACCCGGTGGAAACCCCAAAGCCGGAGGAACCCGAAGAGACGCCGAAACCTGAGGAGCCCGACCCGGCCACGGACGGCAAGCACACGCTGGTGGTGAATAAGGACGGCGAGGAGGAGTGGGTGCTTATCAGTCCCTATCTTCCCAAGCACGATTATGATTTCACCAAGCTGGTCTGCCAGTCGGATCTGATGAAATATTATGTGGATGGCAGGCAGGTGTCCTTTGTGGGAGTGGACATATCCAAGGCGGAGGGCTATGTGGATTACAACAAGCTGAAAAAGGCGGGAGTGGACTTCGTGATGCTGCGGGTGGGCGCCCGGGGTTACAGCAGTGGCCAGCTGGTGATTGACGAATATTTTTCCGACAATATCAAGCGGGCATCAGACGCGAAACTGGAGATCGGGCTATACTTTTTCTCCCAGGCTATAACGGAGGCGGAGGCCATAGAGGAGGCCCTGGTGGTATTGCAGCAGTTGGAGGGCTATACCGTGAAATATCCCATCGCCTTTGATATGGAATATGTGGACAACGATACCTCCCGGGTGGAGGCATTGAACAGATCGGACAAGACCACGGTTGCCAAAGCTTTTATGGATACGATCAAAGCGGGCGGCTATGAGCCTATGATCTACGGGGACAAATATTGGCTTATCAAGCAGATTGATTTGTCTAAGCTGACCGGATATGACGTGTGGCTGTCTCAGCTGGAGGATGTGCCGGATTATCCCTACAAATTCAGCATGTGGCAGTACGACAGAAAGGCTTCCATAGACGGGATTTCCGGCAATGCAAGCCTGAATATCAGTTTTATAGATTACTCGGAAAAATAGTGAATGATTTTGGGAGAAACGGACACGGCAGAATAGATTTCCGCATAGTCGGCAGAGGATAGCCCCTCTATATAGTTGCGGAGAAAATTCTTGCTGAGTCCGTTTTTTTCCAGAATGTCAGCAGCCTTGTTGTAGGCGATAGCCGCCTCGGTGACGGTGTCGTAGACACCCACTTTGTAGTAGCCGTTGACATGGATGCGGACACTGTAGCGTAGAACTCCCTTTTCTGTGACTGTGCGCACACCGTGATAGGTGTTGCGGATGCGCAGGTTTTCCCGGCGAAAATCAGTGGGATCGCCGTTTAGAAAATCAAAGTCCACGCCGGGAACGGCGTAGCTCTTGATACCGTAGCGGGAGGCGATATTGACCTGCATGCCGTAGTCCGCCACAAAATAATGGCCGCCCCGGCGCATGATTTTGTGAGAGGCATAGTAAAACAGGTCGTCCGTGTCAAATTTCAGCACATGGGTGGGCGACATGTAGTAGTAAAAAAAGTGGGGGCGGATATAGATGGGGGTTCCCAGATAGATGCCATTGTCCCGGAAATTCAGAAGGATCACCCACTTCTCAAAACTCAGAACCGAGGTGGGACGATAGTCCTCCAGCGTAAACTTCGAGCCTGTCGCAATCAGTCGGGAGGCGGTACGGTAGGCCAGATGCGCAAGCAAGGCATCCCTGTAGCTGCCCAGGCTGATATGCCTGCGCCGATAGGTGAGAGAGGAGCGATAGTAGATCTCCCCGTTTTTCTTTGTGGTCTGGTATACACCCTCCATATGTCCCGTATCCGCCATTGCCGTGCCGCCTTTCCTGTCATAGTCAACGAAATTAGTATCTCGGCATTGTCAACTATAAATCTCCGTCCCGCAGTATCTCAATTACCTTCTCAATGGCGGGGAACAGCCTGCTGTCGTAGCGTTCTACCGCCTCAATAGCCAGAATATCGGCATTGCGTATGCTTTGAACAACCTCTTCGGGATAATCCGTTCTGTAGTCCGTGGTCTCTCTGTACGTTATGACGGAGTGAGAAAAATCCTTTACCAAATAATCAATCATGAAACATCGGAAAGAATCTCCTATAAATACAAAGTTTATATCATTTCCGCAGTCTGATTGGGCCGAGTATATACCTGTGGGCTGCTTGTCTCCCTGGATGTCCGTGAGTGTGACCTCCGGCCGGTAGCTGATCTCGTAATCGTATTCCGCGGGGTACTGGGATGCGTCCAGACCGCCCAGAATCATCAAGTCGCTGGTGGTGGGAGGGCACTGTGCAACCTCAAGTTCATGCAGATCGGTGGTGGATATTCCCAGAGCTTTGTACAGCGCCTGGGTTCCGATAAAGGCTCCGGCATGGTTCCAGTGCGTGTCGTATCGGTGATAGGTCTGCCAGTAGATATCGGCTTGCCGCAGTTCTTGCAGGGGGTAGACGATCCGGATACCGGAATGCTCCTCCACATAGTCCACAAATCTCTCCGTGCGCTTATAGTTGTCCTCAATCGTATAGGAGGGCATGTACTCAGGGTAGACCTGTTCCTTGTTGGGCAGAATTATGAATTGCAGCTGAATGCCCTTTTCATCGCACAAATCTTGCAGCTGTACCATCAGGTCCATACAGATATCCATCTGCTCCTGTTCCAGAATATTGGTTCCTCTGTAGTAGGAAACACTGTCGTCCCCGGCGTAGAACAGCCAGTTGTGACGGCCTGGCAACACGTTGTTTCCCACAATCTGGGGGGGCAGGAAACTGTTGTCCACCAGCTTTCCCACGAAGTCGTCATAGTAGATTTTCTGGCAGGTGTCGCACTGGTACTGAGTGTAACCGTAGGAAGTGTAGTCCGCCTCCTGCGTATAAAGCGCCGTACCCATGTGTATGTGATCGGCGGGAACCTCCTCATCCAGCAGCGACGCCATATCGATGGAGGTATCGTCCGTTTTTCCATAGAGCAGAAGGACAAGACCTCTCTGCAGATGATCCGTGTAGACGCTTTCCAGCGCTCCGGATATTTTCTGCTGCCAGGAGATCAGTTTGCTGCGAAACGGCACATTGGCATTGTAGTATGCCTCCAACAGCTGGGTGTAGTCCCTGGGGTTGAACTCCTCAGGAAACTCTGCCTCTGTTTTTTCCCCCAGGTCATAATCCAGCTTCTCATAGGCTTTCGGAGCAAAGAATTTCACCGAGTACCAGATCAGAGAGGGAAGAAGGAGAACTCCCATGAATATGCAGATTTTGAGTATTTGTATCCTTTTCTTCACGACAGCCTCCTAAAACTGGAAATAGATGAAAGGATTGTAGGTTCCGGCTGCAATACACAGAATACTGACGACCAGAATGGCGATCTGGATCGCAAACGAGCCGCGGATTCCGGGCTTGTTTCGGAATATTTTCTGCACAAAGCCCGCGCCCAGTATCCCCAGAACCAATGCGAGAATTACCTGCATGGACAGGTAGGAGAGTATGCTGTACGGCGAGGTCCCGAAACAGAACAGCTGGCGGATATACCGCCGGGCAATGACAAGATTGTCCGAGCGGAAAAACACCCAGCCGATCATGACAAAAAACATGGTGTATATCCAGTTAAAAATTTTCAACGGGTTCTTCTGCAGCAGACGTCCGAGGAACAGCCGCTCCGCCACCAGGAGTACCGCGTACATAAGGCCCCAGAGAATAAACGTGAAATTCGCGCCGTGCCAGATCCCGGTCAGCAAAAATACGATCAGCAGGTTCCGGCAAGTCGCCGCCTGTCCCTTTCGGTTGCCGCCCAGGGGAATATACACATAATTTTTGAACCAGGAGGACAGAGAAATATGCCATCTGCGCCAGAATTCCTGAATGGAAAGGGAGGTGTAGGGGTAATCAAAATTTTCCTTCCATCTAAACCCCAGCATTCTGCCGAGGCCGATGGCCATATCGGAGTAGCCCGAAAAATCATAATATATCTGCAGTGTGTAGGAGAGCATTCCCAGCCATGCAAGTCCGGCTCCCAGCTGATTGGTCTCCAAGGCCCATATCTTATCTGCCGTGCCGCCCAGAGTGTTGGCAATCAGAACTTTTTTGCCCAGTCCATAACAAAAACGCCTCACTCCCTCCAGAAAATCCTCCATGGACTCCGTCCGGTGATTCAATGCGTCGGCAATGTCGCTGTACTGCACGATCGGTCCGGCGATGAGTTGGGGAAACAGGGAGATATACAGCGCAAAATCCAGTATATTGGTCTGCGGGGGAACGGTGTCTCTGTACACGTCAATCACATAGGACATTGCCTGGAAGGTAAAGAAAGAGATGCCGATGGGCAGAACGATCTTGGCAATGCCCAGCACGCCGGTTCCCTGAAGGGAGAAAAGTTCCACCAGAAACCGCCCCTGCAGCGTATCTGTGCGCCAGGCCATAACCGTCTCGATCATGGCGACCAGCATGTTAAAGTATTTGAAAAAGAACAGGATGAGGAGGTTTAGGACAATGGTGGCGGCCAGTATGGCCTTCCGTTTCCTTCCCCTTTGACGGGATACCCAGTATGCGCCAAAGAAGTCGAGGACAATGACGCCCAGCATAATCAGAATATAGTAAATACCGCCCCAGGCATAAAAAAACAGGCTGCACACCAGGAGGAAAAGGTTTTTGCAGCGCAGGGGGAACCGCGAAAGCAGAGCGTTTCCGATAATCACAATGGGCAGAAATACCCATAGGAAAACCATGGAACTGAACAGCATTGTCTTTCCTCCTTTCAACAGGTTCCTTTGGCGGTTTTTGACCATAAATACAGATTAATTTTAGCATATTTCTCATGTTTTTGCAATATTTTTAGGACTTGCTGTATAAACTTATAATAGTAGTGAACGCGGGAGGAGAGTCCTATGTATAAGAAAGCTTTGGGAATTATTGTTCTGGTACATATGCTGTTTTTGGCCGGATATGTCTGTATTGCGGCGATCGGTGACAGCAGGCAGTTTGGAGAGCCGGTGATGGAAACAACTCTTGACAGGGCGCTGGTGGCCGACCGGCGGAGCAGCGCCCTGGGTGTGGTAGATATAGCGGCCTCGGGACAGCGGGTGGTGGACTACAATACTCTGGAGAGACCTCCCGCCTATGAGCTGTGCGAGGAGGACTATGAGATTCTTCTGCGGATCGTGGAGGCGGAGGCGGGCGGCGAAGACGAGGACGGAAAGCTCCTGGTAGCCAATGTGGTGCTTAACCGGGTAAACAGCGAGGCGTTTCCCGACACGGTAAAGGATGTGGTGATGCAGCGAAACGACAGAGTCACACAGTTTTCCCCGGTGGCCTCCGGGCGCATTTGGCGGGTGGAGATCAGTGAGGAGACGGTCAGGGCGGTGCAGCGGGCCATAGATGGGGAGGACCTCTCCCAGGGAGCGCTGTATTTTGCCGCCAGAAGATCCGCGAACAGCGGCAGTATGAGATGGTTTGACAGGCAGTTGACCTTTCTGTTTCGGCACGGTGGGCACGAGTTCTTCTTTTAGCCGTTGCATGAGGGGCGGATTTATGCTATAATCACTCCTGTATAAGCACCGGCGGTGCATCCGGCGGCGGAACCAATCGGGAGGATGAGAGGATACGATGAAAGTGTTATATAAAAGTACAAGGAGCAGCCAGGAGCCGGTAAATGCCTCCGTGGCGATTTTGAAGGGACTTACGGATGACGGCGGCCTGTTTGTGCCGGATCACATTCCCGCTCTGGACAAGAGCCTTAGGGAATTGGCAGCCATGAGTTATCAGGAGGTCGCTTACGAGGTGATGAAACTCTATCTGACAGATTTTACGGAGGAGGAGCTGAAAGGCTGTATCACCAGAGCATATGACGAAAAATTTGACACGGAGGTGATCGCGCCGCTGGCGGAGGCGGACGGCGCCTTCTTTCTGGAGCTTTTTCACGGAGCCACCATTGCGTTCAAGGATATGGCTCTGTCCATTCTGCCCCATCTGCTGACCACCTCTGCCAGGAAGAACCATATTGAGAACGAGATCGTGATCCTGACGGCCACCTCCGGGGATACCGGCAAGGCAGCGCTGGCAGGCTTTGCGGACGTGGAGGGAACGCGCATTGTGGTGTTCTACCCCAAGAACGGCGTCAGCCCCAATCAGGAAAAACAGATGGTGACGCAGAGGGGGGGCAATACCTTTGTGGTGGNAATCCACGGGAACTTTGACGACGCGCAGACCGGAGTGAAGAAAATATTCTCTGACAAAAAACTGGCTGCGGAGATGGCAGAGCAGGGATTTCAGTTCTCCTCCGCCAACTCCATCAATATCGGCCGTCTGGTGCCCCAGATCGTATACTATGTGTACGCCTATGCCCGGCTGCTGGCTGAGGGCAGGATCGAGGAGGGGCAGCGGATCAATGTGGTGGTGCCCACCGGCAATTTCGGCAATATTCTGGCGGCATTTTATGCCAAAAATATGGGACTGCCTCTGGGGAAACTTATCTGCGCCTCCAATGACAACAAGGTGCTGTACGATTTTTTCCGCACCGGCGTCTATGACCGCAACAGGGAGTTTGTGCTGACCAGCTCCCCCTCCATGGATATCCTGATCTCCAGCAATCTGGAGCGTCTGATCTATCGGATCACAGGGGAGGACCCGGAGCAGAACAGAAACCTGATGGCAGCCCTGAGCGGTCAGGGCAGGTATGTGGTCACGGAGGAGATGAGAGGCAAGCTGCAGGATTTCTGGGGCGGCTATGCCACAGAGGAGGAGACGGCAGCGGCGATTCGCAGGCTCTATGAGGAATGCGGCTATGTGATCGACACGCACACGGCAGTGGCGGCCTCCGTCTATGGCAAGTATGTGGGGGAGACTGGAGACAAAACGCCCACGGTGATCGCCTCCACGGCCAGCCCCTTCAAATTTACCCGGAGTGTCATGAACGCCATTGACCATAAGTACGACAGCATGACGGATTTTGAGCTGGTGGACGAGCTTTCCAAAATCGCTGGTTTGGCGGTTCCGGGAGCCATTGAGGAGATTCGCAGCGCCCCGGTGCTGCATGACAATACCTGTGAAGTGGATGAAATGCCGAATATGGTAAAGCGATTCTTGAAGCTGCAGTAAAACAAGATAGAGGGATGGCTGGGTTCCGCGCGGCGGGGGTCAGCCATTTCGGGTTTGGAAACAGAGATATTCGGAGGTGGTGTGCATGGCAGGCGAGACACAGGCGAGCAGAAATGCGGAGGGATTCTTTTTCCTGAATGCGGAGGACGCAGGGTTGGCCTCAAAGGAGAAAAAAAAGATCGAATATCTGGAGACGCACCTGGATTACCGGTATCCGGAGCAGGTGCTGACTCTCTATGAGAGAATGCTCAGGGAGCGTATCTTTAAGACGCCGGTGGGCATGATATACCTGAAACATTTGCAGGATTTTCTGCTGGACCAACCGGGGATAGAACCGTCTAGAGTTCCCATGATTCCCATTAATTCCCCCTGCATTATGATTCCTCAAAAGAGGGAGAGACCGGCGCGCGGCAGTGCCGGGGACAGGGAGGCAGCAGGCAGCAGGGCGCGGATGAGAATTTCCATAATACTGAATGTGCTGTTGGTGGTTGCGGTGATCCTCATGTTTGTCGTGGCCATAAACAGCCGCCAGCCCAACATACTGAACTACAGGACGGCGATTCTCAACGAGTATGCCTCATGGGAACAGGATTTACAGGAGCGGGAGCGGGTCATACGGGAGAAGGAGAGAGAATTGAAAATAGTAGAGTAGCAGGGACGTGTTTTTCACAGAAAATACATAAATATGTTCTAAAATATTCCGTGAAAATGTCGGGAAAGAGGTAGATCATATGGAGAGAAAAATTCTGGTTGTAGACGACGAGAGCAGGATGCGTAAGCTGGTGAGAGATTTTCTGGTGAAAAATAATTATGACGTGTTGGAGGCCGAGGACGGGGAGCAGGCGGTGGAGCTCTTTTTCCGTGAAAAGGGAATCGCGCTGATTGTGCTGGACGTGATGATGCCAAAGATGGATGGATGGCAGGTATGCAGGGAGATCAGAGCCTACTCTAAGGTTCCCATCATCATGTTGACGGCCAGGGGAGACGAGAGGGACGAGCTGCAGGGATTTCAGCTGGGAGTGGACGAATATATTTCCAAACCCTTCAGCCCCAAGATCTTGGTGGCCCGGATCGAGGCGATTTTGCGGCGCACCTTAAGCGGCGTGGAGGAGCGCCTGTCCTGCGGCGGCATTGCTATTGACAAGACGGCGCATCAGGTGATGATAGACGGGCAGCCGGTGGAACTGAGCTATAAGGAGTTTGAGCTGCTGACCTATTTTGTGGAGAATAAGGGCATTGCGCTTTCAAGGGAAAAGATACTTAACAATGTGTGGAATTACGACTATTTTGGCGACGCGAGAACTATAGACACCCATGTGAAAAAGCTTCGCAGCAAAATGGGAGACAGAGGGGACATGATTAAGACCATATGGGGAATGGGCTACAAGCTGGAGGCAGACGAGTGATGCATAGGATGGTGAAGTTCTCCATACGCAGACAGTTTGCGACGATTACCATAGGCCTTCTGGTGGGTACTATTCTTGCGTGCTGGTTTATCAACAATACTTTTCTGGAAAGCTATTACGAGATGGAGAAGGCCGAGGTGGTGGAGGAGGCATATCAGCGCCTGAATACCGCCGCAGCCTCGGGAACTCTTGGAAACGAGGATTTCATTCAGGACATGGGGAGGTTCGCGTTTATCTCCAATATCAATGTGGAGGTCATTGACGCCGATTCCCGAATTGTCTATGCCGCAGTTTTCAACAACGGGGAGGAGCTTTCCAGACGGCTGCTGCACTATATTATCAGTTACGCCATTGACAATACCTTTTCGGAGGAGTTCTCCGAGGAGATTCCCGGGCCAAATACGATTTTCAAATATGTGGACGGACGTACCAAGACCGAGTACCTTGAAATGTATGGACAGCTGGACAATAACTACTGGTTTATTATTAATACTACCATGGAGAGCATACAGGAGAGCGTGAGGATCGCCAATCGTTTTTTGGCGTATATCGGCGTGGCGGCGGCTCTCGTGGGAGGCATTCTGATGTGGTTTATGTCAAAGCGGGTCACGGACCCGGTGCTGGAACTGGCGGAGATTTCCGAGCGCATGACCCATCTTGACTTTGAAGCCAAGTATCAGGGGGAGGAAAAGAACGAGATCGGACTGTTGGGCAGCAATATCAACTATTTGTCGGAATCCCTGGAGAAGACCGTGTCTGAGCTGAAGACGGCGAACAATGAGCTGCAGAAGGATATTGAGAAGAAGGAGCAGATTGACGAGATGCGCAAGGAGTTTCTGGCCAACGTATCTCATGAACTGAAAACGCCCATAGCGCTGATCCAGGGGTATGCCGAGGGGCTTAGGGAGGGTGTCAGCGACGATCCGGAGAGCCGAGACTTTTACTGCGAGGTCATTATGGACGAGGCGGGTAAGATGAATACCATGGTGCAGAAACTATTGACGCTGAATCAGTTGGAGTTTGGCAATGACAAGATCAGCATGGAGCGCTTTGACATTGTGGAGATGATACAGACTTATCTACAATCGGCGGAGATATTGACCCGCCAGAGCGAGATCACGGTGAAAATGGAACAGTCGGAGCCGATTTATGTGTGGGGCGATGCGTTCAAGACAGAGGAAGTCTTTATGAACTATTTTACCAATGCGGTGCATTACTGTCAGGGGGAAAGGCTGATCCATGTCACGATCGAGCAGACAGACGACAGAGCCAGAGTCGGTGTGTTTAACACCGGGGAACCTATTCCCGAGGAGAGCTTGTCTCATCTCTGGGAGAAATTCTACAAGGTGGACAAGGCAAGAACCAGAGAGTACGGGGGCAGCGGGGTAGGGCTGTCCATTGTGAAGGCGATTATGGAATCCATGAATCAGAGCTACGGGGTACAGAATTTTTCCGACGGGGTGATGTTCTGGTTCACATTAGAATTGGTGTGAGAAAAGTTCACATAGCCATTTGCAATTATCCGGCGTATGTATTATTATAGAAAGTGAGGAAGGCATGGGGGAGCAGGAAACAGAACAGATATTGGAGAGAGCGCTCCTGGTTGGGGTAGATATCGGAGAAGAAGAGGATTTCGACCATTCCATGGAGGAACTGGGCAGCCTGGCGCAGGCATGTGAGATGCAGGTGACGGGCATTATAACACAGCGTCTGGTCGCTCCAAATAAGGCGTTTTATGTAGGGCCCGGCAAGGTGGAGGAAATCCGGGAATATGCAGGGCAGTGTGAGGCGGAGGTCATTGTGTTTGACAATGCTCTTTCCCCCTCCCAGATTCGGAATCTGCAGCGAGAGCTGGATATGCCTATTTTGGACAGGACCACGTTGATACTGGATATTTTTGCCATCAGGGCCAAGACCAGAGAGGCCAAGCTGCAGGTGGAGACTGCCAGACTGCAGTATCTGCTGCCCCGGCTGGTGGGAATGCACGACGCGCTGGGCAGACAGGGCGGCGCCAGCGGAGCCTTGAGCAACAAGGGCACGGGAGAGAAAAAGCTGGAGCTGGACCGACGGAAGATTGAACATCGGATCAGTGAATTGCGCAGAGAATTGGCCGAGGTGGAGCAGGGACGAAATATCCGGCGGCAGAAACGTATACATTCCAGAATTCCTCAGGTGGCTCTGGTGGGGTATACCAATGCCGGCAAATCCACGATTATGAATCGGTTGGTGGAGCAGTACGGACAGGCGTCGGAAAAAACTGTACTGGAAAAGGATATGCTGTTCGCCACGCTGGACACCAGTGTGCGCACCATAGAGACGGGGGACAACAAGCCCTTTTTTCTGGTTGACACAGTGGGATTTATCCACAAACTGCCCCACGGTCTGATTAAGGCATTTCGCTCCACGCTGGAGGAGGTGCGGTATGCCGATCTGCTGGTACAGGTGGTGGATGTATCGGACCCTCAGTACAGGCAGCATATGGAAGTGACCAGGCAGACGCTGGAGGAACTGGATGCAGGTGACATTCCCATGATCGTGGTGTACAATAAGAGTGATCTGTGTGGTCGGGAGTATCCCCGGATTGCGGGAGACCATGTCTATATGGCGGCTGCGGAAGGCGGGGGAGTGGAGGAACTGCTCTCCTTAGTAAAGGAAAAGATATACGCAGAGCATGTAAACTGTAAACTGCTATTGCCCTATGACCAGGGCGGCGTGGCATCCTATTTTATGGAGCATGCCACTGTCATCGGGCAGGAGTATCGTGAGGACGGCCTGTTTTTGGAGGTGAGCTGTCACCGCCAGGATGCAGGGAAGTACAGCAGATATATTATACAGTAAGTTTGAGCGCGACGGCGGAAAGGTATATGTGATATATGGAACAGCAGGGAATTTACGAACGAATAAAGGATAGAGTGGGACAGCTGAAGGCGGAGTCCGGGGACCGCTTTTTCACGGAATATCTTGCAAAACTTGACAGTCGTTTGATACAGCAGAAGTATCAGCTGGATTTGATAGAGACAGAACTGGAACGGAACTGCCGGATATATAGACAGCGCATGACAGCCGCAGAACCCGTCTCTGCGACGCTGGAGCAAAGTCCGACTCCGGCGGCCAATGAACCGCATCAGGAGGAGAATATGACTGCGGCGCAGGAGCAGGTTCAGGAGGCACCCCGAACGGTGGTTTCGGAGCCGCAGCAGGCAGAGGTACCGAAGGAGGTTCAGACCGCGCCCGCTCCGGAAATGGCGCGAGGTGCATTCAGCGCGGGAACCTTTTTACAGCAGGCACCGCCACCTCCACCGCCTTATTCGCAGACCCAAGCGGCGCCCCGGCAGCAGAAGAACCACGAGTTCACAGTCGGTATCAACGTGTTTGGAACCATAGGCATCCTTTTTGTGCTGGCTGCTCTGATTCTGCTGGGTATCAACTATATGGGCAGTCTGATCAAGGAACTGGGTCTCTATGTTCTGGGACTGCTGGTATGGGGCGTGGCGGAATTTGTGGTGAAGAAGAAAAACCAGACCATATCCATGATTTTTTCGTCGCTGGGCATCGGCTGTCTGTATGTGACGACTATGGTGAACTATCTCTATCTGCACAATTTTAACGCATTGGTCACCATATTGATCACCACAGGGATAACCGTGGTGGTGATGCTTGTGAGCCGACACAAGGATGCGGGTATTCTGCGAATTATCTGCATCGGTGCGTGTATGGTCAGTTTTTTGACCATGGACACTCTGCACATGGTCAGCGATATGGAACTGCTGATCTATATGGTGATGATACTGATCGTACAACTGCTGGGAATTTTTCTGCCGGTTAAAAAGTGGGCCTACGGCATTGCCGTCGGTCAGATGGCGGGGACAGCGGTCTTCGCATTGCTATTTGCGATATTCACGGTTCCGGCCAATGAGGTGATGGAGCTGAGGGCCTTGTATGTGATTGGTTTTGTGGTGTTGAGCATGCTGCTCATGGAACTGATCGTATGGAGGACACCTGCCGAGAGTAAGGAAAAGATGCGGGGGCTGTGCATAGCCTTCGGAATCGGCGCGTTTTTCCTTGAATGCGCGCATTATCAGTGCGCAGTGGGCCTGTTTTCCTGGCATCGCGGCGAGTATTCGGACATAGAGATATGGATTCGGGTCGGGGTGATGGCGGCGATAGTGCTCATGGGCGTCATATTCTTTTTCCTGACAAGGAACAAAGGGTATCTGCGTTGGATACAGGGCTACTTTGTGGCAGGAACAGCGCTTTTTATGCTGGGAAACGGGTCTCATGAGCAGTTGAGCGTCACTATAACGCTGGCGATACTGATAATCGTGTATAAGCTGCTGGCGTATCGCCAGAAACCGCTGTGGACCGCAGACGCGATTATCACCACATGGACCGCGCTGGCGGCGCTGACCTATCACAACAGCGTTTACGGCTATGTGCTGCTGGGTGTTCTGTTGTTGAGCATTTTGCTGCTAGGTCACTGGCAGACCTACTTTGAACTGCTCCTCACCGGAACTGCGGTGCTGTTCATTGCCATGGTGGTAGACAATGAACTGATGCTGCCGCTCATGATCGCTGTGATGTGGCTGGCGACCCTGCTGTTCAATCATGTCAAAAGATTTGTGGGGAAGGGGATTGTGGGATTCAATCTGACGATACTGGTGATGGAGACTGTCTGTTATCTTATCCTGGGCTTTATGCAGGAATACGACAGCGTGATAATATATTTCATTTTGACAGTGCTGGGGCTGGGTATTATCCTGTTTACACTTCAGCCCAAAATCTCCCATGTGCCGACGAACTGGCGGGGATTGACTATTGCGGGCTTTTTGACATACATGGTGATCGTGACCAGATTTGAGGTGCGGATCACCTCCAGTATATTGATGATGTTGGTGGGACTGTTCGGCATTGTTCTGGGATTTCGGCAGTCGGATAGAAAATTGCGGATATACGGACTGGTGCTGTGCATGCTGATGTGTTTCAAGATTACCCTGTTTGATTTCGATGTGCAGTCCTTGCAGCGGATTATCCTGTTCATGGTGGCCGGTGTGGTGGCTTTGATGATCTCAGGTATATATGCGCTAATGGATCGGAAATATCATAATAAAGAAGACGAAAATCCGGAGAGAGAGATTTCTGAGAGGGAGCGAGGAAGATGAAAAAAAAGATTTTTGCGATGCTGCTGGTGGGAATGGCGCTTATGATGACAGGATGCGGAAATGCGATCCCTGATATGACGGAGGAGCAGCTGCAGGAAGTGGGGGAGTACACGGCTATGCTGCTTTTGTCTCATGATGTAAATTACAGGAGCAGGCTGGTGGACGTGGAGACTCTGCCCAAACCGGAGAGCGGCGATGAGATTTCAGCTACACCGACGCCCATACCGGTGGAAACACCGGCTCCGGAGAATGTGGGGATGGACCCCACGGAGGATACGCCAGTCATAGATTTGACGGGCGGGCAGAACGGCGGAGTGCAGGAGACGCTGAGTCTGGAGGAAGTGTTGGGACTGCCGGAGCAGCTGGCGTTGTCCTACACCGGATATGAGATAGCCGACAGCTATCCCCAGAGCGCATCTGCGGGGGAATATTTTATAGCGGAAGCGGGGGAAGGCAATCAGCTGCTGGTTTTGCATTTTGCTCTGCAGAATTTGGGCGAGGGAACGGAGAGTGTATATATTTCGGGACAAAGCCTGGTGATAAAAGTATCCGTCAATGGCGACACATCCAACTGCCTGGCGACTTTTCTCAAAAACGATCTGTTATATTTTCAGGGCAGCGTGAACCCGGGTGAGAGCAAAGAGACAGTTATACTGGTCGAATATGAGGCGCAAACGCTGAAGGATGTGGCGTCTGTTGAGATAAATGCCAAAAACGGCGAAAAAAGTACGACAATTCGACTTGAATAAAAAAAATAATTTTTTTGTAGATAATAGTATGTTTTTTTGAAAATGTATGTTATAATATTTTTGCTGAGTCACGCTGAAGGGACTTATGGGCATAAAATGTGAGGTGGAGACTATGGATTCTAAAATTTTACTGGAAAACGGAACAAATGAATTGGAGATTCTGGAGTTTATTGTCGATGGCAATTACTACGGCATTAATGTGGCAAAGGTCAAAGAGATCATTGGTTATCTGGAACCCACGCCAATTCCGAATTCTCATCCCAGCATTGAGGGCGTGTTCATGCCGAGAGACCGCATGATTACTGCAATCGATTTGATGAACTGTCTACAGAGAGGCCAGATGGAGAAGAAGGGCTTATTCATCATCACGAATTTCAATAAGCTGGATATAGCCTTTCATGTAGAGCAGGTGATCGGTATACATAGAGTTACCTGGAAGGACATTATCACACCCAATGCAACATTGTCTGATGCGGAGAGTGGCGTGGCCAGCGGTATTGTCAAGATCAGCGACAGACTGATTGTGATTTTGGATTTTGAGAAGATCGTGACAGATATTTCACCTGAGACAGGTTTGAAGATATCTGAGATTGCCGAGCTTGGTCCCCGTGAGAGAAGCGCCGTCCCGATTTTGATCGCAGAGGATTCCCAGTTGCTGAACAAGTTGATTGTAGACTGTCTGAATCAGGCGGGATACACCAATATCACTCACACCGCAAACGGCCAGGAGGCATATGATTTCATTATGGCGGGTGTTGCTGCCGGCAATCTGGACCAGAGAGTGAAATGCCTGATTACGGACATTGAGATGCCGCAGATGGATGGACACCGCCTGGTTAAGCTGCTGAAGGATGATGACAACACGAAACATATCCCGATCATAATTTTCTCCTCTTTGGTAAACGACGAAATGAGAAGAAAAGGGGAGGCCTTGGGAGCAGACAAACAGTTGTCAAAGCCTGAGATTGTCAATCTGGTTCATGCAATTGACGAGTTACTGAATAATGCAGTATAAGGAAAAGGCCGGGACTCCCGGCTTTTTTCATGAAAAGGCAGGTATGTGCATGGAAGAGAGGCTACTGGAGGAGCTGCGGGTGGCGGATATGCTCCTGATTGGCATCGGAGAGGAATTTGAAGAGCGGACTTTTCTTGATACACAGCCGGAATACAGGGATGGTGCGGAGTATCTGGAGCAGATCGGACGCATGGATCTGCTGCCGCTGCTGGCGGATGGAATCATCAGGGACAGGGGCCGTGCAGTGGCGGCGCTTGAGAGACTGTATCAGACGGTGAAGGATAAGAACTTTTTCCTGATAAGCACCTGTCAGACAGACATTTTAAACTATGCGGGATTTCCACGGGAGCGAACGGTGACTCCCTGTGGCACGTTGGAGAAGAAACAGTGTGTCTGCGGCTGTGAACAGAGTCTTGCACAGGTGAGTGACTCGGAGCGTACAGAACTGTACCGCGCAATCACAGGCAGAGACAGAGAACCGGGTATGTTGGGCATTTGTCCCGAATGCCATGGAAAGATGGCGCTCAATAATATCTATCTGGAAAAATATATGGAGAGCGGCTATCTGGAGAATTGGCATCGGTATACCAAGTGGCTGCAGGGAACTTTGAACCGAAGGCTGTGTATTCTGGAGCTTGGTGTAAATCTGGACTATCCCACGGTGATACGTTTTCCCTTTGAAAAGACCGCGTACTATAATCAAAAGGCTCTTTTTGTAAGAGTGAACGGTAGATTGTATCATTTGACGGAGGAGTTGCATGAGCGAGGCATATCAATGGCAAAGAATGCTATTGACTGGCTGCTTGCAGAAGATATATTATAGAAGTATTAAAAACAGGAAAGGATCGCCGTAGGCGTAAGCAAAACAAAATGGATTCCAATGAAGAATATTTAGATCAGTTACTGAAATCTTTGACTGAAGGTACTTCCTCCGAAACTGCAGAGGGAATGGACGATTCAGAGCAGGACAACGGATTGGAAGATTTGCTTAATCAATTTTCGGACGAGACGGACAGTGTGCCCCAGGAGCTGCTCAGCGGGTTGATGGGTGGTACGGAGAATACGTCGGAAGAGCAATCGGGCGGAAACCAAGGAGATGAGCCGACAGAGGA
>JAAUZI010000023.1 GCA_014804645.1 Lachnospiraceae bacterium | reverse complement strand
GTTTTCCATGAGAGTACCTCGCCTTTCCCGTTTGTTGTTTTCGCCAAAACCATTATAACAGGAATCTTGGTACTCTCTCTTTATTTCTTTAGTCAACTGACAAAAACTTTACTCTATACTTTTATGACAAATTTACATCAAAAATTTAACAATAATTTTTTGCTTAGTATATTGCAATAAATAATAGCTTGTGTTATACTACTCCCGTGATAGAGAGGAGACAGGTATGGAAAAGCAGACCGAAAAGGAACAGGAAAAACAGAAATACCGGGCCTGGCCGGTGGTAAAGCGCCTGATATGTGAGATAAGGAGAGGGGACGAGCGCCAACTGGGCAGGGTGATCGCCCACACAATATGCGGAGGACTGTATCCGTTTCTGGCCATTTTTTTGCCTAAGCTGGCCATCGGTATCCTGGAGGAGAAGGGGGCGGACGCCATGGAGATTCTGATTCCGGCTCTGGGGATTTATTTTTTGGCAGCGGCTCTGCTGGGGTATACGGCCAAGCGGGTGGACAGCATGATAGGAGTGAAAAATATGCGCAGGCGGCTTATCTA
Organism: Lachnospiraceae bacterium; assembly: GCA_014804645.1. Taxonomy (GTDB): domain Bacteria; phylum Bacillota; class Clostridia; order Lachnospirales; family Lachnospiraceae; genus Acetatifactor. Next base: position 15,392 of record JAAUZI010000023.1, on the reverse strand, counting down.
CCTGGTGGAAATGGGTGATAAGCTGATGGATATGGACTATCGCTATGTGGAGGACGCTTCCTTCTGGGAGAAGAATGAGAGGGCCATGAGTGCGGGGAACAATGACTCGGAGGGCATTGAGGGGGTATCCAACAAGATTTGTCTGCTGCCCGCGTCGCTTTTTGCCCTGGTGGGGATGGCTCTGATGGCGGTGAGGCTAAATCCAGTGATTTTGCTGGCTCTGGTGGTTCATGTGGCTGTGACCATGTGGGTTTCCCGGCAGGATCACAAGTATCGCTATGCCCACAGGGAGGAGGAGGCGCGGCACGATCGAAGAATCCGATATTATTACAAGACTACCCACGATTTTTCCTTTGGAAAAGATATTCGTATCTACAATTTTCGAGATCGCATTATGACCAATTATCAGGCAGAACTTGACAGTATGCGGGCATTGATCGCCCGTATGGCCCGGCATCAGTACCTGGTGGGGCTGACGAGCATATTCACCTTGCTGTTGACCAATGTGCTGATGTACGGTATCCTGATCTATCAAACCGTAAACGGCATGCCCATCAGCTCCTTCACCATGTATGTGGCTTTGATCAACACGCTGATGGCCTCCATGTTGACCTTTGGGCAGGATATCACCTTTATCCAGAACCAGTGCCAGTATGTGGGGGAGTTTTATCGACTGGTGGATGAAAGGCTGGAGGATGAGGGCAAGGAGGAAATACAGGTGAAGGGGACGCTGGAGATCGTCTTTGACCATGTGGATTTTCGCTATCCGGGGAGTGATACCTATATCTATAAGGACTTGAATCTTACGATACATAAGGGGGAGCGGCTGGCCATTGTGGGGGTCAACGGCGCGGGAAAGTCCACACTGGTGAAACTGATGACAGGGCTGTTCTCTCCCACGGCGGGCCATATCTATATCAATGGCATTGACATTGAGAGATTTCGCAAAAAGGATTTGTACCGACTGTACTCCGCCGTGTTTCAGGATGTGAACATTCTGGCTTTCACGATTCTGGAAAATGTGACCGGAGACTGTGCCCCGGAAGGCACCGAAACCGGGGATGAGGCCGCTCGTGTGCAGAGAGCCAGAGTCAGGGAGGTGCTGGAGAAAGTGGGGCTGTGGCAGAGGGTGCAGGAGACGCCGGGAGGGCTGGATCAGATGATGCTGAAGGTCATTGACGAGAACGGCACGGATTTCTCCGGGGGCCAGCGGCAGAAACTGTCCATTGCAAGAGGGCTGTACAAGGATGCTCCCATGGTTATCATGGACGAACCTACGGCGGCCCTGGATGCCCTGGCGGAGGCGGAGATATACGAGAGCTTTTCGGACATGGTTAAGGGCAAGACGGCGGTGTATATTTCTCATCGCCTGGCCAGCACCAAGTTCTGTGACAGGATTGCCCTCTTTGACAGGGATGGTCTGAAAGAGTGTGGCAGTCATGAGGAGCTGATGGCCCTCAAGGGTGAATATTACCGGATGTTTACGATACAGGGGAAATATTATCAGCATGTTCCCAGTCGGAACTCTAAATAGAAAGGTGAACGCATCATGAAAAAACTAATGCATTTCTGCGGGCTTGCCTGGAAGGTATGCCCCTCCTATATCCTGCTGCTGGCAGTGCAGGCCCTGGCCGCAGCGGGCAAGCTGTGGCTCAACGTGCTCCTGCCCAAATTCTTGGTGGAGGAGCTGGTGGGGAATAGGGAACTGCGGGTGCTCTGCCTGTTTGGGGGCCTGATCGTGCTGAACAATGTGGGGATGGCCTGGCTGGAAAAGCTGTTGGCGCGCTTTCTGGAGGTCAGGCGGCGCTATGTGCGCCAGGCCATGAATCGACATATGGCGGAGAAGATCATGAATCTGGAGTATGCCTGTCTAGAGGATCCCTATTATCTGGATCTGAAGGAGAACGCAGCATTTGCCATCAGCAACCAGGACGCGATCTCCCAGATGATCCTCTGTATCTCCGAGGTGTTCTCAGGGGCTTTGACCCTGGTGGGACTGGCGGTAATTCTGGCCACCTTAGGTCCCGTGCTGCTGATTGTGCAGGCGCTGGGAATCGGCGTCATGCTGCTGCTGTCTAAGAGGCTGTCCAAATATACGGTGCTGTTATCCCGGCAGATAATTCCCATCAATCGCAAGTTTGGCTATTACCTGGGACTGCAGACAGAGAAACAGTATCAGAAGGATATCCGGCTCTACGACATGGGAGATATGATCACGGCGCGGGTGTCCCGGTTTACCCACGAGACCTGCGATCTCTTTGACGAGATGAGCGTGCAGTCCGGCAAGACGCAGGGCGGCATCAGTGTGATCAACGATTTCCTGGCTGTGTTCTGCTATGCCTATGTGGGGTTGCGCACTCTGTCGGAGGTCTTTGGACGAAGGCTCTCTCTGGGGGATCTGACCATGTATGTGTCTGCGGCGTCCCAGTTCACGGCGACCGTGATGTCGCTGGGACAGAGTGTGATTCATATGCTGCAGGTTTTGTCTTTTCTGGAGCCGTATATGGAGTTTATGAGTCTCAAGGAGGAGACGGCAGGGGAGGGCAAAGAGCCTTTCACAGGTCCGGTGGAGACGCTGGAGTTTTCCCATGTGACCTTCACCTATCCCAAGGCGGAGAAACCGGTGCTGACGGATGTATCCTTCAGCATCCGCAGGGGGGAGAAAATCTCCATCGTGGGCCTGAACGGCGCGGGAAAGTCCACTCTGGTGAAACTGATCTGCCGCATGTATCGGGCGGACAGTGGCGAAATCCTCATCAACGGCAAAAATATCTGCGACTATGAGTATCTGTCCTACATGAAGGCCATTGCCGCTGTGTTTCAGGACTACAGGCTTTTTAACTTTACGATTGCGGAGAATATCTCCTGCGTGGAGCAGGGGGATGAGCGGGTAATCAACCGTCTGATCGATGAAGTGGATATGCGGGATAAGATAGACGAACTGCCTCAAGGCATCTACAGCCGTTTTGGAAAGGAGTATGATGAGGAGGGGATAGAGCTGTCCGGCGGGCAGGATCAGAAGATCGCCATTGCCCGCGCTCTGTACAAGGATGCCTCTATGGTGATTCTAGACGAGCCAGCCAGTGCGCTGGACCCTATCGCGGAGGCGGAGATCTATGAGAAATTCAACGGACTGGTGGCGGACAAGACGGCCATCTACATCAGCCACCGCATGTCCTCCTCTGTGTTCTGCGACCGGATATTAGTTCTGGACGGGGGCACGGTGGCGGCCTTTGACACGCACGAGAGCCTGATGAGGAAGACGGACAGCCTGTATTACAAGCTGTTCCACTCCCAGGCGGAGAACTACAGACTTTAGGGGCGTATTATCTCTTTCGGGATTTCTTGATCTCGTACATGCGGTGGTCCGCCTCCTGTATCAGCTGTTCCAAACTATTGTCCATATTTTCGCTCCAGACGTGGCCCATGCTGGCTGTCAGGGGAAAGGGCATCTGGTGGATTTCGCTGTACCGCGCAAGCCACAGCTGCACCTGGGTCTCCAGAGAAAGAAGGGCGGCCTCGTCGGTGTAGGGGCCCATAGCCAGAAATTCGTCGCCGCCCATACGTACTTTGATGGGGGCCTGAGTCAGCACGGCGCTCATGGCCTCCGCCACACCCTTGATAGCCAGGTCTCCCGTGGCATGCCCATACTGGTCGTTGAATGTCTTCAGCTTATCCACATCCAAAAAGATCATATAGATTCGTCCCTGCTGCTGCTGAAAATATTTTTTTGCCAGCTCCTCATAACCGAAACGGTTATAGAGACCTGTGAGCTGATCCCGGATATACAACTGCTGCAGCTGTAGATTCATTTGATGCAGTTTTTCCTGCTGCCAGGTCAGGGACAGAGCAATGGACAAGTTGTCCATAAATTTTCTGTGTTTATCGTACAAAAGCAAATCTTTATTATAAGGCATTACGCAATAACCCAGATTTTCGGACTGAAAATGCAGCGGGGAGAACAGGAGAATCTGATAATCCGCATTGGCGGTCCAGGAGTCCGGCACCAGAGAGGTGACGGTGTCCGTTCCGTGGTTGGTATATATTTGAGAGGCCGCAGCGGCGTTGTTTCCGAGACCGGCTGTGGCATCCAGCCCGGGCTGCAGATATACAGCCAGTGCATCCAGTTCCAGCAATTCACAACATTGATTCAGCGCGTCGGGCAGCTGTGGGCCGATACCGGTGCTGCAGAGCAGCTGTTGGCTGGCATGGTGCAGGACGCTGTGGTGCTCCGTAGTCTTTTTTTCCTGATACATGTACTGCAGTATGCGGCCACTGTTGTGGGAGTCATTATTGCATCCGCAGCTCTCGTTAAACACGCAGTATCCCTCTGTGTAGTACAGCATTTTCTCCACCTGGCCTTCAATCATATCCAACAGCCGGGAGATGCTTTCATATCCCAGCTGAATCCAGCCGCGGTTGATACTGGTGATGGAGGGAGAATAAATCTGACTTTCCTCCGAATTGTCGAAACCGCTGATCTTAAAGTCGCGGGGGGCGTAATATCCGTCTCTCTGAGCGGCCACGCAGTAGCCCAGGGCCATATTGTCGTTGGCGCACAGCACGGCGTCGGGCAGGCTGAGTCCCAGTCTTTTCCAGTGTTCGTAGGCGTCCTCTCCGTCCGCATGGAGAAAGCTCATATGCAGTACGCGCCGGGGGTCGGGGGAAATTCCGTGCCGGGCCAGGCAGTCGCAGAAGGCGGCATAACGTTTTTGGTTCTCCTCGTGTAACTCCGGTCCTCCCAGGTAATTCAGTGTCCGGCAGCCGTGAACTGTAATCATATGTTCCGTCATCTGGTAAAACATGCGGTAGTTGTCAATGCCGATACTGGGCTGGTCCATAAATTGCTGGTCAATGCTGAGAATTTTGCAGCCCCGCCGCATATAGGCGGCAATTATGCCGTCAATATAAGGGGTATCGCCCACACTGTTGACAGCCACCAGCATGCCGTCATATTCTTGGGGATCAGGCAGCTGAAAAATGCCCTGTTCCATCTGTCCGTACACCGAGTGGTCGGCCACATGGTAGGCATTGAATATGTGCAGAAGAATATCCGAGCCCTGAATGCGTTTTAGGATTCCTTGAATCAGGTTATCAATATATACAATATTCCAGGTACTGGTTAACATCAGGATCTTTCTCATGATTTGCCTCCTCGGGTTTGGCTCATAGAGATATTATAGCATCAGAAAATGGGCGGGGCAAGAACAGGATGAAAAATATGTCTGAGCATATTTGCTCGAGAGCCGCGGCAGTGTGCCTTGACAAGAAGTATATTTTGTATCACAATTAGTAAAGCAAGAGACGTCAAGAGGGATAAGCTTGAAACTGACGTTACATATACTAATTAACGCAGTATCGCGGGCACGGCAGCGATTGGCTTTGCCAACTACAGATATGCGGGAAAGAGGTAACTATGAGGTGGGAACCGAAAACAGTAGACTATGAACGCAGTCCTTACACCGGACTGACCAGAGATAGCTGGCTGGAGGCGGCGGAGTACATGCTGTCCGGCATTTTCCAGCATATTCATCACTTCGAGGACCCGGTGGTGGTGCCTCGGCAGGAGACGGAGATAACCTATCCCCATCTGCAGGACCCGTCCCGGGCCCAGCGCAGCCAGCGTTCGGCGGAGATATTTGAGGGGCTGACCCGGTCCTTTTTCATTGCGGCGCCGCTGATAGCCAACCGGCCGCAGGCGTCCATAGGCGGGTATTCTCTGGCGGAGTACTATAAGTATCAGGTGCTGCGCTCCTGTACGAAACTGNGTCCNCTGTACAANGCNGCNGGNGAGGANGAGAGNTATGTGGGNACATATGANGANCTGCAGNCATTNAANNNNACNGANAGNCCCTACAGCTGTTATCAGCAGACCGTGGAGACCTGCGCTCTGGTGATCTGNCTGTGGATCAGNCGGGAACAGATATGGTGTACCTATACCNAGGAGGAAAAGGACGCGATAGCGGCTTTTCTGTCCAGCTATGCNCACCGNGCCACCGTGCCCCAGAACTGGCGGCTGTTCAATATGNTNGATATGGCTTTNCTGCATATGGAGGGCTACTCNGTGGACGAGGCNATTATGCGGGAACACGCCCAGGCNATATTGAATTANTATGNNGGGGACGGCTGGTATCGGGACGGNCATTCNTTTGACTACTANTCCTGNTGGGCTTTCAATATGTATGCGCCCNTATGGAACCTGTGGTACGGCTATGAGAAAATGCCCTATGTGGCGGCGCAGTTTGAGGCCCACTCCAATGAGCTGATGAANACNTATGGNGATTTNTTTGACCGGGACGGCTGGACCAATATGTGGGGGCGCAGCAATGTGTACCGCTTTGCGGCGGTCAGCGCCTTTGACGGCAATCTGCTGATGCCGGGGGGAAAGGCGGACCCGGGCAGGGCCAGAAGGATCGCCTCCGGGTCCCTGCTGCAGTTCCTTGGCAGGGAGGACTTTCTGCAAAACGGNATTCCNACNCTGGGNTTCTACGGGCAGTTTTCACCCCTGGTACAGGGATATTCCTGTGCGGAATCCCCNTTCTGGCTGGGCAAGGCATTTCTGTGNCTGCACCTGCCGCCGGAGCATCCNTTCTGGACNGCGCNGGAGAACAACGGCACATGGGAGNAGCTTGCNCCCGGTCAGGTGAAGGAGACCTGNCTGGANGGTCCGGCGCTGTGCTTTTCCAATCATGAGAGCAATGGGGAGACCATTCTGCGNAGCGGCAAGGTGGTGAAANATCANGGGGGATATCCATGGCATGTGGAACTATTCCAAATTGTGNTANAACACCAAGTATCCNTGGGAGTCAGCCCCGGAGCAGNGGCTGGAGAGCCAGCAGTATGTGCTGCAGGACGGGGAGAGCGGCGCTTGCAGCAGNGCCAATGTGACNTTCTGGCATGGGCAGCGGGAGCAGGTGNTNTATCGGCGGCAGTTTTTTGACTACAATCTGGAGAATGAGTGTCACTGGATACAGGCCATGAATCTGGCGGATTTTGTGGTGCCCTGCGGNATNGTGCGGGTGGATAAGCTGCGGCTGCACCGAACNCCNGTCCGNCTGACGTTGGGGGCTTACGGTTTCCCGGACAATGGGACNGAGATAGCGGAGAGGGAGTGCCAGTACANGGTGNCGGTNGGTGNGGANACNGAGCCGGGTAAGGAGGGCGNNGTCNTNNGGNNNGCNCATGCNCTGATNNTGAAAGGGCATGACAGNACNGGNCGGNAGAAACAGCTGGCAATGACCATCTATGACGGCTGGGAAAGNCTGAANGTAAAGCATAGNCAGGGAACCAATCCCGACTCGGAGCGGTCTGTAATNGCCTATGCGGAGACCTCCAGGGGCAGACTCTATGGCAATGAGCCNTATATANTGATCTCNCAGGTNATNACCANGGAGAGCCTGGAGGATTTCACNGAGGAAGAGCTGTTCCCCATCGNCCGGGTGAGTTATACCGATCCCGAGGGCTGCGGCGGCTATGGNCCGGTGGAGGTGCTGCTGCGGGACGGCAGNNGCAGACAGGTGATGCTTTGANGGGATTGAGGGGANGATGATGCTATAGTTNCCAAAGCCNGNGCTTTACCCTGAATTCGTCTTTGAAAAANATTTTATATATGCTCTCGACAAAAACAGAAATAAATAATATTATTAATATTATTCTAAATCCAGGACGGTGGAATAGTGATCAATATTATCGAGGAGGAAAGTAACATGAAATCATCAAAGTATGCAGGAACACAGACAGAGAAAAACCTGGAGGCGGCGTTTGCAGGTGAATCACAGGCCAGAAATAAGTATACTTATTTTGCCTCTGTAGCAAAAAAGGAAGGATATGAGCAGATTGCGGGCCTGTTTTTAAAGACTGCGGACAATGAAAAAGAGCATGCGAAGATGTGGTTTAAGGAGCTGAATGGAATCGGTAAAACCACAGAAAATCTTGCAGCCGCAGCTGATGGCGAGAATCACGAGTGGACAGATATGTATGAGGATTTTGCCAAGACAGCAGAGGCGGAAGGTTTCCCTGAGCTGGCCGCAAAATTCAGGCTTGTGGGTGCAATTGAAAAGCATCACGAAGAGCGGTACCGCGCTTTGCTGAAGAATGTGGAGACGGCAGCGGTGTTTGAAAAGAGNGAAGTGAAGGTATGGGAGTGCCGCAACTGCGGTCATATTGTTGTGGGTACAAANGCCCCTGAGGTTTGTCCCACCTGCAATCATCCCCAGAGTTATTTTGAGGTACATGAAGAGAATTATTAATTCAAACATTCTATTCAAAGTACGCNGTATTGTTAAAAGACATATCGCACTGGAGGACCACATGGCATGCCCGGAAATAGGTCTCCTCCAGCGGAATCCAGCGCTGCAGATAGGCGTCCAGATGGACGCTTTCCCGGCGCTGTAGTCTTTTNAGCTGNTCCNGGTGGTGGCAGTACAGNTAGATTTTCANGTCATANTGGGGCGCAAGCANCGGATGATGGCTGTAGCTGCCCTCNACGATGGTCAGCGGCGCCGCAGGGAGCATACGGGTTTCNAGCAGTCGTCCCTCCTGACAGCTGTAAGGCNGGTAAGCAATGGCCCCTCCTCTGGAGGCNGGCAGCAGGGCCTGGTGCAGGAAACGCTGCAGGTCCATATTGTCACAGGGNGTTGTCTCCCAGCCCGGAGAGCGCTGCNGCAGGGGCAGATAATAGTCGTCCATATGGAGTACNCGGCTGGGGAACANATCGGCCAGCAGGGCTGCCAGGCTGGATTTNCCNCCGCCGCAGGGTCCGTCTATGGCGATGGTGACACGCTCNGACCGNAGCANGCATTCTTCCACCCGGTAGATTACGGGNAAGTAGATGGCGTACTCATCCCGCAGAATCCGATAGTGGGGGGCGTANGCCTGCCGGAAAGTCTCACTGTGGTGCAGGGCTGGGCAGCCGGNCTGGATATATTCTGTCAGCCAGGGNTCCAGAGGAGGGAACCCTGGCTGCTGTCCNTACTCTTGTANAAAGCCCAGCTTTTCNATCAGNCNCTCTGTTGTCCCCTGATGCTGCTGTGCAGTCAGGAAAAAAAGNCTGGCCAGCAGCGGTNCNGCGATGGAGAGATCATATCCGCCCGCNAGGTGNAAACGNTATANNCGATTGCCGATGTCCTCAATGAGGTCNNCATGTTNNCTGTTGTCGGGAGCGTTTGCNGCNTGGGCTGTCTCGGCCCACTCTNTGGCCAGCCACTCCTGTACCGCCTCGGGGCTGNTGACCATATGCTCCGGGCCGAATTCATTCTGATATAAAAGTTTNCCNTANTCNGCNGGNTCCATCAGCGGATAGCGCTGNCNNTGCNGGNNNAGGATNTCCTGTANGNTTNTNTGTCTGACTGCCATAATTATCCTTTCTGCCTCCTGAACTAAACAGGCTTCTCTCTGCCTATGGGACTATGCGGGGCATATACCTCATTTTAACAGATAAATGCNGGATATGGCAAGAAAGATTGCGGATAACGGCAGGGCAGATTTTTTTACAGACTCACCCTTGACAAATATATCGTCAGATGATATATTTGANTTGCGATATATCAGGAGGCGATATAATGAAAAATATTCCATTGACTGAGGCATTGTTCTATATCCTATTATCTCTGCGAAAGCCCAACCATGGGTACGGTATCATTCGTGAAGTGGAGGAGCTTACAAAGGGCAGGGTCGTGCTGGGGCCAGGGACGCTGTACGGAGCCATCCAGACGATGACGGAGAAGGGCTGGATACGCATATACAGTGAGGAGACGGACTCCCGGAAAAAGAAAGAGTATATCATCACAGACCTGGGTGCCAGCGTTTTTCGGGAAGAGAAAATGCGTCTGGAGGAGCTGCTGGCCAATTCTGTGCTTTTTGGGGAGGAAAAGAGAGAGGAGGATAAGAACAATGACTAAGTTTCGGATGTGCTATGATAAGGACAAGGTGGCGGAATGGCTAAACCGGATGGCGGAGCAGGGATGGGCGATGACAGACTATTTCCTTGGATTTTACCGTTTTGCGAAATGTGAGCCGGGGGAATATGTCTATCAGGTGGATATTGCGGAAAACCTGTTCAACGTGTCAGAGGGCTATCAACAGTTTATGGAGGAGCTGGGGGTGGAGATTATGTGCCTCTGGGGGCCCTGGGTCATTCTGAGAAGAAAAGCGGCGGAAGGCTCTTTTGTAATGTATTCGGATGTGGAGTCCACGATTGCGCATTATACGAAGGTCAGGAAAGTGTTCTGGGTATGCGGAGTGCTGGAATGCGTCTGTGTGCTTTGGGGAATCTGTGGCGCAGTGCTGGGAAAAAACGTTGTGGGATGGGGGACTGCCTTTGCGGCGGCGATGGTTTTGCTGCTTTTTTTGAGGCAGATTGTTCGACTGAATGGAATACTGGCGGAGTTGAACGCCAGGCTGGGGAGGAAAACTTCCGAACCGAGAGGGTTTTCCTCTGCACTTGTGTCGGGGATACGTACAGGTGGCGCCATCATAGGTCTGCTTTGCGCATTCTTTTTATATTTCTTGCTGTATACTGGGCTGCATGAGCTGGGGCATTGTATTGCCGTGTGGATTTGCGGCGGAACTGTTACGGGATTCTATCTCTTTGATCCGCAGCCCCATATGACTTTTGAAGGAATTACTGGCACCTTACCTACCCTTGCGCTGGTTCATATTGCCGGCTCGGTGTTGCCGCTTATGGCAGTGGCGGCAGTTCTCCTGTTTTACAAAGAGTCAAAGAAGCATCCTGGGCTGGATATTTATGTGGGAGCCATAGCGGGTCTCAGTATATTGCCGGTTATGAACTGGATCGTGGAGCCTGTATACTGTCTACTGAATCAGATAAATCCGGAGTCGGATGTGTATAAAGTGATATACGAAACAGGGTTGCATCCGGCTGCGGTAACACTGTGCGCAATCATTGTTTTCGCACTGATGTGCCTTCTTCTTGTCAAGAGAATACCGAGGCTGTTCGGCTGGACTTCAGCCAGAAATTTCATAATTTTCGTTGCAGCCCTGGCGATAGCATTAACCGCTGTCAATCAGGGGGTCACCATGCTCTTTGAGGCATATAGAATTACAGCGGAAGGAAATATTCAGTATACGGTGGAGGGCAGCCAAGATTCCATACTGCAGGAGGAGTTTGCTATTGAGATTCGGCAGCCGGGAGAATATGTCCTTTACGCCGAATGGGAAGTGGACCGGGACGGAGTCATTGCGGCAGTGGTGTTTCAGGATGAGGATGAGGTATACAATGACTGTACAGGCGCCGTATATTTAAGTTTGGAATCGCTGCCCGTATATCTGGACAGCGGCAGTTATACCCTTTCCTTTTATCTCCTCAGTAGCGAGGNGGATTGGCTGGAGTATTGTCAGATTACCGGAGAGGATCCAGACGTCATAGTAGATTTTCCCTATCAGGCGGATGCTCCGGCCACTGTAACAGGCAGCTACAGATTTTTGCATAAGCGATAACGGCAGAAAATCGGCAAAACCTTGCACAAAGCAGGAATAATATGGTATGCTATATAAATAGTTCGATATNGTGATCGGGCAGAGAGGAAAGCATACTATGACCAANAAACCNGCNATNTTAAAAAANAAACTTTTCTTATATNTGACGGANTTCTTTGCCGGNATGTCCGTCATGGCGGTGGAGCTGGGGGCCAGCAGGCTGCTGGCGCCNTANTTCAGNTCNTCCCAGATCGTNTGGACCATCATNATCGGCACNATCATGATTGCCATGGCNCTGGGCAATATCTACGGCGGNCGCAGCGCGGACAANCACCCCAGCCCGGANAGGCTCTACGGGNGNATTCTGNTNGCNGCCNTCTGGATNGCNGCNATNCCNGTNGTGGGNAAATANATTGTGNTGGNNATCTCTGCNGTGCTGATNTTTGCGGTNNATACCAATTTTNTGATNTGGGCGGCNTTTGCGGCCTGNATGGTGATNTTTGTNTTTCCNNTGTTTCTGNTGGGCACGGTGACNCCNTCNCTGGCNAAATANTCCGTGGACAGCCTGGANGACAGCGGNANNACNGTGGGCAATCTGGGCGCTTTNAANACCATCGGCAGNATNATCGGNACNTTNGTNCCCACCTTTATCAGCATNCCNGCGGTGGGNACNTCCATCACCTTTCTGATCTTTGCNGGGATACTGCTGGNNCTGGCNNTGNTNTATTTNNTCAGCAGNANGNCNGGNGCNGTAAAAAGNATNNCGTGGCGGGTATTCTGTTTCTGGCATGCTGTCTGACGGGGGCGGATAACAGTTTTGCTTTCTGGGAGTCAAATCTGACCTACGAGGGAGAATCTATCTATAATTATCTCCAGGTGAAGGAGGATGAGCGGCATGTGATTTTGTCCACCAATGTGCTTTTCGGTGTGCAGTCCGTGTTGATGAAACAGGAGGGGCTTACCGGCATGTACTATGACTATGCTATGGCAGCGCCGCTGATGACTACTCAGGCAGCGCCCGGGGACTGCCGCATGTTGATTCTGGGCATGGGTACAGGCACCTACGCCACCCAGTGCAATCGCTATTTTGGCGAGATGGATATCGAGGGTGTGGAGATCGATGAGAAGATCACAGAGCTTGCCAGGACCTATTTTGAACTGCCGGAGGAGGTACAGGTGACCACCTATGACGGCAGGGCGTACCTCAATGCCATCACGGAAAAATATGACGTAATCATGGTGGACGCCTACCAGGATATCACCATTCCGTTCCAGATGTCCTCAGTGGAGTTTTTTACTTTGGTGAAAGAGCACCTGGCAGAGGGAGGAGTCATGGTGGTAAATATGAATATGCGGGGAGGCGGCGAGGGTAACATCAATCAGTATCTGTCGGATACCATCGCCAGTGTTTTTGACCGGGTATACACCGTGGATGTGGTGGGAACCACCAACAGAGAGCTTTTTGCCATGAACCATGGGGACGGTCTGGAGCAGCTGTCTGCCCACAGGGGACAGTTGGCGGATGAGCGTCTGGCTTTTATGATGGAGCGGGTGCAGGGCAATCTGACGGCCTATGAGGCAGGAAATTATATTATGACCGACGACAAAGCTCCGGTGGAGCTGCTGGGCATGCGGGTGATCGACGAGTTGATCCGGGACGAGGTGGCCTACTATAAGGATATCTATGAGCAGCAGGGCATTTCGGGAGTGCTGGAGAGTCTGAACTAGATTATCCGTGGAGGAACATACTTTATGAAGGCGGAAGAACAGATATACAGAACTTTTGCGGGTGAACTGGAGGAGTGGAGCAGGACGGACAAAACGCCGGGCATGGGAAACCAGGATATCCGGTATTATCTGGATTTGCAGCGGGAGCGTCTGCAGAGGCGGAATCTGAGAATGGAGTACCGGCTGCGTCTGCGGGGCGAGCATCTGGATAATATTCACAGCATGGTATACAGAGATCAGATTTACACCAATGTTCTGGCCGTTTCCAGCTATCTGCAGAGAACCACCCTTTCCCGGGGTGGAAAGGTATTGTATGAAAAGGAGGACACACAGAGGTTTTATCAGACCATCACCTGGATGGAGCAGCAGAGACTGGAGGAGACCTATTGTTGTCCAAACTGCGGCGCAGCCAGTCCCATAAAGGCGCTTTTGGAGGGATGCCCTTACTGTCATACCCGTTTTGTGATGTCTGATCTGTTTCCCAAAGTGACCGGATACTGTTTTGAACATGATTTTTTCATGAACGAGAAAGAGAGCAAGGCAAAGTGTACCAAATGGGTGCTGGGAGGGATTTTGGTCACCTTTTTGCTTTCACTCCCGGCGACCATTAAGGCGGAAGGCCTTATCGGGCTGTTCCTCCTTCTTTTGGCCTCCATTCCCATAGGAGCCTTTTCCGGATATTTTGTCATGAGTATATGCATGATGTTCCGTCTGGTGGGGGCTGCGGTGGGGGAAGCATCAAAACTTCCCAATGTGGCGGGGACAAAAAAGAAGATTGACAAGTTGGTGAGACCATATGACTCGGCTTTTTCCTATGAGCATTTCAGCGGCAGAATAGTGAATCTGCTGAAAATCATGATTTATGCGGACGACGTGAGGAACACACCGGTCTATGACGGGCAGGGAGATGTTTCGGACTTTTCCAATATTGTGGAATCCGTTTACCAGGGGAGTATGGGTCTGAACAAGGGATGGGTACAGGACGGATACTGCTATCTGGATCTGGACGTGTACATGTCCGACATATATGACGAGGAGAGAATGTATCGGAAAAATGATATTTTTCGCATCGTAGTGTGCAAAAATATCAGAAAACAGGCGAACCTTGGCTTTTCTATTAAAAAGGTGCAGTGTGCGGGCTGCGGCGGGAGCTTTGACGCCACGAGAAATCGCATATGCCCTTACTGCGGCAACGCCTATCATATGGGAGAAGACGACTGGGTGGTATTGTCGATTAAAAAATGTAAATATGTAATCTGAAGTTTACAAGGTCTTTAGCTTGGCATGATGCATGTTGATATACATATCCTGCATTTCCTGCTCATGCTGAATTCTGTTGGAAATATTTATACATTCATTTAATTTTCTTGCCAGGTCAAGGTGTCCCTCGGCCACCCGCTGGATATTTACACGAATCTCGTTTTCAATTGTCAAGTCTATCTTATTCACTTTTTGTTTGACCTCTTTCATATCGGTTTCAAGACAGATCACTCTTTCGGCAAGGTCAGTCGTCTTCTCGTCGAGATCGGTGACTTTCTCATCGAGACCAGTCACTTTCTCATCGAGACCAGTCACTTTCTCATCTAGAATGGTCATTTTCTTAAGGATTAAGTCAAGCTTTTGAGTATCAGTCATAAGATTTACCTCCTGGAAACAAAAAGCCTGTATGTATCATATAATTGTACATACAAGCTCGATTGATATTCGATAAGAAATCTGCTATGTAAAATTAATTCCTATAACTCAATTATATACATTCAATCCCAAAAATCAATAAAAAAATAATAAATTTTTATAAACAGGAGTTGCCCATTAATTTATAAAATCACATTATGGCTTTAATTTTCATCAGAACCGCTTGTAAAGTGTTCCCCATCTGCAACTTTGATATACAGAAAATTGCTTGAATTTTCAGAGAGAAAAACCAGATCCCTATTCCGAGATAGCTGCTCAAAGGCCCTTCGTGGTATAAAAATGTCCCGTCATCGTTGATATGAATTGTGAAATTGCCGCCAATGCCTTCTTTTTCATAAATATATGTTTTGTCTACGATCATAGCGCGTATATCCTCACTTTTTGGCTGGCCGCAGGCGGCCAAGCCGAAAATGCAGACTGTCATCAATATGCAGACAATAAACCTTCTCATAGGGAACACCTCCATGTAAATAAGTATATAAGAACTATATGTTTATTGCAAGGCCATCCGGCTTAATTGACAAAGCTTTGCC
>JAAUZI010000022.1 GCA_014804645.1 Lachnospiraceae bacterium | reverse complement strand
CTGTTCCTGGCTATGGATGCGGTCATTGTGACCATCTCCGCCTTTGTGTTTAAGGATATCGACGTGGCTCTGTATGCGGGGCTGACGGTCATTGTGGTATCTCTGGTTCTGGATTTGGTGCTCTACGGCAGGGATGAGGCCAAGCTGATCTTTATCATCAGCGACCGGTCGGAGCAAATTACCAAGCGCCTGTTGGAGGAGCTGGACATCGGCGTGACCTACATGCAGGGGACAGGTGCCTTCAGCGGCAAGGATAAACAGGTAATCCTGTGCGCCACCAAAAAGGCCACGGCTCCCAAGACGGAGGTGATCGTAAAGGAGGAGGACCCCCAGGCGTTCATGATCATCACCAGCGCCACGGAGATCTACGGGGAAGGGTACAAGAGTTATTTCAGCGAAAAACTGTGAAAGTGTCTGCGAAAAGCGTATGATTCCGGGAAACGAGCGTTGACAGGAACCAACAGGGACGATATAATAAATGTACAAAAAGGATTCCAAACAGCGGTGTTTTCGATTCTTAAGGAGGAACAAAATGAGACAAAAAATCCAGTTGTTAAAAAATGTGGCCTCTCAGTATCGTAAGACTATTGTCCAGACCATATGCAGCGCATTTACGGTGGCGAACCTCCGCTGGTTTCCTGCAATCGCCAGGATCAAAAGCCTTGAGATAGGAGAATATCCCGAGGAACCGGCGGCGATTGTCAACGCGCGGCTGATGGAGATGAGACCGATCATTATTCGGGAGGCGGCATTCCAATTCCTGTTGCTTTGGGTGATTTTTTTCATTCTTCTCCTGCCTTACTTTTTTAAAGTTGTTTACAACATAAATCTGATACGGGAACTCAAGACGTTTTTCCAAAAAACGGAATCTCCCGTCTGAAACAGGGCTGCCGCAGTTTTGCGGCAGTTTTATTGATTTTTTACGGTGTAAAGAAAAAACACTTGACAGGCCATGAGAACTGTTGTATTATGGCAATGGTGAGCGTACAGAGCGGAATCGGAGGCGTAATCACATGGAGAAAATATATCAGCAGGCGCTTTTGTATGATTTCTATGGGGAATTGCTGACAGAGCACCAGCGCAGCGTCTATGAAGACGCCGTGTGCAACGATCTGTCGCTGGGAGAGATCGCCCAGGACAGAGGCATAAGCAGGCAGGGTGTGCATGATCTGATTCGCCGCTGTGACAAGATTCTACAGGAGTATGAGTCCAAGCTCAGGCTGGTGGAAAAGTTTATGAATGCCAGAGAAAAGGTGGCGAAAATCATTGACCTGGCACAGGAGCCGGGGCAATCTGCGGACAGACTGCAGGAGATTCACCGTCTGGCAAGGGAACTGCAGCAGGAACTGTAAATGGGCAAACGGAGATTAGTATGGCATTTGAAAGTCTGACCGATAAACTTCAGAATGTTTTCAAGAACCTGCGGAGCAAGGGACGCCTCACCGAGGAGGATGTGCGGAGCGCTCTGAAGGAAGTGAAGATGGCCCTGCTGGAGGCCGATGTGAACTTCCGGGTGGTAAAGCAGTTTGTCAAGGCCGTGGAGGAGAGAGCCGTTGGGCAGGACGTGATGAACGGCCTGAATCCCGGACAGATGGTGATTAAGATTGTGAACGAGGAGATGGTCGCCCTGATGGGCAGCGAGACCACGGAGATCGCCATGCAGCCGGGAAAGTCAGTCACCGTCATTATGATGGCCGGATTACAGGGCGCAGGTAAAACCACAGCCACAGCTAAGATTGCCGGCAAGCTGAAACTGAAGGGCAAAAAATCTCTGCTGGTCGCCTGTGACGTCTACAGACCCGCAGCCGTTGAACAGCTGCAGATCAACGGACAGAAACAGGAGGTGGAGGTCTTTTCCATGGGCTGCGACCATAAGCCGGTGGAAATCGCCAGAGAGGCCGTGAACTATGCCCAGAAGAATGGCCATAATGTAGTGATTTTGGACACTGCGGGCCGTCTGCATGTGGACGAGGAGATGATGGGCGAGCTGCAGGAGATCAAGGAGCAGATCGCAGTGCACCAGACCTTGCTGGTGGTGGACGCCATGACCGGTCAGGACGCAGTGAATGTGGCCAGGGAATTTGACGAGAAGGTGGGCATTGACGGCGTGGTGCTGACTAAGATGGACGGCGACACCAGAGGCGGCGCAGCCCTGTCCATTAAGGCTGTGACCGGTAAGCCGATTCTGTATGTGGGCATGGGAGAGAAACTTTCCGACATGGAGCAGTTTTATCCGGACCGCATGGCCAGCCGGATACTGGGCATGGGGGATGTGCTGTCCCTGATTGACAAGGCTCAGGCCAATCTGGATCTGGACGAGGACAAGGGCCGCGAGATGGCCGGCCGCATGAAGAAGGGAAAGTTCGACTTTGAGGACTATCTGGAGAGCATGAAACAGATGCGCAAGTTGGGCGGGCTTAGCAGTATTTTGAGCATGCTGCCCGGCATGGGAATCAAGGGCGGAGATCTGGAGTCCATGGTGGACGAAAAGCAGCTGGCACATATGGAGGCCATTGTGCTGTCCATGACGCCGCAGGAGAGGCGCAATCCCAAGATTCTCAACCCCAGGAGAAAACACCGCATCGCCAAGGGAGCAGGTGTGGATATCAGCGTGGTCAATCGTTTTATCAAGCAGTTTGAGCAGAGCCAGAAAATGATGAAACAGTTTGGCGGCGGAAAACGGCGCGGCATGATGGGTGGCCTTCCGGGTATGGGAGGCGGCAGATTTCCTTTCTAGCGCAAGGCGGAGACGAGGACAGATTTGTACTTTTTAAGTACTTATCATATAAAAAAACAAAGTATATTACGGAGGTAAAGAAAAATGGCAGTTAAGATCAGATTAAGAAGAATGGGACAGAAGAAGGCGCCTTTCTATAGAATCATTGTGGCGGATTCCCGTTCCCCCAGAGATGGCAGATTTATCGAGGAGATCGGTACCTACGATCCCTCCACCGATCCCAGCACTTTCAAGATCAATGAGGAGTTGGCTAAGAAGTGGCTGGCCAATGGCGCTCAGCCCACAGAGGTAGTCGGCAAGCTTTTCAAGGCTGCAGGCATTGAGAAATAACAAGTAATTTCTGCTGCTGAAGGTAAAGTGCATTGGCGCGATAACACAGGCAAAACCCTGTGCTATGCGGGAAAGAGGTAGTATGAAGGAATTGGTTGAAGTGATTGCAAAGGCTCTGGTGGATCACCCGGAAGAGGTGGTAGTGACAGAGAAGACCGAGGGCAGGAATGTTGTAGTGGAGCTTCATGTCGCGTCCTCCGATATGGGAAAAGTGATCGGAAAACAGGGCAGAATTGCAAAGGCGATACGATCTGTCGTAAAGGCGGCATCTTCCAGAGAAAACAAGATTGTGGATGTGGAGATCGTGTAGATATCCGGTCTGGAGAGTGGAGTAAAATGACTGCTGACAGGCCGCAGAGGAACTGGCGGAGCACGCATTTTTTGTATGTTTCGCCATGTTTATTTGCAGGTGGCGGACAACGCCTGTGCCATACAGAAACAAGGAGAGAACCGTTCATGGAAGAAATGTTACAGGTAGGCGTGGTTACGACCACCCACGGGGTGAGGGGAGAGGTAAAGGTTTTTCCCACAACCGATGACGTGAACCGTTTCAAAAAATTGAAAGAGGTCTTTTTGGACATCGGTAAGGAGAAAGTCCGCCTGGAGATCGAGGGAGTAAAATTCTTCAAGCAGATGGTGATCCTGAAATTTAAGGGAATCGACACCCTGGATGACGCGGCTGGGTATCGTCAGGCGGGACTGTATGTGACCAGAGAAAATGCGGTGAAACTTCAAAAAGACGAGTATTTTATCGCGGACCTGATCGGTGTGAGTGTCTATGACGAGGCCGACCAGCTGCTCGGCAGTCTGGAGGACGTGATGGCAACGGGAGCCAACGACGTGTATGTAATCCGCATGACTGACGGGCGGGAGCTGCTTTTGCCCGCCATCAGGCAGTGTATTCTGGATGTGGATGTGGAGCAGGGACGGATGAAGGTGCATGTGCTGGAGGGTCTGATATGAGATTCCATGTGTTGACGCTCTTTCCGGAGATGCTGGAGCAGGGTCTTTGTCAGAGTATTTTGGGCAGGGCGGTTCAGAGAGGGCAGTTGTCCTTTCATATGGTTGACATCCGGGACTACACCGAGGATAAGCATGGGAAGGTAGACGATTATCCCTACGGGGGCGGCGCGGGCATGCTGATGCAGGCTCAGCCGGTGTATGACGCCTATCTGTCCGTGGCGGCGGAGATTGCTGCGGGGGACAGTCGGCAAGGGGACGGAGAGGCACGGCCCGGCGGGAGAGTCCGCACGATCTATGTGACTCCCCAGGGCAGAACCTTCACGCAGCGGCTGGCCCGGGAACTGGCCCAGGAGGAGGAATTGGTGTTTCTCTGCGGGCATTATGAGGGCGTTGACGAGCGCGTGTTGGAGGAGATTGTCACGGACTATGTCTCTCTGGGAGACTATGTGTTGACCGGCGGGGAACTGCCCGCCATGGTGATGATTGACGCCATTGCCCGGCTGGTGCCCGGAGTGCTGCACAACGGGGAATCCGCCGAGGATGAATCCTTTCACAACGATCTGCTGGAATATCCGCAGTATTCCCGGCCGGAAGTGTGGCGCGGCAAGCCCGTGCCGGAGGTGCTTTTGTCCGGCAACCACAAAAATATTCAGGCATGGCGGCTGGAGCGCTCTTTAGAGCGCACCCGACAGCGCAGACCGGATCTGTACGAGCGATATCAGATGCGACAGGATTTTATCCGGGAGCTGGCAAAGCACAAACGCAGGTATATTCATCTGATGGAGCTGTTGTCCAGAGACATGGCGTGGGAAGTGTGCCGAGAGGGAAAAAGTCTGCTGCTGAATGTGGAAAATACGCAGATATATGTGTTATATGCGGAATCTTCCCAGGAGGCGGGACAACTGTTAAAACAGTGTGGCGCAGACCGACTGTGGGAACAGGAACATATAAGAATCCTGGTCTGTCAGGAAGACGTCAGAGATTTCCTGACAGAGCGATATGGCCTGGCCGTCGGCGGCGTCTGCCGTCAGGCCTGTTATACCCGCAAGGAGTCTCTGCGGGTGCAGCACAGGGATATCCGTCCCCTGACCGTGGATGATCTGGAACATGTGGCCGGACGATATCCGACATGCGAGAGAGCGTATCTGCGGCAGCGTCTTCTGGCGGGGACAATGTATGGAGTCTATATGAGCGGCGGGGAGACGTCACCGGCGGGGTTTATCGGTATTCACGAGGATGGCAGCATGGGTATGCTGTACGTGGACGAGGCGTACCGCAGACAGGGGCTGGCGTCCTCTCTGGAGGGCTGGCTGGTCAATCGGCATCTGAAACGGGGGGAGATTCCCTACTGCCGTGTCGAGGATGGAAACCTGGCCGCCATGTGTCTGCAGGAAAAACTGGGCCTGTGTCTGTGCGGCGAGTCCATGTGGTGGCTGGAAAAACGCAAAAATATTTGTAAAAACTTTTTGTAAAAAGATATTGCATATTTTGAGATATTGTGATAAAATCTTAACGTTGCGAAAATGAGATGGTCCTCTGTTACAGAATGTATTAAGAACATCAAGTATATTTCAGGAGGTTTACAATGAGCGATATTATCAGAGAGATTGAGGCAGAACAGATGAAGGCTGCCGTGGACGATTTTGCAGTGGGCGATACCGTTAAGGTATACGGCAAGATCAAGGAGGGCAACCGTGAGAGAATCCAGGTGTTTGAGGGCGTGGTCCTTAAGAGACAGGGCGGCAGCAACCGTGAGACATTTACCGTGAGAAAGACTTCCAACGGTATCGGCGTTGAGAAGACATGGCCGCTGCATTCTCCCAATGTTGAGAAGATCGAGGTGGTCAGAAGAGGTAAGGTAAGACGGGCCAAGCTGAACTACTTAAGAGATCGGGTTGGCAAGAAGGCCAAGGTAAAAGAGCTGGTAAGATAATTTGCCGAAACGGGACAATTACTTTTTTGTAGTTGTCCTTTTCTATTTTACCAGAATGTGTTATACTGATATTTGAGATGTTCAATGACACCGCAAGGAGGGAATATGCGGAACTCTTAATAGGAGGAATCGTAGTGCCGCGCAACAAGGGGTTAAGCTTTTATAAGCGGAAAAAGAAGATCAGCCCGCTGGCAGTCAGGGAAGCCTTTGTGGTGCTGTTTGGCATGGTGACGGCTGTGTTTATCGCAGTGGTGCTCACCTATTTCTTTGGAACCTATACAAATATGGTGGGAGCGTCCATGGAACCGGACCTTTACAATGGGCAGAGAATTTACGTCAACCGTTTCAGCTATATCCTGTCAACTCCAAAGGCGGGAGATGTGGTGGTGTTTCTGCCCAACGGCAACACCAACAGTCACTATTATGTGAAACGGGTGGTGGCCTGTCCGGGCGATACGGTGCTGATTCAGAACGGCGTAGTGTATGTCAACGGCTCCGCAAGCCCATGGGTGGATGTCAAGGTTTTGGATCCGGGAATAGCAAATATGGAGCTCACCTTGGAGCTGGGACAATATTTCTGTATGGGAGATAATCCCGGCAGCAGCGAGGACAGCCGTTCCGCCAATATAGGACCCATAGATGAGCAGGATATAATTGGGGAGGCGTGGCTGCACATAGGCGGTGAAGAGGGGGGCATAGGCCTAGTACACTGACGGGCTGTTCCCCATGGAGATGAGGTTGTAGAACAAATGAACTATCAATGGTATCCGGGGCATATGACGAAAGCCATACGGATGATGCAGGAAAATATTAAGCTGATTGATCTGGTTATAGAGCTGGTGGATGCAAGAATACCTCTCAGCAGCCGGAACCCGGATATCGACAGGTTGGCGGCAGGCAAATTTCGGATCGTGCTGCTCAACAAGTCTGACCTGGCGGACCCGGCCTGTAACAGGCAGTGGGTTCAATACTTTGAGCAGCAGCAGATACATGTGCTGGAGGTCAATTCCAGGGCGGGCAGCGGCGTCAAGGCCATACAGGGTCTGGTTCAGGAGGCGTGTAAGGAAAAGATCGAGCGGGACCGCAGGCGGGGAATCGTAAACCGGCCGGTGCGGGCCATGGTGGTGGGCATTCCCAATGTGGGAAAATCCACGTTTATAAATTCTTTTGCGGGAAAGGCATGCACCAAGACCGGCAATAAGCCCGGGGTGACAAAGGGAAAACAGTGGATTCGCCTGAACAAGGGGCTGGAGCTGCTGGATACTCCCGGAATTCTGTGGCCCAAGTTTGAAGATCAGCAGGTGGGAATGAGACTGGCGTTTATCGGCTCCATGAATGACGAGGTAATCCTTGTGGACGAGTTGGCATGTGATCTGATTCAATGTCTGCAGCAGCTCTATCCTCAGGCGCTGCCAAAACGCTATGATATAGACGGGGCGGAGGAGCCGCCTCAGGTTCTGGCACAGATCGCAGAGAGACGGGGCTGCTATGGCAGGGGACAGGAGCTGGAGCTGGAGAGGGCGGCCGGGCTGCTAATGGAGGATTTCCGCAGCGGCAGACTAGGCAGGCTCACGCTGGAGCGACCAGGAATATAAAGACAGAAAATTTGTGAAGGTTGGTTGATTGGGATGAAAAAAGTATTGAGAGAGATTTTTAGCACAGGACTTTATCTGTTGATTGTGTTGTGTCTGACCTATCTGGTTATCGCGTTTGTGGGGCAGAGAACCGAGGTGAACGGCGCCAGTATGGAGCCGACTCTGAGCGATAAGGACAATCTGATCGTGGATAAGATTACATATCGTTTCCACGACCCGGAGCGTTTTGATATTATTGTCTTTCCCTTTAAATATGAGGAGAAGACCTACTATATCAAGCGGATCATTGGTATGCCCGGAGAAACCGTGCAGATCGATGAGGAGGGAAGAATCTATATCAACGGGGAGGTTCTATATGAGACCTACGGCAGAGAGGTGATTCAGCCGAATCATATCGGTCTGGCTATCGAACCGATTACGCTTGGGGAGGACGAATACTTTGTGCTGGGAGACAACCGCAACAACAGCACCGACAGCCGGGTGGCACAGGTGGGAAATATCAAGCGGGACGATATTATCGGCAGAGCATGGCTCCGCATATGGCCTTTTGACAGTTTCGGCATATTAAAGCATCAGTAAAGGAGTTGGAGTATGGCAGTCAGTATCGGAGACGTGAAGGCACAGTTGCAGGCAGCTTGTGAAAATGAGCTGCCTGCTTTTGTTGCCCGGTATGAGGGGGATGCCAGGAGCGGCGTCCAAAAATGTGTAGAGACGGCCAGAAAACGGATGGAGTCGCTGGAAAAAGAGAGAAAGCGGACGGAAAAGCTGTGGGAGTATGAGCGCAGCTACGACAGCTACGCCTATATCTGCGGCATCGACGAGGTGGGCAGAGGCCCTCTCGCAGGTCCTGTGGTGGCTGGAGCAGTCATTTTGCCCAAGGATTGTGACCTTCTGTATATTAATGATTCCAAGCAACTGTCCGAAAAAAAGAGAGAGGAGCTTTATACGGCGATCATGGAAAAGGCCGTGTGCTGCGCGGTAGGCTATGCCTCCCCTCAGCGCATTGACGAGATCAATATCCTGCAGGCCACCTATGAGGCCATGCGGGAGGCCATAGGCAAACTGACGCCGCAGCCGGATTTGCTGCTGAATGACGCCGTGACGATTCCTCAAGTTTCCATCCGGCAGATTCCCATTATCAAAGGGGATGCCAAGAGCATTTCCATCGGAGCTGCCAGCATTATCGCCAAGGTCACCAGAGACAGACTGATGAAGGAGTACGATCAGGTGTTTCCGGGCTATGATTTTGCGGGAAATAAAGGGTACGGATGCGCCGCCCATATCGAGGCGCTGAAAAAGTATGGTCCCACCCCTATACATCGAAAGAGCTTTATCCACAATTTTGTGTGAAACCCGGGCGGTCGGGAATAGCGATGGATGGGGAATTATGTCGTGACAGAGAAAGGCTGCTATACTATGTGGATTATGGATTTGCTGCAGGCAGGAAAACAGACAGGAAATACCCAGAACGTACAGAGCGCGCAGAATGCTCAGGGCACACAGACCACGGGCAGGGAGCAGTCCGCTGCCCTGCTGCAGAAGGAGATACGGGCGCTGGCTCCCGGACAGATTCTCTCAGGACAGATACTGGAAAAGAGCGGGGAAGAGTTGAAATTGCTGGTGAATTTTCAGGGCAGTGAATTGGAGCTCCAGGCCAGGCTGGAACAGAATATGGCCCTTTCCATGGGAAGAAACATACTGTTTCAGGTGAAAAACAACGGCAGCAGCCTGTCTCTGAGTCCGCTCTTTGAAAACATGGGTATGGAAGCCAATGCTCAGAAGGCGTTGGAGATGGCATCCCTGCCGGTGAACGACACCACCATGCAGCTGGCGGGTCAGCTGATGAGAGAGGGTATGCCCATCGACAAGGAGGCCCTGCAGAATTTTTATCATGAAGTGACCACCTTTGCGGATGCGGAGATCATGGATATCATAGATCTGCATAAGCTGGGACTTCCGGTAAACGCAGAGAATCTGGAGCAGATCAGCTCTTACAAAAATATGACGCACCAGCTCATGGGAGGTATCAATGAGCTCAGCGAGCAGCTGCCACAGCTGCTGCAGGACATGGCGGCCAAGGGAATGGATCGGGAGATCGGTAAATTGTTGGAGACTCTGCTGCTGGGGGCGGACGGAAAGCCCGCTGCGGAGTTGGAGGAGATAACGGTTTCCCAGCAGCCCGGGGAGCCGGGGGCGGCTGCGGCCCAGGAGGTCGCAGTCCTGCAGACACAGGAGCCGGAGGTACAACAGGGGCAGGTAAAAATTGTGATTGCGGAGGACAACGTAGAGACGCAGCCAAAGCCCCTTCAGAACGGGGAAAACCCGGAGAATGCCGCCGAATCTCCCAAGGGGCAGGAGACCTCAGTGGGAGAGCAGACACAGCAGCCGGGGCAGACAGCGGCGGCCAATTTGCTGCGGCAGACGGCACAGGCGCTGTCTGAGGGGAGAACGCCGCCGCTTAGAGAGCTGGTGAAATCCCCCGAATTTCAAAGACAGCTGCAGGAGTACGTGAAACGGGAGCTGTCCCTGCGCCCCCAGGACGCCAGCAGAGAAAAGCTGGATGAGATGTACAATAAGCTGAACAGACATCTGGGATCTCTTTCGGAGGCTTTGAGCAGCGCGGGGCAGGAGAGCAGCGCCCTGGGCAGGACGGTGCAGAATCTGAATCAGAATTTGAATTTTTTGAATCAGTTGAACGATATGTATTCCTATGTGCAGCTGCCGTTGAAAATGATGGACCAGGACGCTCACGGGGAACTGTATGTGTATGCCAACAAGCAGAAAAAAACCGTGCGGGAGGGGGAGGTCAGCGCGCTGCTACACCTGGATATGGCCAATCTGGGCCCCATGGATATCTATGTGCAGCTCAGGGACAATTATGTGGGAACCCGGTTCTATCTGCCGGATGAGGAGATGCTGGATTTTATTGAGGAGCATATTGATCTGCTTAACAGCAGACTGGAGAAAAGAGGATATCATATGAACTGTGCGTTCCAGACGAGAGAGCTGGGCGGAGAAAACACGGTGATGCAGGAGCTGATAGAGGAGAATAGCAACCGGCCCATGACGGCGGACTATTCCTTTGACGCATTTGCTTAAGCAGAGGCAGTATGTGTCCGCCATGGCGGACGGATGGGAGTTGGCATGGCAGAGAAGAACAAACCAAAACAGGCCATTGCGCTGGAATATAACCCGGAGGAGGATGCCCCCAAGGTCATAGCGTCCGGCCGGGGAAAGCTGGCGGAGCGTATCATAGAGAAAGCAAAAGAGAGCGATGTGCCGATACACCGGGACGACAAGCTGGCGGATACGCTGTCGAGGCTGGAGATCGGTGACATGATACCGCCGGAGCTTTACGAGGTGGTGGCGGAGATCCTTGTGTTCGTGGATTCTATGGATAAGCTGAAGGGAAAGGTAAAGAGTTAGGAGACAAAGCGGATGCCGATAAACAGGCGCAAGGTGGGGGCGGACGGAGAAAATCTGGCCGCCGCCTATTTACAGAGACAGGGCGTTTCCATATTGGAGCGCAATTACCGCAGCCGAAAAGGGGAAATTGACCTGATTGGCAGAGACGGGGAGTATCTGGTGTTTTTTGAAGTAAAATACAGGCGCAGCGCAGACATGGGATATCCCGAGGAGGCGGTGGGTATTGCAAAGCAGAGACAGATCTGCCGGGTGGCGGACTGTTATCGCATGGTCAAAAATCTGCCGCTGCAGACGGCAGTGCGGTATGATGTGATTGCCGTTGAGGGAGAACAAATCAGATGGGTGAAAAATGCTTTTCCCCATCACTATAGAGGATAACTATAGATAGCGACGGGAAGAGGTGTCTATGGAGCAGCTTAACAGAGCGGCAGGCAGAGAGCAGGTGATTTGCAGGCAGAGGGCGGGAGAGGTGGAATATCTTACTTTTCCGCTGCTTTCCGCCCAACCGGGAATCACGCATGCGTTCTCTACCAGGAGGGGTGGCGTCAGCCAGGGGATATATGCCACCATGAATCTGTCTTTCACCAGAGGGGATGAGGAGGATCGGGTGCAGGAGAATTTTCGCCGCATGGCTGCGGCGCTGCACACGGATGTGGAGCATATGGTGTGTACTTATCAGACCCATACCACCAACATCCGCAGAGTCGGAAAGACTGACGGCGGGAAGGGAATTGTCCGTGAGCGGGAGTATACCGACGTGGACGGTCTGGTGACGAACGACAGGAATTTGTGTCTCGTATGCTTTTTCGCAGACTGCGTTCCTCTGTATTTTGTGGACCCAAAACACGGGGCTATAGGGCTGGCTCACTCCGGCTGGCGCGGGACAGTGGCCGGTATGGGGGAATGCATGGTCAGGCGTATGACACAGGAATTCGGCACAAGGCCTGAGGACCTGGTGGCCGCCGTCGGACCTTCCATCTGTCAGGACTGCTACGAGGTCAGCGAGGAGGTGGCGGAGCAGTTTGAGCAGTTGAGGGTCTCCATCCCGGAGAGTGACAAACTGCTGTCAGAGATGGCAGAGCAGGGCGTCTACCCTCACAGGCAGATCCTGCGGCCAGGCAGGGTGGAGGGAAAGTATCAGCTGGATCTGTGGCTGGCCAATCTCCTGGTTTTGCGGGGAGCGGGGATTCCTCTCTCCGGACTGCAGGCGACGGACGTGTGTACCTGTTGCAACAGCGACTACTTGTTTTCCCACAGGGCCAGCCAGGGAAAGCGGGGCAATCTGGCGGCGTTTTTGATGATGGATTAGAAAGGATTACTTATGGCAAATATATTAGTGTGTGACGACGACAAGGAGATCGTGGAGGCTATCGACATCTATCTGCGCGAGGAAGGATATCAGGTGTACAAGGCATATGACGGGGAACAGGCCATAGAACTGCTCTCACAGCAGCAGATACATCTGCTCATCATGGACGTGATGATGCCCAAGATGGACGGCATTGAAGCCACGCTGAAGATACGGAAGAACAGTTCCATCCCGATTATCATTCTGTCCGCCAAATCCGAGGACACGGACAAGATTCTGGGGCTGAATATAGGAGCGGACGACTATGTGACTAAGCCCTTCAATCCGCTGGAACTGATGGCGAGGGTGAAGTCCAATCTGCGCCGCTACACCTCTCTGGGGAGTCTGGAGCAGGAGAGCAGCCATATCTATCGGGCGGGAGGTCTTGTGATAGATGATGAGACGAAGGAGGTCTCCGTGGACGGAGAATCGGTGAGACTGACGCCCATCGAATTCAATATTCTGCTTCTGCTGGTCAAGAATCAGGGCAGGGTTTTCTCAATCAATCAGATTTATGAAAATATATGGAATGAGGACGCCATCGGCGCGGACAATACGGTGGCGGTACATATCCGGCATATCCGGGAAAAGATAGAGATCAATCCCCGGGACCCCAGGTATCTGAAGGTGGTATGGGGTGTGGGCTATAAAATAGAAAAACAGGGAGAAGTCGATGAAGAAAAGCAAAATAACTAAGCGGCTAATGCTGCATACCCTGCAGCATCTGGCCGCCATTGGCATGGCGGTGATGTTAGGAATCATTGCCGTCAACTCCAACATCGTGGTGGACAATATGTATGGAGACCAGATCGGCTACAGTGTGAGGCTGATGGACAATGTGGGGGAATTTAAGGATTCCCGTATATTTACGGATGTGTTCCGAAACGCCATCAACGACATCACCCGGCTGGCGGTAATCAAAGGGCAGCTGGAGACGGACGGGGACTTTGACGGCGCCAAGATTATCGATGTGACCTCGTTTGTGAACCGCAGTTCTCACAGGAGTGACTGTGAGGTAACTGCCAGTTATCAGCTGGATGAACTGATCCGCTGGGGCAAATATGGACTGGAGCTCCAGACGGTAACCTTTCAGAGCAAATTTGATTTTATCGCCTATTTCGGATATGAGAACATATTTATCAGCTACGGCTACGGCGATGAACTGGAGAAGTATGAATTTCCCGATGGCACAGTTTCCGACATGGTGGCGTGGGATATGAAGAATGAGCTGAGTGTTCCTGCAAATGAGGAACAGTCCGAGAACGAAGACAATACATCATCCATGGCAGACTTTGAGTTCATGGAACAGAGGAACGCTTATGAGACCGCGCGAACAGGTGTGGAGAGTTTCTGGGGCATTGACGCGCTGTTTGAGCGTATTACTGCGGAGATGGCGCTGCTTGGGAAAGAAGTGACAGTGCTTGAGAGAGGCGGTCAGGAAATAATCAGCATGGAGATGCTGAAACCCAGATATAACACCGTTGAAGACCAGTCCATCGCTGCCAACTGCGCCAACTGGCCGGAGTACTGTATGCTGGAAACCAACGTGATGGAGACGGTGGAAACCCTTGCCTACAATTATACCCTGTATCAGAATCAGAACGACCTGTATGCTCAGGGCAAGACCAACCTGCAGTTTTTTATCAGCACTACCACCCGAGAAGGTCAGGAATACTACACCAATATGGAGGATTATTTTTTCGCATTTACGGACAGCGAGAAAATAGAGTTTTTCCGCAATCTGGGTAAATATGTGGTGTATTTTCCGGACGCCATGCGCCTGGAGACCAATGCGAATATCACAGAGGATGAGATGTTTGACAATGTCAGCGACTATGAGTACGCCTTTCCGGAGAATACAAAGCTGTGGATCGGTGTAAACACGGATTTTCCGGTTCAGTATGACCAGTTTTATCTCGCCCAGGACACCTACAACAGTATCATTCCACGCATATGGCTGATTCTGATTCTGCTTGGTGCTTTTGCGTTGGTCTGGGCGGGAATTGCGGGATATATCACCTATACCACGGGCAAGGTGGAGAAGGATGGGGAGTCGGTATCCAGGCTGTATCTCTTTGACAGGCTGCCCACCGAATTTGTCATAGCGCTTTTGGCGGCGGCAGGCCTGGGGCTGTGGCTGCTCTATAAACTTATCTACGGAAATATATACGACTCGATTTTTTATCGCACCAACCGGGCCACTGTGCAGCAGCTGGCTACAGCCAAACAGTATGTGCTGGTTATGATCGGCGGATTTGGACTGCTGGCGAGCCTGGTGTTTTGCCTGTTTTGGTATAGCCTGGTGAGACGGCTGCAGTGCGGAAATCTTTCTAAAAACAGCATTATTTATAATATTTGCAGAGGAATTGCCAGGGGATTGGGCCGTATGCTGGAGCACTCCAATGCGGTGATACGAACATTTATGCCCTACAACATTTTTTTGCTGGCAAATCTGCTCTGTGTGCTGGCGATGTATGAACTCAGGGATGCTCCCAACAGGCTGTTGTTGGTTCCGCTATTGCTGATCGTCATTCTGGATGGGGGCGTGGGAATCTATGTATTCCGCAGAAGTGCCGAGCGCAGCGAGATTATCAGCGGGATATCCAGAATCAGGGACGGCGACATCGGCTATGTGCTGGACAGCGAGCATCTGCACGGAGATAACAGGGAACTGGCAATATCGGTGAACAATATGGGAGACGGAATCCGCAAGGCGGTGGCCACCAGCATGAAGGATGAGCGGATGCAGGCCGACCTGATTACCAATGTGTCCCATGACATCAAGACGCCGCTTACCTCCATTATCAACTATGTGAATCTGCTGAAGAGGGAAAAGATCACCCAGGAGCCGGTATGCGGTTATATTGAGGTGCTGGACGCCAAGGCCCAGAGGCTGAAACAGCTTACGGACGATCTGCTGGAAGCATCAAAGATTTCCTCCGGCAATATCACACTGGAAAACAGCAGGCTGGATCTGATGGAGCTGGTCCGTCAGTCGGTGGGAGAGTTCTCGGAAAAACTGGAGGCCAAAAAGCTTCAGGTCATGATAACGGAGCCCAGCGGCCCGGCATATATCTATGCGGACAGCCGCCGCATGTGGCGAGTGGTGGAAAATCTTTTCAACAATATTTGCAAATATGCCATGGAGGGAACACGTGTCTATGTGGATCTGGAAAAGGAGGAGGGCATGATTATGCTTTCCTTGAAAAATATCTCGGAGACCTCCCTCAATTTCAGCCCGGATGAACTGACAGAGCGCTTTGTCAGAGGAGACATTTCCCGCAGCAGCGAGGGAAGCGGACTGGGACTTTCCATCGCCAAAAACCTGACGGAATTGCAGAATGGAGAGTTTAAGATAATTCTTGACGGGGACCTGTTCAAGGTACTCCTGCGCTTTCAGGAATATCAGGAGCCGGAGAAGAGTTCGGAGGAAAATAAAAGAGAACCAGAGGCGTGAACCTCTGGTTCTTTTGTCAATCATTCATAATGAAATCCCTGCGGCTGTTGTAGGCATCCACAAAATCATGAATCTTTTCCGTGGTGGCCATGGTGTTGGTCAGAGACACGTCATGGTTCATGAAATCGATAATGGAGGCTGTGAATTTGCTCATATCCGCCTCCACAAAATAGGGCCGGGTGTAAAGCTCGGGGGGCAGATAGGCCAGATTGGTGGTGATAACCTTGTCAAAATACCCCTGCTCATAGGCGTGGTCAAAAGCCTTAAGGCCCTCGGTAAACAGACCGAAGGTGCAGCAGATATACACCCTTCTGGCATTCATCTGTTTCAGCTGTCTGGCGGTATCCAGCATGCTGTTGCCGGAGGAGATCATATCGTCGATAATAATTATGTCCTTGCCGTCTATGTTGTCACCCAGAAATTCATGTGCCACAATGGGATTCTTGCCGTTCTCAATGGTGGAGTAATCCCGGCGCTTATAGAACATGCCGGTATCCACTCCCAGCACGGTGGCGAAATAAATGGCACGGTCCAAAGCTCCCTCGTCGGGGCTGATAACCAGCAGATGCTCCTTGTCCACCAGCAGATCCTCCTCAGCGCTAAGCAGCGCCCGCAGGAACTGGTAGGGTGGCTGGAAATTGTCGAAACCACTTAGAGGAGTGGAGTTCTGCACTCGGGGGTCGTGGGCGTCAAAGGTCAAAAAGTTGGCCACTCCCATATCCCGCAGCTCCTTCAACGCGTAGGCGCAGTCCAAAGATTCCCGGCCATTTCGCTTATGTTGTCTGCCCTCGTACAAAAAGGGCATGATCACGTTGATACGGCGGGCTTTACCGGCGCATGCGGCGATAACGCGTTTCAAATCCTGATAGTGGTCGTCGGGCGACATATGGTTGATGTAGCCGTTCATTTTGTAGGTGATGCTGTGATTGCAGACATCCACCAGCAGAAACAGATCCTTGCCTCGAATGGACTCGTGGAATACGCCCTTGGCCTCACCTGTGCCAAATCGGGGGCAGTCGGCGGCAATGAGATAATTGCTCTCAATATATCCGTGAAAGGCAGGATCGTTTTTGACTTTTTCGTTGTTGACGCTGCGGCGGAATTCCACCAGATAATCATTGATCCTGCGGCCCATTGTCTCTGCCGAGGGCAGGGCGATCAGCTTTAGAGGCGCTACAGGCATGGCATTTTCCAGCTCTCGTAAATTGGGCATTAGATTTCCTCCAAAAGTGTTTTACAACTTTTCAATACTTAATTTATAACATTAAGGGAGTGGACACGTCAAGATTTTTCTAGTAAACTGAAAATAAAGTATGTATATAGAGGAGAACTTTGGGACTATGGAAAAAGAAAAGGGGCATATTGTCAGCAGGGTTTTGCCCGGAAGTATTGCGCAGGAGCTGGAGATTGAGCCGGGAGACAGGCTGCTGGCCATAGACAATACGGAGATTGAGGATATTTTTGACTATCAATTTTTGATTCAGGATACCTATGTTGAGGTGTTGATTGAGAAACCGGACGGGGAGCAGTGGCTGCTGGAGGTAGATAAGGAATTTGACGAAGATCTGGGCGTTGAGTTTGAGAACGGACTGATGGACGAGTACCGCAGCTGTCACAACAAATGCATTTTCTGTTTTATAGATCAGATGCCGAAGGGTATGCGGGAAACCCTGTACTTTAAGGATGACGACTCCAGGCTGTCCTTTCTGCAGGGCAATTATGTGACGCTGACCAATATGTCGGAGCATGATATCGACCGAATCATCCGATATCATTTATCCCCTATCAACATATCCTTTCAGACAATGAACCCGGAGCTGCGCTGCAAAATGCTGAACAACCGTTTTGCGGGGGAGGCACTGAAAAAGGTGGACAGGCTCTGCGAGGCGGGGATCACGATGAACGGACAGATCGTGCTGTGCAAGGGGGTCAACGACGGGGTGGAGCTGGAGTACAGCATATCCCAGCTGACCCGGTATCTGCCCTGTCTGGAGAGCGTGTCCGTGGTACCGGTGGGACTGTCCAAATACAGGGAGGGATTGTATCCTCTGGAGCCGTTTTCCCCGCAGGATGCGGAGGAGGTGCTGCGACTCATTCACGGGTGGCAGGACAGAATCTACGGGGAGAGGGGAATACATTTTGTCCATGCCAGCGATGAATGGTACATGCTGGCGGGATGGGAGCTGCCGGAGGAGGAGCGATATGACGGCTATCTTCAGTTGGAGAACGGGGTGGGTATGATGCGTCTTCTGCTGAATGAATTTGCGGATAGCAAGGTTAAGCTGCGTCGCAGCAGAGAACTCCCGGATGCGTCCCTGCAGGAGGAGCTTTCCATAGCCACCGGCAGGCTGGCCTATCCCTATATCCGTCATATGGCGGAGACGCTGACAGAGGATTTCCCGGGACTGCATATCCATGTGTATGCCATACGAAATGATTTCTTTGGGGAGATGATTACAGTGTCCGGTCTGTTGACTGGGCAGGACATTCTGGCGCAGCTTAAGGATAAGCCTCTTGGGAGCCGTCTGCTCCTGCCCCAGAACGTGCTGCGCAGCGGTGAGGAGGTATTTCTGGACGATTTGACGGTTCAGGATTTGAAAAAGGCTTTACAAGTGGAGATTAATATTGTAAAATCAAGCGGATGTGATTTTATTGACGCCGTGCTTGGAGAGAATGGACACGGTGATGCGGACTGAGAAACGGAGGAGGCTATGGCAAACGGAAGAGGCAAGCCCATTGTGGCAGTGGTGGGGAGACCCAACGTGGGAAAATCCACGCTGTTTAATGCGCTGGCAGGTGGAAATATAGCGATAGTAAAAGACACCCCCGGCATTACCCGGGACCGGATATATGCGGATATCACCTGGCTGGACCGGAACTTTACCCTGATCGATACCGGCGGCATTGAGCCGGACAGCAAGGATATCATACTGTCCCAGATGCGGGAGCAGGCGCAGATCGCCATGGATACGGCGGATGTGATTATTTTTCTGGTAGATGTGCGCCAGGGGCTGCAGGATGCGGACTCCAAGGTGGCGGACATGCTGCGCCGCTGCCACAAGCCTGTGGTACTGGTGGTCAACAAGGTGGACAGCTTTGAAAAATATATGGCGGACGTGTATGAATTCTACAATCTTGGCATCGGGGAACCCCATGCCATATCTGCCGCCAACAAGCTGGGGCTGGGGGACATGCTGGAGGTCGTGGCGTCCTACTTCCCGGAGGAGACCGGGGAGGAGGAAGAGGACGACCGCACCAGGGTGGCTATCGTGGGAAAGCCCAATGTGGGCAAGTCCTCCATCATCAACAAGCTGCTGGGAGAAAACCGGCTGATTGTGTCGGATATTGCCGGGACCACCAGAGACGCGGTGGACACGGAGATCACTTATGGAGAGCAGGAATATGTGTTTATCGACACAGCGGGACTTCGCCGCAAGAACAAGATCAAGGAGGACTTGGAGCGGTACATGATTGTTCGCACCGTGGGAGCAGTGGAGCGGGCGGACGTGGTGGTGCTGGTGATCGACGCTCTGGAGGGCGTCACTGAACAGGATGCCAAGATCGCCGGAATCGCTCACGACAGAGGCAAGGCTGTGATTATAGCGGTGAACAAGTGGGACGCGCTGGAGAAGGATGACAAGACCATCTACCGCTTTACGGAAAAGGTTCGGGATACCTTGTCCTTTATGCAGTATGCGGAGCTGGTGTTTATCTCCGCAAAGACCGGACAGCGGCTGCCCAAGCTCTTTGAGACCATCGACATGGTCAGCGAGAACCATGCCATGCGGGTGGCCACAGGCGTACTCAATGAGATTATGGCGGAGGCGGTGGCAATGCAGCAGCCCCCCTCGGACAAGGGGAAACGTCTGCGGCTGTACTATATCACTCAGGTATCGGTAAAGCCTCCCACCTTTGTGATTTTTGTCAACGACAAGGAGCTGATGCATTTCTCCTACACCAGATATATTGAAAACCAGATACGGGAGACCTTTGGGTTCAGGGGCACTCCTCTGCGGTTTATCATCAGGGAACGAAAGGACAAGGAATCATGATACGGATCGTATGTTTACTTATCGGATATGTTTTCGGATTGTTTCAGACCGGATATTTTTATGGAAAGGCTCACGGTATCGATATCCGGGAGCATGGCAGCGGCAACTCCGGCACCACCAACACGCTGCGCGTGCTGGGCACCAAGGCGGGGCTGATTGTCTTTGCCGGGGACTGCCTGAAATGCATGGCGGCGGTATGGATTGTAAGGATTCTCTTTGGCGGCAGCCACCACAACATTATCTATCTGCTATGTCTGTATACGGGAGCGGGAGCTATTCTGGGACACAATTATCCCTTTTACATGCATTTTAAGGGTGGGAAGGGGATTGCCGCCACGGCGGGAATGGTGCTTTCCTTTCACCCTTGGTTTGTAGTGACGGGCGTGATTATGTTCTTTGCCACTTTTTTCACCACCCACTATGTGTCGCTGGGCTCTCTGCTGGTCTATACGCTGCTGATGATTCAGCTGGTGGTCAGCGGTCAGTTGGGCCTGTTTGCGGAGATGACGCAGGGACAGCTGATAGAGATGTATATTCTGTTTGGCTGTATGACGGCATTGGCGTTCTGGAAACACCGGGAAAATATTGTGAGGCTGATCCATGGCACGGAGCGCAAGACTTACCTAACCAAGAAAAACAAGGTGGAGGACGGCAGCGGACATGAGGCCGGACACTGAGGCAAAGCGGATTGACGAAATACGGGCCATGCAGTACAATGGAAACAAGCATATTCTTTGGATGTGTTCTGGCCGGGAATATGCGGAACTTGAATTGAAAGGATTGAGAGAAGGGCTATGGCAAAGATTACGGTGATTGGCGGAGGCAGCTGGGGAATTGCCCTGGCGGTGTTGCTTCATAAAAACGGGCATGCGATTACGGTCTGGTCTGCTCTAGAGTCGGAGATTGAGATGCTGCGAACCCGGCATGAGCACAAGATGCTGCCGGGAGTGATACTGGCGGAGGATATAGCGTTTACACTGGATGAGCGGGAGGCCACACAGGGAGCCGACCTGCTTGTGATGGCTGTGGCCAGCAGCTTTACCCGCAGGACGGCGGCGCGGCTTTGCCCCTATGTGGAAAAGGATCAGGTGATTGTCAATGTTGCCAAGGGAATTGAGGAGCGTACACTGATGACTCAGGCTCAGATCACAGAGCAGGAGATTCCTCAGGCCCAGGTGGCGGTATTGTCGGGTCCATCCCACGCCGAGGAGGTGGGACGGGGGATTCCCACGACTATTGTAGTGGGGGCCAGAAAGCGTTCCACTGCGGAGTATATTCAGAATCTGTTTATGAACGAGGTGTTTCGGGTTTACACCAGCCCGGATGTGCTTGGCATTGAGCTGGGAGGCTCTCTGAAAAATGTGGTGGCGCTGGCCGCCGGTATTGCGGACGGCCTAGGCTACGGAGACAACACCAAGGCGGCGCTGATCACCCGGGGCATCACGGAGATTGCCCGGCTGGGTACGGCTATGGGCGGGCGTTTTGAGACGTTCTGTGGTCTCACAGGCATCGGGGATCTGATCGTAACCTGCGCCAGCATGCATTCACGCAACCGCCGTGCGGGTATCCTGATCGGTCAGGGCAAGACCATGACTGAGGCCATGGAGGAGGTGCAGATGGTGGTGGAGGGCGTGTACAGCGCCAAGGCCGCCATGGAACTGGCTAAAAAGTACGATGTACAGCTGCCCATCATTGAGCAGGTCAATGCCATTCTCTTTGAGGATAAGCCTGCGGATGTGGCGGTGAAGGAGCTGATGCTGCGGGATAAGAAAATCGAGGTGTCGGATGCGCTGTGGGAGGAAGAGTAGGAGAGGTATTTGAAGGCGGCGGAAAAAACTTCTTGAACATATAGATGTCTTGTGTTATACTGCAAATAACAAGAGACATTTGCGTCAACAAATGTCTCTCGATGAGAACTACCGATAGACGGTTAGTCCAAAATATGTTTAGCTAAAATAGCCGCACATCAGTTTAGGGACTTGGGCGGCTATTTTTGTGTCTGTTTACTTCCTATTGCATATCCGAGTCCGAATGCAGTCAGGACTAAGCCTAAAACTGCAATCAGACCTTCCATAGTCAACATTGGCAATCCCTCCTTTTAATAGTTTCCTGAAAAATCAGGTTTTCTATGTAATCGGAGGTCACAGTCCTCCGCAGAAGGACTAACCGCCTACCGTGAATGGCAGCACCCATAGACATAGAATACCACATACGATAAGAATATGCAATATTTTTGTGACAAAATAGATACTATTTTACAGCATCCATGATTTCTGCCGCCATCTTGGGCTTGTTCATGGTATAGATGTGGATGCCGTCCACTCCGTTCTGTTGCAAATCAATGATCTGGCGCACGGCATAGTCGATTCCCGCCTTGCGCATATCTTCCGGGGAATCTCCGTACCTTGCGACCATATCCGCGAAAGCCTTGGGAATCGTTGCGCCGGAGAGGGAGATACTGGTGCCCAGCTGGCTGGCCTTTGTCACGGGCATAACTCCTGCGTGTATGGGCAGAGTGATTCCCTTGCGCCGGGCCTTCTCCAGAAACTCATAAAAATAATCATTGTCAAAAAACATCTGGCTGATAAGATCCTCGGCTCCCACATCCTGTTTTAATTTCAGATAGCCCAGATCTGACTGCATGCTGAAACACTCATAATGCTTTTCAGGATAGCAGGCGGCGGAAATGTGTAATTCCGGGTCAAGTTCTTTTAAGTAGGCGATCATGTCGCTGGCATGTTCAAAGTCTCGGGAGGCAAACTGTTCATCTGTCATATCCCGGGGACGGTCCCCACGGAGGGCCAACACATGATTCACACCGGCGGCCTTAAGGGAATCCAGTACCTCCCGCAGCGCTTCCTTTTTGCTGCCCACACAGGTGAGATGGGCAAGGGAGGGGAGTTTTAACTGATTCTGTATGTAGGAGGCGATCTCTACGGTCTTGCCTGAGTTGCTGCCTCCTGCGCCGTAGGTCACGCTGATGAAAGCGGGGTTTAAGGCTCCCAGCTTGTCCAGAGTGGCAAAAGCGGCGTCAAATTCGCCGTCCTTCTTGGGCGGAAACACTTCAAAGGAGATGGGAATGGATTTTTTATCGGCTGTCATTTTCATGTTGTCAGAACCTTTCTTTTTAATTTACTTGCTTTTCCACAGAGAATATCGTAACATATTAATAGTAATTTTTCAAGTTGTATAGTATATGTATGACCAAATAAAAAATCCGTAAGGAAAAAGATAGGAGAACAAGTTCAATGAGTGAAAACACCAGTACTTTTCAGGGAACCAAGGAATATGTGGCCAGCGAGGAACTGATGGCCAGCGTGAATATCGCCATGGCGCTGCAAAAGCCCCTATTGATCAAGGGGGAGCCGGGCACGGGCAAGACCATGTTGGCGGAGGCGGTGGCCAAAGCGCTGGGCAAGCGATTGATTATCTGGAACATTAAGTCTACCACCAAGGCTCAGGATGGTCTCTATGTGTATGACACCATACAGCGTTTGTACGATGGACAGTTCGGCGTGGAGGGCGTGGACGATATCGCCCGGTACATCAAGCTGGGCAAGCTGGGGGAGGCTTTCGACAGCGAGGAGCAGGTGGTGCTGCTGATTGACGAGATCGACAAGGCGGACCTGGAGTTCCCTAACGACCTGCTGTGGGAGCTGGATCAGATGGAATTTTATATCAACGAGACCAAGCGCACGGTGAAGGCCAAACACCGCCCTATCGTGATAATCACCTCCAATGCGGAGAAGGAACTGCCGGACGCGTTCCTGCGCCGCTGTATTTTCCACTATATTGATTTCCCCTCTCAGGAGTTGATGGAGGAGATCGTGCGGGTGCATTTCCCGGATGTGGAGGAACATCTGTTGAAAAACGCCATGGAGGTCTTTTACAATATCCGCAGTATCCGAGACATCCGCAAAAAGCCCAGCACTTCCGAATTGATTGACTGGGTCAACGCCCTGCAGATCGGCGGCATCAGCGCTGACCGCATCCGCAGCGCCCTGCCCTTTATCGGCGTGGTGGTCAAGAAGGACGAGGATCTGGAGCTGGTGCGCCATGACAGTAATCTGTAGTAGCGGAGGAAATACCTGATGTTCATTAAATTCTTTGACGCCCTTCGGGCCAAGGGACTACATGTGACTCTGGGGGAGTGGCTGACGCTCCAGGAGGCGCTGGATAAGGGATTGTGCGGCAGTTCCCTGACGCAGTTTTACTATGTGGCAAGGATGATCCTGGTCAAGAGTGAGACGGATTTTGACAAATATGATATGGCTTTTGAGGAGTGTTTTAAGGCGGCCCAGAAGGAGACCGAGGTGGGCGCTCAGATGCTGCGCTGGCTGGACAAGTCCGACATGATGGAGTTGGCCCACGAGGAGGCCCGCAATCACTTGAATCAGGTGGAGGAGATTCATGTGGACAAGGAGCAGGTGGAGGAGACCTTCAAGCAGCGCCTGAAAGACCAGAACGAGGAGCACAACGGGGGCAGCTTTTGGATCGGAACCATGGGAAAAACCTCTTTCGGCAATATGGGCGGCAACGTGGGCGGCGTCCGAGTGGGCGGCAAGACCGGGTACCAGTCTGCTTTTGCCGTGGTGGGAGCCCGCAAATACCGGGACTTCCGGGACGACAGGGTGCTGGATAACCGACAGTTCCAGCTGGCTTTCCGCAGACTGCGGCAGTTTTCCAGCAGGTTGGACATTCCCGAGACGGAGCTGGATATCGACGGCACGGTGGACAGGACCTGCAACAACGGCGGCTGCCTGCAGATCGTCATGAAAAAGCCCCGCAAGAACGCGGTGAAACTGCTGCTCCTTATGGACTCCGGGGGAACCATGATCCCTTACAGCAGCCTGCTCAACGACCTGTTCCAAGCGGTACACAAGTCCAACCATTACAAGGATGTGAAGACTTATTATTTTCACAACTGCATCTACAGCAAGCTGTACAAGACCCCGGAGTGCGAGAACGGGGACTGGGTGGACACGGAATGGATGTTCCGAAACGTAGGCAGCGACTACAAGGTGATTATCGTGGGAGACGCGGCCATGGCGCCGGAGGAGCTGTACTCCACCAGCGGCAACTACCGGGGCCCCAACGGGGGACTGTCCGGCTATGAATGGCTTCAACTGGTGAAGCGCAAGTATAAGAAAGTGGTCTGGCTCAATCCCAAGATGGCTCCCGGCCATGCACCCTGGAGGGAGGCGGAGACAGCGGTAAAGCAGCTGTTTCCCATGTACAAGCTGACGGTGGACGGGCTGAACCGGGCTATGGTCACGCTGATGGCAAACAAATAGGCTATAATAAAGGCCGTCCTAATCAATGGGCGGTCTTTTTGACGGCGTCTTAAACAAATCTTAAATAAACCTTAAACGGATATGCCTTGTCCTATTTTGAACTGATTTATATAATAGGCATCAGATACCAATGTATATGCGGAGGGGGATATCCAATGAAAAAATTCGTCGGAGTAAAATATTGTTGCGCTTTGATGCTGCTTTTGTACCTGCCTGTGGCTGTTTTGCTCTGCGGCTGCGGCGGGGAGGAACCGGAAAATCGGGGAGACGCCGCAGGGAGGCAAGGTGCTTTTGTGGAAACGGAGGACTCCGACAGGATAGAGCAGGTGGAATCCGAGGGGAATCTGTTCTTCAAGGATATGCTGCTTGAGGAGGAACCCTGGCGGGATAACACGCTGGACGACTATACAGCGGCATTACACCTTCCTCTGGTGCCGCAGCGGCCTGAGGGCGAGCTTGGAGGTATGTGGGAATACGCTTTGGGAGACACCTGCGGCGCCGTATATAAAAAGCATGTTCTCGGTTCGGCGGAGGATAGCTGGGAGGAGCTCAAAATCGTTACGTACCAGGGAGATGAAAACTCTGTCAGGCTGGCATTTCAGGAAAATGTTGTGAATCAGACATGGGGGATGGGCAGTATCATTGGGAGCGATCATTTTATGATGCTGGATATGGAGGTTTCGGAGGATTCTCAGTGGAAGTACCGGCTTTTTGAAATAGATGCGGACCAGCAGATCGTGAGGACGGTCAATCTGGAGTTTCTGGCCGGAGATGGCGAGGAGGCGCCCGATGAGATTATAGTTGACCGGGAGGGCTATATTCATTTTACCACCAGCTATTGGAACTATGTCACAGAGGAGGGGCCGACTGAACACAGAAATTATTACTTTATCGCGAATTCGGACGGAGAACTTTTGGCAAAATATGACTATACCGGCGTTGCACTCAGGTTGGTTGCCCTGTATGACGGCAGGGTTGCCCTGTGGTCACAGTCTGTGGACAGCGAAGGCCAGAGAATCGGCTGCCGTCTGGAATATGCGGATATCGTGACCGGGAAGATGGCTGCGCTGGTGGAACTGGACCGGAATGCGCCAAAGGTATTTCTAAACGGTGCCTATTTTACACTGTGGGATGAAAAGACCCTGCTGTATGCGGACAGCAAGGGACTTCACTTTGCGGATTTGTCCGGGAATTCCACAGAGGACGTCTATATCTGGGTCAATCACGGAATAAGCTTCTCTGAGCTGGAGCAGCTGCGTGTTTTGGAGGACGGATGTATCAGTCTGATCTATTCTGACTCCCAGAGAGACGGCAACCTTTTGTTCTTAAAGCCCGCCCAAGAGGAGGTGGAGGTGCAGCAGATTGTCCTTGCGGTAAGTTCTTATCACAGAGACGTCTACTATCCGGCGGTGGTGGAGTTTAACAAAAAATATCCGACCTATCATATTGAGATCAAGACAGACTATGACGAGACCCGACTTCTGACGGAGCTGACGGCGGGGAAGGGGCCGGTGCTGGTTGAAACCAATTCTTATGGGTTTGAGGACTATGAAAAGCTCTGGACACCTCTGGAGGGGCTTTTTGACGGGGAACAGTGGGAGGATGTTCTGATTCCTCAGGCCATGGAGCTTGGGAAAATAGACGGAACCCTGTACGGAGTTGTCAGCAGTTTTGAACTTAAAACGGTGGTGATCGCGGAAAACGAGCCGACAGACTGGGATTACGAGGGCTTTTTGGACGGGATTGAAAGCGATTCTTTCATTGAGGCAATTTGTAACGGTCAAAATTACGTCTGGTCTTTTATGTACAATTTCCTGATCCATGGAATGGAGGACAATTATCTGCTGGATGCGGAGAGCGGCGCCACTTACTTTGACAGTGACGGGTTTCGCAGAGCGCTGCGGCTGGGGATGGCTTACTGTGATGCGAATGTATATGTTGAAGCCGGGACGCCGCTGCTTGAGGAGGGAAAGGTATTCTGCAATGAAATCCGCATCACACGGCCGGAATTGGTAGATCTGTACCGCATCTGTTATGGGAAGGACGCCAATTACATCGGCTACCCATCCAAGGACGGCTCCGGGCATTATGTTGCCAGCGACTACCTGCTTACCATCAGAGCAACCGCATCGGACGAAGAAAAGAAGATAGCTGGAGCCTTTCTGCAGATGCTGCTCTCTCGGGATGAACAGCTGGAGGAGGCGCAGGATTCCAGTTTCTGTCTGAGCGTGCGCAGGGATGTGTTGGAGGAGCAGATAGGTCAGGTAAATGAGCAGTCCATGCCCTTTGTTTCTGGGTTTAATCAGATAACTCTTGGGGAGGACTATGATAGAGAATACGACGCCTGGCTTTTGTATAAACTGCTGGGAAATGCCCGGCCCGAGAGACATTTACCTAAGGAACTTAACACCATACTGAGGGAAGAGGTGGAGGAATATATGGCCGGGGTTATCACGGAGGATGTACTTATTGAACGACTGACCAATCGTGTGGGAATTTATCTGGCAGAGAGAAATTATACTGACACCCGATAAGATTTTTCAATTTCCGCACGGCACGTGCTGCGGAACCGGGCAACATGCGCCATGCGGAAAGGAAAATCAAATCGGCCGTGAGTATAGAGAGGAGGACTACCAGCCATGAAAAAATATATTTCAGTCTTGCTGGCATCCTTCGTGTTGACGACTCTTTCCGGCTGCGGACGGCCGGGGGATGTGACGCAGTCTTCGGAGTCAGAGACGGAGGGAGAGACCGCGCAGTGGAAGACGGAAGGCTTTGCCACGCCGGGAAAGCTGGAGGACGAACAGATTTTCTGGACAGACCAGTACCTGCCCTGGGAGCATAGGAGCCAGGACTCCGCCGATGGGTCGGAGGAATGGATATACCTGGACTACGGCGTATGCGGGGAGTTGTTCTGGTACTTTGGCATAGAGCGGGGAGCTGATGGGGCGGGCGATTTTGAACCCGAGACAGAATATGTTCTGGAGATTTATGACACGGTGAGTGAGGAATGCGTGGAGAAAAGTTTTTCATTAGGAGATCTGGGGCTGGAGAGCAGCCGGGGCAGCCTGGAGAGCATGGATATGCTGGATGAGAAACACTATGTATTTAGGTGGGTGGATTGGGAACAGGACCAGGAGGGCATGTACTGCCAGACTGTGGACAGGATGGTCTATACGGATCTTGCGGGCAATCTTCAGGTTGCGGACGTCAGGGAAATCTATCTGGAAAAGGGTATCTACCAGGAGGTGTCTGCAGAACAGCGCTTTATGCAGTCTCTCAACTGGCGCTGCGATGGGAAAGGCAATATCTGTGTGATAGATTACAAGGAGGATGGCGGCCAAGTGTTCTATCTGTTTGACCAAAGCGGGGAGATTCTGCTGGAATACGAGGGAACCTCGAAACAGAATCTGGTGGATCCTCTGCGCGCCCCGGAGGGGGAGCTGATCCTCCCTGTCTATGACGAGACGGAAAAATGCTATGAATTCCTGTGGGCGGATGCGGCGGAGGGTGAGCTGCGCTCTCTGGCCCGGATGGAGACTTCCTTTCCCTGCATCGGGCAGATGTACGGCATGCTGGGAGACGATATCTATTACAGATCGTGGGCGATGTCGGAGGAATGGATCGTAAAGTGGAACATAAAGAGCGGCAGGAGAGTACAGGTGTTTGATTTCCAGACAGCCGGATTGGATACGAGCTACCGGACCATGCTGGCACTGCGGGAGGGGCAGACACCCGTCCTGCGCCTGACGAGATTCAAGGATGGGAAACCAAGGGAATGGATTGCGGCATTGGCACAGCAGAGACCGGCGGCCGATGGAGCCATCCGGGTGGCCAATCTCGCCGGAGACGGGTACGGGCCGACCCTGACAGAATGCGCTGTGCTGGCCTCCATGGAGACGCCGGATTATCGCTATGAATACGAGGATGCCTCCGCCCAGGAGGACCGGGACAGGATACTGATCGAGCTTTCGCAGGGCAAGGGCCCGGATCTGATGTTTGTGTCGATTGAGGATATGTATATGCTGGAGGAGAAGGGGCTGCTGTTGGATATAGGACAGTTGATTCCCGGGGAGTTTCAGGAGGAACTTCTGCCCGGAGCCATGGAGATCGGAACCGTTGACGACAGGTTCCTGGGAGTGCCGATGGAGGTCACAGCGCAGACCCTGGCGGTGGCTGCGGACACCTGGCCGGAGGATACCTGGAGGCTGGAAGATGTGATTGACTTGATGGATGAGGGGAAATTGACGGGCGCAATCCGCTC
This sequence comes from Lachnospiraceae bacterium, assembly GCA_014804645.1. GTDB lineage: Bacteria > Bacillota > Clostridia > Lachnospirales > Lachnospiraceae > Acetatifactor. Next base: position 67,950 of record JAAUZI010000022.1, on the reverse strand, counting down.
CCCCTATGTGGGGATGAACGATTATGAAACACCATCTCTCACAGTACTCACACTTGTAGGGTACAGTCTGGGGGATTCCTTTCTGATTGACTGGGAAAAAGGAGAGAGTCATTTTGATGATGAGAGGTTTATTCGTCTGTTGGAACTTACCAGCACAGATATGAGCAGTGTTCATCAGGATACAGATACATGGCTGAATGGGGGAAAGGATTTCCTGTGGGGGTATTTCACATTCACATCCAGTTTTCTTAACTTTTTTGAGCAGATGGAGGAGGAAGGCGGCCGGATTGTGGGGTATCCCACAGAGGGTGTCTGCGGAAACTATCTGATGGCGAACGGCGTGCTGGTGGTGAACGCCAACATAGCCCATAAGGAGGCGGCGGCCTATTATCTGGAGACCCTGTTGGGGGATGAAGTGCAGTATAAAATAAGCATGTCAGGTCTGAGTGTTCGCAAACTGTCCCCGGAAAACTATATAGTGGAGGAGGAAGACGGCAGACTTGTGTACCTGGGGGGATTGCATGCGTCGGAGATGCCGGTATTTCAGGACGGCACCACATCCATACACCGCGCCAAGACCTTTCTGGAGAGCTGCGCGGGGGCGCCGCCCCGCGATGGCCAGATCATCAGGATTATTGCGGAGGAGCTCAGCGCCATGTACGCGGAGAATAAATTTCCCCAAACCGCTGCGGAGATCATCAACAGCCGCGTCCAGCTCTATCTGGATGAGAGAAACTAAAAAATGGCAGGAGCATCGTTTCAGGACGGTGCTTTTGCTTGTTTTTTGAAAGATAAAATTTACCTGTAACGAATGTCTCGTAAATCGGATATATGTGTGAAAAGACCTTGAACATGTCCGGCTTTACGAGACGAGGAGGAAGGGGTATGGAGCAGCTCTATCAGGAAAATGCCAAAATTGTATATCACTATCTGCTATCCCTGTGCCATGACAGGCATTTGGCGGAGGATTTGACCCAGGAGACCTTTCTCAGGGCTTATCAGTCTCTGGAACGATACGATGGCAACTGTAAGATTTCCACATGGCTCTGTCAGATCGCCAAACATCTCTATTATCAGTACCTTTCCAAACACAAGCGTGAGGTTGTCACCCAGCCGGACGAAGAGGCCATCGCAGACACTCCGCCGCCTGAGGAGACGGTTCTGTACAGACTGGAGCTGATGGATATCCTGAAGGAGATGCAGAAACTTCCCGGTCAGATGAGGGAAGTGATTTATCTGAGAGTCGCCGCGGATCTGTCCTTTCGGGAGATCGGTGAGATTCTGGGAAGAAGTGAAAATTGGGCAAGGGTAAATTTCTATCGTGGCAAGGAAATGCTGATCAAGGCCGCAAGGGCGGCAGAATGGGAGGATAAGCATGAGTAAATTGAATTGTGAGATTATCAGGGATTTGATCCCCTCTTATGTGGACGGCATCTGTTCACAGAGTTCCAGAGAGGCGGTGGAAGAGCATGTGGAGGAATGTGCGGAATGCAGAGCCAGTCTGGAGACGCTCAGGCGCACCGTGATCGGGGGAAATAAGATAAACCAGAGCGAGCTGGACCACATGAAAAAAGTCAAACAGCACTTTATAAGAAAGAGTGTTCTCATTGTGGGTGCTCTGGCTCTGGTGCAGCTGCTTGTCGGAGATACTTTTTATAATTTTGAGCTGTGGTATAGGGAGGGGCTGTACTATGTGATATTTCCCCTCATAGCGCTGGGGCTCTATGCTCTGTTATCGGATTATCATGTGAAACCTGTGATGAACAGGCGGAGAGTATGTCTTGGAGTGGTGAGCGCATTGGGCATTCCCTATTGTGCCTCTCTGGCGGCCATGGTATGTAGAGCAACTTGGACTAATATGGGGCCGTTTGGAATGGAGATATCGCGAATGGGGCCTTTTATAGATCGCCAGCTGATGGGGATCATCATTGCGGAATTATTGATATTTGCCTGTTTTGTGGCAGATTCCCTAAAGAGAGAGCGTGCGCTTAGCAGTCTGCATATCATAAGTCTTCTGGGAGTTTTCCTATGTATGGTGCTGCGCGCGACTCTGCGTAACATGTCCGATCCTGCGGCTTTCCAGAACGAAATCATACGGTCGATGGCTTTTGTAGTTCTGGAAGGGGTGATCATTGCCGGGCTGGAGCTAGGGATGAACAGGTTCTTTTCCCGGAAGAGCATAGTGGAATGATTCAAATTTCTTTGTTCACGCATGAGCGCGAATTAAGTTGATGTATTCCGTAATGGCAGAATTTAACAGTGTAATATCAAGGTATTGGTTGAGCTGTAGAGGTTTGTTTTTCTTCACGGCGTTCATAAATTGATCCTGCACGATTTTCAACTTTTGGCTGATTTGAGTCTCCCCGATTAAATCCAGCATTGTGATTCCATCCAGCAGGATTGCGCGGAATAGAGTGTTCATAGACAGCCGAATGTCCTTTGTGGATTTTTCCTGTGAACAGAAGTCGGCAATTTCCTTGGTCAGCATTTGAAGGACAGAAATAGAGTGTTTCATCAAGCTTTCGGTCCTAACAGTTTCACAAATAGCCTTGTTCAAAACAGCCACCATTACGGTTTCATCAACCCGCTGCAAGAGTTCTTCCTCCGAAAGTAACAGAGTGTCGGGTTCATCAGCCTGTTCCCATTTGTTGTTGAGCATGCGGAATTTCCCGTCCTTCATCCCTGTGTAAATAACAGCATGCTTATTCCTCCCGCTTACATAAATGCCCAGCATAGCATACTGTAAATTACGAAGATAAACACAAATCTGCTTTTTATTCACCTCTTTTTCCATCATTGCATAGCCGATGGTCTTTAAGTAGAGATTAAACCATTTCTCACCTTGAAGCATTGGCCCCGAAAAATAAGATCCATCCTCATAGTTAAACAAAAACGGTAATCCCATTTCAAGCGCAATCTTTCTGTCCTCAGTATCTATCCCATAAAACGACAGTAGATTTGCAAGTCCCGCATAAGAACATGACGAATTGAATGTCATGTACTTCATAGGCATATTTCCTCCTTCAAAGTTTATCGTTTCTGCGATACAGAAATTATAGCACATGATTGTGAGGTTTTCTATATGCTCAGAGGATTCAAATTTATTTGTATTTTGCATAGGGGTGTGATAGTATAAAGATATTTGAGGGGGAGAATGCTTTGATAAAGTGTACACGAATTATCTGGAACCACACATAAAAAGCGTGGTTCCAGATAGTAAATTACTATACATATTGGAGGAGCCCATGAGTAAGCAATTGATTTGGCCGGTTATAATGAGTATTCTTTTTTGTCTTTGCGGATGCGGCGGCGAAGAGTCGATTGGGGAGACTGTTTCACAGGAGACTGTGCCGCAGGAGGTTAATGTGTCTTCAGATGCAGAAATGCCGGATACTTCGGAACCGTTTCTGGCGTCTGGGGAGCAATGGCAGGATAATACGCTGGATTTGTATATCGGACAGATAAACCATTCTCTGAAACCGGAGCAGCCGGAAGGAGCCAGGGATGGCGGGGGGATTCGGTACTTGTTGGGAAACTCCAGGGCAGCAGTGTTTAAAAAGCATCTTTTTGCCTCTTTTGAGGAGAGCTGGGACGGTCTGAACATTGTGACCGACAGAGGAGAAGAACAGTCCGTGCATCTCGATTTTTCCGAGGAGGGAATGAATCAGGTTTGGAGTGTGGGAGAAATATGTGGCAGCGATAATTATCTGATGTATTATAAGGATACCGGTGAAAATGCGGAATTAGTACATACCTTTTTTACGGTTGATACGCAGCTTAATGTGATCGACAGAATAGGTGCACAGGAACTGCCGGCGGATATTTTTGCAAGCGATATAATGATGGACATTTCCGGCAATATACACCTTCTTAATTCAACTATGGACGGATGGACTTATTATGTATTGGATTCCCAGGGAAAACTTCTTGCGGAGTATACCAATGACTCCTACTCGGGAGTGAAATTTGTTCCCCTTTATGACGGCAGAATCGCTGTCTGTTCTCATGTAAATGATGAGGACGAAGGCGTGAGCTATTTCACAGCGCTCTGGATGTTGGATTTGACTGACGGAGAAGAGCGGATTCTGACAACGCAGTCCATAGATGAAGGGATGTATTATTACACTCTATGGGATGCCTCTATGCTGGTATATGCTACCCAGCAGGGGGTATACCGCCGCGATTTGTCCGGAGAAAACGCAGAGCTTTTATATGAGTGGAGTAATCATGGGATACAGCTTATGCCAGATGGTGTCAAAGCGATGCGTACACAGGGCCAAAGACTNTCNNTTCTGTATGCCGATTNTTCAGGTATGAANTATNTATGTTTGAAACCGTGTACCGAAAATATTGAGATTAAGGAGATCACATTGGCGGTNTCTTCNTATTCNCGGAGCGTTTATCAGGCTTATGTGGCGGAGTTTAACNGGAAATATCCTACATATTCAATACGTCTGGCAGAGGATTATGATACGACCAAGCTCCTCACNGAATTGACGGCAGGGGACGGGCCGGTNTTGATTGATACAGGGCTTACCGGTTTTTACCAACATGCGNATCTGTGGGANCCTCTTGACNATATGCTGGCGCAGACTCAATTAGAGGACCAGTTNCTCCCGGAAGCGATGAAACTGGGNCAGATTGATGNCACTCTGTACGGAATCGTCGGNGGTTGGTCCCTCAGAACGGTGGTGACTGCATCCGTGGATATGGACANCTGGGATTATANTTCCTTTTTACAGTATATTGCAGAGCATCCGGAATTGAACGCCATCTACAGTGGACAGAGCAGCGGGGCGTTCATCAGCANTTTTTTCATCCATAGTCTGGAAGATAATTATCTGATAGATGCGGAAGAGGGAAGTCTGCGCTTTGACAGTGACGAATTCAGACAGCTTTTGCGCTACGCAAAGGATCTGGCGGATGAAAAAAAGGGAATGGGCAGCCAGTCNGAAATGATTTCGGCACTGCGGGAAGGCACTATGCTTTGCTGTGAGTTAAATCTTTCNAGGCCGGAAGAAATTAGCCTNTGGAGGGCACAGCTGGGCAGTTCCATGAAATATATGGGGTATCCNGGACAGAATGGTTCACAGCACTATATTTGTTCTTCCGTGGACCCGGTGGTAATCCGTAGTACTGCGTCGGAGGAAGAAAAGAAAATTGCCCAATTATTTTTGCAGANTCTGCTCTCCTATGAGAGCCAGAGCGCCGCTTCATCCCACAGCTATTTTTCCGGNATGAGCGTGCGCCGGGATGTGTTTGAGAAACAGATGGNGGAGATNCCGGATGTCACTTATTTTGCGGACCTGCTCACCGAGNAGGAACCNGTNGAGATCAAGGTTGACAANGNGGNGGATACANAGGAATTTCTGNCCCTGATGGAGCAGGCCGTACCATACCCTTATTTCCCCAGTGANCTNTATTTCATTATGGCAGAGGAGNTGGACAATTACTTNNGCGGANTGCTGACGGAGGAACAGGTGATAAATAATATGGAAAACAGGNTGAAACTCTATTTGGCGGAGCAGAATTGAAAAACTGTTGACATCTCCATTTTTTTCAGCTATAATAAGCCCAAGTTTTAAATAAANGNTAATGCGATGAAGAGAAAGAGTACTGTCAATCNACTTTGTACAGAGAGCGGCCGGTCGGTGAGAGGCGCACAGAGCNTGGCNGGAATACATCTCGGAGCAGCAAACCCAAATGCNTGNNATTTTCCGTGCAGAGTAGGCTTTGACGGCAGGCCCCGATATCGGCCGTGAGTATTGATGGATACTCTCTGAGCCATAGGGCGTGAGNCTTATGGGAAAAAAGGTGGTAACACGGGTGCTGGCCTCGTCCTTTTGTGGGACGGGGCTTTTTTATGTGCNTGCAGTCAACCGNCATTCCGNCAGNGCCAGCGGAACAGAGGATCTGTTGATTCCTAAATANAGGGAGGCATATTATGAGCATTTATGAATTATTAGAACAAAGAGGATATGTATATCAATGCACTAACCTTGANGCNGTAAAAAAAATATTGGATTCAGATNNNCCAACTACATTTTATTTAGGAATTGATCCAACAGCTGACAGTCTTCATATTGGTCACTTTTTTGCGCTTATGATGTTTAGNTATTTGCAGGATGCAGGGCATAAGGGGATTCTTGTTATAGGTGGTGCTACAGCATTGATTGGAGATCCCAGTGGGAAGAGTGATATGAGAAAAATGCTCACAAAGGAGCAAGTTACTCATAACCTTGAAGAAGTNAAAACTCTTGCCGGTCGTTTTGTGAAAACAGATGGTGATAATCCNGCTATAATATTGAACAATGCAGATTGGTTTAATGGATATGACTATGTCGATTTTATGAGAGATATTGGCGTTCATTTTAATATTAACACAATGTTATCTGCGGATGCGTATGCAAACAGACTTAAAGAAGGTGGATTAACATTTTTAGAAATGGGATATATGTTAATGCAAGCTTATGATTTTGAGTTCTTGAATAACAAATATGGCTGCAAGCTGCAGATTGGCGGCAGCGATCAGTGGGGAAATGTCGTTGCCGGTACGGGCCTGCATAGGAAACGCAACTTTTTGTCTGCTGAAGATAATACAGAAGATGAAATTTATGGTTTGACTTGTCCTTTGCTTCTTACAAAAGAAGGAAAGAAGATGGGGAAAACAGAATCCGGTACGTTGTGGGTTGCCAGGGATAAGACAACACCATTTGATTTTTATCAATATTTTTATAATGTTGATGATGCCGATGTAGAAATGTTACTCAAATTATTTACCAGGGTAGAACTGGATGAAATCAATAGGCTGTGTTCAACAGATATTATTGCTGCAAAGAGATTGATGGCATATGAGATAACTAAATTAGTTCATGGACAAGAAGAAGCAGATAATGTAATGGAAATTGTAAAATCACTTTTTGGAAAGGCAAAAGATACTGGACAGAATGCACCGGAAAGTGATTATGAAATTGTTGGAGATGAGATTTCTGTTTTAGATCTGTTTGTAAATGCGGGACTGGTGAATACAAAAAGTGAGATTAGAAGATTGATTCTTCAAAATGGAGCTTCTATTGACGGAGTTAAGTGTAGCTCAATTGATGATGTTGTTACCAGGACAGAAGGGAAGGATTTCGTTTTATTACAAAAAGGTAAAAAAATATTTCTTAAGGTTAGGTTTGCAAAATGCAAAGAAGAATGAGAATTAAGGAGGAAAAAGAAATGACAGTATTTGACGAGTTGAAAGCGAGAGGGCTGCTGGCCCAGCTGACGGACGAGGAGGAGATCAAGGAGCTGATCAACAACGGTAAGGCGACCTTCTATATCGGTTTTGATCCCACCGCCGACAGTCTCCATGTGGGACACTTTATGGCGCTATGCCTGATGAAACGCCTGCAGATGGCGGGCAACCGTCCCATCGCCCTGATCGGAGGCGGCACGGGTATGATCGGAGACCCCTCCGGCAGAAGTGATCTGCGCACCATGATGACCACGGAACAGATCGACCACAACTGCGAGTGTTTCAAAAAACAGATGAGCCGTTTTATCGAGTTCGGTGAGGGCAAAGCCATGATGGTGAACAATGCGGACTGGCTCAGAGACCTGAATTATATCGAGTTTATCCGGGATATCGGTGTGCATTTCTCCGTGAACCGCATGCTGACCGCAGAGTGCTATAAGCAACGCATGGAAAAGGGACTCAGTTTCCTGGAGTTTAATTACATGATTATGCAGAGCTACGATTTTCTGTGCCTGTACGAGAAGTACGGCTGCAATATGCAGTTCGGCGGCGATGATCAGTGGAGCAATATGCTGGGCGGCACGGAGTTGATTCGCCGCAAGCTGGGCAAGGACGCCTACGCCATGACCATCACTCTATTGCTGAATTCCGAGGGCAAGAAGATGGGCAAGACCCAGAAGGGGGCAGTGTGGCTTGACCCGGAAAAGACCTCTCCCTTCGAGTTCTACCAGTACTGGAGGAATGTGGCGGATGCGGATGTGATGAACTGTATGCGGATGTTGACTTTCCTACCCCTGGAAGAGATTGAGGCCATGGACGGCTGGGAGGGCAGCAAGCTCAACGAGGCCAAGGAGATTCTGGCCTACCATCTTACCGAGCTGGTACACGGCACGGAGGAGGCCCGGAAAGCCCAGGAGAGTGCCAGAGCGCTGTTCAGCGCAGGCAATGCCGAGAATATGCCAACCTACGAGCTGCAGGATGCTGATTTTAGGGACGGCACGATCGACATAGTGGGCGTGGTGGCTGCGGCAGGACTGACTGCCTCGCGCTCTGAGGCGAGACGTGCTGTGGAGCAGGGCGGCGTCACGGTGGACGGCGAGAAAGTGACGGATATCAAGACTCTGTACACCAAGGCGGATTTTGCCGGCGAGGGCAAGATCGTTAAGCGCGGTAAGAAGAGTTTCAAGAGAATATTATGTGAGAAGAACTTCTAATTGCTTATGCCAGAGGGCATTTCGCAAAGAAGTTCTAATCTCACATCCGAAAAATGCCAGACTTGCGCAGCAAGTCCAACTGCGGCATTTTTCATACTGATCTGTGTCGCAAAACAATAGGGAGGAGTGCCGGTGAATAAGGCATATAAGTGGACTATAAACGCCTGTTTTATCGGATATATTATACAGGCCATCGTAAACAATTTTGTGCCGCTGCTCTTTTTGACTTTCCAGAGCAGCTATGGCATTCCTCTGTCCCGGATCACTCTGTTGATCACGGTGAATTTTGCCGTGCAGCTCACGGTGGATTTGGTCTCCGTTACCTTTGTGGATCGGATCGGTTACCGCGCCTCCATGCTGATTGCCCATGGCATGTCGGCGCTGGGACTGGCAGGGCTGACCATCCTGCCTAGGATATTGCCAAGCGCTTATGCAGGACTGCTGATCTCAGTGGTGTGCTACGCCGTGGGCGGCGGTCTGCTGGAGGTGCTGGTCAGTCCGGTGATGGAGTCCTGTCCCACGGACAACAAGGAGAAGGCTATGAGTATGCTCCACTCCTTTTACTGCTGGGGACAGGTGGGAGTGGTGCTATTTTCCACTCTGTTTTTTCGGATATTTGGCATTGACAGATGGTGGATTCTGGCCCTGCTGTGGGCGATCGTTCCCATTGCCAACGGCATATTGTTTGCCAGGGTCCCCATAGCCCCACTGATAGCGGACGGGGAGAAGGGCATGACGGTCAGAGAATTGTTTGGAATGCGGGCGTTCTGGCTGCTTATGCTGATGATGGTCTGTGCAGGAGCCAGCGAGTTGTCCGTCAGCCAGTGGGCGTCCACCTTTGCGGAAAAAGGGCTGGGTATCAGCAAGACCCTGGGAGACCTGATGGGACCTATGTTCTTTGCTCTGTTGATGGGATGTGCCAGGGCATTTTACGGAAAATATGGGGAGAAAGTGGAGCTGGATCGCTTTATGACAGGCAGTGCGATGCTCTGCGTGATTTCCTATCTGTGCATTTCTCTGGTGCCCGTCCCCTGGATCGGACTGCTGGGCTGCGGACTGTGTGGCCTGTCCGTGGGCATCATGTGGCCGGGAACTTTCAGTAAGGCTGCCGCATCCATCAAAAGGGGAGGCACCGCCATGTTTGCGCTGCTGGCTCTGGGCGGGGATATCGGCTGCTCGGGAGGACCTACGCTGGTGGGCCTTACGTCGGGAGTCTTCGGTGACAACCTGCACAGAGGGATACTGGCAGGCGCGATTTTCCCTATAATATTGTTGGTCTGCCTGATAGGGACGGCGCGCAAAAATTCATCGGGTTTTGACTGAAAGATTCATGTATGGGAAACCTCCCGCATATACATATACCAGTATAGGCGGGAGGTTCTTTATATGGAAAATCATACAATGAATACTTATGACCTCTATCATGATATACAGCAGCGGACCGGTGGGGAGATATACATTGGTGTGCTGGGGCCTGTGCGCACGGGAAAATCCACATTTATCAAGCGATTTATGGATGTGATGGTTCTGCCTTACATGGAGGACGAACACGCAAAGACCCGTGCCATGGATGAACTGCCCCAGAGCGCCGGAGGACGCACCATCACCACCACGGAGCCAAAATTTATTCCCAAGGAAGCAGCCCATGTTGTGTTGAACGAGGACGTGGAGGTGGATGTACGGTTGATTGACTGCGTGGGCTACATGGTGGACGGCGCGGCGGGACACATGGAGGAAAACGCGGAGCGGATGGTGAAAACCCCCTGGTTTGACAATGAAATTCCCTTTACCAAGGCGGCGGAGATTGGAACGGATAAGGTCATGAACGACCACTCCACCATTGGCATGGTGATCACCACAGACGGCAGTTTCGGAGAGCTTTCCAGGGAGAGCTTTCTGCCGGCGGAGGAAAAGACCATCAACGCCCTGAAAAAATTACATAAACCTTTTCTGGTGCTTTTAAACAGTCAGAAACCCTACTCGGAGGAGACCAGGACGTTGGCGGAGCAGATGCAGGAAAAATACGGGATCGCCGTCCTGCCGGTAAACTGCGAGCAGCTGAAAAAAGAGGATATACATAAAATTCTGGAGAATGTACTGTATGAGTTCCCCATTTCGGTGATTGAATTTTATATGCCCAAGTGGGTGGAAATGCTGCCCTATGACAATCGGATGAAGCAGGAGCTGATCGACAGGGTGAAGGGAATCATGAAGGAATACACCACCCTGCGGGACTGTCTGGAACACCCCATCGCCATAGAAAGCCAGTATGTGAAACGCACCAAGGTGGATCAGATATCCTTAAGTGACGGCTGCGTGCGTATTCAGCTTGAGGCGGATGACGCCTATTATTATGAGATGCTGACAGAGATGGTGGGAGAGGACATAGGGGACGAGTACCAGTTACTCTCCAAACTGCAGGAATTTGCCAGAATGAAGTCTGAGTACTCCAAAGTACTTCAGGCGGTAAATATGGTCAGAATGAAGGGGTACGGGGTGGTTATGCCCATGAAGGAGGAGATTGTCTTAAACCAGCCGGAGGTGATACGCCACGGCAACAAGTACGGGGTAAAGATTAAGGCCGTAAGTCCCTCCATCCATATGATTAAAGCCAATATCGAGACAGAGATCGCGCCCATCGTGGGCACTCAGGAACAGGCCGAGGATCTGATTCGGTATATCAATAACACCGACCATGAGGGCGAGGGGATATGGGAGACCAACATCTTTGGAAAATCCGTGGAGCAGCTGGTAAATGACGGAATTGCCACCAAGATAGCCTCCATCGGTGACGAATGTCAGGTAAAATTGCAAGATACCATGCAGAAAATTGTCAATGACAGCAACGGAGGCATGATCTGTATTATCATTTAATGTAGCTGGGGGCTGCCCTATACAGCCCCTGGCTTTATTTTTGCGAGCAACCTGCGGTTGCTAAAATTCCAAGAATAATTGGTAGATTTTTTCCTCTATGATAGATAAAATATGTACATGAGGCATGACTCAAAGAAAAAGAGAGGAAAAGAGGTATATTATGAGTGTAGGAAACCGGATTTTACAGTTGCGCATTGACAACGGACTCACCCAGGAGCAGCTGGCGGAAAAGCTGGCTGTGTCCAGGCAGTCCGTCTCCAAATGGGAGATGGATCAGTCGCTGCCGGAGATTGACAAGGTGATACAGATGAGCAGACTTTTTTCCGTGGGAACAGATGAAATTCTTCTGGAGGAGGTGGATATCAAAAAACTCCGCCCTCAGGAACTGCATCTGGGAAGCGTCTATCTGATTGCCAGAGATTTTGAGGCATCCATCACATTTTATGAGAAACTGCTGTCCATGGCGGTGTCTACCAGGAATTGCGGCAACAAATTTGCGGAATTCTTTTTTGATAACAAATGCTTGGCCATTATGAACGAGGACAACCTTCCGGGGCATCACTATGTAGATGGCGACCACAAGTTTGTGCTGAATTTCTGGGTGGAGGATTTAAGGAGGGAGTACCGGAGACTCAAGGAGCTGGGTATAGGTGAAATGACAGAGATCGAAAAAGTTCACGAGGGCTATTACTATTTTAATGTTTATGACCCGGACCACAATGTGTGTGAGATTACCGGAGGATATGAAGAATAATAAAAACGTGGAGGAAATACAATGGATACAATATGTCAGAGCTGCAGCATGATGATGAGAGAAGAGGACTACGGATACAACGCCGACGGGAGCAGGAACACCGAGTACTGCAAATACTGTTTTCCCAACGGAAATTTCGGGAAAGACGAGACCATGGAGGAAATGATAGAGAGCTGCATTCCCTTCTGGGTAGGCGAAGAGTGCAAAACACCAGAGGAAGCCAGAGAGAGGATGAGAAAACTTTTTCCGACGTTAAAGAGATGGAAGAACACGGGGCGGCCGCAATAAAACGGCCGTCCCAAACTTTTTATCAGATAGAATTGCTTTTTTGGAATAAATTGGGTATAATGTGCGTGTAGGGCAGAGTCAAGTTCATGTATAAGCAGATACCGAGCTAGCTCGAGCAGCTGTTTATGCATGAATTTGACGAGCGAAACGACAGCGAAAATCCCAAGATTTTCGCTGTGCTCTGCCTGTGGCCTTCGTAACACCCCAACCCCCGAACTTGTCAGAAATTACCATCTCTGCCAGTTCTTCATCCCAAGAAAAGGAGAACACCGCACATGTCAACCACCGCTTACGAAAAACTGAAAAACTGTGAAACCTGTATACGCAAGATCACCGATTTCATTCCCAAGGTTGCCATCGTTCTCGGCTCCGGCTTAGGAGACTACGCGGACACGATACAGGTGGTGGCTCAGGTGCCCTATGGGGACATCGAGGGCTTTCCGGTATCCACAGTGCCGGGACACGACGGACGGTTTATCTTTGGGTATGTGGGCGATGTGCCGGTGGTGTGCATGAAGGGCAGAGTACACTACTACGAGGGGTATTCCATCAGCGATGTGGTACTGCCCATTCGGCTGATGAAACTGCTGGGAGCGGAGATCCTTTTTCTGACCAATGCCTCCGGCGGCGTGAACACTTCTTTCCACGCGGGGGACCTGATGTTGATTACCGATCATATCTCCTGTTTTGCGCCCAATCCGCTGATTGGAGCCAACATAGAGGAGCTGGGAACCCGTTTCCCGGACATGACCCATGTGTATGACACCGAGCTGCAGGAGAACATAAAGGCGGCGGCAGGGGAACAGCATATTTTCCTCCAGCAGGGCGTGTATGCCCAGCTTACAGGACCGTCCTTTGAGACGCCGGCCGAGGTGCGCATGCTGCGGACGCTGGGCTGTGACGCTGTGGGTATGAGTACGGCTGTGGAGGCCGTGGCGGCATCCCACATGGGCATGAGAATCTGCGGAATTTCCTGTGTGTGTAACTTGGCGGCGGGAATGACGGCCAATCCCCTGACCCATCAGGAGGTACAGGAGGCGGCAGATAAAGCGGCCCCTGTGTTTAAGAGTCTGGTGACGGAGTCCGTAAAACGTTTCGGGAAAATCATATAAAATTTGAGTAAAAACGAATGGAGTCGGCATGGAAGAAAGGGCGAGAGACAGAGAACTGATACAGGCGGCTATAGAGGCAAGAGAGCGCGCCTACGCTCCCTACTCCGATTATCTGGTGGGGGCGGCGCTGCTCACAGGCAGCGGCGAAATCTATCAGGGCTGTAATATCGAAAATGCCTCCTACGGAGCTACCAACTGCGCCGAGCGGACAGCCTTCTTTAAGGCGGTCAGCCAGGGAAAGCGGGAGTTTCGTGCCATTGCCATTGTGGGTGGAAAACGAAAGTCGCAGCAAGGGGATGTTTTTCCTGATATTGCCTATCCCTGTGGCATCTGCAGACAGGTGATGCGGGAGTTCTGTGGGCCGGAGTTTCGTATTCTGGTGGGCAAAAGCGCAGAAGATTATGAGGAATACACTCTGAAGGAGATATTGCCTGAGAGTTTCGGTCCCAAGTGGAACTAAGCCTCAGAATTTATCCTGACGGGCACCGACATTGGAGGACAACCCACGGGGAAATTAGAGAAGGGGAAAAACGGAATGAATTTGAGATTATATAATGCCAGAATTTTGACCATGGAGCCGAACAGGGAAATCTTTAGAGGGGAAATCTGGGTAAAGAATGAGAAAATAGTCTATGTTGCGGACCAGGAGGAAATCGAGCGAGAGTGGAGAGGGGACAATGTGCCCCGCATTTCCTGGGACTGTGAGATCGACTGTGAGGAAAATCTGTTGATGCCGGGGTTTAAAAATGCGCATACTCATTCCGCAATGACATTTTTGCGGTCCGCCTCGGATGATGTGCCCCTGCAGGACTGGCTGCAGAACATTGTATTCCCGGCGGAGAAGAGATTGACAGATCAGGATATCTATCAGCTGACCCGGCTGGCGATTCTGGAGTACCTGACCAGCGGCATCACCTCGATTTTCGATATGTATCTGAAACCGGACGTGACGGCGAAGGCGTGCCTGGATATGGGCATGCGCTGTGTGCTGGTCAGCGGTTTGAATGATTTTACATCCTCCATTGATCAGGTGGAGGAAGAGTATGTGCGCTGGAACCGCAAGAATCCATTGATTAGCTATCAGCTGGGTTTTCATGCGGAATACACCTGTGACCGGGCGCTGATGGTGCAGCTGTCGGGATTGGCGCACAGACACAGAGCTCCTGTGTTCACCCATATGTCCGAGACCATGGACGAGGTGCGGGAGTGCAAGAAAAAATATGGCATGACGCCGGCGTTTTTCCTGGATTCTCTGGGTATGTTTGACTTTGGCGGGGGCGGATATCATTGTGTTCATATGACGGATAATGATATGGATGTGTTTCGCAGGCATCGAATGTACGTAATCACCAATCCTGCCTCCAATGCCAAGCTGGCCAGCGGTGTGGCGCCTATTATGGATTTTGTCAGGAATCAGATCCCGGTAGCTATCGGTACCGACGGAGCCGGCAGCAACAATGCGCTGGACATGTTCAGAGAGATGTTTCTGGTATCCGGTCTGTCCAAGCTGCGGGAGATGGACGCATCGAGCGTGGACGCCATGGAGGTACTACGAATGGCTACGGTGAACGGGGCAAAAGCCATGCGTCTTAACAGGGCGGATGTGCTGGCCAAGGGAAAGCTGGCGGATATGATCCTGCTGGATTTGCACCAGCCCAATATGCAGCCCATTCACAATATCCCCAAGAACGTGGTCTACAGCGGCAGCAAGGCCAATGTGAAAATGACCATAGTGGGCGGCAAGATTCTGTACAAAGACGGCATGTTCAATGTGGGTGACAAACCCGAGAATATCTATAACGCCTGCAATGCCATCGCACAAAGGTTGTTATCTGAGTGAATGCTCAGACATCAATAGACACTGTAAACAAACTATTGGAAACTGTTTTTACAGTTTCCAGCCGCTGACAGCGGCAGAAAATGAGGAGGGAAAAAATGTTGGAAAAGTTCTTCAAACTCAAGGAGAATAACACCAATATAAAGACAGAGGTCATGGCTGGTATCACCACCTTTATGACCATGGCGTATATATTGGCTGTTAATCCCAATATCCTTTCCGCAACTGGAATGGATAAGCAGGCAATTTTGCTTGCGACGGCGCTGGCGTCCTTTGTGGGAACCGTGCTGATGGCGTTACTTGCCAATTATCCTTTTGCGCTGGCACCCGGTATGGGACTGAATGCGTATTTTGCCTACACGGTTGTCATCGGATACGGATACTCCTGGCAGATCGCTCTGCTGGCTGTATTTATTGAGGGCCTGATCTTTATCGTGCTGTCCGTAACCAATGTGCGTGAGGCAATTTTCAATGCCATTCCCATGACGCTGAAATCTGCGGTGAGCGCCGGTATCGGTCTGTTTATCGCTTTTATTGGCCTGCAGAACGCCAAGATCGTTGTAAACAACGATTCCACGCTGGTTTCCTATCAGAATTTTAAGGAGAATTTCAGCTCCGTGGGCATGGGTGCGCTGCTGGCCCTGATCGGCGTGCTGATCACAGCATTTTTGCTGATTAAGAAGATCAAGGGCGGCATCCTGTTCGGCATCCTGATTACCTGGGTGTTGGGCATTATATGCGAACTTGTTGGACTGTATGTGCCCAATAATGACCTTGGAATGTACTCCACGATTCCACCCGCTATTGTGTCCTTTGACTTCTCGCCCCTTGGCAACACTTTCGGTCAGGTGTTCAAGGCGGATTTCAGTGCCATAAAGGTTATGGATATGGTCGTTATTGTGTTCGCGTTCCTGTTTGTGGATATCTTTGATACTCTGGGAACCCTGATCGGCGTATCCGCCAAGGCCAATATGCTGGACAAGGATGGCAAGCTGCCCCGAATCAAAGGTGCGCTGCTGGCCGACGCTATCGCGACCTCTGCAGGCGCCATACTGGGAACTTCCACAACCACCACATATGTGGAGAGCGCTTCCGGCGTGACCGAGGGTGGTAGAACCGGCCTGACGGCTGTGACTACAGGTCTGTTGTTCCTGCTGGCGGTTGTGTTCTCACCCCTGTTTTTGTCCATACCGTCCTTTGCCACCGCGCCTGCTCTGATTATTGTCGGATTCTACATGATCGGCTCCGTGGCCAGGATCGACTGGGAGAATATGCTGGAGGCTATTCCCGCATTCCTGTGTATCCTTTCCATGCCTCTGATGTACAGTATCTCCGAGGGTATCGCCATGGGCGTGATCTCCTGGACAATTCTGCATCTCTGCGCCGGAAAGACAAAGGGCAAGGTGAGCATATTGATGTATGTGCTGACTGTGCTGTTTATTCTGAAATACATTTTCCTGTAAATAGCGGCAGGAGACATTTTGCGGAGCAGACGTAAACCGTCTGCTCTGTTTATGCTGTGACAAGTGTTTTTATTCTGTGAAAAATGAGGTTGCGGATATGGAGTATGTGATATTCTGGGTGGCTATGGGGCTGTTCCTGGCTTTTCTGGCGCTGCAGAGTGTGCTTGCCGACAAAAAGGCAATAAAGCTCTTTGAGAAAAAGCTGTATGAGAACTACGGAAAGCGCCCGGACAAAGAGTACAAGGTAGAACGCTTTGCGCGGATTCCCGGATATTATGAACACCACAGGCAGCCGGGACAGCTTGACGACATCACATGGGATGATCTCTCCATGGATCAGGTATTTATGCGGCTTAACTATACGATCTCTTCCAGTGGGGAGGAGGTGCTGTACCACATGCTGCGGACACCTGCGCAGTCGTCGGAGGATCTGGAATATTTTGACAGTATTGTCACCTATTTTATGGAGCAGGACCGACCGAGGGTAGAATTCCAGAAATTGATGAGGAATCTGGGGAGTACGGGAAAATTTTCACTGTATGATTATCTGGAATATCTGTATACTCTGGGCGACAGATCCAATACCAGGGACACGGTGGTCAATCTGCTGTACATTCCGGCCGCGCTGCTTTTGTTTATGAAACTCCCTCTGGGGCTGGCGGCCCTTGCCATTCTTATGGTGTACAATATCGTCACCTACATGGGGGTAAAACGGGAGATTGAGCCTTATATCACCAGTCTGGCTTACATCACGCGGCTGCTGAACGTAGCTCAGGAAACTGCCGGGCTGAAAATGCCGGTATGTCCGCGGGAAAATGAAAATCTTCTGCGGGGGAGCGCCGCTCTGAAAAAATCCCAGCGGGGGGCTTTCTGGGTGTTTTCCAAGGCGGGAAACACCACCGGGGGCAGTCCTCTGGACATTCTGCTGGACTATGTACGGATGGCTTTTCATGTGGATTTGATCTTTTTCAATCGGATGTTGAGGGAGATCGGTATACACAGCGGGGAGGTCGATCAGCTGATTACCGCTCTGGGATATCTGGAGTCTGCGGTCAGCATTGCCCTGTACCGCGCCAGTCTGGAGGCGGAGGGGACGGCATGGTGCAGACCCGATTTGCGGGGGAATAGTCTCTGTGCCGAACAGCTTTACCACCCGCTGATAGAGCATCCCGTGAAAAACAGTATATCTGTGGAGAGGGGAGTGCTGCTGACAGGCTCCAATGCCTCCGGCAAATCCACTTTTTTGAAGACAGTGGCTCTGGGTGCTCTGATGGCGCAGACTCTGAACATGGTGCTGGCGGACCGCTACAGTGCTCCCATGTACCGAATCTATTCCTCCATGTCCCTTCGGGACGATCTTGAGAGCGGAGAGAGCTATTATATTGTGGAGATCAAGTCCCTGAAACGCATTCTGGACGCTATGAGGGAGGACAGCGACCGTCCGGTGCTGTGTTTTGTGGATGAGGTGCTGCGGGGCACCAACACGGTGGAGCGCATTGCGGCGGCCACCCAGATTCTTCTCAGCTTGACGGGAGAGAATATTCTTTGCTTTGCCGCCACCCATGATATTGAACTGACGGAACTGTTGTCCGGTCAGTATGACAATTATCATTTTGAGGAGGAGATCCGGGACGGGGACATTCTCTTTAACTATACGCTGCGTGTGGGAAAGGCCAACAGCCGCAACGCCATCCGGCTGCTGGAGATCATGGGCTATGATTCGTCTATTATACAGAGCGCCCAGAGGCAGGCGGAAAATTTTCTGGAGCAGGGAATCTGGAAACTGTCTTGACGGGGCATGTGAAGTATTGCTATAATAATTTTGGTAATATATACAGAGGAGGCAGTTGTTATGTTAGCTTTTATCAGTTCATTTTTTTCCTATCTGCTGCTTATGCTGGTAATCGTGGCAGTTGCTGGAGTGGCAACGTTTATCGGGATTACCCTGCGTAAGAAAAAGAATCAGGCTCAGCCTGCGGGAGAGGCGGGAGCTGAGAATGCAGAGGGAGAATAAACAGGCATTTACCACGATTTTGTGGGATGTGGATGGGACGCTGCTGGATTTTGATTATTCCATGCGGTGTTCTCTGCGCAAGTGCTTTCGCACGATCGGCCAGCCGCTGACAGAGGAGATGATTCAGCGCTACAATCAGATCAATGACGGCTATTGGAAAAGATTGGAGCGGGGAGAGATCACCAAAGGGGAACTGCTGAGAGGGAGATTTAGGGATTTCTTTGCCGAATATGGGTTAACGGGGATCGATGAACAGTCTTTTCTGCGGGAATTTCAGACGGGATTGGGAAACAACTATGCGTTTGTGGCTGACGCGCTGAACACTGTGAAAGCGCTGCAGGGGCACTATAAGCAGTATGTGGTGACTAACGGAGTGGAATCCGCGCAGCAAAGCAAACTGAATCTGTCGGGGTTGTCGGAGGTTATGGACGGGGTGTTTATCTCCGAGACTATAGGTCATGCCAAACCCAGCAGCGTCTTTTTTGACTACTGTCTGGAACGGCTGGAGGAGAAGGACAAGAGCCGTATTCTGATCGTGGGAGATTCCATGACCAGTGACATTTTGGGCGGGATTCGCGCCGGAATACGGACATGCTGGTACAATCCGGGGGAGCAGCCGCACTGTTATGATTACAGCGCAGACTATGAGATAACGGTTTTGCCACAGTTGTTTGAGGTGTTGGGAATATGGCACTGCGTTTCCAAGGATTTTGCGTAAACCGCCCAGACAGAAGTAAGTGTTATAGCCTGGTCAGGGACATTTGCCCGGCCGGGCTGTTTTTGTGGGAGGAAATATATGTCTAGAGCATCGGGACAGAAATTAAAATTGTTGTATTTGGCAAAAATACTGGCAGAGGAGACGGACGAGGCTCATGCCATCAGCACACAGGAGCTGATTCGGCGTCTGGAAAGTCTGGGAATCCACAGTGAGCGAAAAAGTATTTATGACGATATCAGCTGTCTGCAGCAGTTTGGCTATGATATTCTGCAGCTGCAGAGCAGGCAGGGCGGCGGCTACTATATGGCGGGCAGAGAGTTCGAGCTGGCGGAGCTAAAGCTGTTGGTGGACGCCGTGCAGTCCTCCCGTTTTATCACTCCCAAAAAATCCCGGGAGCTTATCAGTAAGCTGGAGGGGCTGGCCAGTCGTCATGACGCGGGAAAACTTCGGCGTCAGGTCCATGTGGTGGGCCGCGTCAAATCGGAGAACGAGAGCGTATATTACGGCATTGACGCCCTGCACCGCGCAATCCAGGACAACTGTCAGATCACGTTCCGGTATCTGGAGTGGAACGAGGAAAAAAGGCTGACGCCCCGCAGGCAGGGACAGCTCTACCGGGTCAGCCCCTGGGCGCTGATCTGGCGGGAGGAAAACTATTATCTGCTGGCATGGGATGAATCTGCGGGTATGATGAAACATTACCGGGTGGACAAGATGGCGGATGTGGAGGAGCTTGCGGAGGAGCGAAAGGGACAGGAGCCTTTCAGGGAATTGGACTTGGCGGTGTATGCGGACAAGACCTTCGGCATGTTCGGCGGCAGGGAGGAGACCGTGCAGCTAAGTTTTCCGGAGGGACTTGTGGGCGTGGTGCTGGACCGTTTCGGCAGGGAGATATCTCTTCGCAGAGGCGGAGATGGAATGCTGCTGGCGAGAGTGGACGTGGCAGTCAGCGACCAGTTTTACGGTTGGCTGGCTGGCCTGGGCAGCCGGATTCAGATTGTCGGCCCTCAGCGGGTGCGGGAGGAATACTGTGGCAGAATGCGAGAGATCTTAGAGGGATATGCTGACATTTCTGGTTAGTCAATAAAAATCTCCTTAAAAAAATCACAAATTTTGGTGACTATTTTTAGCTATATTTCCGTAGAACATTCGTTGACAATTTGAATTTTCTTACTTATACTAGAAACTAAGCACTAAATATGGGATTGCACACGGAAAAGTGATACTATATATGGTAGAGCTTGAGCGTTGTACAGGTATGAGGAAAGGAATGGAAAGCATGAGCAATATCGCAGAATCTGATAGTAAAAAAGCGGAGGATTATGGCATTGTCTTTAAGCCGGAGAAAACTGTATATGTCATTAAGAAGGATAACAGTAAGGAGGCGTTCAATGTACAGAAGGTGATTGATGCCGTAGGAAAGAGTGCGTATCGCGCCCTGACCAAATTTACCGACGAGGAGAAACGCCATATCTGCCAGTATGTGGTTGACAAGGTCAATGAGCTGGGGCAGACGGAGATACCCATTCCTATTATGCACAATATTGTGGAGAGCGCTTTGGAGCAGGTTAAGCCGGTGGTGGCAAAGAGCTATCGGGATTACCGTAACTATAAGCAGGATTTTGTACGGATGCTGGACGACGTATACAAGAAAAGCCAGTCTATCATGTATGTGGGCGACAAGGAGAATGCCAACACGGATTCTGCGCTGGTGTCCACCAAGAGAAGTCTGATATTCAATCAATTGAATAAAGAGCTGTATCAGAAATTTTTCATGACCACGGAGGAGATTCAGGCATGCAGGGACGGCTATATCTATGTCCATGACATGTCCGCCCGCCGGGACACTATGAACTGCTGTCTCTTTGACGTTGAGAATGTGCTGCGGGGCGGTTTTGAGATGGGCAATGTGTGGTACAACGAGCCCAAGACGCTGGATGTGGCATTTGATGTTATCGGAGATATCGTGCTGAGCGCCGCCAGCCAGCAGTACGGCGGCTTTACCGTGCCCAGCGTAGATCTGATTCTGGAACCCTATGCGGAGAAATCCTATAAAAAGGCTCTGGAAAAATATGCCCGCCTGGGGATTGCCCCCGATGTTGCGGAGGCTGAGGCCAGCGCAGATGTGGAGAGAGAGTTTGAACAGGGATTCCAGGGCTGGGAGTATAAGTTCAACACCGTGGGGAGCAGCAGAGGGGATTACCCCTTTATCACGGTGACTGCCGGTACCGGCACGGGACGTTTTGCCAAGCTGGCGACGATCTCCATGCTGAATGTGCGGAGAAAGGGACAGGGCAAGGCCGAGTGTAAGAAACCGGTGCTGTTTCCCAAGATTGTATTCCTTTTTGACGAGAATCTTCACGGCCCCGGAAAGCCGCTGGAGGATGTGTTTAACGCGGGAGTGGAGTGTTCGGCTAAAACCATGTATCCCGACTGGCTGAGTCTGACAGGCAAGGGCTATGTGGCCAGTATCTATAAACAGTATGGCAAGATCATATCCCCCATGGGATGCAGGGCTTTCCTGTCCCCCTGGTATGAGAGGGGCGGCATGCATCCCGAGGACGATCAGGATATGCCTGTTTTTGTGGGCCGTTTCAATATCGGTGCCATCTCCCTGCATTTGCCTATGATTCTGGCAAAATCCAGGAAAGAAAGCCGGGATTTCTACGAGGTGTTGGACTACTATCTGAATCTGATCCGCCAGCTGCATATCCGTACCTATGCGTATCTGGGAGAGATGCGGGCGTCCACCAATCCGCTGGCCTACTGTGAGGGCGGTTTCCTGGGCGGACATTTGAAACTGTCAGATAAAATCAAGCCTCTGCTGAAATCCGCCACGGCCAGCTTTGGCATCACTGCCCTGAACGAGCTGCAGGAGCTGTACAACGGCAAAAGTCTGGTGGAGGACGGTACGTTCGCGCTGGAGGTCATGGAGTATATCAACGCCAAAGTGGCTGAATTTAAGGAGGAGGACGGCAATCTGTATGCCATCTACGGTACTCCCGCCGAGAATCTCTGCGGTGTGCAGGTGAAACAGTTCCGCAAGAAGTATGGTATTGTGGAAGGCGTATCCGACAGGGAATATGTGAGCAATAGTTTCCATTGCCATGTGTCGGAGGAGATCACCCCCATTGAGAAGCAGGATATGGAGGACCGTTTCTGGAATCTGTGCAACGGCGGCAAGATACAGTATGTGAAATATCCGATCGACTATAATATTGAAGCCATTAAGACCCTGATATATCGCGCTATGGATATGGGTTTCTATGAGGGAGTGAACCTGTCTCTGGCCTACTGTGATGACTGCGGCCATCAGGAGTTGGAGATGGATGTATGTCCCAAGTGCGGCAGCCGCAATCTGACCAAGATTGATCGTATGAACGGCTATCTGTCTTATTCCCGGGTACATGGGGATACCAGATTGAACGAAGCAAAGATGGCAGAGATTGCGGAAAGGAAGTCCATGTAATATGCGTTATCACAATATAACCAAGGATGATATGCTCAATGGGGATGGTCTGCGGGTTGTTCTGTGGGTGGCAGGCTGCAACCATTGTTGCAAGGAGTGCCACAATCCGCTTACCTGGGACCCGGATGGGGGCTTGCCCTTTGACGAGGCGGCAAAGCAGGAAATCTTTGCTCAGCTTGATAAAATGTATATTTCCGGTATTACTTTTTCGGGCGGCGATCCGCTGCACCCTGCCAATCGTCTGGAGGTGCGCAGTCTGATGGCAGAGATCCGGGAAAAGTATCCGAACAAAACCATATGGCTCTATACAGGAGCCAGTTGGGAAAACATAATGGATTATCCGCTGATGCAATATGTGGATGTGTTGGTGGACGGCGAGTTTCAGGTGGAGAAAAAAGATGCAAAACTCCTGTGGAAGGGGAGCGCCAATCAAAGGGTAATAGACGTACAGGCATCCCTTAGACAGGCAAATCCCGCAGTACCGGTGCTACATTGTGGAGATTATGCAAGGGATGGGCAGAGGAGCGGAGAGATACCGGCAGGTCCCTTCTGTGACCTGAGATAGCGAGAGCTGACATTCAGATCGGAGAGTTTGTCATGAGAAGAATTGCCAAGTTTCACAAAGTAAGTATAGAGCAGTTTATGACTGCGGTAAAAGAGGAATTTCCTGAATATTCTGAGGGAGATATCCGGAATATATATGATTCCATAAAATTACCGGAACGTGCCACCAAGGGCAGTGCAGGGTATGATTTTAACTCTCCCTTTACCTTTTCCCTTGAGCCGGGCGCATCTGTCAAAATCCCCACGGGAATCAGGGCAGAGATGGAGGAGGACTGGGTTTTGAAACTGTATCCCCGAAGCGGTTTGGGCTTTAAATATCGCCTGCAGCTCAACAATACGGTGGGGATCATTGACAGCGACTATTTCGGTTCAGACAATGAGGGACACATTATGGCCAAGATCACCAATGATTCCCGGGAGGGAAAGACGCTGGAGATCAGCGCAGGCACGGGATTCATGCAGGGAATCTTTCTGGAATACGGCATTACAGTGGATGACGATGCCCAGGGAATCCGCAACGGAGGTTTCGGCAGCACCGCAAAACAGTAGATTGGGTTTTCAGACAGAATAAAAACCATTCTTCAAAATTTTAAATAAATAAAAGATAGAGTCACCGGTCAGCGACTCTATCTTTTTTGGTTAATTGGTTGTATCCCCTCTTTTTTGGCATTGTGCGTTTGGTTCTGATTTTCAGGTGTAATCTTTTGGGTTATACTGTTGAATTTGTCATGATTTTTTTGTTCCTGAATTTGTTCTTGCGCTTTCTTATCCATAATAATTTGTCACCTCAAGGATAGTATTCGCAAAATCAAAGAGGTTATTCGTTTGCTATCACTTATTAGTCTTCAAACGCCTGTTTCAATATTTCTGCCGCCTGTTCCTCTGTCAAGTTGAAACGTTGTGTTAAAGATGTAAGAATCTCGGCATTGGAGCAATGCTGGGCCATCATGCGGACAATACATTTATAAATGTCTCGTTCCGTCCGCGCCTCCGCCGTATTCCTTCTTTCAGCTTGAATATCCATTGTCACGTTTTCAAATAGTCTTCCCATTTTGCGCTCCTTAATCCTGGCGACAGCGTTCTCCACATCATTCTCCGGCAGATTCATACTGTAGAGCAGTGCTCGAAATACTTTTGAAAGGATGTCCAGCAAATGCTCCGGGGTATCTCGTAGTATGTTATCCATCTGCCGACCGGGGAGATTTATAAAAGCGGACATATCTTCCGGAGTCTGAATCTTGTTGATCAACATAGCCAGAGAGATTTCGTCGCCTTTTGCCAACAAATCTGTGTTGCTGATATCGTGCAGCGTTACCAGTTGGTACCGAAAATGGGGTAGATATTTGCCCAATAGTTCTCCGCAAAGTATCCGGTCTGCCAGATCAAACGGGGCGGTCCACTTATTTACTCCCTCATAATATACGATAGGCAGAATCGGTGGATACTTGAAGTCCTTCCTGCTGCTGAGATTGGGATATATCTTATTCACATCTTTCTCATAGTCTCCCCAGATATGAACCATGTACCGTAGCAACTGCATGGTTATATTATACTCCACTTTTGTCTTGTGTTCAACCAGAGAAACGACATAAAGTGGCAGATTTAAGGGGTTAAAAGAATCATTTTCTTCCTGCCGCAGATATTTGGCGATATTCACTTTTTTCACGGTATCACTTTCGCGTTCGGTGCTGTAGAGCGGAACATAGCGCTCCGACACATCTTCGATATCCTCGGGCTGTATGTAGCGCAGAATTTCCATATCCGCGTAGTCTCGCAGGAATTGGGAGCTTAAGATGTTATCCGAGAAGATAAGTTTGCTGTTGCTGTCTCGGAGTTTGGGATTATTAATGGGTGATTGCGTCTTGTCAGTTGTTTTGTCTGCCATAATGATTTCCTTTCTGTTGTGTGGGTGCAGAAAAAGATAGCGGGAGAGCAGCACATCACAAAAGACATGCAGGACACCTCATTACTCATTCTGCTAATAAAAAGGTTGGTAAACCTGGGACGATCGCCCCGCTATGTCCCTGGCAAAACCAGGGGCCAGATGCCGTACTTAGATAGACCCAAATACGAGTATAAATTGAATATAGCACAGTGTGACTGAAAAGGCAATATTTTTTAGTATTCACAAATTACTTGCATTATAAACCACAGGAGATATAATAAATATAACTGAGACTTGACAGTATACCGGAACAAAATTTACCGCACGGGTGACTTAAAATGCTAAATGTATTTAGATGTATATATATCTTTCAAACCATAATCTTTATAGGAGCATTGATACACTTCATACGAAAGAAGGATTTGTCTTCGATTCTCCTTCTCTTGTGCGACATGCTGACTATTGTTATTGTATACTTTCAAAGCTATGAGGAATATTCCTGGACGAAAGAAATCTATTCATGGGCTCCGATTGATTATTTGGCCAACGGCTACAATGAGGGGGAATACTATGGCGGTTGGGAGGATGAATACCCGCAGGGATATGGGAGATTGACATACAGGCATTTCATTGATGAAGAATTCTACTCAATTATTTATCATGGCGAGACCTATCGTGCCTTATATTATGAGGGTGAGTTCGAACACGGCCGGAGAATGGGCCATGGAGTAGTAGTCTATGAGGGTGGCTTTAGGGATGAAGGCGAGTTTTTCGGGAAATGGGAGCCGGGAAAAGTAGTATTCATAGGAAGACGCTGGCTAAACGATGACCGCTATTATGATCTGGAAGTCGTAGCGATAAATGGAGTGGATGCCAAAGATTATCCCAAATCTGACGACTGGATTATTGTAGATGAATAATTTCAATCCGGCTATTGCTTTCTTGGCTGAAGGTGTGTAAACTATCCTTTAGGTATTCGGCATTCATCCATTTCAGGATGGAAATGGGAGAACTGGTAGACTTATTCTTTTTAGGGAGTGCTTGAAGAATGATATCGTCCCGGCTGTAATTGAGGATAATAACAGAAACGAGTACCTTGAGTCTTTGAAAGAATATAGGGAAGAGAAACAAGGAGGAACCCTCAATGGACATCTACAACTATCAAAACAATACGCCATCCCCGCAAAAGCTCCCAAACATTTTCAAGTCCTTTTTGTATGCCTTTGTACCGACCAAGTACGACCAGTTGATAAAGGTCAAAACAGGGAGCCTGATTGGTTTCGTAACACTCCTTACACTGATAGGCGTTATGATTGTTATGACGGCGTTTGGATTCATGTTCATGGGCGAGATGAATGAGGAAATTCCTGATGTCGTAATCCGCGACGGAAGATTGTATGCGGATGATGAGTATTTGACGACAACGCAAGTCAGCTATTTATTGGTGACAGATAACGTGGATGGGTTTTCCCGTGAGGATGCAAAGGCTCTGGTCGATTCGGGATATCGTCAGATCATGCTGGTCGGCAGAGACAAAATATCGGTGATGCGTTATGGACAATATCAGGAAATCTATTATGCGGACATAGTAGGCTATGGAGAGGAAATCAGGATTAAGGATGTTGCGAAGACTTTTTTGTATATTGGCATCGCCATAATGTTTATGGTTTTCTATATAGGTAACACCATTTGGTATTTCCTGTCTTCGGCAATTCTGTTGTTGATTGGACTGATTCTTGCGCAGCTGTTTGGAAGACGTCTGAGGGCTGGACAGATATTTCGGATAGCGGTGTATTCCAGAGTACTTGGGTATGTGGCGGCAACGCTTGTGAATGCGTGTTCCTTTTTGAACTTTTCTGTGCCGACGTTTATCAGGATAGCTACCACGCTTATCTTTATGGTTGCGGTTTTTCATTTCATGCCACGGGAGGACGGGGCGGCGAATCAGCCATTATAGACAGGAATCAGTATTTTGACAATTTACAAAAACAAGATTTTGTGGTAACATAAAAAACGGATACATCCTGTGGTGTGTCCGTTTTGTAATGTCCAAAAGAAACCAAAGAGATGCCGTCCCTGCGGCGGAAGTGAGGTAGACGTGAACGAGGATATAAAGGTGGAAGATCTGACTCCCATGATGCAGAAATATCTGGAGACCAAGCAGGAGTATCCGGACTGCATATTGTTTTACCGGCTGGGTGATTTTTATGAGATGTTTTTTGAGGATGCGCTGACGGCGTCCCGGGAGCTGGAGATCACGCTGACCGGAAAAAGCTGCGGCTTGGAGGAGCGCGCCCCCATGTGCGGCGTGCCCTATCACGCGGTGGAGGGGTATCTCAGCAAGCTGGTGGCCAAGGGCTACAAGGTGGCGATCTGCGAGCAGGTGGAAGACCCCAAGCTGGCAAAGGGACTGGTGAAACGGGAGGTGGTTCGCATTGTCACTCCGGGCACCAACCTGAACATGCAGTCTCTGGAGGAGGGCAGAAACAATTACCTGATGTGTGTTGCATTTAATCCTGCTGGTATAGGTCTGGCGGCTGCGGATGTGACCACCGGCGATTTCTATATGACGGAGGTGGAGGACCTGCGGCGTCTCATGGATGAGCTGATGAAATATGAGCCTTCAGAGATCATCTGCAATGACGCTTTTTTGGTCAGCGGCATGGATATCGGAGATCTGCGGGGACGGCTGCACATTGCGGTCAGCGCTGCGGACGCTCATTATTTTGATGACCGGACCAGCGAGCAGAGCATTATGCGTCATTTTAAGGTAAAGAGTCTGGTAGGACTGGGGCTGGAGGATTTCCCCATAGGCACCGTGGCCGCCGGGGCGCTGCTGCACTATCTGTACGATACGCAGAAGACGGATCTGGGCCATATTTCGCACATACGCTCCTATCTGGCAAGCAAATACATGCTGCTGGATTCCTCCACCAGGCGCAATCTGGAGCTGACGGAGACTTTGCGGGAAAAGCAGAAGAGAGGTTCCCTCTTGTGGGTGCTGGACAAGACCAAAACGGCCATGGGCGCCCGTACTCTGCGCGGCTATCTGGAGCAGCCGCTGATCGAAAAGGCGGAGATGGAAAAGCGTCTGGACGCCATTGAGGAGTTAAACAGAGATTCGGTATCCAGAGATGAACTGAGGGAGTATCTGAATCCAATTTATGATCTGGAGCGCCTGCTTGGAAAGGTGACTTACAAGACCGCCAATCCCCGTGATCTGCTGGCTTTCCGCAATTCGCTGGAGATGCTGCCGCCTATCCGAAAGGTACTGGCAGGATTTCAGAGGGAGCTGCTGACGGAGATCGCCCGGGATATGGATTGTCTGGACGATTTGTACAGCCTGATAGACAGCGCCATAGAGGAGGAACCGCCCATTACCATACGGGAGGGCGGCATTATCAAGGACGGCTATGATGAGACAATAGATATGCTGCGCAGCGCCAAGAGGGACGGCAAGATGTGGCTGGCCCAGTTGGAGGAGCAGGACCGGGAGCGCACCGGCATTAAGAATCTGAAGATTAAGTACAACAAGGTATTCGGCTACTATTTTGAGGTGACCAATTCCTTTAAAAACATGGTGCCGGAGGACTATGTGCGCAAGCAGACTCTTGCCAATGCGGAGCGGTACACCACCCCCCGGCTGAAGGAGCTGGAGGACACCATACTGAATGCGGAGGATAAGCTCTCGGCTCTGGAGTATGATGTATTCTGCCAAATCCGGGATACCATCGCAGGGGAGATAGAGCGGATTCAGCGGACCGCCAAGGCGGTGGCGGGGCTGGATGTGTTTGCCTCCCTGTCCTATGTGGCGGAGCGAAACCACTATGTGCGTCCTGTCTTGAACGAAAAGGGCCTCATAGATATCAAGGACGGCAGACATCCGGTGGTGGAACAGATGATCGACCACGAGATGTTCATTGCCAATGACACATTGTTGGACAATCACAGCCGCTGTATCTCCGTGATCACCGGGCCAAACATGGCGGGAAAATCCACTTATATGCGCCAGACGGCGCTGATCGTGCTGATGGCCCAGATGGGGTGCTTTGTTCCGGCAAAGAGCGCCAATATCGGCATTGTGGACCGGATATTTACCCGGGTAGGAGCGTCGGATGATCTGGCCAGCGGTCAGTCCACCTTTATGGTGGAGATGAATGAGGTGGCCAATATTCTCAGGAATGCCACGTCTGACAGTCTGCTGATTTTGGACGAGATCGGCAGAGGCACCTCCACCTTTGACGGACTGAGTATTGCATGGGCGGTCATAGAGCATATCAGCAACAAAAAATTGCTGGGAGCCAAGACTCTGTTTGCCACCCACTACCATGAGCTGACGGAGCTGGAGGGCAAAATCAGCAACGTGAACAATTACTGTATCGCCGTCAAGGAGTGTGGGGATGACATCGTGTTCCTGCGCAAGATCATCAAGGGTGGCGCAGACCGCAGTTACGGTATTCAGGTGGCCAAACTGGCGGGAGTGCCGGACATGGTGATCGACCGGGCCAAGGAGATTGCGGAGCAGCTGTCGGATAACGACATTACGGAGAAGGTGCAGAGCATCGCCGTGGACCACAAGGGGGAGAGCAAAGCGAAAAAAGCGCCCCGGTACGACGAGGTGGATATGG
Organism: Lachnospiraceae bacterium; assembly: GCA_014804645.1. GTDB lineage: Bacteria > Bacillota > Clostridia > Lachnospirales > Lachnospiraceae > Acetatifactor. Next base: position 37,890 of record JAAUZI010000022.1, on the reverse strand, counting down.
CCCAGATGTCTCTCTTTGAGACGGTGTCCGACGAGGACGTAGTGAAGGAACTGACGGAGCTGGACATCACGGTGATGACGCCGCTGGATGCCATGAACACGCTGTACCGACTGCAGAGTAAGCTAAAAAATCGGTACAGGGCGTAATGTAAAAAACTTGCCGTAATCCGAATGGTGTGGATATTATATCCCATAAGCAGACCCTTGTGAACCGTCGGTACTTAGGTGCCGTATTTTGGCATCTTATGTACCGCTACGGTGAACACGGAGCGAAAGCGTGTCTGCGTTGGAATATAATATCCACACCATGCCCCTTGCGGGCACCCCATAACTCGAAGGGAGAAAGTTTGAAATATGAACCAGATACAGGTACTGGATGCGGAAACAATAGACAAGATCGCCGCCGGTGAGGTGGTAGAGCGACCTGCCAGCGTGGTGAAGGAGCTGGTGGAGAACGCCATTGACGCAGGGGCAGACTCCATCACGGTGGAGATCAAGGATGGCGGCACAAGCCTTATCCGCATTACGGACAACGGTTCGGGAATCCCCCAGAATCAGCTGCGCACTGCTTTTCTGCGGCATGCCACCAGCAAAATCCAGAGTGCGGAGGATCTGACCGGCATATCCAGTCTGGGATTTCGAGGGGAGGCTCTCTCCAGCATCTGCGCAGTGGCCATAGTGGAGGTAATCACCAAGACGGCGGAGGCACTCACCGGCACGCACATGGTGATGGAGGGGCCAAAGGAGACAGTTTTTGAGGAGGTGGGCGCGCCTACGGGCACCACCTTTGTGGTACGCAATCTGTTTTTCAATACGCCTGTACGGCGCAAATTTTTAAAAAGCAACACCACTGAGGCGGGGTATATCATTGATCTTATGGAGCATATGGCTCTGTCCAGACCGGATATCTCCTTTAAGTTTCTGGTGGGTAGTCAGACCCGGTTTTACACTTCGGGAAACGGGGAGCTGCGGGAGGTGATCTATCGGATTTACGGCAGGGACATGATCCAGAATCTGGTGCCCTTTTCTCTGGAGACGGAGGAATTGCAGATTGACGGCTACCTGGGCACTCCGGCCATCGTCCGCTCCAATCGCAACTTTGAGGTCTATTTTCTGAATGGGAGATATATCCGCAGCAATCTGCTGGGGAAGGCCATCGAGGAGGGCTATAAAGAGTACCTGATGCAGCACAAATTTCCGCTGTGTGTGCTGCATATGATCCTGAAGGATATCTCCAAAGTGGACGTAAACGTGCATCCCAGCAAAATGGAGGTGCGTTTTCTGGACGGACCGCAGATATTTGAGGCAGTGTCTGCAGGAATCCGAGAGCGCCTGAAAAATCGGGAGATGATTCCTGACGTGGGCATTGATGGAAATCAGCCTTCAGAGCGGGCAGAGAGAGAAGTGCAGCTCATGCAGGAGATGTCCCACGGTGGGAAACCTAACCGGGAGGGGTTCGGCGGCGGACAGCACAGTGCGGTCTCCCGGGAGAAAGTCTCTTTTCCTCATATCGAGGAGTTGTCTCTGAGTGAAAAAAAAGAGAAACCCCAGGCGGCTCCGGAGCCCTTTGAACAGAACCGCGCCAGGCAGTACCGGGTTATGGAGGAGATGCGGTATGAGGCGGACCGCGGGCAGATGCAGGACTACCGGCAGGGTGAGTTGTTTGAAGACAAGGTGCTGACGCCGGAAAAGAGGGTATACTTTAAACTGATCGGCCAGGTGTTTGACACTTACTGGCTGATCGAGTATGAGGACAAGCTGTATATCATCGACCAGCATGCAGCCCACGAAAAGGTTAAATTTGAACGATTTATGAAACAGTACCGTGAAAAGAGTCTGGTGTCCCAGAACCTTATGCCTCCCATTATCGTCAGCCTCTCGGGGCAGGAGGAAACCGCCTATAAGGAGTATGCCTCTGTCTTTTCGGAGCTGGGGTTCGAGGTGGAGCCTTTCGGCGGCAGCGAGTACGCTCTTCGCAGCGTTCCTGTGGATCTCTATGGCTGCCAGGAGAAGGAGCTTTTTCTGGCGGTGTTGGATGATCTTTTGGAGGGGGGCATCAAGGGAGATCCGACTGCAGTGCGGGAAAAGATTGCCTCCATGTCCTGCAAGGCGGCGGTCAAGGGCAACAATCAGCTCAGCACCCAGGAGGCCCAGCGGCTCATTGACGAACTGCTGACACTGGACAATCCCTACAACTGTCCCCACGGCCGTCCCACCATCATATCCATGAGCAAATATGAATTGGAGAAAAAATTTAAGCGATGAGACCATTGATTGTACTGACGGGACCCACGGCGGTGGGTAAGACCGCTCTGTCCATAAAGCTGGCAAAAGAAGTGGGCGGTGAGATTCTCTCGGCGGATTCCATGCAGGTTTACCGCGGCATGGACATCGGCTCCGCCAAGATACGCCCGGAGGAGATGCAGGGGGTTCCCCACCATTTGATCGATGTTCTGGAGCCGGATCAGGAGTTCAATGTGGTGGTGTTTCAAAGGCTTTGCAGGCAGGCCCTAGAGGGGATCTACGGGCGGGGACATATCCCCATTCTCACCGGCGGCACGGGTTTCTATATTCAGGCGGTGCTGCGAGATATAGATTTTACGGAGAACCCGGAGAATACCGACTATCGCAGACAGTTGGAACAGCTGGCCTCTGAGAAGGGGAGCCAGGTATTGCATGAGATGCTGAAGGAGGTGGACCCGGAGGCGGCGCAGGCAATCCATTCCCACAATGTAAAGCGTATGATTCGGGCGCTGGAGTTTTACCGTCTCACCGGGCAAAAAATATCGGAGCACAATGAGAGAGAGGCTGAGAGACCGTCCCCATACCGCTACTGTTACTTTGTGCTGAGCGACGACCGGGAAACACTCTACCGGCGCATTGAGGAGAGAGTGGACCGGATGCTGGAGGAGGGCCTGGTGGAAGAGGTGCGAGGCTTGATGGACCGGGGTTGCCACAGGGATATGGTATCCATGCAGGGACTGGGATACAAGGAAATTCTTGACTTTCTGGCCGGGGAGATCACACTGGAGGAGGCGGTCTACCGCATCAAGATAGGCACCCGGCATTTTGCCAAGAGACAGCTGACCTGGTTTCGCAGGGAGAGTGACGTGATCTGGCTGAACAAACCGGATTATGGGTATGACGAGGAGAAGATTCTGGCGGTCATACGGCGGCACCTGCAGGAGGCGGGGATAGGTTGAAAATTTGAGCAATATCGCAGACGCAGTCTGCGATATGCATGGGAACTAGATTGATATGCGTGCTGAAGCACGCAGGGGGGTATATTTATGAATATTGGATATGATATGTACCGGACGCTGGGGATTTCCGGGGAGGTCTATGCCTATGGGGAGGCTGTGGCGGAGATGCTGCAGTCCCGATTTACTGAGATAGACGCCACGGCGGAGTACAACCAGCTCAAGGTGTTAAAGGGCATGCAGGATCAGCAGGTGAGCGAAGCCTGTCTGCTTGGCACCACGGGCTATGGCTACAACGACCTGGGCCGGGATACTCTGGAGAGGGTGTATGCGTCTGTATTCCACACACAGGACGCCTTGGTGCGTCCTCAGATTACCTGCGGCACCCATGCCCTGGCCCTGGCGCTGATGAGCAATCTGCGGCCCGGAGACGAACTGCTGTCCCCGGTGGGAAAGCCCTACGACACACTGGAGGAGGTTATAGGGATTCGCCCCTCACGGGGGTCTCTGGCGGAGTACGGAGTGAGCTATGCCCAGGTGGATCTGCTGCCCGACGGCGGTTTCGACTATGACAATATCCGCCGGGCCATAGGGGAGAGGACACGCCTTGTGACGATTCAGCGCTCCAAGGGCTATCAGACCCGTCCAACCCTGTCCGTGGCCAGAATCGGTGAGCTGATTGCCTTTATAAAGGGGATCAAGCCGGATGTGATCTGCATGGTGGACAACTGCTATGGGGAATTTGTGGAGACTGTGGAACCAAGCGATGTGGGGGCGGACATGGTGGTGGGTTCCCTGATTAAGAATCCGGGGGGCGGCCTGGCGCCCATAGGAGGCTATATCGCAGGCCGGAGAGACTGTGTGGAAAACGCCGCATATCGTCTGACTTCTCCGGGACTCGGCAAGGAGGTGGGAGCTTCCCTGGGGACGCTGAAGGATTTCTACCAGGGCTTTTTCCTGGCTCCCACAGTGACTGCCGGCGCTTTGAAGGGTGCGATTTTTGCCGCCAATATATATGAGGGACTGGGATATAAAGTGGTGCCGGACGGCAGGCAGTCCCGGCATGATATTATCCAGGCGGTGACTTTTGGCAGCCCGGAGGGCGTCATCGCCTTCTGTCAGGGCATTCAGGCGGCCGCCCCGGTGGACAGCCATGTGACCCCCGAGCCATGGGATATGCCCGGATATGATGCCCAGGTCATCATGGCGGCGGGAGCCTTCGTGTCCGGCTCCTCCATCGAGCTTTCGGCGGACGGCCCCATCAAGCCGCCCTACGCCGTGTACTTTCAGGGAGGGCTGACATGGCAGCACGCCAAGTTCGGTATTTTGCGATCCCTGCAGTCTCTTGTCGATAAAGGGCTGGTAAAGACGGAGGATGTCGCCAAAGCTAGAGAAAAGTTGAAAAAATCCCTGTCATAATTCTTGGATTAGGTGTGTACAGAACTGCAAAAATATGGTAAGATGAGTAAAATGCTCCGCATTTAACTCTTCTGAATAGAGAGTGCACTGAAGCGCACGGGATCATGGTATAATAATTTATGTGTCCTGTCTGGGGAATAACCCGGGGAGTACAATAACAGACACAAAAGAAAGTAGAGGGAGTACTTTTGAAGAGAGTCAATTGGGTATTTATCGTTCTGGTATTGATCGGCTTTGTGATCGGCCGCTTTATCGGAACCTATTTCAGCGGGAGTTTTCTGAATTACGGGCAGACCTTTGGTTTGAGCAGCCCTATTGTGCTGGATCTGGGCTTTATCATTCTGACCTTTGGACTGCAGATTCAGATTACTATTGCCAGCGTCATAGGCGTGGCGATTTCGCTGATTGTATATCGATTCATCAGATAGTTCCGCTTTGGGCCGCACATGGGAGAGGGCGGACGGGAGGACAATGAATCAATTGGACAAGGTAAGGCAGGAGAATCTGCCCTACGAAAAATTTCTGCGTTTCGGGCCAAAGGGCCTGACGGAAAGCGAACTTTTGGCTATTATTCTGCGGACGGGCACCAGGGATAAGAGCGCTCTGGAGCTGGCCGAGGAGGTGCTGGCGCTGGCGGAGCCTTCGAGAGAGGGGCTGCTGGGGCTGTATGACATTCCCATAGAGCGCTTGATGGAGATAAAGGGCATAGGGGAGGTCAAGGCGGTAAAGCTGAAATGTATTACTGAGCTGTCCCAGCGCATTGCGTCGGCCACAGCCAGGGAGCGAATCTGTCTGCAGAGACCCGATACGGTGGCCGCCTACTATATGGAGCAGCTGCGGCACAGAAAGACAGAGTGCGTGGTTCTGGCGTCGGTAGACGCCAAGAGCAGACTGCTGGGAGATGTGATGCTGTCCAGCGGCAGCGCTACCATGTCCCTGATTTCACCCAGGGAGATTTTTCTGGAGGCGCTCAAAAACCAGGCGGTCAGCATTATTTTGATACACAATCACCCCAGCGGTGATCCCACCCCCAGCAAAGCGGACACGCGGCTGACAGGAGAGCTTGTGGGCATGGGGCAGATGTTGGGCATTCCACTGCTGGACCACATTATTATCGGAGACAACAGATATATGAGTTTTAAGGAAGAAAAACTTATACCATAAACAAAAGGGGGCCTGTACATGGCAAACAACGCATTCGGTATAGACTTGGGTACCAACAATATCAAAATCTACAGCAAAAGTGACGACAACATTGTCGTGGAAAAGAATATGATCGCCATCGAAAACAAGAACACGCTTTTCGCCTATGGAGACTCCGCTTTTGAAATGTATGAGAAAGCGCCTGCAAATATTCACATTTCCTATCCGCTGTCCAACGGCGTTATCGCCGATATCAAAAATATGGAAACCCTGATCCGCTATTTTATCGGGGACATTCAGAAGGGAAAGAGCATTCCGGCTGATTATTTTATCGCGGTTCCCACCGATGTGACGGAGGTGGAGAAGAGGGCTTTCTATGACCTGGTTCGGGACGCCAACATGAAGGCACGCAAAATCATGGTGGTGGAGAAAGCTGTGGCGGACGGTCTGGGGATGGGCATTGACGTGAAGAACTCCCAGGGTGTCATCGTCGTAAATGTGGGCTTTGAGACCACAGAAATATCCATTTTGTCCCTCGGCGGCATTGTCTTAAGCCGTTTGATCAAGGTGGGCGGTCTCAAGTTTGACGAGGCGATACGCGCTGCCGTGCGCCGTGAATTCAGCCTGATTATAGGCGGCAAAACGGCAGAATCAGTGAAGATGTCCCTATTTAAGCTGGAGGAGGACAAGCAGGGAGCCGTGGTCTACGGGCGGGATATCGTGACAGGACTGCCGGTGGAGCGGGAGATTCCCACCAAACTGGTGGTGGATTCCCTGGAGGAGCACTTTAACACTATTGTGGACAACGTGAAGGTGATTTTGGAGAGAACCCCGCCCGAACTGGCTGCGGATATCTACCGCAACGGCGTCTATCTGACCGGCGGCGCATCCCAGACCAGCCACCTGGCAGAGCGTTTAAGTCAGGGCACGGGGCTGAAAGTCAATGTGGCCGAGAGCCCGATGACCAGCGTGGCCGCCGGATTATCCAAGATCATTAATGAGGACAACTATAAAACAGTAGCGTATGCGATTGAAGGGATGAGTAAATGAGCCCAGTAATCAAAAAGAAGGGGGAGAAATTTACGATACCGAGTAAATATCTCCTTTTTGTTTTAACCTGTCTGTGTACCGTGCTGATGGCATTGACTTTCAGCACAGATATTTTTAATCGGCCGCTGAATGCGGCTGTGGGCTATGTGGTGGTTCCCTTTGAGCAGGGAATCAGCAAGGTTGGCAGCTGGCTTTCGGGACGCAAGGATGAGCTTGCGCAGATCAGGCAGCTTTTGGATGAGAATGTGCGGCTGCAACAGCAGGTGGATGAGCTGTTGGTAGAAAATACTCTGCTCCAGCAGGAGAAGGCGGAGCTGAGCCGTCTGCGGGAGCTGTACCAGCTTGACAGCCAATATGACGAGTACCACAAGGTGGGGGCCAGAATTATTGCCCGCGACAGCGGGAACTGGTATTCTGCTTTTCAGATAGACAAGGGAGCTGATGACGGCCTGGAGATCAACATGAACGTGATCGCCGGCGGCGGTCTGGTGGGACGCATCAGCGAGGTCGGTCCGAACTGGGCCAGAGTGACCTCCATCATAGCCGACAATTCCAATGTGTCCGCCAAAACGCTCAGCACCTCCGACACCATGATCGTCTCGGGGGATCTGCAGGCCATGCATGACGGCGTGATCTGTTTCAGCCAGTTGATAGACAGTCAGGACAACGTAGCGGTGGGAGACAAGGTGGTTACATCCCATATCAGCGACAGGTATCTGCCTAATATTTTGATCGGTACGGTACATACCATCAACCGGGACTCCAACAATCTGACCAAGTCCGGCTTTGTGACACCTGCCGTGGATTTTGAGCATCTGGAGGAGGTGCTGGTAATCACGGACATGAAGAGGGAGATTGAAGATGCTTAGAAAAATAACCATGGCTGTCTTGATCCTCTTTTGTTTCCTGCTGCAGGTCACTCTGTTCCGCAGTCTGGCCTTTGCGGGGATTGTGCCTAATCTGCTGATTGTGCTGACCTCCTCCTTCGGTTTCATGCGGGGGGAGAAAGAGGGATTGCTGATCGGTTTTTTCTCAGGGATACTCTGCGATATTTTCTTTGCGGACATGTTGGGATTTTATGCGCTGGTATATATGTATATCGGGTTTTTGAACGGCAAATTCTGCAAGATTTTTTACCCGGAGGATATCAAGCTGCCCCTGGCGCTGATCACTGTCAGCGATCTGTCCTATGGCATCATCTGCTATGTCCTGTTGTTCCTGCTTCGGGGCAGGCTGAACTTTCTGTTCTATCTGCGGACCGTAATCCTGCCGGAGACGGTATACACAATTGTCATCACCTGTTTGCTTTATCCACTGGCCTTGTTTGTGAACAACCGGTTGGAGGGATTTGAGAGAAAGAGAGCGAAGAAATTTGTTTGATAAGCTGAAGGAAGACATTCTGAATTTTTTTACCAGCAGACTGACGCTTATGACCATTGTTTTCAGCCTGCTGGGAGGTATATTGGTATATCGCTGCTTTGTGTTGCAGATCGTCCACGGGCAGGAGTATCTGGACGATTTCGTGTTGCGAACCGAAAAGACCAGAGATATCGCCTGTTCCCGGGGCAGTATCCGGGACCGCAACGGCAATATTCTCGCATACGACGAACTGGCCTACTCCGTCAAGATCGAGGATGTATATGAGAGCAGCTCTAACAAGAACAAGGAGCTTAACGCTACCGTATATGATCTGATACGGATGATAGAAAAAAATGGCGACCACATTATCACAGATTTTAACATTGTTCTGGACGAACATGGCAACTATGTATACAATGTGTCGGGGACCCGGCTGATGCGTTTTCTGGCGGATGTCTACGGACATACCACCATCGATCAGCTGAAGGACGAGGAGCGGACGGCTACGCCCCAGGAGGTGCTGAATTATCTGGGAAAGCTTTTTGGCCTTGGTCGGTATGAGGTGGAAGATGACAGCAAGAGTGATTTTCTGGTAGGAGAGGGGTATACTTCCGAGGAATTTCTAAAAATGATGAATATCCGCTATGCCATGAATCTCACCCGTTTCCGCAAGTATGTCGGAACTACGGTGGCAAAGGATGTTAGTGTCGAAACAGTGGCCGTTATCATGGAGAATCTTGACCAGATGGACGGAGTTTCTATTGTGGAGGACACGGTGCGCAGATACAATGAGAGTGAGTATTTTGCGCATATCCTGGGTTATACCGGCAAAATTGATTCAGACGAGCTGACCAGTCTCAACGAACAGGACCTGGCGGACGGCGGTACCGGGGAGCGCTATACCAGCAATGATGTGGTGGGCAAGAGCGGTATTGAAAAATCCATGGAGGCCACTCTGCAGGGGGTCAAAGGCTCGGAGACCGTGTGCGTGGACAATATGGGAAAGGTAATCAGTATTCTGGATCGTCAGGAGGCTCAGGCGGGCAACGATGTGTACCTGACCATCGACAAGGATCTGCAGATCAACTGCTACAAGATTCTGGAGGAGCGTGTCGCCGGTATTCTGGTGGACAAAATCATCAATGCCCGGGAGGCTCCCGAGGTCACTAACGGGGACATCAAAATTCCCATCTATGACGTCTACTATGCTACAATTAACAACAGCATCATCGATATTGCGCATTTTACGGCGGCGGATGCCGGGGAGACGGAGCGGGCGGTCTACGAAAAATATTTGGAGTACAGGGAGAAGGTCTATCAGCGTCTGAGGGAGGAACTGCTGGAGAAGAAGACACCCTACAATAAACTGTCGCTGGAGTACAAGATGTATCAGCTCTATATCGTGAACGATATTTTGCGGGATGACGGCATCATAGACTCCGAGCTGCTGGACCGGAATGATTCCGTTCAGTTGGCTTGGTCCAGAGATGAGGTGATTAGCCTGCATGAATATCTGACCCACTGCATCGCCTCCAACTGGATAGACGTGGATAAGCTGCGCATGGAACAGCAGTATGCGGATTCCACGGAGATCTATGACGGAATATGTGATTATATTTTTGAGGCGCTGAACGATGAACTGGAATTCCAGAAACTGATCTATCGTTTTATGATAGAGAGCGATGCGATAAGCGGCAGACAGATTTGCATGATACTGTGTGAGCAGAACACTATTGAGATTCCACAGGAGGACCGTGAGAAACTTTATGACGGCGCCATTTCCTCCTATGAATTTATGAAAAACCGGATACTCTATCTGGACATTACGCCGGCCCAGCTGGCGCTGGATCCCTGCACTGCCGCCATTGTGGTGATAGATGTGAACACGGGCGATGTGCTGGCGCTGGTGTCCTATCCGGGCTATGACAACAACATGATGGCCAATTCCGTGGACCCGGAGTATTACAGCAAATTGCTGGCGGACAAGACCAGCCCTCTGCTGAACTATGCCACCCAGTATGCGGCGGCCCCCGGTTCCACATTCAAGATGGTGTCCTCCACGGCGGCGCTGATGGAGGGAGAGATCACGCTAAACAGCAAGATAAATTGCACAGGCTCTTACACACAGGTAACGCCGTCTCCGAGATGCTGGCGGCGCAGTGGACATGGTTCCCTGAACCTGACGGGGGCCATTCAAAATTCCTGCAACTTCTTTTTCTATGACATGGGATATCGCTTTGCCACTAAGAGTGGGAGCTACAATGCCCAGGACGGTCTGGACGTGCTGGCGAAGTATGCCCAGATGTACGGCCTGACAGAGAAATCCGGCGTTGAGATTGAGGAGTCCCAACCCTCTGTCTCAGACGAGCTGCCCATTCCCTCCGCCATAGGCCAGGGTACCAACAGCTTTACCGCCGTGGGGCTGACCCGCTATGTAGCCACGGTGGCCAACGGGGGAAACTGCTATAATCTGACGCTACTCGAACATGTACAGAACAAGGAAGGGGACATTTTGATGCGCCAGGAGCCGACCATGTATGGCACGGTGGACCTGCCCGTGGAGTACTGGAACGCCATGCGTCTGGGACTTCGCCGGGTGGTGGAAGGCAAGAGCTATTTCAATGAACTGTCTGTAAAAGTGGCGGGCAAAACCGGTACGGCGCAGCAGATCACCAGCCGTCCCAACCATGCGCTCTTTGTGGGCTATGCGCCCTATGAAAATCCGGAGATCGCCATTACCGTCCGGATTCCCTTTGGTTATTCCTCTGACTATGCGGCACAGACAGCCAAGGATGTGGTCTCATGTTATTTTGGGCTTGAGCCATTGGAAGATATTATAGACGGCATGGCAGATACCCCCGAGGCCGGCGTCACGATTAATGAGATATAAAATTATCAGCAGATTCCCGGACAGCTCTGCACATAAATGTGCGAGAATATCTGGACGCCTAAATCGGTCAGATATTCATCACCGACCTGTGTGCTGGTAGGGGATCTGCGGAACTCATAATAAGGAGAGGACAATGAAGGATGCAGTGCTGATTAAAAGCTATCAAAACGGTATCAACCTGATCATGAGGGAGGATGTGCCCTTTGAGCAGATCACAGAAGAATTGTCAGCCAAACTCCGCAGTTCACGCAGCTTTTTTGGAAATGCGGACGTGGCGCTTTCCTACGAGGGCCGCAGACTGGAGTATGAGCAGGAACTTGCGCTGGTGGATGTGGTGCGCCAGTCCAGCGACCTGAATCTCGTCTGTATTGTGGGCAAGGACGAGGAGACCAACAGACGATATATCAAGGCGATTCAGAAGGTGCAGGAAAAGCTGCCGGTGGGCAGCGAGGGACAACTGCACAAAGGCTCTCTGAAAAACCGTGAGGTACTGGAGACGGAGAGCAGCATCATCATACTGGGGGATGTGTATCCGGGCAGCGCCGTGATGTCTGCGAAGAATATAATTATCCTGGGCGGTCTGTACGGGGAGGCCTATGCCGGAACCGACGGCAGCAAAGAGACTTATGTGGCAGCGCTTGAAATGGAGCCGGAGAGAATCAACATCGGCGATTTCAAATATAAAAGCAGTGACAAGCAGACAAAATGGGGAATTCGCGCAAAGGTACAGCCGAAAATTGCATATGTAAAAAACGATAAGATTGTTATGGAACCGCTTACCAAGGAGATACTGGACACCTTTTAGGTATATCCGGGCGACGATTATGATTGCTGCCGCAGACGCGGCAGAACGGAGGTAAGTATGAGTGAAGTCATTGTCGTCACATCAGGTAAGGGCGGTGTGGGTAAGACCACCACATCCGCAAACGTTGGAACCGGTCTGGCCAAGGCGGGAAAAAAGGTATGTCTGATCGACACGGATATCGGACTGCGCAATCTGGACGTGGTCATGGGCCTGGAAAACCGCATTGTGTACAATCTTGTGGATGTAGTGGAGGGGAGCTGCCGGGTGAAACAGGCGCTGATACGGGACAAGCGTAACCCCGGACTGTATCTGATGCCATCGGCCCAGACCAGAGACAAGAGCGCTGTCACCCCCGGACAGATGGTTAAGGTGATCGAGCACCTTAAGGAGCAGTTCGACTATATCATTCTGGACTGCCCCGCGGGTATTGAGCAGGGATTTCAGAACGCAATAGCCGGGGCGGACCGGGCGCTGGTGGTGACTACTCCGGAGGTCTCCGCCATACGGGATGCAGACCGTATCATCGGTTTGTTGGAGGCAAACGGATTCCAGAAAATGGATCTGATTATCAACAGGCTGCGCATGGACATGGTAAAAAGGGGAGATATGATGTCCGCCTCGGATGTGGTGGATATTCTGGCCGTTCCCCTGATCGGCATTATCCCTGATGACGAGAATGTGGTGATCAGCACCAATCAGGGAGAGCCTTTAGTAGGTACCGGCACGCCAGCGGGTATGGCGTACCAGAATGTATGCCAGCGCGTACTCGGCAGGGAGGTTCCGTTTCTGAATCTGGAAAAAACCATATCCTTCTGGACAAGGGTGAGCGGTATTTTCCACAAGGTTTGAGAGGAGGCGGTCTGGGCATGAGATATTTTTTCAGGAAAAAAAGCTCCTGCGAGGTCGCTAAGGACAGACTGAAGATTCTGTTGATCTCAGACAGAGTCAACTGTTCTCCGGAGATGATGGAGCTGATAAAGACAGATATTGCTAAAGTGATATCCAAATACATGAAGATCGATACCGGAAATATGGACATACAGATCAGCAAGATGGGAAACCAGGGCAAGAGAGGCATGCGCAATCCTGTGCTGAGCGCCAGTATCCCCATATTGGATCTGAACAAGAATGCCTGAAAATATTGATGATATACATGAGGAACAGATATAATGCTTAACAAGGGCTATCGAATCAGAAATTATGATTTTAAGTTAATCCTGATGATACTGGCGCTTTCCACCATAGGTGTTTTCGCGGTGGGAAGCGCGCAGCAATCGGTGCAGCAGAGACAGCTGATGGGAGTGATCGTAGGTACTTTTCTGATGGTGGTAATCTCTCTGCTGGATTACACGGTTCTGTTAAAGTTATATTGGCTGATGTACCTTGGGAATTTAGTACTACTTTTGCTGGTGCGTTTTTTGGGAGAAGAGACGAAAGGCGCGCAGCGCTGGTTTCAGATACCCGGCGGCTTTCGTTTTCAGCCGTCGGAAACCGCAAAAATTTTGTTGATTTTATTCTTCGCACAGTTTATTATGAAACATATAGAGAAGTTTAATACCTTCCGGATCATTGCGCTGTGCGTTCTCCTGGTGGCGGTTCCATGGTATCTTATTTATGAACAGCCGGACCTGTCCACTAGTATCGTGTTGATTATTTTGTTTTGTATCATCATGTTTGCCGGCGGACTGAATTTCAAAGTGATTTTCGCCACGCTGGCCGTGGTCATACCGGCGCTGGCGCTGCTGGTTGCGCTGGCGATGCAGCCGGACAGTATAGTGAGCGAGGTGCTGACCAACAACCAGAGGGGGCGTATCCTTGCCTTTATCTATCCGGATCAGTACGCCACCACCACAGCCCGCCAGCAGCTCAATTCCGTGACAGCCATAGCCTCCGGTATGCTGAACGGCAAGGGATATATGAACAACGAGATTACCTCCGTGAAGAACGGAAACTTTATCTCTGAGGCCCAGACGGACTTTATTTTTGCCGTGATCGGGGAGGAGTTCGGGTTTAAGGGAAGTCTCGCGGTGATTCTGCTGGAGATGCTTATCGCTCTGGAATGTATTCATGTGGCCCGCCGGGCCAGGGACCCGGCAGGGACGATTATCGCCGCCAGTATGGGGGGACTGGTAGGCATTCAGGCATTTATCAATATTGGGGTGGCAACATTCATAATGCCAACCACCGGTTTGACACTGCCTTTTGTCAGTTATGGTCTTACTTCTCTGATAAGTCTTTTTATAGGCATGGGGTTTGTGTTAAACGTGCGTCTGCAGGCAAGAAGATAGGTGTACAGCAGACGGTGGAAAAGCTATAACGTATGGAAGAGGTGCTTGAATATGAATATTGCGCTCATTGCACATGATGCAAAGAAAAAACTTATGCAAAATTTCTGCATTGCATATCGGGGAATACTGAACAAAAACGAACTGTACGCCACCGGAACTACCGGGCGGCTGATTGAAGAGGTGACCAATCTGAATATTCACAAATTTCTGGCTGGTCATCTGGGAGGTGAGCAGCAGATTGGCGCGCAGATCGAGCATAATCAGATGGATCTGGTTATCTTTCTGCGGGATCCGTTGACCCCCAAGTCCCACGAGCCGGATGTCAACAATGTGGTGAAACTGTGCGACATGCACAACATTCCCCTGGCGACCAATCTGGCTACAGCGGAGTTGTTGATTAAGTCCTTAGACAGAGGAGACCTTGAGTGGCGTGAAATGTACAAATAAACACAGGATAAAAATAATATGTTTTCTTCTGGCCACAGTGATGAGTCTGAGCTGCGCAGGCTGCGGACAGAAGGCCTATGACATGCCCTACAACCCGGATGCGGCAGTCAGCGGTTTCAACGTGATCAGCCGCCAGAACAGCAAGGCGGCGCACACTTTTGCGGAAGATCTCTGTGTGGTGACGGAGAATGTGACAAATGATGAGACAGTGGACATGACCCAGGCGGAGGCGGCGGTACTTTTTGACCTGAATAACTGTCAGGTGCTGTATGCCAAAAATGCCCACGAAAAGCTGCACCCGGCCAGTCTCACCAAGGTGATGACGGCGCTTGTCGCTCTGAAGTATGGCAGTATCGACCAAGTGATGACAGCTACCAACACGGTGAATATCACCGAGAGCGGCGCCACCCTGTGCGGCATAAAGCCCGGCGACACCATGACGCTGAATCAGGCGTTGTATGTGTTGCTTTTGCAGAGTGCAAATGATGTAGCCATGATGATTGCGGAGAATGTGGGCGGCAGCGTGGATCATTTCATAGAGCTTATGAATCAGGAGGCTCTGGAACTGGGGGCCACCAACACCCATTTTATGAATCCCCACGGGCTGACTCAGGAAGATCATTACACTACGGCATACGATCTGTACCTGATTTTCAATGAGGCATTGAAGTATGAGAAGTTTAATGAGATCATTCAGATGAGCAGTTATGAGGCCACTTACAGCAATTCCGCCGGAGCGGTGAAGACTATCAGCATTCAGACCTCCAATCTGTTCCTGAGAGGAAATTATAAGGCTCCGGACAATATCACGGTGATCGGTGGTAAGACCGGCACCACCAATGCGGCCAGGAGCTGTCTGATGCTGCTTTCCAGGGATGCGAGTGGTTCTCCCTATATCTCTGTCATACTGAAAGCGGAAACCAGAGATCTGGTCTATGAAAAAATGATAGATTTATTGGACGAAATACAGAATTAAAGGTTGTTTTTTGTTCTGATATAAACTATAATGATAGTAGTTCTAAAAATTTACTTTAGGAGGGTTACCAATGGTTCAACTGATTGTAGGAAATAAGGGCAAGGGAAAGACAAAACATTTGTTGGATAAGGTAAATAATGAAGTGAAGAGTATCACGGGTAATATCGTATACCTGGATAAGAGCACCAAGCACATGTATGAGCTTAACAATAAGGTTAGATTGATTGATGTTTCTCAGTTCATGATTGAGAATGCCAGTGAATTCATCGGATTTGTCAGCGGTATCATCTCGCAGGATCATGATCTGCAGCAGATGTATTTTGACAGCTTTCTGAAGATCTCCTGCTTGGAGGGGACGGATATCACAGAGACCGTGGCCAAGCTGGAGAAAGTCAGCAAGGCTACCGGTGTAGACTTTATCCTAAGTGTCTCCAAGGATGAGGGGGAACTGCCTGAATCAGTTAAGAATAATATTCTCATTTCTCTGTAAGTGGGAATCAGAAAATGTACAGACAAAAGCCTCGGACATGCAACTGAGGCTTTTTTCTAAGTGTATGCGGAACAGAGGATCTATTGATCCTGGAGGTTCTATGCAGAACCTCTTAACAGCATATCTCCGAGAGGCGCACTGCTCAATATGCGGACGTTCAAGCGGCCGGATATTGAGCACCGGCCTGTGTGCCACTTGGAGATATGCGGAACTCTAATGGGAGGATGACAGGTGGCACAGAGACAGCAGCCTCATAACAATATCAGGAAATATCGAAAACCCCTGAATCTGAATATTGGCATGATTATCTTTGTGGCCATCTTGATCTACGTGGTATACTGTATTTTGGCGTCCGCGCAGGTAGAGCGCATATCCCCCTACGAGGTCAAAGAGGGTTCTCTTGCCATGAATTATACTTATCGCGGCATTGCGATCCGGCAGGAGAGTATTATCACTGCGGACAAGGCGGGCTATATCAACTACTATGCCCGGGAGGGAGAGCGTGTGGCCTGTGGTGACCTGGTCTACACGGTGGACGAGACCGGACGCCTGAACGATTATCTGCAGAGTACAGATATGGGGGACAATACGCTCAGCGATCGGGAGCTTGCGGAGCTGCGGGGTGAGTTGAGCGGCTTTGCCCATAGTTTTGATCCCACAAACTTTGACAGTACATACAGTTTCAAATACAGTCTGAAGGGCACGGTCATGAGACTGGCCAATGCCAATATGATGCAGAGTATCAACGATATCAACAGCAGCAGCGATCTAATCAATATGGTGGATTTCTGCCGCAGCGCCTACACAGGCATTGTCACCTACTGGACGGACGGCTATGAGCAGCTGACTCCTGAGATGGTCAATGCCGACATGTTTAAAGAGAAGGATTATGAGAAAAACCAGCTTTTGGGCGCAGACCTGATTACCCAGGGAGATGCGGTGTACAAGCTGGCGACCAACGAAAACTGGTCCCTGGTGATTCCTATAGAGGAGGATATGGGCATCATGCTGCAGGAGAAGGGGGTCGTCAAGATTCGCTTTCTGAAGAATCAATACGAATCCTGGGCCAACACCAAACTGATAAGAGGCAGTGATGGGAATCCCTATGTGCAGCTGGATTTTAACAATTCCATGGTGACTTTTGCCACAGATCGGTATGTGGACATCGAGCTGATTCTGAATGATGAAGTGGGTCTGAAAATTCCCAATTCCTCCATTGTCCAGAAGGACTTCTACCTGGTGCCCAGCGCCTATATGACCAAGGGGGCAGACGGTACAGACGGGGTGATTTTAGAGCGGTACAATGAGGAGGGAAATATTTACAGTGAATTTCTGGAGACCTCGATTTACAATTATGATGAGGAGAACCAGGAGTATTATCTGGACAGTGCCGCGCTGACGATCGGCTCTAATATCATTATGCCGGACAGCCAGGAGAAATACACTGTCAGCCGCAGGGCCTCCCTCACCGGAGTGTACAATATGAACAAGGGGTATGCGGATTTCAGGCAGATCAATATTCTGTATCAGAATGAAGAATACGCGATTGTAAAATCCAACACTCGATATGGCCTGAATGTATATGACTATATTGTGCTGAATGCGGCCGCTGTGGATGACGCGCAGTTTATCTATTGATTCTACTAAAAAGAGGTAAAGTTTGAAACTTACGTTTCAAATACTGATTGACGCAGTATCGCAAGCACAGCTTGCGATATGCAGGAAAGAGGTAAATATGATTCGTGAGAATTTGTTACAGACTAGGCAGAATATAGAGAATGCCTGTAGAAAAGCTGGCCGCAATATCGGCGAGGTGGAGTTGATAGCTGTCAGCAAGACCAAGCCGGTCTCCATGTTACAGGAGGCATATGAGAACGGTGTGCGGGATTTCGGTGAGAACAGGGTGCAGGAGCTGGTGGACAAGTATGAAACTCTGCCAAAGGATATCCGCTGGCATATGATCGGCCACTTACAGCGCAACAAGGTGAAATATCTGATTGGCAAGGTACACTTGATTCATAGCGTGGATTCCCTGCGGTTGGCCCAGGAGATTCAGAAAGAGGCGGAGAAGAGGCAGGTTCAGGTCAATATTCTGGTGGAGGTCAACGTGGCGGGAGAGGAGAGCAAGTTCGGCGGCAGCCTGGAGGAAACCCTACAGCTGGTGCAAGAAATCGCTCTTTTGCCCTCCGTTCATATCCAGGGACTCATGACAGTAGCTCCTTATGTGCAGGATTCGGAAGAAAATCGCAGGATTTTTGCCAACTTAAAGCAATTAGCTGTTGACATTGAGCGGAAAAACATTGATAATGTTAATATGAATGTGTTATCCATGGGAATGTCCGGAGATTATCAGGTGGCTGTTGAGGAAGGTGCCACCTATGTGCGGGTAGGCACCGGTATTTTCGGTGACAGAACCGTGTGATTCCCACGGGCGGCGAGGTAAGTGCCATTTTCGATAAAGGAGAACAGTATAATGGGTGTAATGGACAAGTTTCTGAATTATATGAAGCTGAACGAGGACGAGGACGGCTACTATGATGACGATTACTATGATGATGACATAGAGGATACCCCCGCCCCCAAGAAAATGGGTGTGGTAAAGGACAATGACGATGCGCTCGACGAGAAACCTGCGAGAAAGTCTTTGCCGGGCAAGGTGACACAGATGCGTCAGCCTGCCACCCGTAAGCTTTCGGGAGGCAATGGTATGGAGGTCTGCGTGATCAAGCCCACCACCATTGAGGATGCCCGCGAGATTACGGAGACGTTGCTGGCCAACCGCACTGTGGTGCTGAATCTGGAGGGCCTCGATGTTGATATTGCTCAGAGGATTATCGATTTTACCTCCGGTTCCTGTTTTGCTATCTCCGGTAATCTGCAGAAGATTTCTCATTATATCTTTATTATTACACCGGCCAGCGTGGATATATCTGGAGATTTTCAGGACATTTTCGGAGGCTCGTTTGACTCTCCCCTGAATACGGATTTATAGGAACGTCAATAACTGTTCAGCGGTTCGCTGCTGGACAGTTAATTTTTTGGAATACAGATGCGGAACTTAAATAAGAAAGCGAGGAAATGCCCTATGGCACAGAGACTACCTATACTTTATCAAAATAAGCCCTGTTATGATATCTATATCACCAGGGATTTTGCGGACGTAACCCAGGAGTTTGCTCCCTTTGTCATCCCGGGTCAGAAAATCTGTATTGTCACGGACTCCAATGTGAGAAATCAGCATGCGGACGCCCTGAAAGCGGAGCTTGACAAGCTTTCCAACAAGGTGGATATCTATACTGTGCCCGCCGGAGAGGACAACAAGACCCTGGACAGTGTCAGGGATATATATACCTTTTTGATTCGGGAGGGCTACGGACGCAAGGATTTGCTGGTGGCTCTGGGCGGCGGCGTGATCGGTGATATGACGGGGTATACCGCTGCCACCTATTTGCGGGGCGTGGACTATATACAGGTGCCCACCACACTGCTGGCCCAGTGCGACAGCAGCATCGGCGGCAAGACAGGGGTGGATTTTGACGGTTATAAGAATATGGTGGGGGCTTTTAAGATGCCCCGGCTGGTATATATGAATGTGCAGACGCTGCACACATTGGAAGACCGTCAGTATTTTTCCGGCTTTGCCGAGGTTATGAAACATGGCCTGATTAAGGACGCAAAATTTTACACCTGGCTCATAGATCAGATGTATGAGATCTGCGAGAAGGATATGGATGTGTTGGAAGAGATGATTTTGCGCAGCTGCACGGTGAAAAAGCATGTGGTCGAAAAGGACCCTACGGAGCAGGGGGAGAGGGCGCTGTTAAATTATGGACACACCATCGGACATGCCATCGAGAAAGCCCGCAATTTTCAGCTGTTTCACGGGGAATGTGTGGCGCTGGGAGCCGTGGCCGCCGCTTATATTTCCTGGAAGAGGGATATGATCTCCATGGAGGAATACTATGAGATCCGGGATATGTTTGTGCCTTTTTATCTTCCTATCACGGTGGAGAACATTGAGCCGGAGGAGGTGCTGCGGCTGACCAAATCCGACAAAAAAGCCCATGCGGGAACGATTAATTTTGTTCTGCTGGAACGGATCGGCAAGGCTGTCATTGACACTACGGTGTCGGACGAGGAGATTCTGGCGGCGATTCGAGAAATCCGTTTTGATGAGACAGAAGACTGATATGCGAGGGTATGAATGTGAACAAAAAGAAAGCGTTAATGTTGTTTATTGATTTTCTGCTGGGCATTTTTCTGGTATGGTTTGACCAGTTTACCAAGGGACTCGCCATCAGCCATTTGAAGGGCAGATCCGCCTATTCTCTGATTGACGGAGTGCTGGAACTGCAGTATCTGGAGAATCATGGAATGGCCTTTGGCATGCTGCAGAATCAAAAGGTATTTATACTGTTTGTGGGAGCTATTTTTATGCTGGTGCTGCTCTTTTTCCTGCTGAAAATGCCGATCACCCGCAAGTTTCAGGTGATCCATGTGATGATGGTGTTCATTATCTCCGGAGGACTGGGAAATATGCTGGACAGACTGCACCTGGATTATGTGGTGGATTTTATATCCTTTGTCCTAATTAACTATCCCATATTTAATGTGGCGGATATCTATGTGGTCTGCGCCACCATCGGACTGTTTATTATGTTCCTGTTTGTTCTGAAGGAAAAGGATCTGGAATTTTTGAACTTCAAGCAGAACCGGTACCGTGAGATGTAGTATTTCGTTTTTGTCCGGATCAGGGGGCGCTTTATGGATGAGTTTTGTTTTCAGATTACAGAAGAATATGAGGGGGAGAGAATCGACAGATGTATGGCTATGCTGATGGATTCTCTCTCCCGCAGCTATATTCAGAGACTGATCAGAGAGGAGCATGTGCTGGTAAATGACAGGCCTGTCAAGAGCAGTTATCCGGTGCAGACAGACGATGAGGTGCGCTTTTCGCTGCCTGACTCCCAGGAGCCGGAGATATGTCCGGAGGACATTCCGCTGGATATTCTGTATGAGGACCGGGATCTGCTGGTGGTGAACAAACCCAAGAAAATGGTAGTTCATCCCGCCGCAGGGCATTACAGCGGCACTCTGGTCAATGGCATAATGTTCCACTGTGGCAGCGAGCTTTCCGGTATTAATGGAGTTCTGCGTCCCGGCATTGTCCACAGGATTGACATGGACACCACAGGTTCGTTGATCGTCTGCAAGAATGACAAGGCCCACAACAGTATTGCCGCCCAGCTGAAAGAGCATTCTGTCACCCGGCGCTACCGGGCCATTTGTCATGGAGTGATTGCAGAGCAGGAGGGAACCGTGGACAGACCCATAGGCCGTCATCCCACGGACCGCAAAAAAATGGCTGTCAATGTGGGAAACGGCAAGCATGCCGTGACGCACTACCGGGTGCTGCAGCGCTTTCGGGAATACACTTATATAGAATGTGAGCTGGAGACAGGGCGCACTCACCAGATTCGGGTGCATATGGCCAGCATCGGTCATCCGCTGTTGGGGGACGAGGTATATGCCACGGGCCGGAAATGTCCTTTTTCCCTGCAGGGACAGACTCTTCATGCCATGACCATCGGTTTTCTCCACCCATCCACCGGAAAATATTTGGAGATCGAGGCACCACTGCCGGAATATTTCACACATTTGTTGGATATTTTGCAATAATTTATTGTTTTAAGTACAAATTTGATGTATAATATATATAGATAAATGATTTTGTATATGCCATGAGAACATCATTTATACTTTATTGGGAAAGAGGGTTATGCGTATGAATACTGTGATTACCATTGGGCGTCAGTTTGGCTCTGCGGGACGGGAGATCGGAGAAAAGGTAGCGGAATATTTCGGTATCAAGTGTTATGATAAGGAGCTGCTCAGCAGGGCGGCCCAGGAGAGCGGTTTCTGCGAGGAAATGATTCAAAATCATGACGAGCGTCCCACCAATTCTTTCTTGTATAATCTGGTGATGGACACTTATTCATTTGGCTATAATGCCTCCTCCTTTGTGGATATGCCCATCAGCCACAAGGTTTTTTTGGCACAGTTTGACACCATAAAAAAGATTGCGGACGAGGGCGGCTGTGTTATCGTGGGCCGCTGCGCGGATTATGCTCTGGCGGACTATGAGAACTGTATCCACCTGTTTATCTACGGGGACGAGGACACCAAGGTAAAGCGGATTATGCAGAAGTACAATCTGCCGGAAACCAAGGCCCGAGATATGATTATCAAGAAGGATAAGCAGCGTCAGAGCTATTACAACTACTATTCCTCCAAGAAATGGGGCCGTGCGGACAGCTATGACCTCTGTATCAACAGCAGTGTGCTGGGCGTGGAGGGCACAGTGAAACTGATTGTTCAGTATATTGAAGATTTTGAGGCCAGGAAGAGATAAGCTGCCAATTTATACAAAAATTTTCTTGATTTTTCTTGACAAATAAGGCACCTCATGCTATCATATTCCAGTATGCCGCATAACTAGGTAGAAGTGTGTCATTTTCTGATAGATGAATGACACCACCAAAGTTAGCGAGTAAGAACAAAAGTATTTCATACTGGAGTTCATGAATAGGAGGTGCCTTATGTACGCAATTATTGCAACAGGTGGAAAGCAGTACAAAGTTTCTGAGGGAGATGTAATCAAGGTTGAGAAACTCGATGCAGAGGCTGGTGCTACTGTTACTTTTGACCAGGTAATCGCAGTAAGTGACACTACTCTCAAGGTTGGTGCGGATGTGGCAAACGCCACCGTAGCAGCTACCGTTATGGAGCAGGGTAGAGGTAAGAAGGTTATTGTATACAAGTACAAGAGAAAAACCGGTTACCACAAGAAAAACGGTCATAGACAAGCATACACTCAGGTTAAGATTGACAAGATTAACGCTTAATGTAAGTGGACGATTATGACGACAGTAGTAATTCGCAGGACAAAAGCACAGCGGTATATGGGTTTTACCTGTATGGGACATGCAGACTATGCTAAGCCTGGAAAACCGGATATTTTGTGTGCATCCATATCTGTACTGGTGATCAACACGATCAATTCACTGGAGGAGCTGGCCGGAGAGGCATTGCAGGTATCCTCCGACGAGAAGACGGGGTTTATCCAGTGTGTTATGGAGAGTGACCTGCAGGAAAAATCCGTCTTTCTGATGGATTCCATGGTGTTTGGTCTGCAACAGCTTGCCAGGACATATGGAGAAAAGTATCTGACAATAAAGTTTGAAACGTTTGAGGAGGTGTAAGTCATGTTGAATATGAACCTTCAATTCTTCGCTCATAAAAAGGGTGTCGGCTCTACCAAGAACGGCAGAGATTCCGAGGCCAAGAGACTGGGTGCGAAGAGAGCTGACGGACAGTTCGTAAAGGCTGGTAACATTCTGTACAGACAGCGTGGTACCAAGATTCATCCCGGTGTCAATGTGGGTATCGGTGGAGATGACACATTGTTTGCATTGGTTGATGGCGTTCTGAGATTCGAGAGAAAGGGCAGGGACAAAAAGCAGGCTTCTGTATATCCTGTCGAGCAGTAATGCTGAGTATCGAACATAGTCACGTGAGGCTTCAAACATATCCTTTTGTTTGAAGCCTTTTAGTTATAAGAGGAGTAAAGCCGGATGTTTGCAGACAGAGCGACGATATATGTAAAAAGCGGAAAGGGCGGAGACGGACACGTGTCGTTTCGCAGGGAAAAATATGTGCCCAACGGCGGACCGGACGGCGGAGACGGAGGCCACGGCGGAGATGTGATTTTCAGAGTGGATGAGGGAATGAACACTCTGGCGGATTACCGCCATGTCCGCAAATACAGAGCGGAGGATGGCGAGACAGGCGGCAAGAGGAACTGCCACGGCAAAAACGGGCAGAATATTGTGTTGAAGGTACCCTCGGGAACGGTGATCAAAGAGGCGGAGACCGGCAAGGTCATTGCGGATATGTCCGGCGACACCAGAGAGGTTGTTCTGCTCAAGGGAGGCAGAGGAGGCAACGGCAACCAGCACTATGCCACCAGCACCATGCAGGCTCCCAAATATGCCCAGCCCGGCCAGCCAGCCCAGGAATTGATGCTGCTTCTGGAGCTTAAAGTCATTGCGGACGTGGGCCTGGTGGGCTTTCCTAATGTGGGCAAATCCACCCTCTTGTCCAGAGTGACCAACGCACAACCCAAGATAGCCAATTATCATTTCACCACCTTAAGTCCCAATCTGGGAGTGGTGGATCTGGAGAATGCCAGGGGCTTTGTCATTGCGGATATCCCTGGTCTGATTGAGGGAGCTTCCCAGGGCGCCGGTCTGGGACACGAGTTTCTGCGGCATATTGAACGAACCAAGGTCATCATTCATATCGTGGATGCGGCGGGAACAGAGGGACGCGATCCCATAGCGGATATCTATGCCATCAACAAGGAGCTGGAGAGCTACAATGCGGATATCGGCAAACGCCCTCAGGTCATTGCGGCCAACAAAATTGACGCCATATACTCTGTGGAGGAAAGTGATCCCCTGGCAGCTCTGAAAGCGGAATTTGAACCCAAGGGAATTCCGGTGTACCCCATATCCGCCATCAGCGGTCAGGGGCTGAAGGAACTGTTGTATCATGTCCGCGAAATGCTGGATGGATTGGATCAGGAACCCACCGTTTTTGCCCAGGAATATTTTCCGGAGGAGGAGAGAGTGTCCGACAGAGACATGCCCTACACGGTGGTATATGACCAGGAGGCGGACGAGTATGTGGTGGAGGGTCCCCGCATTGAGAAAATGCTGGGCTACACCAATCTGGAGAGCGAGAAGGGCTTCACCTTTTTCCAGAGTTTCCTGCGGGACAACGGGATACTGGAGGAACTGGAACAGTTGGGAATACAGGAGGGAGACACCGTTAGAATGTACGGCTTGTCTTTTGACTATTATAAATAGTAACTGTCCAGACAGCGCTGCACATAAATGTGCGAGAATTTCTGGACGTTAAGCGGCCAGAAATTTCTCTGCCGGCATGGTGCTGGCTGGGCAGTTACGGAACTCAAAATAGGAGAACGGTTATAATGACGAGTAAACAGAGAGCGTATTTAAAGAGCCTTGCCAGCAGTCTGGACCCTGTGTTTCAGGTGGGCAAATCCAGTCTGACACCGCAGGTGACGGAGGCCATCGGTGAGGCCTTCAACACCAGAGAACTGCTCAAGGTGGCTGTGCTGAAAAACTGTCTGGACGATCCCAGAGAGATCGCGGAGATGATAGCGGAGCGTACTCATTCTCAGGTGGTACAGGTAATCGGCAAAAAGATTGTGCTGTATAAGCCTGACCGGGACAACCCCAAGATTCAACTGCCCTGAGTATTTTGCGCTGCGATGGGAGGGATTGCGGCATGTCAGACATAGAAGACTGGAAAAAAATAGGCATTATGGGAGGTACGTTTAATCCTATACATATAGGACATTTGCTGCTGGGACAATGGGCCATGGAGGAGGCGACGCTTGATGGGGTGGTTTTCATACCCACAGGCAACTCCTATATGAAGGACAGGAGTGCAATGCTGCCGGGTACGGAGAGATTGGCCATGACTGAACTTGCCGTTGCGGACAGAGCATGTTTTCGCTGTCTGGACCTGGAGGTAAGACGGGGCGGCGACACCTACACCTATGAGACGCTGGAGGCCCTGCATACTATGTATCCCGGGGCTCAGCTATATTTTATCGTGGGCGCGGACTGTCTTTTCTCCATAGAGAACTGGTATCATCCGGAAAAGATCTTTCGGCGGTGTACTCTGCTGGCGGCCTCCCGCAGCGGCATGCCCCTGGAGACATTGGAGAAAAAGCAAAAAGAGCTTAAGGATACCTACGGCGCGGAGATCGTGTTGACGGCTTTTCCCAATGTAGAGATATCCTCCACAGATATTCGCAGCCGTCGCAGAGAGGGCAGAAGTATTCAATATCTGGTGCCTGATTCTGTGAGAGAATATATTGAGAGTAACCATTACTACGAAAATTCATGATTTTTATGACATGTACCGTTACCGCCGGGCATGCGGAGGACAAGGCATTGAAATCAAATGAACTGAGCAAACTAAGAAAAGAAATATCCAAAATTCAGGACAACAAGCGCTACGAACACACTCTGAGCGTGGCCTACACAGCGGCCAATCTGGCGGCCTGCCACGGAGAAAAGATAGATCACGCGCTGATTGCGGGTATGCTCCACGATTGCGCAAAATGTCTTTCGGACGACAAGCTGTTGACCATCTGTGAAAAACAGAATATACAGATCAGCGCTGAGGAACGTCAAAAACCTTCCCTGCTCCACGCCAAGGTGGGCAGCCATCTGGCCGGGAAAAAATATCATGTGACGAACCAGGACATTTTAAACGCCATCCGCAGTCACACTACCGGCCGTCCGGGCATGTCGCTGCTGGAGAAGATTATCTTTGTGGCTGACTATATGGAGCCGGGGCGCAGACAGGCTCCGCGGCTGGAACAGATACGCAGGACGGCGTTTGACGATCTGGACAGGGCAGTGCTGATGATTTTGGAGGACACGCTGAACTATCTGCAGAGCAGTGGTTCCGTGATAGATCAGACGACCCAGGAGACCTATTATTACTACAAAAACGGAGGAAAATAACATGGATACATCCAAGAAAATTGCCAGGCTTGCGATCGAGGCACTGGAGGATAAGAAGGCGGAGGATATCAAGATCATTGATATCAGTGAGCTCTCCGTCATAGCAGATTATTTTATCATTGCCGGCGGCAGCAACCGCAGCCAGATACAGGCGCTCAGCGATAACGTGGAGGAAAAGCTCGGCCGTGCGGGCCACTTTAAAAAGCAGGTGGAGGGGTACGATTCCGCCAATTGGATTCTGCTGGACTTCGGTGACGTGATCGTGCATGTATTTGACAAGGAAAACCGTCTGCTGTATGATCTGGAGCGCATATGGTGTGACGGCAGGCAGATAGCAAAGGAAGACTTATAAGACAGAAAAACAGTGGCTATTCTTACAATTCGCAAGAATAGCCACTGCTTTTTTGCCCTGCGGGCATAAATACTGAATTACGACGTTTCTCCGCGGCCGTCCCCAAGATGCATATAGAAGGTAACCAGGTATAATCCGCAAAGTCCTACAAGCACGTAGACAATTCTGGATAACCAGGACATATCACCAAGGATAAAGGCCACCAGGTCAAACCGGAGCAGACCGATCAGTGCCCAGTTGATGGCGCCAATGATTGCAATGGTTAAGGCCGTTCCGTCCAAATATTTGTTTCCCATATGATTTCCTCCATTCCATATAGTCACAACGACAGGATACTGAATCCCATATTCTATTGTGTCCCTATAGATGAGGAATATGCAAAATTAGCGATAAAAACGAAAAACGCCAAACACTTTTCCCAAAATCTGGCAATCGTCAACGATAATCGGTTCCATGGTATCATTTTCCGGCTGCAGGCGGATATGTCCGTCTTCCTTGTAGAAAGTCTTGACTGTGGCGGAATCCTCCACCAGCGCCACTACCATATCACCGTTGGAGGCAGTGCTGCAGCAGTTGACAAAAATGCGGTCCCCGCTGAAAATACCGGCATTAATCATGGAATCTCCCTTGACTTTTAAAATAAAAGATTCTCCTCTGGGCACCACATCCGCCGGAACGGGAAAATAGTCTTCGATATTCTCCTGAGCCAGAATCGGCTGGCCTGCCGCCACCTGTCCCACCACGGGAATGCTCACCATCTCGGTGCGCACCATCTGAAAGCTGTCGTCACAGATCTCAATAGCTCTGGGCTTGGTGGGGTCGCGGCGGATATAACCGTTCTTTTCCAGAGTCTCCAGATGGGAGTGTACGGAGGAAGTGGACTTTAAATGCACCGTCTCGCAGATCTCCCTGACAGTGGGCGGATATCCCTTTTTTAAAATCTCATCCTTGATATAGTCCAAAATTTCCTGCTGTTTGACAGTTATCTTACCATAGCCCATCTGCATGGTCCTCCATTTCTCAATTGTGGTTAGCTGTTGCTTTTTTTAATTATAGCATAGAAGATTCAAAAAAGCAAACATATATTCCAAAAATATGTTCGATTGAATCTTGTCTGTTACTTCGGAGGCAATCCCAGAAGGAGAGAGGCTTGCATTTCATGAACTGTGATGGTATGCTTGAAGAGAAAAGCTTGGGAAAATAGACTCTGGCAGATTTGAAAGGAAACAGGGATATCGATGAATAAGGGAGAGAAAACACTGAGATGCGGAAAAATTTTAGCTGTTTTTGTGATGACGGCGGCATTGCTGACTGCGGGCTGTGGTCAGCGTCAGTCTGCTCCGGATGAGGCAGCCGAGATAAAGTCACGTCCAATCGAAGAGGTGAGCCAAACTCCGCACACTGAAGAGGAAGATTCATCAAGACAGGAAACAGAATCCTCTAATGATGAATCTTCTCATGATTCTTATGAGGAGGAGTCGTCAGAAGTACCTACAGAACAGGAAAGCGAGCTTTACGGGGAGTCAGAAACCTCCGAAACGGAAGAAAAGCCCCAGCAGGAGTCAGTTGCGCAGCAGGGTGCAGAGGTCCCCACAGAGGAGGTAGAACAAGTCACAGAACTATCCACAGAATTTTCCTTGGACGGGACAGAGGAGGGCTTGGATATAGCAGCTGAACCTAACGGATTTCTGGTAGTCATAGACGCAGGGCATCAGGGCAAGGGTAACAAGGAGAAGGAGCCTGTCGGTCCCGGGGCGTCGGAGATGAAAGCCAAGGTGTCCAGCGGAACTGCAGGCTGCGTCAGCGGCTGGGCCGAATATGAACTGAACCTGGCAGTGTCCCTGAAACTGCGGGACGAGCTGGAAAACAGAGGCTATCAGGTCATCATGGTCAGGGAGACTCATGACGTGGATATCAGTAACAGCGAAAGGGCAGCTGTTGCCAATGACGCCGGTGCAGACGCCTTTATCCGCATTCATGCCAACGGTTCGGAAGATTCGTCCGTCAATGGAGCCATGACGATCTGCCAGACAAAGAATAATCCTTACAATGGAGTAATCTATCAGTCCTGCAGGGATCTGTCCGAATGTGTTCTGGATGAGTTGGTGGCAGCGACAGGCTGCAACAAACGAAAAGTCTGGGAGACAGATACGATGAGCGGCATCAACTGGTGTCAGGTGCCGGTAACGATTGTGGAAATGGGCTATATGACCAATGAGGTGGAAGACGCCCTCATGGCGACGGAAGAATATCAGGACAAGCTGGTAATAGGCATTGCCAATGGTGTGGACAGGTTCCTTTTCGGAGAATTATAGTAAACTACATAGCAAATTTTTGTTTGCAGCCTTGCAAAAGCCGTCTACAGCCTCCTCGGAGTGATTGAGGGGGCTTTTTTAATTTGCGAAAATATGTTCGATTTTTGCTTGACAAAAGAATGTATGTTCGGTATAATACAGAAAAAGAACACATGTTCCGAACAAAAATTCGAGTATCGCATTACAGGAGGATTGACAGATATGAGCAGGACCACATATATTCGAGAGAGAGATCTGAGAAATTACCAGCGGAAACTCAAAAGACAGAAGGAGATTCGCCGCATGTTTATACTGACGGGCATTGCCGTTGTTCTGGTGATGGCTTTTGCCCTTTCCTATCATGCTCTGATAAGCCATGCCAATATGGATCTGGAGAATGTTTCTTACAAATATTATACCAGCGTTCAGATACAGCCGGGAGATACCCTGTGGAACCTGGCTGACAGATATGCGGACTGTGAGCACTACGCCAGCCAGGAGCAATATATCACGGAGGTCATGAATATGAACCATTTGGACGGAGAGGATATCTATGCCGGAAACTATCTGATTCTGCCATATTACTCCACAGAATTTATACAGTAGAGTTTCAGATTATTCCCGCAGCCGCACTGCGTTTGCAGCCCGACGTCTGCGCTCATCCTCCTGAGCCGCGTAGTGCTTTCTGGTAGTGTTGACATCGCTGTGGCCCAGCACGTCCGCCACCAGATAGATGTCGCCCGTCTCCTGATACAGAGCTGTGCCATAGGTGCTGCGCAGCTTGTGGGGAGTGATTTTTTTCAGTGTGGTGACGCGCGAGGCATATTTTTTTACCAGGTTTTCTACGGAGCGAACAGCCATGCGCCGGTTCTGCAGGGAGAGAAAAAGGGCGTTTTCATGTCCCTCTGCAGGAATCATGTGTTCGCGCTGCTCCAGATAGTCCAGCAGAGCAGTGCCCACCTCCTCACCAAAATAGATAATAGCCTCCTTGCCGCCCTTTCTAAGTATCCGGATTCCATATACTTCAAAGTCCACATCCTTGATGTCCAGTCCCACACATTCGGACACACGAATTCCGGTTCCCAGCAGCAATGTAATCAGCGCCACGTCGCGCAGCTTGGTCTTTTTGTGGTATTCCAGTTCTTTCTTTGTCAGCTTGGTGCCGTCCTCCACCTGATCCAGCAGAATGGCGACCTCGTTTGGCTCCAAACGGATGATTTCCTTTTCGTGCTGCTTGGGCAGGGGCACCAGCGCCGCCGGGTTTTTCTCTATTTTTTCATTCTCGAAAAAGTAGTTGTAAAAGCTTCTCAGTGAGGCCAGCTTTCGGCTTTTTCCACGCTCCTCATTGATAACATTTTTTCCGTCCTTTTGATAAAGAGACATGTATTCCAGGTATTCCTCAATATCCTGACGGTGGAGCATGTCCAGATATTCCAGAGGGATCTCAGAGATATTCAGCTTGGCGCAGGCACTGTTTTTCTCGTGCAGAAACTCAAAGAACATGCGCAGATCATACGCATAGGCCAGCCGGGTCCGAGCGGAGGTATACTGTTCGATTCCACGAAAGAATTCCTTGCAAAAGGGGGGGAGCTCCTCCAGAACAGCCCGCATTTTCAGGATATTCTGCATTTTTTGTTCCTCGTGATAGCTGGTGACAGAATTGTTAGTTGCCAAAATATTCACCCCATCCTTTCAGATTGCCGTTTTGTATGGCTGTAAACATGCGCTCCTTCACGCCGGGATTCTCCTGGTTCAGCTTACGGAGCAGATTTTTCACATATTCCCGCTTGGTGTTGCCGTCCGCGGGACAGGGGCTTTTCACCACCGGAACGTCATACTTGTTGACAAAGCCCACCACATCCGCCTCATTCATATACATTAATGGCCTTATTACCGTCAACTCTGTGCGGTCTAAATAGGTCACAGGGGCGAACGTGTGAAAGCGTCCCTCATAGATCAGTGACAGCAGCATGGTCTCCACCACATCGTCCTTGTGATGCGCATAGGCCACTTTGTTGCAGCCCACCGCCTTTATGGCATTGTTCAGCGCCCCCTTGCGCATTTTGGCACACAGGGCGCAAGGGTTGTCCTCCTTGCGTTCTTCAAACACCACCTGGGCAATGTCGGTTTTTACAATGGTATATTCTACGTTCAGGCTTTCACATAAACTCTGAATCTTGTCCAGCTTTAGATTTTCAAACCCCAGATCCACTGTCACCGCATGGATCGAAAAGGACTTGGGATAGAATCTCATAAGGCCGTGCAAAGCATAGAGCAGTGTCAGGGAATCCTTGCCGCCGGAGATTCCCACGGCTATTTTGTCGCCTTCCTCAATCATATGATAATCGTCTATGGCACGACGGACATAACTTAGTACCTGTTGTAATTTCATGAACGTGTTTCCTCCTCGCATGAGATTATTTTACCTTTTTTTGTGACCGGAAACAATGGTTTTTTTGTTTATTTATTCTTTCGGATCTCTTTTGTAATTTTTCAGTAAAAGCCCCTTGTTATATATCATGAATAAGTGTATTATTAAATAGTAAGCGGTGAGATGTTAGGCATAGTCGCAACACTCACAGGAAAATAAAAAAATTTTGAAGATTTATGACAGTATCGTCGGCTGGTCTGCGATGCAGAAAAGAGGTAGGTTTGAAAATCAGGTGGAAGAATCAATATATTAAATGGGGGTTGACTGCGCTGTTGGTGATTATGGGCAGCATAATGTTTTACTATCTGTTGTTCCATTCCTCCAATATCGTATCGGCTTTCAATGTCATAGTGAGAATTATGATGCCGGTGGTATTCGGTTTTATACTGGCCTATCTGCTGACCCCGGTTTTAAACACCATTGAGCAGAAAATAATGTATCCCCTCAGAAAGGCTCTCAAGCTTAAGGATGGTCCTAAAACCCATAAGAGAATCCGGATGCTGAGCGTATTAATCACCACCCTTTTATTCTATATGATTATTCACCTTCTGGTGAGTATGCTGGTGTCACAGATCGTTCCCAGTATCCAGAATATCGTGTCAAATTTTGACACTTATGTGACAAACTTCACGACTTGGATGAATCAGCTGCTGGCTGACAATCCGGAAATCAAGGACTATGCGGTCAATTTGATTAACCGCTATTCTGCGGAGCTGGAACGTTTTTTGAATGACACGGTTCTGAGTAAATCCAGTGAACTGATTAGGACTGTGTCTCTGGGGGTACTCGGATTCTTTAAGACTCTGTGGAACTTTGTTATAGGTTTCATTATCTCGATTTATCTTCTTGGCAGCAAGGAGAAGTTTGCCGTGCAGGCCAAAAAGCTGGTTTATGCCTGTTACAACGCCGATTCCGCCAATGTGATTATCAACAACTTCCGATTTGCCCACAATACATTTATCGGATTTATCAGCGGCAAGATTCTGGATTCGTTGATTATCGGTATGCTGTGCTTTATCGGAACCACTTTGCTGCAGACTCCCTATGCGGTACTGATCAGTGTGATTATCGGAGTGACCAACATTATTCCTTTCTTTGGTCCCTTTCTGGGAGCTATTCCCAGCACCATACTGATTCTGGTAGTAGACCCTATGCACCCGCTGAACTGTATATATTTCGTGATTTTTATATTGATTTTACAGCAGGTGGACGGCAATATAATCGGACCCAAGATCCTGGGAGATTCCACGGGACTGTCCGGTTTCTGGGTAATATTTGCCATCACCCTGTTTGGCGGGCTGTTTAATGTGTTGGGTATGATTGTGGGAGTGCCTATCTTTGCGATTATCTACGCAGCGGTGAGATCCCACGTAAATTCGGCCCTGATTAAAAAGAATATGCCTATAAAGAGCGGTATTTACGAGAATATAGAATGTGTAGATGAAGCGGGAATTCACATCATAGACAATCAGGAGCGCCGCAGGCTTATAAAGACCAGAAATCTGGAAAAGAAAGAACAAAAGAACGACATTAACAATCATGAGGATCATGAAAAGAAACTAATTTCGGGCATGAGATTTATCAGCAATGTGGAAGAGTGGAAGAGAAGGGTGCCCGTGCGTTGGAACGATGCCAATGCGGTTGAGCGGAAAGCTTTTGTTGATGAACCTGTGCTCGAAACGGCGGAGCCCTCTACTCCCATCATGGCAGACAGCGCACCCGGGGAAGACGACGCCACAGGGAATTATACTGACTAATGTTAAGATTTTCCAATTTCCGCACAGCACATGCCGCATAACAGCGGGAGAGGAGCAGTAAAATATAATGCGATTTGTCATACAGAGAGTGACCGAGGCCAGCGTGACCGTTGACGGGCAGACAATCGGCTCCATAGGAAAAGGTTTTCTGGTATTGATCGGCGTAAGCCAGACAGATACTCAGGCCACAGCCGACAAAATGATCCGAAAACTGTTGGGACTCAGAATATTTGAAGATCAAAACGGTAAAACAAATTTGTCTCTTGAGGATGTGGACGGCAGTTTGCTTTTGGTATCACAATTTACCTTATACGCTGACTGCCGCAAGGGAAACCGTCCTTCCTTTATCAATGCGGGCTCACCCGACTTGGCTGAGAATCTTTATCAATATATTATCAATGAATGCCAACGCCAGCTGTCTCCCGTTTCGGGTAAAGTCCAGCACGGCATTTTCGGAGCTGACATGAAAGTTTCTCTGCTGAACGACGGACCCTTTACCATCATATTGGACTCGAATGACCTGGCATAAATTATCATACATTGGCGTGCCCGTGTGACCATATTAATATATAATCCAGGTCCCATAAGTTTAACGTATAGTTGACAGGACCTCATGTTTATCATAACATTTATTAATTCCCTTGTCAACTATTCGTTAAACTTGTCTTTTGCGCATAGTTGGATAAGTTGGAATACCACTCTCTTAACGGCTAAAAGCCCTTCGCAAACCACTGCAAAGGGCTTTTTCTTCTACATATTGTCTACATTTCCTGGCGCAGGTTTTTCAGTTTGTCAAACAGTTCCAGGTCATCTGCGGTAATCTTAATATTTGTCTGCAGTTCCTGACCGTCCGGGGTAATCACTTTGCATTCCATGATTGTTCCTTCCTGTATACCGGACTTAGTCAGCGCCTTCGCAAACTGCAGAAATTTGGGATGGTTATTCTTAAACTTGTCAAAATCGTTCTTTAATCCCAGTAATGCCATTGGATTTATGTTCATATTTTCAAACACCTCGTATTTTAATCCTCACCTGTGAAAAATGTGCTTTTCGAAAGGGTTACGGTTCATTATCAAATTATGGCCTGCTTGATTGCAGCCATCAACTCCTCATAGGTTTCATATGCGGGCAGCTGCGGATTATCTGCCTTGATTTTATCCGTGCTTTTAAACAGAAATCCCACTTTGCCTGCTTTTATCATTCCCAGATCGTTGTAGCTGTCACCGCTGGCAATGGTGTCATATCCGATAGACTGCAATGCCTTGACAGTGGACAGCTTGGAATCGGCAATCCGCATCTTGAAACCGGTGATCTCACCGCTCTCCGCCACTTCCAGAGAATTGCAGAATATGGTGGGCCATCCCAGCTTTTGCATCAGCGGACTTGCAAATTGGGTAAAAGTGTCGCTGATAATGATTACCTGCGTTATGGAGCGCAGTTCGTCCAAAAAATCCTTCGCTCCGGGCAAGGGATCAATCTTTGCAATAGTCTCCTGAATCTCTTTTAACCCCAGCTTATGCTCTTTCAGAATCCCTAGCCGCCAGTTCATCAGTTTCTCATAGTCCGGCTCATCCCGGGTGGTTCTCTTCAGCTCGGGAATACCGCTGGCCTCCGCAAATGCAATCCATATCTCTGGCACCAATACGCCTTCCAAATCCAAACAGACAATATACATGAATTTTTCCTCCAAAATATACAGCATTCAACAGCATTACCTATTATACATCAATTAAAGGGGTTTCACAATAGCGAAATGTTCCTCCTGCATTTAAATATACAGAAAAACAGAGGAACGCAACCCATAAAGGCTGCATTCCTCTGTAATATTGCTGCTTTTTGGTATTACTTGCTAAAATATGTGAAGAACAAATCGCCCTCTGTGTCATCAGCGAAAAGCTCCAAATAGGACACAGAGAACTCCTTGGCCTCCGCAGGTACCTCATAGAGAATATGATAGGTACAGCTGGCTCCGCTGGCAAGCTCGTAGCTGGAAGGCATGATGGTGTTGGAATCGTCCTTCTCCAGGCCCCAATCATAATCATCCGGACCATCGCCCAGATCATGCCACTGAATCTGGAAATCGCTGTTGAACATAGGAAGTTCTTCTCCGAAAGTGTTCTTGATGGTAATAACAACATCCAGAAACTGATAACCCTCATCGGGGATATATCCCTCATATTCAGAGGGATATGCAACGGAGTCAACACTGTAATCAAAGAAAACGGTTCTGAAAGTGGTGCCGATCTCTCCCTCTGCGTAGCCATCTTCCGCCTTGACAACATCGTTTACGGTAGTTCTTGCAGGGCTGCCGCAGGCCGTAAGCATCATACATGCTATCATCATCACTGCAATACAACCTATCAATTTTTTTGCAATTTTCATAATAATTCTTTTCTCCTCTCCTCTTTCCAAAGCATTTTTGCGATTGCCATATCTTCAGCAATCAAATGAAATTATAGTACTATTTTTCGTTTTTGTCTATATTTTTCATAAAATATTTTTGTAAAATTATGGATTTCTTTTTCTGCTCCGGTTTATTCCAAAAATGATAAATCCGGCTATCAAATCCAGGAATATAAGGATTCCTCCTACCGCCAGTTCTGCCATCCATAAAAATGCCAGAGCGATTCCCGGTCCTCTTCCCATCGTCTGGGTATGTCCCTTATAGGCGGAGAAATCGTACACCTTTACCTTGGTCATCCGGGACAGCTGCCCGGTTCCGGACCAGTAGAAACCGTCCTCCAGTATCTCATATCCCTGAGATAGGTCCATAATCTGATACGGGCCGTACCAATAGGCCTCAGGATAGTAGCTGCCCTGCATATGGGGAATCTCTCCCAATTTGTCCTCAGGCACACAAAAGGCGATAGTCTCGGAACCGTCACTGAGATCAAACACTTCGTAATATTCGCCGCTGTCTTCTGCCTGCAGCAACATGCCGCCGGTCAGAACATCGCTCTCTGACAGCTCTTTGTCGGCCGCAGACACATCATTGCAGTCTCTCCATATCGCAAGATATGTGAGAAACATCAATAAGATCGTCAACACCACGAGAAGAGGCAGAAACACCCGCAGACAGACATTGAATATCGGTTTATTTTTTTTCATCGTTTATCCCCTTTTCCCCTGTAAAATAATCAGTGGATTCTCCGACTGTTCCATCATGTCCCGCACTCCCCGAAAGGTCTTGTATGCCATGTTCCACACCACTTTTTCCGTGTAAAAGGCAGTGTGAGGAGATAAAATCACATTGGGAAAAGACCGCAGAACGGCCATCTGTCGGTTGGCAATCACATCTCCCATGCGGTTGGCATAGTACAGTCCGGCTTCATCCTCCAGCACGTCCAGCGCTGCATGCCCTACCTTGCCAGACTCCAGTCCTTGTATTAACGCATCTGTGTCCACCAGCGCTCCCCTGGCTGTGTTTATCAGAATCACACCGTCCCGCATCTGTTGTAGCGCACGGGAGTCAATCATATGATAGTTCTCAGCTGTGGCCGGGGTATGCAGCGTTATGATATCGCTGCGGGCATAAAGCTCCTTTAGAGATACATATTCCGCCGGACTCTCCGCCATAGGACTCACACAGGGGTCATAGGCCAGCAGTTTGCAGCCAAAGCCGCTGAGATGCCGGATCACGGTGCTGCCGATCTGACCGGCGCCCACCACTCCCACAGTGCAGTCGCTGATATCCCTTCCCATCTTCCCCTGCAGACTATAATCCTGCACCAGGGAGCGGTTCATAATATGTGGCATGTTGCGGCAGCACATAAGCATAAGCATGATCGCATAGTCAGCCACCGTCTCCGGCTCATAGCTGACCCGGCACACTCCCATACCCAGCTGCCTTGCCTTATCCAGATCAATATGGTCGAAACCGATGGACCGAGTGGCCACATACCGCACACCCACGTCATAAAACCGTTGCAGCATATCCGCCCCCATATTACAAGGTGTACAGCTGACAGCGTCATATCCCGCCGCCAGAGACACATTGTCCGGACATGGGTACTCCGTGCTATAGCCATACTGGGCGTCAAACTCTCCCGCCAGTCGGTCAAACATAGGTTTTTCATCAAATTCCCGCAGACAATACGCAAAAATCTTCACAGTCTCAACTCCCTTCTTCTCAACCTTGTGAAACACCCCCTGGAACCTGAAAGGAAGAATGCCGCTCTTTGGCATTCTTCAGGTGTAAGATTAGAACTTCTTTGCGAAACACCCTTTGGTACATTGCAAGGAAGAATGCCGCTCTTTGGCATTCTTCAGGTGTAAGATTAGAACTTCTTGGCAAAACACCCTTTGGTACATTGCAAGGAAGAATGCCGCTCTTTGGCATTCTTCAGGTGTAAGATTAGAACT